>WVWN01000084.1:1208-90918 GCA_011773985.1 Candidatus Zixiibacteriota bacterium | reverse complement strand
GAACCAAATATAATCGCCAAGATACAACATATAATCAATAATCCGGCAGTGACTACAATCAGGAGTATGATCCAGTTTTTTTTGCTCATCGTAGCTCCCTTAACCTATGGGCCGCGCCATAAAAAGGCCCGAAGCGTAGCTCTTAAGTTGTCAACGAGCTAGTTGCGCCTCGGGCCTTCTTTTTCCTTCATTTCTCCTGCCACCGTCCCGGAAACACGATAGCATAAACCGACGCGCCGCGGTATAAAAATTTAATTAACCAAGAAAAAAATCCCGGCCGCGCCCCGCCCTTTTGCTTTGCCCTCGCGCCGCAATTATGTTATATATAAAAAAGTAAATAGCGCGGGCGTAATTCAGGGGCAGAATGCAAGCTTCCCAAGCTTGACGTCGAGGGTTCGAATCCCTTCGCCCGCTCATGCGACGGCGTCGGGTCGCCGTACCTGACGCCCGCTTTTTAACCGCAATTATGGCGAAGTTCACCGGCAAATACGACGAGATATTCCGGGGCGTCCTGCTCCTCGTCCTCCTCGCCCTCCTCGTCTGGCAGTACCTCGCCGCCGTCACCAACGTCCTGACGCCGCTCTTCCTCGCCCTGCTCGTCGTCGTCGTGGCCTTCGGCATGCGCGTCCCCTGGGCGCGCGGCCTCGGCTACTTCGTCGCCGGCCTGGCCGTCGTCTGGTTCTTCTCCATCATCTGGAAGCTCTTGTTCCCCTTCGTCGCCGCGTTCGTCATCGCCTACCTGTTGTCCCCCATAGTCGGCCGCCTCGCGGACCGCGGCGTCCCGCGCGGCCTCGCGGCCTTCGTCCTCATCCTCGCCGCGCTAATGGCCGTCGCCGCGGTCCTCCTCGCCGTCGTCCCCCCCATAATCGGCCAGATAAGCAAGCTCGTCGCGACGTTCGGCTACCTCCCGGGCCGCCTCGAGGACGGCTTCGCCCGCGCCAGCGAGTGGCTCGTCGAGCTGGAAGAATACGAGCCCTCGCCCTACGTCAAGCCCCTCATCGACGACCTCATAGGCCACGCGCAGGGCCTCTTCGAGGCCCTCTTAAAACGGGCGCTCGAGTTCGTCACCTCCCTCTCCAAGCTCGCGACGCATATCATCAACATCATCATAACGCCCATCTTCACCTTCTACCTCCTCCGCGACATGCCCAAGATAAAACGCTGGGTCCGCGAGCGCATCCCGCGCCGCTTCGTCGAAGACGCCGTCGAGACCTACGCCGAGATCGACCGCGTCCTCGCCGGCTTCATCCGGGGCCAGTTCATCGTCTCGGCCGCGGAGGCCTCGTTCGTCGCCGTCGGCCTCACCATCATCGGCGTCGAGTACGCCCTCCTTTTGGGGATATTCGCCGGCATCGCGAACATGGTCCCGTACGTCGGCACCTACATCGGCGCCCTCCCCGCCGTTATCGTCATCCTGATGGGGCCGGACGTGATGACGCGCCTCCTTTGGGCGCTGCTGCTGTACGTCGTCGTCAACATATTCGACGGCCACATATTGGCGCCGCGCGTGGTGGGGCGCCGCGTCGGCCTGCACCCCGTCGTCGCGATGATCGCGATGCTCGTCGGCGCCCGCTTCTTCGGC
This sequence comes from Candidatus Zixiibacteriota bacterium, assembly GCA_011773985.1. GTDB lineage: Bacteria > RBG-13-66-14 > B26-G2 > WVWN01 > WVWN01 > WVWN01. Next base: position 89,336 of record WVWN01000084.1, on the reverse strand, counting down.
GTCATCGGCTTCCTCGCCGCGGTCCCCGTGACCGCGACGTTGAAGATATTGGCGAAGAAACTCGAGCGCCGCTACCTCGAGGGGCCTTTCTTCAAACAGCCGCCCGCCTCCCGAGACGCCGGCGGCCCCCCGGAGTAGGGGGCCTTTTCTTAACGCCTTGATTGACTTAAACGCCTAGTTTTCATACTATTCATACTATAAGGTTTTGGGCGGGGGCCGCGCGTTTATGGACAAACAACTTCGAGAACTGATACGCGCCGACTTCAACCGCCTTAACCGGCGAGGGCGATGATCGCGCGCGAGGAGCTGAGGAAGAACCGCCTCTTCGGCGAGTTTTCCGACGCGGAGCTCGACATGGTCCGCGTCGCCGCGGACGAGGGGACCTACGAGGACGGCCGGCTGATAATCGCGGAGGGCAGCCCGGGCGAGAGGCTCTACCTCATAGCCTCGGGCAAGTGTTCCGTGACGACGGAGATCTCCGGCGCCGGGACCGAGGAGATACGGCTGTTGGACGAGGGCGATTTCTTCGGCGAGATGTCGCTCATCGAGTCGGCGCCCGTCTCGGCCTCGGTTTACGCGCGCGGCCGCTGTCGACTGCTGTGGCTCGAGCGCAAAGCGTTCGACCGCCTGATAGCCGAGGATATGCCCGTGGCCAACAAATTGCTCCGGGCGATCGTCCTCGCCTTCTGCGAGCGCGTCCGCGTTACCGCGGCGAAGATCGAAGGTTACTACAAGATGGGTAAACTTTAGGGGCGGCGGTGGAAGAGCGGCTCGAGATACTCGCGCGGTGCGAATTGTTCAGCACGTTGCCGCGCAAGGGTTTGGAGATGGTGGCCTCGCGCTGCGTCCCGGGCGAGGCGAAGAAAGGGGCGAACGTCGTCGTCGAGGGAAAGGCCGCGGACGGCCTTTACGTCGTCGTCCGGGGTAAGGTGGATTACATAAAGAAGGTGGAGGAGAAGCGTGGCCTGGTTTTATTCCGGTGGGGGCCGGGGGACGTCTTCGCGTTGAACGCGGTTATGGACGGCAAGGAGCACTACGTCTCCGCGGTGGCCGCGACGCCCGTAAAGTTCTTGAAGCTCGCGGCCGCGGACCTGCGCGCGGTCTGCGCCGCGGACCCGCTCTACGAGCACCGCATCCTCCGGCAAACGCTCCTCATCGAAAGCAACCGCCTCCGCCAGATAACGGTTCGCCTGCGCGAATTCCTGGCGAAGATAATAAAGTAAACCCGCCGAGGGTTATGGGCGAAGTCGGCGCGCCTCGCTACCAAATCGCCTCGACGCCGAGGGCGGGCCGGCCCCTGCGTACGGGCCCCGCCCTCGCCCCGGCTCTTTACGTCGGCATCACGCGAGTAAGAGGCCTTAGCCGTTGACCGAAGAAAAAAAGGTTCCCGCGCGCGACGAACGCGCCGCGACGCGCCGGCGCCGTCCCCCCGGCAAGAAGTCGATCGCCCGCGACTACGCCGAGGCGCTGCTCATCGCGGTGGTGGTCGCCTTTCTGCTCCGCGCCTTCGTCGTCCAGGCCTTCAAAATCCCTTCCGGTTCGATGAAACTCGCGCTGCTCGTAGGCGACTACGTAGTGGTGGAGAAGTTGAGTTATCACTTCCGGCCTCCGGCCCGCGGCGACGTCGTCGTCTTCAAGTATCCCCACCAGGACAACGAGATGACCGTGGGCAAATGGTTCCGGGAGTTGTACGAGCTCGTCGTTCACCGGCGGCGCGTTCCCCGGCGCGACTTCGTAAAGCGTGTCGTGGGCCTGCCGGGCGACGTCGTAACGGGGAAAGCGGGCAACGTGCACGTAAACGGCAGGCCGTTGGCCGAGCCGTACGTCCTCGGCCCCGCCGCGGACGAATTCGGGCCGTTTAAAGTGCCCGCGGCCTCGTATTTCGTAATGGGAGATAGCCGCGCGGACAGCCGCGACAGCCGGCACTGGGGTTTCGTGCCGCGGCCGTTGATTCGTGGGCGGGCGGTCCTCGTATATTGGTCGTGGGTTCCGTCGTACTGCCCCAAGCACCGCTCGAGCGTGTCGCGCCTTTATCGCGCGCGGCTCGCCGGGGCGGGAGGCGCGAGGGGCCCCGCGCGCGCGGCCTACATTTGCGACGCCTGCGGCGAAGTCCTGCTGGACGGCGAGGACGTGCGCCTGACGAAGTGGTATAAGTTTTGGCGGCGGGTACGTTGGGAGCGGATATTGTTGCGCGTGAAGTAGGTTTTCCCGGAGGCCGTTTCCGGCGGCGTCGCGAGCATTGGCTGGGCAATTTAAAATAAGGTGGTCGGCTTTTTTCTTACTCACTATCGCGGCCGCGGCGGCTAGGGCGACGGTGCTCGAAGACCCCGACGACGGCGAGGTCGGCGATTTTTTTAAGGACTTCGGGCCGGGGGATGAGGAAGAACTTGCGGCCGAACGCCGCGAAGCCGACGCGTGGGTGGCGAAGGTGCGCGGAGAACGGGGCCTCGAGGCGCCGCTCGAGCCCGTCACTGCGGACGAGGCCCGCGCCGAGCTCGAGGAGCCGCCCCTCGAGCCGGACGAGGTGCGCTTTACCGTCGACGTGGAGGAAGGGCGCATCGAGTATTTACTCAAGGAAGATACGGTTTCGCTGCACCGGGATGCCCGCGTCTCTTACAGCGATATGACGCTCACCGCGGACCGCGTGCGGTTCTTTTCCGCGCGCGACCTGATCGTCGCGGAGGGGTATTGCGAACTCACGGACCCGACGCAAACGCTGCTGGGCATCCGGATGTCCTACGACCTCGAGACCGAGAAGGGCGTCGTCCTGCGCGGCGACGCGGAATCGCCGCAGGGCTATTATAGCGGCCAGCGGATAAAGAAGATCGAGGAGAAGACGGTCGCGGCCCAGCGCGGTTCGTTCACCACGTGCGACCTCGGCCAACCCCACTACCACTTCTGGTCGCCGCGCCTCAAGGTCTACGTCGAGGATAAGGTGGTGGCCCGCCCGGCGGTCCTATTCATGGGTGGGGTCCCGGTGGCGGCGACGCCCTATTACTTCTTCTCGCTGCGGAAGGACCGCCACTCCGGTTTCCTGCCGCCGTATATCCGCTACTACCGGCGAGGGGAGTTCATCGTAAATAACGGCTTCTATTGGGTAATCAACGATTTTTCGGACGCGACGTTCCTTCTCGATTACGACTCCAAGAGGGGGTGGCGCAAGGGCGCGAACCTGGTGTACCTTTACGGCAGCCGCTCGACGGTCAACAACTTCTACGCGAATCATATGCGCGAACGCGACCGGGCCGTCGAGTGGTGGAAGATTTACTCCTCGCATCGGCAGGACTTCACCGACAACGCCGCCGCGCTCGTCCGCCTCGACCTCCGCAACAGCACCGCGTACGACGACTTCTTCGACGAGGAGTTCGAAATTAGGACCGAGCGGCAAATGGAGTCGTTCGTCAACGTCTCCCAAAACTGGACCGACTACCAGCTGTCGCTCGACGCCCGCCAAACGAAGGAGAAGGCCCAAGCGGGGAGAGGCGGTCTCTCGCCGGCCACGGCGTTCTCGCTTCCCCCCGTCGTCGCCGAACCTAACCGCGAATTCATTCAACGGACGAAGGACCCCTTCCCGCGCGTGAACTTTTACGCCACGCGCAAGGAACTCGCCGAGACGCGCTTCTATTACCAATACAACGCGAGCTGGGTAAACTACTACGACTTCGAGGAGGCGGGCTCGGTACTCAAAGAGGGCGCCGCGGACCTTTCCGCGTCGCGCCCCCTTTCCCTCCTGCGTTATTTGCACGTCGACCCCGGCGCCGCGGGCCACGGTTATTGGTACGACCGCGACCGCTTCGGCCGAAACCACCGCTTCCTCGGGACTTGGGATACGTCGGTGGCCCTCTCGACCAAGGTTTACGGGATCTTCACGCCCGGCGACACTGTGGTCCGCCACATCGTGAACCCGACCGTGGCCCACAGCTACCGACCCGACATCGACCAGTCGTGGATGGTCGCCGGCGGCGCGGTTTACCCCGAGCAGAACATGCTCTCGCTCTCGCTTCGCCAAACTTTCGACGTGAAATTCCCCGAGGAGGAAAAGGAGGAGGCGCGAGAGGAGGAAGGGCCCGAGGCGAGGGGCCCGGAGCGTTCGTGGGAGGAGGTTTACCGGCCGTCGCGGGCCGGCCGGGCGCGCCTGCCCGGTGAGACGATACCGCGGCTCCGCAAGGCCGCGACCGTTGGCAAGGTGGTCAACCTGGCGACGTGGGATACGTCGACAACTTATAACCTGGGGCCGCTCACGTACGCCGGCGAGCGCCCGTTCACCGACCTCGTGAACGCCATTGAGGTTACGCCCAACTTCCGCGATTGGTATTACCTGTCCAACCGCCTGCAGTTCCGCAACGATTTTTACGACCTCACCCTCCGCGACGTCGACGTCTCCACGAGCGTTTCCTTCACGACCGGCGCGATGCGGCGCGACGAGCGCGCGCTCGACCAATCCTGGGACACGGCGACCGACCCCTACGGGCGAGGCCGCGGCCCGGAAGACGAGGACCTCGACCCCAACGTTTACAACATCGACACGATAACCGGCCGGCGGTACGGCGCGGGCGAGGGCCTCGGCCAGGGGTGGAACTTCTCGTTTACCCACGACTACGGCTGGTCCGAGGGCGGCTTCGACCTGCACTCGTTGAAGGGCGCCGTCTCCTTCGACCTCACGAAGAAGTGGCGCCTCGGCTACGACGCCTACTACGACGTCAAGGAGGGCCAACTCATCAGCGAGCACTACCGCATCTACCGCAACCTCCACCGCTGGGAGGCCGAGCTGCGGATAGCCTTCGAGCGCGAAGAAGTCATCTACTGGTTCCAGGTGCGGCTGATAGACATCCCGGAGATAGAGTTCTACGGCACGCAGCGCCGGCGGTTCTGACGGCGCCGCAAAACCGGCCAGAAAAAACTTGACTTTTCCGAGTTCTGTGTTATATATATGCCTAAATAAAACGAGAGGAAGTCGGCCCGATGCGAAGTAAAACGTTGGCATACCACCCCGAGCTCCTACCGCGCATAACGCGGGAGGTTAACGATTTTTCCGGGCGGGTTATTGTGCCCGGTGCCCGGTGGCGAGGCGTAACTCCTTCAGATTAAAGGCTTGTGCGCCAAAGGTTACGCCGACCCACCGAGCGAAATCGGTGGGTTTTAATTTAAATTTATATAACGCAAAACGGCTTAGCGCCATAAGGTGAGATATGGACCGGGTAAAGAATAGCGAAGGACGGAAAGTGGAAGGACGGCTCGAGGCGAGTTCGACCGGTACCGTCGAGCGGGCCGGCCCCGAGCGCGAATCCCTCGTGCGCGCGGCGGAAGCTATGGACGACGGCCGGCCGGCGCTTAAGGTGGACGGTTTGACCAAGCGCTTCCCGCGGCCCGAGGGCAAACGCCACGGCTTCTGGCGGCGGCGGCCGCGGTTCGCCGCGCTCGCCGCGGTGACCTTCGCCGTCGAGAGGGGCGAGATCTTCGGCCTCATCGGCATGAACGGCTCGGGCAAGTCGACCCTTATCCGCATAGTCTCGACGCTCCTCGTGCCCGACGAGGGACAGGTCAAGGTCTTCGGCGTGGACGTCGAGGGCGAGCCGGCGCGCGTCCGCGAGCTCATCAACCGCGTCGCGGTGGACGCGGCGTTCTTCAAGGTCCTCTCGGGCTCGGAGAACCTTCGCTACGCGGCCCGCCTTTACGGCCTGGCCCCGCGCGTCGCGCGCGAGCGCTACGACGGCCTGCTCACGCGTATCGGCTTCGACCCCAAGCGCCTCGGCGACCAGGTGAAGAGCCTGTCGCGCGGCGAGCGCCAGAAGGTCGCGGCGACGCGCGCGTTGATGTCCGCGCCCGCGCTCCTGCTGTTGGACGAGCCTACGACCGGCCTCGACCCGCGGTCCAAGCGCGAGGTCCAACGCGTCATCCGCGAGATGCGGGACGAGGCGGGAACGACGGTCCTGCTGACCACGCACGACATGGAGGAGGCCGAGCGCCTCTGCGACCGCGTCGGCATCCTGCACGAGGGGCGGATCGTGACGATCGGGACGCCCGCGGAGTTGGGAGAGCGTGCCGGCGGCCGCTCGAGGACGTTGGAAGACGCTTTCTTGAAATTCACCGGCGCCGAGTGGCTGGGCGAAGAGAACGGCGGCTAGGTCGCGCCGACGGGAGTGAACCGATATGTCTATCAAGGTTAGAGCGTTAAGGGAAATCTGGTGCAGCATCGGCTTCGCCGAGCGCAACTTCATGCTCGTGAAGCGGTACGCCGGCTGGGAAGCGGTCTTCCTGACCTACACCATCGTGAGCGCGTTGACCATCGGCCTCATCGGCGTCGCGACCGGCGACCAGCGGCTCGTACTCTACCTCGTCGTCGGCGCGGTCCTCTGGGGGTACCTCTCCATCCTCTTCCACGAGGTGAGCGAGTGCATCGCCTGGGAGCGGTGGGAGGGCACGCTGGAGTACACGTTCATGGCGCCGGTGAAGCGCTTCACGCAGCTCATGGGGAACGCGCTTTACGCCATCACCTACGGCCTCGGCCGCGCCGGCGTACAGCTTTTAGTGTGCGCGCTCTTCTTCGGCATCAGCCTCGCCGGGGCCAACTTCCTGGCCGCGGCGGTCGTCCTCGTCATCTCGAGCCTGCCGTTCCTGGGACTGGGGCTCGCGTGCGCCGTGCTGCCGCTGTTGTCGCGGGAGCGGGGCTCGCAGGCCACGCACATCTTCCAGGCGCTCATCCTCCTGGTATCCGGCGTCTACTACGACGTGAGCGTGTTGCCGGCGTGGCTGCGGCCTTTCTCGGTCGTCTCGCCGGCGACGTACACGCTGCGGGCGATGCGCGCCGCGGTCCTGGACGGCGTTGGCGTCGCGGCCTTGGGCAAAGAACTTCTTATCCTCGTGCTCTCCGGCGTCGTCCTGATACCGCTCGGCTTCGCCTGCTTCGTCCTGGGCGAGCGCTGGGCCAAGAGGACCGGCAAGCTCAAGATCGAGGGGTAGGGAAGTTGCGTGCGTTAAAGAAGGCGGCTCCGCGTGGGGCCGCCCTTTTTTCACTTGCGGCGGAATGATACCCGGGGCCGTCGCCCTTGCGGCCCGGGCGCCGTTGTGTTATCTTAGCGAGGCGATGAAAGGCCTGGCGCCAAAAATAATTTTAGCCGTTCTCGTTGCGGGCATGACGGGCGCCGCGGCGTTCGGCGCCGAGGAGGAGCTCGAGCTCGCGACGGCCTCGCTCGACGACGTCGTCGCCGCGGCCCGGGGCGCGTACCGCGCCGGCGACGAGGGGCGCTTGAGGGAATTGATCGACGCCGCCTCGGCTAAGTTCCCGGCCGCGGACCTGTACTTCGCCCTCGGCGATATGTACCTCGAGGACGAGTTCTCGGATTACGAGAAGGGGGTCGCCGCGTACGAGGAGGGCCTGAGGAAGGTCGACCCCTCGGAGCGGCTCGAGTATCCGGGAGTTTTTTATAATATGGCCTGCTCCTACGCTCGCCTCGGCAACGCGCCGAAGTCGCTCGATTGTTTGCGAGCCAGCCTCGAGGCGGAACCGCTTTTCGCGCGCTACGCCCGCGCCGACGACGACCTGGCCTTGCTGCGCGGCGAAGAGGCCCTGGTGGATATGCTCGCGAAGGCGGAAAAGAAGGCGGCCGAAGAAGAAGTGAAAAATATGACCGTGAAGCCGGGCGAGCGGGCACCCGGTTTCGAGTTGACGGATATCTACGGCCGCCGGTACCGCCTCGCGGATTTCGAAGGCAAACCCGTAGTCCTTAACATCTGGGCGACGTGGTGCCCGCCCTGCGCGGACGAAATCCCGGACGTCGTCGCGTTCGCGCGCGACCACGACGGCGAGGTCGCCGTGCTGAGCATTTCCGTCGACGACGCGACCGCGGACGTCGCCGCCTTCGCCGAGGAGCACGGCATTAACTACCCGGTCTTGCGCGACGACGGCGAGGCCGCGGCTAAGTACGTAGGCCCGACCGGAGGAATACCCCAAACCTATTTCATCGATAGCGGCGGCATCGTGCGCGGCCACATTTACGGCTCCGCCGGGCGGGAGGTCTTCGAGGAACGTTTGCGGCGGCTCCTCTCGAGCAAGGGTGAGTAATACGCGGCTCAGTCTTGCCGCCGCGGCGGCCGTCGCGGCCGCGGCCTTGAGTTGCGGGGGCCGCGAGGCGCCGACGGCCGTGCCTTTCGCGAACGACGTGTGGGGCATTAAGTTGGAATATCCCGCCGATTGGGAGGCGAGCGCGGGCGAGGGGGCGGCGGCTTTGATTCTGGAGGTCCGGGCGCCGCGCGGGACGAAGACGGCCGGCGCGGGCGTGAGCGTCGTGGGGGCCTTGAGCGGGGCGCCGCTGGAGGTCGCGGCGTCGTCGCTCGAGCGAAAGATCGCGGGGGCGCGCGGCGTTGTGGCCGCGGACGTTGCCGTGGGAGGCCGCCCGGGCAGGGCGTTCGAATATTGGGCCACGCGCGACGGCGAACGGGTTTGGACGCGCGCGCTCGTGGTCCGGGGGAACGCACGGTATTATTTTATTACCTTCGCCGCGTACGAGGGACAACGCGAGGCCGCCCGGCCTTACTTCGACGCCGTCGAGCGGTCCGTCGAAATTTATTAGGAATATCTCCGACGCCGGTTAGCGGCGCCGCGGCTCGAGCACATATCCGCTTGCGCGAAGGCGCGGCGGCTGATAGGATAAGGTTCTACAACCGGTTTGTTTTTATTATTTTAAACGAAAAGGGCGATACGGAGGTGCGTAATGAAATTTAAATGGTACGGCCACGCGTCCTTCGGCATCACAACCGCCGACGGCGTTCACATCTGTACGGACCCGTATATCGCGGGCTCGTACGACGGCGCGATAGGCTACGGGCCCATTCGCGACGCGTGCGACGTCGTGCTCCAATCGCACGGCCACGACGACCACGCCGGCGCGGGCGAGCTGGGCGGCAATCCCGTCGTCGTCCGCGGCGCCGGTACCCATAAAGTTAGAGGGATAACCTTCGTAGGAACGCATACCTACCACGACGAGCGCCAGGGGCGCGAGCGCGGCGAGAACACCGTCTTCACGTTCGAGGCCGACGGCATGAAGGTCGCGTTCCTCGGCGACCTGGGCCACGTGCTCTCCGACGAGCAGGTGGCGGCCGTCGGGCCGGTGGACGTGGTCCTTATACCCGTGGGCGGTCATTACACCATCGACGCGGCGACGGCGACCAAGGTGGCCGAGCAGCTCGAGGCCAAAGTGATATTTCCTATGCATTACAAGACGGACGCGTGCGGCTTCCCGCTGGCGACGGTGGATGACTTCGTGGCGGGCAAGGCCAACGTCGAGCGACCTGGCGCCTCCGAGGTAGAGATTACCGTGGAGGATTTGGGCGCTCCCAAGGTCGTCGTCTTGGACTACGTAAAATAGCTCTCCGGAAATGTTGGACCGGTTTGCGTCGTCGGCCGGCGGGGCCCGCGGCGCCGAAGGGGAAGATATGCGCGAGATAACCGTCGAGGAAATAGCGGAAAAGGTCAAGGACCTGTGCATCGACGCGGGATATAACCTTCCCGCCGACACGGTACAAGCGCTCAAAGATTACCGCGACAAGGAGGAATCGCCCGTAGGTAAACAGGTATTGTCGTCGCTGCTCGAGAACGCCGAAATAGCCGCCCAGGGCGAGTATCCTCTCTGCCAGGATTGCGGCTTCGCCGTCTTCATCGTTGAGCTCGGAAACGACGTGCACGTAACGGGCGGCTCCCTCCGCGAGGCGATCGACGAGGGCGTCCGCCGCGGCTACGCCGACGGCTACCTGCGAAAGTCCATCGTCGTCCATCCCGTCGTCGGCAAAAACACCGGCGACAACACGCCGTCCATCATCCATGTAGTTCCGACCAAGGGCGAGAAGCTCGTCGTCCACCTGGCGCCCAAGGGCGGCGGCTCCGAGAACATGAGCTTCATCAAGATGATGAAACCCGCGGACGGCCGCGAGGGCATCGTCGACTTCGTCGTCGAGGCGGTGCGCGAGGCCGGGCCAAACCCGTGCCCGCCGGTCGTCGTCGGCGTCGGCATCGGCGGCACCTTCGAGTATTGCGCCTTTCTCGCGAAGAAGGCGCTCTTCAGGCCGCTGGGCCGGCCCGCGGAGGACCCCTGGGACGCGGAGCTCGAGAAGGAGCTGTTGGAACGGGTCAACAAGCTCGGCATCGGGCCGATGGGCTACGGCGGCTCGACGACGGCGCTCGGCGTCCACGTCGAGTCCTTCGGCCGCCACATCGCCTCCTTCCCGGCCGCGGTCAACGTCAACTGCCACTCGGCCCGGCACAAGACGGTAGAAATTTAAAACTGGGTCCGGCGTTTCGCAAAGAAGAAGCGGCCCCGCGAGGGGCCGCGCCTCGTATTAGTTTCTTCCCTTACCGGTAATGGGTTTGCTATCCTCGTTTGCCCCGGCGCCGTTGGCTTTTGGGTTCCCCCGCGGCCTTAAGTCACGTTAAGTAGCCAAAAAAACCTTGACAAGGATAACATAATGTTATTAAAATATAATAGGTAATAGGAGTTAGGGGGCGGGAAAGGAGCAAGTTATATGGCCGAGGAATTCGAGGACCCAATCGAGGCGATAAAGAGAAGGAACGAGGAGCGCGCCCGCCGGCTCAAGGAACGGATAGCGAGCGGCGAGTTCGATAAGTTCGAGACGCCGCTCGAGGCGGTCGAGGAATCGTTGCCCTCGGGCCTGGAAGCTATCGAGGCGCCCGAGAGCGACTTCGACCTGAGTTCTTTCCCGGCGCCGCCCGAACCTTCGGCGATTCCCTTAGACGAAGAGAAGGTCCTCCCGGTAGCGGAACACGCGCCCCAGGAGCCGCCCGCGGCGCCGCCCGAGGTGCCGCCGGCGTTTGCGCCGCCTCCCGAAGCGGCGTTTGCGGCCGAGGCGCCCGAAATCCCGCCGCCGTTGGAGGATACGTTCGCGAGCTTGGAGTTGACGGAGCTCGACTTGGAGGGCGTTAGCGAAGTGATGGCGCCCCAACCGTGGGATACGGCCGAAGCGCCCCCCGTTGAAGCGGCCGTGCCCACGGAAGCGCCCCCGCCGCCGGAAGAGGTGGTGCCCCCAGCGTTCGAGCTTCCCCCCGAGCTTGAGATAGAGGTGGAGCCGGCCGTGGCGGCCGCCGGAGAGTTTGAGGCGCCCCCGGCGGAAGAGGAAGTGCCCGTCGGGCCGGAACCTGCCGCCGTGGGCGAACCTGCTTTGCGGGAGGAAGAGGCCGAGGCCATTAAAGCGACGATCGAAGAGGAACTCCGCGAGGTGGCGCCTCCCGCGCCGCCGGTCCCGCCGCCCCGCGAGGAAGTACTCGCCGGCGTGGCGGCCGAGGCCGCGCCCGAACCTGCGCCGCCCCCCGCGGCGGAGCCGGCCTACAGAGAGGAGGCCGAGATATTCATCGGCATCGAGGTCTTGGGCAACAAGGTCCGGATAGAGCGGCGAAACATAACCCTCGCCGCAGCCATAGACCTGTTCAGAGCGCTTGTTGACCGGTACCAAAACAGGTGAGCGTAGCGCCATAAAGGAAGAGTGCCCGCCGGGGCCGAGAGGTTTTGGCCGCCGGCGCCAATCCGCTCTCCTCGAAGAAGGAGGGCGGTTTCATATTATGTAGGCGGGGCCGGGGGGACAGAGCCGGTCTCCCGGCGGAGAGGTGCCGCGGCGGCGCGCGGGTCGTTTCCGCCCGCGGTTGCGTTTTATGGAACACGCGGGCCGGGTAACGGCGAAACCGCGTAAATTTTTATCTTGCGGGCCTTCAACTTTGCGCCGTTTTTCGCCGCCCGCCGTTAGGCCCCGATTACTGTTGCAATAAGAAACTATATACTTTATTATGTTAAAAAGATTTTTACGGATCGGCCACGATAGTATAGACGTATGAAGTTCGGCGGGTGCGTAATTGCCGTGCCGATGGCCGTCCTTGCGCTGGTCCTCGTCTTCTTCGGCGTTCTTTTTCTGTGGGCCGCTTTTTCGGACGAGGCTCAGGCTGAAGGCAAGTCGAGCGGCCGTCTTTTGGTAGGCGGCGCTACTACCCTCGTGGGCCTTTTGCTTATCGCCGGCGCCGGCGTCTTGGCGTACCGTTCCTATAAGCGTTATCAAGCCGAGAAGCCGCGGACCGTCGTACAACAGATCGACCTCCCGGGCGATTTGTCGCTCGAGGAGTTGAAGTGCCGGGCGTGCGGCGCGGCCCTATCCAAAGATAATATCGACGTCAAAGCGGGGGCGGTTGTGGTGACCTGCCCCTATTGCGGCACGTCGTACGAGGTCGAAGAGGAGCCCAAGTGGTGACGGCCGTCGCCCTCTTTTTGGGATATGGAAACGTCGAGACGTAGCGTAGCGGCGTTTTTATCGTGCGTCGCATTCGCCGCGGCGTCGTCGCCCGTCGCGGCGCAGGATTATTACTTCGAGGTCCCGCGCGAGGTCGTTGCCGTGACGGTCAACGACGACTCCTCGCTCGATATTGATTATGAAATAACTTTTCGCAACACCGCCTCCGGGTCCCCAATAGACGTCGTCGACGTGGGCTTCCCGTCCGACGATTACGACCTCGCGTCCGTAACCGCGGATGTCGACGGCGAAACGCTGGACGCAATAAGACCTTCCGAGTATGTAGACGTCGGCGTCGAGATACCCCTCGGCGACTATGCCATTCCGCCGGGCGACGCCGCTACGCTCCACGTCCGCGGCCGGAACGACCGTATGGTCTTCGAGGACGCGGTCGACGACGCGTACGCCTCCTGCGTATTCAGTCCCACCTGGTTCGCCTCCGAATTCACCACCGGCTCCACGCACCTCACGATGACCTTCGTATTCCCTCCCGCCGTTACGGCCGAGCAGGCCCGCTGGCACGAGGACGAGGGCGGCGAGCCGACGCGGATGTTTGTGGAGGAAGGCCGCGTCCACTACGTCTGGGAACGGGAGGAGGCGTCGCCCTCGGAAAAATATTCCTTCGGCATATCGTTCCCGCGGGACGCCGTCGCCGAGGTGCGTTCGCCGCCGCGGGCCGGTCGGCTCGGCGGCCTGTTCGGCGGCCTGGTGGCACTTGCGACGCAATTCTGCGGTTGCCTTGTTCCTTTGGGTATATTCGCGTTGATAGCCGTCGCCGGCGTGGCGAACAGGCGCCGCCGACGCATGAAGTATTTTCCGCCCCAGGCCAAGGTGGAGGGGGTGGGGATAAAACGGGGCCTCACCGCGCCCGAGGCCGCGGTGATACTGGAGAGGCCGCTCAACGCGGTTCTTACGCTGGTCCTCTTTGGCCTCGTCAAGAAGGGTGCCCTCGCCGTAGCTTCACAGGAGCCGTTGAAGGTCGAGAAGTTACCCTTCAAAGAGAACGGCTTGAGGGCGTACGAGAACGATTTCGTCGCGTGCGTCGAACCCGACGGGGCCCTCGGCGAGGACCGCTTGGGGGAGATGTTGATATCCTTGATCAAGTCGGTGCAGAGGAAGATGAAGGGCTTCTCACACCGGGAGACGGTGGCGTATTACCGCAAGATCGTCAAGACGGCGTGGCGCCTCGTGGAGGAGGCCGATACGCCCCAGGTCAAGCTCGAGGAGTTTACCAACGGCCTCGAGTGGACCATGCTCGACGATGACTTCGGGGGGCGCACGCGCGACGTCTTCGTTGGCTACCACCTGCCGCCGCCTTTTTGGTGGGGGCACCTCGCCCCGGCGGCCGGGCCGGGAGGCGGCGTCTCCTTCGACATGCCGACGCTCCCCGGCGCGAGCTTCGCGAACGGCGTCGTAACGCGGCTTGAGGGGATCGCGGGCAACGTCGTCTCCAAAGTGGAATCCTTCACGGCCAAGGTGACGGCCACGACCAACCCGCCGCCGGCAACGACGAGCCGGCCGGGGGGCTGGGGCGGCGGCTGCGCGTGCGCCTGCGCCTGTGCCGGGTGCGCCTGCGCCTGCGCGGGCGGCGGCCGGTGATTACGGCGCCGCGGCCTGCGCAATTAAAATGTCGACTCGTATGGGAATAGGTAAAAAGTTTTACGATAAGATATTAGCCAAGCAGAGGCCGCTGGAGTCGGGGATATATCATCTCAGACGCCAGGACGCCGAATTGCAAGCGCGCCTGCACCTGCGCGTAAACCCGGGCGGCGAGGGCATACTTATGATAAACGCGGCGCGCATCTTGCACCTTAATCAGACCGGCGCCGAGATGGCGCGCTACGTCCTGGAGGAGTGGCCCGACGACCGCATCGTCAAGACGATGGCGAAAAGGTACCGCGTGGGCAAGAAGGAACTCGGGCGGGACCTCGCGCGCCTGCGCGAAACCATCGAGATGATGGCGCGCGGCGACGAGCGTTGCCCGATATCGTACCTGGGCGCCGAACGCGTAGACCCCTTCACCGTCGACGTCGAGGCGCCCTATCGGATGGACATAGCCCTGACGTACGGCTGCGACAACGCGTGCCCGCACTGTTATAACGAGACGCCGCGCGCGGGCGAGGTGTTGAGCGCCGAGGACTTCAAGCGCGTCATCGCGAAGGTGTGGGGGCTCGGCATCCCCCATATTTGTTTCACGGGCGGCGAACCGACCCAGCACCCGGACCTGGTCGAGCTCGTCGAGTACGCCGAGGAGCTGGGCGTCATCACGGGCCTGTTGACCAACGGCCGCAAGCTCAAAGATGCCGACTATATGAACGCCCTCGCCGAGGCCGGCCTCGACCACGTCCAGATCACCATACACTCCTCCGTACCCGACGTACACGATAAGATGGTGGGCGCGACGGGCGCTTTCGACGAGACCGTCGCCGGCATCGAGAACGCGGTCGCGAGCCCCGTTTACGTAATGACCAATACGACCATCACGAGCGAGAACGCCGACGACGTGGAGGAACTCGTGGCGTTCCTCGCCTCGCTGGGCGTGGAGCACGTCGCCGCCAACGGCATCATCAACGCCGGCGGCGCGCGCGACGTCGACCTCGGCCTTCCCGAGAGCGCGCTTGGCCCGATTCTGAGCCGATTCGTTGCCGCCTGCGCCGCGAACGATATGACCTTCGTCTGGTACACGCCGACGCAATATTGCCGCTTCAACCCGCTGACGATGGACCTGGGCGTCAAGCAGTGCACCGCGGCCAAGTACAACATGTGCGTCGAGCCGAACGGCGACGTCATCCCCTGCCAGTCTTTTTACCAACCGCTGGGCAACATTTTAAGGGACGATTGGGATACCGTCTTCGACAACGAGCTGGCGCGGGAGCTCCGCGAGCGCCGATACGCGCCCGCTCGGTGCCGAGAGTGCCCCGATTTCGAGATCTGCGGCGCCGGGTGCCCGCTCTCCGTCAAGTACGAGAGGGTCTTCTGTTGCCCCGACGCCGCGTCCAACCCGGCGTAATGGAGGGGGGGATAGAATCGAGAGTTGAAGCCGGGCCGTTCCTGACGCCCGAGGAGGAGGAGCGGCAGGCCGCCTGGTACGAGGCGCACCGGCGCGAGCTCTACCGGCAACTGGGCCTGAGGCGCTTCGCGCGGATTTTGGAGGTCGGTTGCGGGAGCGGCGTCGTGACCGCGGAGCTGGCGCGTCGGGCGGCCCGCGGCGCGTTCGGCGTCGACCGGCGCGTGGACGTTTTACGGGCGGCGCGGGCGCGTCGCCTGGGGGCGCGGTTCGCGGCCGCCGACGCCGCGGCCTTGCCCTTCCGCGACGGCGTCATCGACGCGGTAGTCGTGGCGTTCGTTCTCGTGTGGCTCGCCGAACCCGCCGCCTTTTTGAACGAAGCCCGAAGGGTTTTGAAGACGGACGGCATTTTCGTGGCGTTGGCGGAGCCGGACTACGAGGGGGCAATAGATTACCCGCCCGCGGCGTCGACGCGGGAGGAGGTAGCGCGGGCGGTCCGGCGGTGGGGCGGCGACCCGGCCACGGGCCGAAAAATCCCGGCCCTTTTAAGCCGCGCAGGATTCGACGTCTTCACCCTCGGCGTGTTGAACTCGGCGTGGACCGTCGCGCGCTGGGCCGTCGAGGAGAACCAAGAGCTGAAGTTGTTGGAAACCTTACTCGAGCCGACGACGGACCGGCGGCGGTTGCGGTCGGCGGCGCGGGCCCGCGCGGGGGCTATATCGAGAGGGGAGCGGTGTTACTTTTTGCCAATATTCTACGCGGCGGCGAGGAAAGTTCGTTGAAGCTTTAACGGATTTTTACCGAAGGCGAGGTGACCCATGGCAACTCTGCTGTTCGTTATATTCCGGTTGGTCCATTTAATAGTCCTCCCTCCCCCCCAAAGCGAGTTGATGGTTTTTTGTCAACTCTTGGCGGTTGATACCGTCGCGGCCGCGATTATCTTCCACGCTTTTTGGACGCGGCGTGCGAGGAAGGGATAAAGTAAACCTTTAAGACGTCGGGTTTAGCCGGCCGGAAGCGGCTTCGTCGAAGGGCTGTTCTCCCGGGTCCCGGCTAAGTTACCAGCTCGCCCCTTAACGTCCACGGGGACGCCGCGGTAATTTTTACCGCTATGAATTCGCCCGCCCGAGCTTTCCCGCCGAAGTTGACGATTTTGCTTTCGCTTAACCTGCCGGCGTGCTCGCCGGCGTTTTTTGCGCTTCGGCCCTCCACGAGCGCTACGGTCTCCTCGCCTATTAGTCCCCGGTTTATTTCGAGCGATATCGCCCGTTGGCGTGCCGCGAGGGTTTGCAGGCGGTTTACTTTTTCCGCGCGCGGCAAGGCGTCTTCGAGTGCCGCGGCCGCGGTGCCCGGGCGGCTCGAGTAGATGAAGACGTACGCGCTGTCGAACCTTATCTCCTCGAGCGCGCGGTACGTTTCCTCGAACGCCGCCTCCGTCTCGCCCGGGAAGCCGACCAGCAGGTCCGTCGTTAAGCAGATTCCCGGGACCGCTTCGCGCACCTTCGATACGACGTCGAGGTAACGGTTCATGTCGTAGCCGCGGTTCATGGCGTGTAATATGGCGTCCGAGCCGCTTTGCAGCGGCAGGTGGAGGTGGCGGGCGACGTTGCGGCCTTGCGCGAGCGCGTCCACCGCGTCGTCGCCGAAGTCGCGCGGGTGGTTCGTGATAAACCGCAGGAAGACGCCGTCGCACAGCGCGTCGACTTTTTTCAGGAGGCGGGCAAAAGTAACCTCCCCTCGGCGGTACGAGTTCACGTTTTGCCCTATGAGCGTAATGTCTTTAAAACCGGCTCGCAGGAGCTCCTCGACTTCCTTGAGGACGTCGTCGGCCGGCCGGTAGGTCTCCGCGCCCCGTGCGTACGGTACGACGCAGTACGAGCAGAAGTTGTTGCAGCCGCGCATGATCGCGACGTTCGCCCGCGGCCAGCTCTTGCGCAGAGGCGAGACCTCGGCCGGGACCGACGGCCCGCGTTCGCCCGATATTTCCGCCAGGGCCGCGGGAACGTTCTCCAGCTCGGTCGTGCCGAACGTAAAGTCCACGTGGGGGCAGGCGCGTTCGATGACGTCGCTCTCGACCGCGGGCCAACAGCCGCCCACGCCGATTATCGCGCGCGGGTTGTCTTTTTTGACGCGCGCGAGCGACGTTATGCGCCCGAGCGCCCGGGCCGTCGCCGATTGTCGGACCGCGCACGTGTATACCAAGACGACGTCCGCGGCGTCTCCTTCCGCGGCCCGTTCGTAGCCGGCCGCCTCCATGATTGCGGCCAACTTCTCGCCGTCGTAGTCGTTCATCTGGCAGCCGTAGACGATTAACTCGTAGGTAGGCATATTTTCGCTGGCCGGCCGGCGCTTCAGCGTTTGCGCCGACGCTCAGCGGACGTTGCCGTCGTCAACGATAATTTTTACCTGACCCGAAAATACCACGACGTTATGTCCGCGCGGTAGAGTACCATCGCAAGGGTGGCGGCTAGTACGGCCAAGCCGAACACGTTTTCCGGGTCGGCGCCGAATATCCGGCGACCTATTACGGGTACGAGCCACGCCGCGACCGCGGCCGCGGCGAGCACGAACAGCGCGCTCTGCCACCCGAGGAAGACGCCCGCCAGCGCTACCAGCGCGAGCTGCCGTTCCGTGCCCCGAACGTTCTCCGAGAAAAGCGCGCGCCCCGGACGGACCGCGAGCAGCAGGCCGCCGCCCAAAAGGGCTCCCGCGACCGCGCCCACGGGGCTCGGCGCCCCGGGCAAGAAGGACAGCGCCAGGCCCGCGGCGAGGGCCGGGAAGTAGAGTTGCGGCACGAGGACGCCGTAGCGGAATTCCACCCAGTAGTTCATAAGAAAGAAAAAACAACACAGGAACGCCGTCGCGAACGTCAACGAGAAGCCGAAGTAGTAAAACAACAACGCCGCGACCGCGCCGCCCGCGCCTTCCCATAGGACCAGGCTTTTGCGGTACCGAAAGCCGCACCCCGGGCACCGTCCCCGGAGTATTGGATACCACAAAATCGGGAGCATCCATACGCGCCGGTCCGTCCGGCCGCAAGAGGGACAGGCCGGGGGCAAGACGACGCGAAAGCCGCCGCCCGCCAGGCGGTGCACGATGAGGTGGTAGAAGTTTCCCGCGAAGGCGCCTACGAAGAACGCCGCGGCCACCCCGGCGATTTGAAGGTATTGCACCACGTTTTTTTATATTAAGAAACCACGCCGTTGCCGGCAAGCCTTTTCGCCGCCTTTAGAACTCTTGCGTAATCGAGACGTGTATTTTACCGTCGAGCGGGCTTTCGCCGGCGGCCAGGCCGTAATCCACGCCGTATATGCCGACGCGCGTCGCGGCCCGGAAGCCCGCGCCGTAACCGAGCTCGAAGCCTTCCGCGAACGTTTTCTCGGTTTTCAGGTGCCGGTAGGCGCTGTCGACGAATACGAATAGGCGGCTCCCGCGGCCCGTCAGGAAGCGATATTCGGCGGTGGCCAGGACCTGGCGGTCGCTTAGGAATTGTTCCTCTCTGAAGCCGCGGAGGTCGGCGTGGCCGCCGAGCGGGTAAAACTCGTCCAGGCCCGGCCGCTGCGACCATAACCCCCAGGCGCCGAGGCGGCCGGCGAGGACCTGGTTGCGCGTAGTGGGCCAGAACCGCCAAACGTCGAGCTCGAGGCGCGGGACGCGCTCGCGGAAGTCGTCGGCTAAGTATTCCTTGACGCCGAGCTCGAGGCGCCCGTGCGCCTGCCAACCTCGGCGCGGGTTGTCGAAATAATCCCTACTGTCGAGCGTGGCCCAGGTGAAAATCTTGTACTTACGGCTCGCGTTTTCTTTCCAGACGCGGTCGAAGCCCGCCCCCGCGGCGATGGCCAGGTCCGATAAGGGGTGGGTCCCGAGGGCCAGTTCGCCGCCGGCCTTCCGGTACTCGGCGCGTCCTTTGTACGCGCCGCTCGGTTCGGCGAACAGGTCTATACCCGCTATCCAGGGTTCGTAGTACTTGGCGCTCGCGTCCATCGTTTCCGCGGCGAGGCGGCGATAGTGCGCGTCGGCTTCCCGGCCCGTGCCGCCGAGGTTGGCGAGGCGCGCCTCCATTTCGCCGATGACGGCCGCGGTCGCCTCGCCCCGCGCCGGCTCGTACGCGAGCGCGCCCGTAACGCGGTAGGTCCGCCGCTCCGCGACCGCGACCCGCAGCCGCCCCGTTTCCGCGTCCGCCAACTCCACCGCCGGCTCGGCCTCGAAGTATTTAAGGCCGTATACGCGCCGCGCGCTCTCGCGCAGTCGCTCGAGGTCGTACGGGTCGCCGGGTACGACGCTGAGTTCCCGCCGGATGACCTCGTCGCGCGTCCGCCGGTTCCCGACGATGTCTATGCTATTGATGGTTACTTTACTTCCCGGTTCGACCTCAACGTTGAAATCTATCTCCTTATACTGTTCGGCGATCTCGAAGCCTCGCGGGCGTGCCGACGGCTCGGGATATCCGCGTTTGCGGTAATAGTCGATGACGGCGAGGAGGTCGCGCGCGAGCGCTCGCTCTTTCAGCGGCTTGCCCCGGCGCGTCTCGAGCTCCGTGCGTATCTTCTCTTGGTCGCCCGGGGCGACGCCCAACAAATCGATTTCGCCCGCGGTATACCGCTCGCCCGCGCGCACCGCGACCGCGACGTCGGCCCGGCCCGGGCCGGCCTCCGTTATGGCGTATTCCGCCTGGGCGCGTATATAGCCCCGTCCGGCCAGCGTCGCCAAGAGCGACGTAAGGCCTTCTTTCAGGTCCGGAGGCGACGGCGGGTCGCCCGCGCCGAACGGTATGAACGAGGCCACCTCGTCCCGGCTCAGCGGCGACGCGTTGTCCACCGCCAGCGTTGCCACGCGGTAGCGTTCGCCTTCCGAGACGATCAACCGCGGCGGCCGGCCCGCCTCCTCCGCGAGCTCCACGTCGACGTCCAGGTAGCCGGCGCGCAGGTAAAGTCGTTCGACGGCGGCCTCGTCCACGAAGCCGGCGCGGGTCGCCGCCACCTCGATTTCCGCGTCGGAGAACGCCGCGTTCCCCTCGACGGTTAACTCCGGCGCGCCAAGCGCGACGGCGGCCGTCGTCGCCAACGAAATAGTTATGCCGCGGACTCTAAACATCAGAAGTATATGTTTACGTCGACCCGGCCCCGATGGCTCGTTATCTCCTCGTCCGGCCTTTTTTCGCCGTCGTACGTGAAGATGAGCGTCACGTATTGGCCTACGCCCTTGTTGACGCTCGCCTCCCACTTGTGGGTTACGCCCGGGACGCGCACGAGCAGCGTCTCCGAGCCGGTATACCCGGAAACGTCGAACTGCGACCTCTCGTACCATACGTTCGCCACGCCCGATTCCGCCAGGCGGTACGTGACTTCGGGTTTGGTTACGATGCCCTTTATGTGGGTCGACGCGCCGTTGTAATCCTCGTGCCGCTGCGAAAGCTCGCCCCGCGCCTTGACGTCCAAGCGCGCCGTCAAGCTGTAGGTCGGTTCCACGCCGTATAGCATCTCTTTGGCGTACGTATTCTCGGGTCGACTTATGTTCTCCTCCGTCACCGTTTCCCGTTCCCGCACCCTTTCCACGTCGACTTGGACCGTAAGGCGGCGGGTCGGCTCGCCGACGACCTCCGCATATCGCGACGTGCGCTTCCGCCGCACCTGGCGCGACGCCACCGTTCGCTCGAGGTCGTCCTTGGTCGCGTAGCGCGCGAGCCCCGTGACGCGGCGGCGCACGGGAAAGAGCGTGAGGGTGTACCGTTGCTCGAGGCTGCTGTCGAGAGAATCTTTCGCCAGGAGGTCTTGGAGCGTCGCGACGGCGAAGCGGCGCGGCGACGTGGAGCTGTTCCGCGCGTGTACGTAGAGGTCCGCGGCCGCGGCGTCCAGCCAGGGGTTCCGCTCGCCGGCGCTGCCCCGCGCGTCGTTGATGCTGTACGGCCGGAAGCCGAGGCTGACGGTGAGGTCCGGCTTCAGGACCGGGAACCTCCGGCCCGTGGGGCGATACCTCTTTATGTAGATGGCGTCCGGGCTGTCCGGGTCGTATATGTAGACGTAGCGGCCCGGGTTTTTGGGGTCGACTTCGCGCCGGTAGTCGCCGTCGCCGTCCGGCGCGACTTCGAATATTTCTTCGCGCTCGAATTCCTGCAGGCTTTCGAGTTCGTAGCGCGTCGATATCGCCAGCGCCCGCGCAAGCGGCGTATATACCGTTTCGACGAGCGACAGGTACGTGTCGACGTCCCCCTCGTCCGCGGCGTAGAAGTCTTTCCTTATCCTCGTGAATTCGCCGTTTACGTTTACGAGGCCCGGGTAATCGTAGGAGGTGATGGCTCTCTCTTCTCTTTTGCGGTAATGGGGGATAAATTTGTAGTCGTCCACTTTCTCGCCGCGGCCTACGGTATGGCCGAACTGGACGACCCAACCCGCGGCCGGCCGCACGCCCGTTCCCATCTCGAGCTCCTGCTCGAGGCTGCCGGCGTCGGGCGCGCCGTCGATGCCGTAATCGGCGCGCCGTTTCTTATCGTGAATTCGGACGTACGGGCTAAGCCGCCAGAACGCGTACGAGACTTTCCCCTCCTGTTCGCGCCGGGTGTTTTCGTCGTAGGTAAGAAGCTTTTTGCCTACCTTTTCGTCGACGGGGTCGACCGGCGGCGCCCCCCGCTGGCCTCGGCGCCGCACGCTGTTCCAGTCGTAGCCGACGTGCGGCCAACGCTCGGGCTCCCAGCTGAGGGAGGCCGCGGTCCGTTCGCCGCGCTGATACCGATAGCCTTTCGCGGAGACGCCGGCGTAGCGTTGGTGGATGCCGCCGTAGGTGCCCGACAGCGCGAGCGCCGGCGTGGGCCGCTCGGTGACGGTGGTCTCGTGAAGGTTATACCCCGGCGGCCGAGCCAGCCCCGCGACCTCGTCCTCGAGGTCCCAATCCTGCAAGAATGCGACGCCGTCGTCCCGGCCGAGGTTGCGGAAACGTTTGTCCCTCATCTCCTGAACGTGCCGGACTTCCAACTCCCCCGCGGGCCGAAAAAGTTCGACCGCGTCGAGGCGGACGGTGGCGGCGGCGGAGCCGGCGAGGCCGGTGTTGTCTGCGTCGCCCAGGGTCGAGAAGGTGTTGGCGTCGACGTCGCTCGTTGCGCCTTCCGCCTCCACGGTGATGAGGCGCGACGGCGCGAGGGTCGTATTTACGTCGACGAGGCTGTGGCGCTTGGGCATCGGCAGCAGGATCGTCCTCGGCATGTAGTCGCCGTTGCCCGCGCCGACGTACTCGTAGACGTATTTCCCCTTCTCGGGGTCCCAGCGGCGCGTGTACTCCCCCTGGCCCTCGCCGACGTATTCGAAGATTATCTCGCGGTTTTCGTCGCGCGCGAAGATCCGCGCCCGCTCTTCGTCGTCGCCCGCCCCCTCCAGAAGCTTCTTCTCGTAGTCGCCCAGGCCGAAGAAGTCGCGGTCGCGGTCGTCTTCCTCTTGTAAATATAAAATGCCGACGTTGACGGCGTCCCCCGCGAAGTGCCCCTCGCTCTCCGCGCCGAAGAAATTGCGCTGGTATTCCTCGGTCGTATATTGGAAGTCGACGACGACGCGGTCCTCCGCAGAGATGGGCCGCCGGACCGTGAAGGTTATGGTCGCGAGGTCGTATTCCACGAGGTAGTCGTTGTTCTCCCCCTCTTTTAATTTGACGCCGTTCAGCCATACCGTCTCCGTTCCCGGCAGGACCGTAATGTTCTCGTCGTCGCGGGCCGCGAGTTGATACGGGCCCTGGACGCCGTCGACGCCGTAGAACTCGTTGCTCGCGAAGCGCCCGCGCGCCCGCGCGCCGTGGGCGTCGGCCCGCCAGGTTGGATAGAAGGCTTCGCCCTTGATGCCCGTGAGGCGCCGTTGGTATTCCGCGAAGCGGCGGCCGGTGACGTCTGCGTCGTAGTCGCCGAAGGTCCCGGCCAGGTGGCGCCCCTCCACGCGGAGGCTTACCTTGTCGACCGCCTCGACGTCCTTCGTAGCCCCTCCCTCCTCCAACGGCAGGTCCTGGTCGGAGATTTCGCCCGTGATCTTGACGTCGCCGACGTTCCCGCGGATGGAAAGGCGGAGCGATTGGTCGAAGTCCGTTCCTTGAACGTTGCCGCTCGAGACGGAGAAGGTCTTGGAGCCGGTTATGTCCAGCTGGGAGGGAGCCGCGGCCGCCTCCTCTATGCGCTCGAGCGCCTCGGCCTCGTCCTCGCCCTCCAGCGCCGCGCGGTAGTCTTCCGATTGCAGGAAGGGTAGATATTCGTATTCGACGACTAAGGGCCCGGCGTAGGGCGGCGCCGCGAGTACCGTTAGGTTCCCGGCGTCGTACTCGAGCCGGTATTCGCGACCGCGCTCCCAGACGTCGTCCCCTACGCGTACGACTTCGGAATCGTAGAAGATAAACTTGTGGGGTAATTTATAAGTGGCGCCCTCGGCGATTTCCGCGACCTCGTAGGAATGGCGCGAGGCCGCCAAGGTCTCGGCCCACCGCGGTTGGCCCTCGGCCGCCCCGGCCGCGGCGCTCGCGGCCGCGAGAGCGAGAAGGCCGCCGATGGGGACGCGTCGCCACCAGCAACGCCTCTCCATCATATAAAAACGCCCCCTGGCGGGGGTACACGCGTCAGCGTCGTTCACGGCCTCGGCACAACTCTCGGTTTGATTTTTCGCGCTACTGCGGCGAAGGAATCCGCGGCGGCTTCTCGACGCGGCCCGGGAAACGGTATTCCACTTCCAATACTTTTATTACGTTATTGTACGTATCCGCTACATACAATTTGCGGTCCGAGCCGAAGGCTAGGCCGCCGGGGTGGTTAAAATTTTTTTCGCCCCGGCCGAATTTCCCGTAGGCGAAAAGGAACCGGCCGTCGGCGTCGAAAACCGCGACGCGGTCGTTGCCCGTGTCGGATACGAATATATTGCCGAATCGGTCGAGGCACACCGCGAAGGGGCTTCGCAACGCGGCGCCGTCCGTTTGGCGGAGCGCGTTCACCGCGTTGCCGAAGCGGTCGAAGAACTGGAGCCGGGAGTTGCCCGCGTCCGCGACGACGAGGCTGCCCGTCTTATCCACGGCCACCGCCGCGGGAAGGTTTAGTTTCCCCAGGTCCGTTCCGTAATAACCCACCTCGAGCGTAACTTCCCCCAGCGCGTTGAGCCTCTTCACCTTGTGATTGCCCGCGTCCGCGACCCACAGGTTCCCCAGGTTGTCCACCGCCAACCCCGCCGGCTGTTCGAATTGCGTCGCCACCTTTTTCGTCTGGCCGTACGTCTTCAGGTATTTACCGTAGATGTCGTACTGGTGTATTACGCCGCGCTCGCGGTCGCTCACGTATACGTATAGTTCCTGGTCGATGGCGATGCCGCGCGGCGATACGAGCCCTTCGCCCTCCCACCCGAAGCGGCCGAAGGAGGTGTCGAAGTCGCCGCGGGGGAAGAACCGCTGGACCCGCACGTTCCGGCTGTCGACGACGTACAGCCTCCCCGCGGCGTCGAGGGCGACGTCCGTGGGCTCGTTGAACTGGCCGTCGCCGCGCCCGCCCTCGCCGACCGCCCCGACGGCCCTTAGCCCCGCGGGCACCTGAGGCCGGTCGCCCCCGCCTACGGTTACCGCCGCGGCCGACGACGCCAAAGCCGCCGCCACGATTATCGTGACGACGGCTTGCTTCTTCTCCGCGTTCCCTGGTGCCAGGCGAGCCACGCGTTTCGTGTGTTCGTTTTTTAGAAGACGTAGCCGACGGCGAAGCGGTGCCGGTCCTTGAAGAGCTGGCCCTCCGGTACGCGCGCATAGTCGAAGCTAATACCCTTGTAGGCGAAGCCGAAGCCGAGCGTCAAGCCCGTGATCACGCCCCACTTGTCGCGGTAATACCCGGCGCGGACTGCTACCATCTTGGCGTACACGTATTCCGCGCCGCCGGAGTAGACCGCCTGGCCGAGCTCGTCGTCGAGGTGCTCTTTGAAGTTCATCAATAACTTCGACGCGTCCGCGGCGAACGTTAGGTCGTTTAATTCGTTCGAGAGGAGCCTGTAGCCGAGGCCCAGCCGCACGGCCCGCGGCGGCGGCCAACTTACCTCGATTTCTCGTTTCTCCTTGTCCCGCCGCGTACCCGTCTTGTTCGTGCCGACGTTGGTGAAAGCGAGGCCGCCGCTGAGTCCTTTGAGGGGCGTTTTGTAGAGGACGCCGCCGTTAAATAATATCTGCTGGTCGACGCCGCCGGGTTGGTCCGTGAGGTGTTCGTACGCGTACGTGACGCCGGCGCCGACGCCGAGGTCCGCCCGGACCGGGTAACTCCAGTAGAGCGACGGGGCGGCCATATAACTATGTATAACCCCATAAACCCGGCCTGTTGTATCTGTGGCGTCCATTTTACCGGCGTCGTTGTATATTATGTCCGCGGAAAGCCTTCCGTATTTACCCATGCCGTACGAAAACGCGACGTAGTCGTAGAACATATCTTTAAGTTCGCCCGTTCCGCGCGGCTCGTGCATGACGCTGATGCCGTTTTTCTCCTGGAGGGCAAGGCCGCCCGGGTTATAGAAAGACGCGTTGACGTCGTCGGCCAGGCCGGTGAACGCCTTGCCGAAGCCGCCCGGTCGGACGCCGGGTTCGATGAGGAGGAAATTAAAACGGGTCGTGTCCTTCGTGTCGCACCACGACGCCGCGGCCGCCAGCGAGGCCGCTAGTACAATTAGCGTTAACTTTCTCATTTCGTGGCCCCCTTACGATTTATTATAACCCCTGGCCGTGTTAAAATCAAGCCGAAAAAGCCACGGCGCGCGTTTTTAATTTTTTACCGCGGTCGCGAGTGAGGCGCAGTCGGCCCTGAACTTGGATTATAATTGACTTGAGCCGACCGCGGTGGTATTTTTACGGGGACGAGCTTTCGGAGGTTTATAATGAGCCATCTATGGGAAGTCGACGCGGACGTGGCCGCCGCCGTCCTCGGCGAGATTCGCCGCCAGAGCGAGACGCTCGAGCTTATCGCGAGCGAGAATTTCGTTAGCGAGGCGGTCCTGGAGGCCGTGGGCTCGGTGATGACGAACAAGTACGCCGAGGGGTACCCCGGGCGCCGCTACTACGGCGGCTGCCAATACGTGGACGTCGGCGAGTCGCTCGCCATCGAACGCGCCAAGAAGCTCTTCGGCGCGGAGCACGTGAACGCGCAGCCCCATTCCGGGACGCAGGCCAACATGGCGGTCTACTTCACGGTGATGGAGCCGGGCGACACCATGCTCGGCATGAACCTTAGCCACGGCGGCCACCTGAGCCACGGCCACCCCATAAACTTCTCCGGCAAGTACTTCAACGTCGTCCAGTACGGCGTGCGCGAGGACGACGAGACCGTGGACTTCGACGCGCTCAGGAAGCTGGCGCACGAGCACAAACCGAAGTTGGTAATGGTCGGCGCGAGCGCCTATCCCCGCGTCCTCGATTTCACCAGGTTCCGCGAGATATGCGACGAGGTGGAGGCGGTCCTCGTCGCCGACATCGCCCACATCGCCGGCCTCGTCGCTACCGGCCTGCACCCCACGCCCATCGGCATCGCCGAGTACGTGACCACCACCACCCACAAGACGCTGCGCGGCCCTCGAGCCGGGATGATCATGTGCAACGAGGAACTCGCGAAGGACCTCGACCGCGTCGTCTTCCCCGGCATCCAGGGCGGCCCGCTGATGCACGTGATCGCGGCCAAGGCGGTTTGCCTCGCCGAGGCGTTGAAGCCCGAGTTCAAAGAATACCAGAAGCAGATCGTCGCGAACGCCGCGACGCTCGCCGCGCGCCTCGCCGAAAACGGCCTCCGCATCGTCTCCGGCGGGACCGACACGCACCTCATGCTCGTGGACCTGAGGCCTTTCGGGTTGACGGGCAAGGTGGCGGAGAAGCGCCTCGAGGAGGCCGGCATTACCGTGAATAAGAATACCATCCCCTTCGACCCGCAGAAGCCGTTCGTAACTTCGGGCGTCCGCATCGGGACGCCGGCGCTGACGACGCGCGGCATGAAGGAGCCCGAGATGGAGGCCATCGGCGACATGATCGCTCGCGTCCTCAAGAACATAGAGGACGACGCCGTCGTCGCGGAGGTCCGCGCCGAGGTCGGGGAGTTGTGCGAGCGCTTCCCGCTCTACGCCCAGATGAAGGCGCGCTACGCGGCGGAGGCCGAGAAGCGGGGTATGAAGGTATGAAGTTGGCTTTCGCCGCCGACCACCGGGGCTACCCGTTGAAGGAGTATTTGAAGGGAGCCGCCGCGGAGCTGGGGCACGAGGTCGTCGATTTCGGGACCGACCGCGAGGAGTCCTGCGACTACGTGGACTTCGGCCGGGCCGCGGCGGAGGCGGTGGCGCGGGGCGAGGCGGACCGCGGCGTTCTCGTTTGCGCCACGGGCATCGGCATGTCCATGGCGGCCAACAAGGTCCCCGGGGTCCGCGCGGCGCTATGTTGGACCGTGTATATGGCGCGCCTGACGCGGGCCCACAACGACGCCAACGTCCTCGTCCTCTCCGGCGACCAGACCGGCTTTCAGTTCGCGCGCAGGATGCTGGAAGTCTGGCTCGCGACCGAGTTCGAGGGCGGCCGCCACGCCCGGCGTATGGACAAGATAAAACATATCGAGGAGGATTATTCGAAATAAAAAAGCCGGCCTCAAGGCCGGCCTTGAATTTTAGGGTCGACGGTATCGCGCGAACGTCGTGCCTCCCACGGCCCAGCCGTCGCCGCCGACGAATTCGACGTCGAAGAACCGGGCGACGGCGCGGGTGTCGTTCGCGACGGCGGCCTCGCGCCACAGCTCGCCGTTCCAATATATTATTTTATAATTGCCGTCTCTTCGGCCGTACGGCGCCGCGGTGACCCAAAGGCCGCCGCGGTCGTCCGCGTGGCACGCGCGAAAGTAGTATTCCTCGGCCGTTAATATCTCCGGCGTTATGTTTTTGATTTCCGGCGTCAATTGGTAAACCCGCCCAAGCCGCTCCGGGCCCAGCCGGCGTTCGCCGGCCGCGTAGCTCGCGGAGCCGGCGCCCGTTATGTCGTAGAAATGAAGCCTTTCGTCGAAAGTGAAGGCCGGCTGCCAGCTCGAGCCCCGGAGGCTCAAGACCTCGTCGCCGAGGCGCCGCCGCGCGACCATAAGGCCGGCTTCCGGGCCCGTCATATATATGGGGCCGTAACTGGTGTAGTCGCCGGGCTTCGCCGCTTCCCGCCATTCCGTCCCGTCGTAGAAAAAGATGGCCGGGACGCCGTACGGGCGCGAGATGGCGGTAACCCATACGTGGGAGGGGTCGACGCCGGCGAGGTGGATATACTCGAGGTCGTTGTAGAGCCGCGTCAGGCGCCATTTGCCGTCCCGACGCTCGAGGAGCGCGCCGCCGCGGCCGCACGCCCAGCCGCGGCCGTCGTCGAACATAAGGATGTCGTTCAGCGCCTCCGTTATCGCGGCCTCGAACTCGTCTATCGCCCAGTCCTTGCCTTTATGTTGGGCGATTGCCGCCCGGCTCGAGTCCGCCAAGAGAACCGTCGCCCAGAGGGTGCCGTCTTGTTGGACGTCGCAGTGGGTCCACGCCCCCTTGTACGGCGGCGCGTAGACGGTCCACAAGCCCAAGGCCGGCGTCGGCGCCGTCGTCGTGTCTCCGCCGCAAGAGAGGAACGACGCCGCGGCGGCCGTAACTAACAGCGATAATATCCGTCTGCCCATAATTACCCTAAAATCCCGGATGCCGCTTGTAGCACTTCTCGCGTCGCCTAAGGCCAATTATGACCTTTTTCATAAAGATTATACTTTATTTTATATTCCCTTGCAAGGACGATTATTCGGCGCGCGCCGGCCTTGTCCTGCTAAAGAAAGCGCCACCCGCCGCCCGCGTACAAACCTTCCAGATTGGTCCGGTATCTGTAGCCGGCGAAGGTATGCTCGCGGAATTGCCGGTCGCGGACGTATTCCGCGACGAAGAACAGCGAGTCGCCCAGGTTGAGTTGTACGCCCGCGTACAGCGCCCAGTCGAACGAGAACTGTTGAAAGGAGCCGTTTGTCAGTAGCGCGCCGTTCAGCGCTTTTTGGATCAACGCGTTCGACACCTGGTCCCGGAGCTCGATCAACGTCGAGTTGCCGCCGAGGCCGGCGGCCGCGTAGGGCGTTGCGCGCCAGTCCGGAAAAAAAACGTACTTGACCGCGATTTTATAATCTATGTTTTGAAACTTGTACTCGAGCTGTTCCTCTATCATCACCGGTTCCGTGATGAGGCGGGAGATTTTGGGAAAGGAGGCGAAGTCGTATGCTAAGGTGGCCTTGCGGCGGGGGGCTATTTCGTGTGTTAATATGAGGGAGGTCGCGAAGCGTTTGAATATATAAAAGTCGAAGGTCACGCCGAAGGCGGACATGGTCCCGACGTCGTCGAGCGGCCCGCCCGCGTGCACCGCGGCGGCCCTCCCCGTAATGTCGTCCGCGGCGTCGAAGGAGGGTCCTCGCGCCGCCCCTCCGTAGATGTATATCGCCGGGTAAACCGACGCCGGGAGGTAGGCTAGAGCCTCGGTCGGTTCTTCCTGGGTTTCTTCCTCCTGCGCGAACGCCGCCGGAAGCGCGGCCAAAGCGGCGGCGAGGAACAAGACTTTGATATAATCTATCATTACCTGAGAACGAATAACATACGGCGCGGTCGCGGTCAAGCGGATACGTTTCGTTAATTTTATCTTGACAGTTACCGCGGCCTTCAATAAAATCCGCCCTAAGTGGAGCCGAACCGAAAAGAGCACGTTCGGGCCTCGCTGGCCCTGGCCCGCGTTCCGGGAATCGGCAGCGTGTATTTCCAACGTTTGCTCGAGGCCTTCGGCGGGCCGGCCGACGTCTTCGCGAAAAATTTCGACGACCTCGCCGCGCTCGAAGGCATCGGCGGCGAGAGAGCCCGGGCTATAATTTCTTTCGACGCGTGGAAACACGTGGACGAGGAGATGGCGCGCGCGGAAGAGCTGGGTTTAAACTTGCTCTTGTGGGGCGACGACGATTACCCGGAACCGCTCGCCGCCATCTACGACCCGCCGCCGGTATTGTATTACAAAGGCGCTCTGGACCGGTTGCCGGCTTTGGCCCTGGCCGCCGTCGGGACCAGGCGCCCAAGCGACTACGGCGAGCGCGCGACGGCCTACATATGCGAGCCGTTGGCGGAGGCCGGCGCGGCCGTCGTAAGCGGGATGGCGCGCGGCATAGACGCCTGCGCCCACCGCGCGGCGCTCAAAGTGGGCGGCGTTACGGTCGCCGTTCTGGGTTGCGGCGCCGACGTCGTTTACCCGCCGGAGAACAAAAGTTTATATCTGGATATATGCGCGAGCGGCGTCGTCTTCTCGGAGTTTTCGCCGTCGGCCCGCCCGGAAGCGCAAAACTTCCCCCGCCGCAATAGAATAATCAGCGGCCTCGCCGCGGGCGTTTTGGTGGTGGAGGCCGGTGAGGGGAGCGGCGCCCTCATTACCGCGACTCACGCCGCGGACCAGGGCCGCGAGGTCTTCGCCGTGCCGGGGAGCATTTTCTCGCCTTCCAGCGACGGCTGCCGTCGACTGATCGCCGGCGGCGCGAAGCCGGTCGGCTCGGCCCAGGAAATCCTGGAGGAAATCGCGCCCCAATATGAGGCGGGGGCGCGACGCCCGTTTGCGGCGCCGTCCGTGGCGCTCGAGTCGTTGGGCGCGGACGAGCAGGAGCTTTTGAAGCACGTCGCCGGCGAACCGCTCACCGCGGACGAGCTCGCCGCGCGCGCGGGTTGGGACCCGGCTCGAGCCGCGGCCGCGCTCTTGGCCCTCGAGATCGTGGGCCTGGTGGAGAAACTCCCCGGCAACAGTTACCGCCGCATCTACCTATGACGAGCTAAAATGGCCAAGAAGCTGGTAATCGTCGAATCGGCCGCCAAGGTTAAGACCATCTCCAGGTTCCTCGGCAGGGAATACGTCGTGAGGTCTTGCCAGGGCCACGTGATGGACCTGCCGAAGTCCGAGCTCGGCGTCGCCGTCTCGGAAGGCTTTACGCCCACGTTCGTCGCTACGCCGTCGCAGGAGAAGGTGTTGAATGGCTTGGCCAAGGCCGCGGCGGGCGTCGAGGCCGTCTACCTGGCCACGGACCCCGACCGCGAAGGCGAAGCCATCGCCTACCACCTCTCGCAACATTTGGACGGCCACCGCGCGCGCCGCATCTCTTTCAACGAGATTACGCGCGAGGCGATAAGGGCCGCGGTGGTCGAGCCCCGCGACCTCGACCTCCGCCTCGTCGCCGCCCAACAGGCGCGCCGCATACTCGACCGCCTCGTCGGGTATCAGGTTAGCCCCATTCTTTGGAAAAAAGTAACTACGGGTCTCTCCGCGGGCCGGGTCCAGTCGGTGGCCGTGCGGTTGATATGCGAGCGCGAGGAAGAAATCGAAAACTTCGTCGCCGAGGAGTATTGGACCATAAACGCGGAGTGCGTCGCCGCGACGGGCGAGCGTTTCGCCGCGTCGCTCGCGGCCATAGACGGCGAGACGTTAATGGCCCCGGGGCGGTTGGATAAGTACGGCCGGCGCCTTGCGAGCGAACAAGAGGCCTCGGCCGAGCGCGACAAGATCCTGCGCCAGCGCTTCGTCGTCGCCGCTTTCGAACGCGCCGAAAAGCGCCGTTCGCCGCCGCCGCCGTTCACGACGAGCAAGTTGCAGCAGGCCGCGGCGAGGCAATTCGGGTTCGCGGGCAAGAAGACCATGGCCGTGGCCCAAACCCTTTACGAGGGCGTCGACGTAGGGGGCGGCGAGCGCGTAGGCCTTATAACTTACATGCGTACGGACTCGGTGCGCGTCGCCGCGTCGGCCGTGTCGGCTTGCCGCGGGTTTATTAAAAAACGGTTCGGCGCGGATTACCTCCCGCCCAAGCCGCGGTTCTACCGCTCGCGGCGCGGGGCCGAGGAGGCCCACGAGGCCGTACGCCCCACCGACGTCGCCCGGACCCCCGAGGAGATGAAGGTCCACCTTACCGCCGACCAGTTCAAACTTTACGGCTTAGTCTACCGCACGTTCCTGGCTTCGCAGATGGCGGACGCCGTCTACGATACCGCCTCGGCGGCGCTCGAGGGCGGCGGATACCTCTTCCGCGCGTCGGCGCAAGCCCTCAAGTTCCCCGGATTCTTGAAAGTTACGCCGCGGCCCGACGAGGCCGAGACGCGCCTGCCGGAACTCTCCGTCGGCGAGGCGGTTACGTTGGCGAGCGTAACGCCCGAGCAACATTTCACTAAGCCGCCTTCCCGCTATAACGACGCGTCCCTCGTGCAGGCGTTGGAGGAGTACGGCATCGGCCGCCCGAGTACGTACGCGCCCATCGTCGCGACTGTCATCGAGCGCAAGTACGTCGAGCGGCGCCGCCGAACCTTCTATCCGACCGAACTCGGCAAGTTGGTGAACGCCTTGCTCGTCGCGTCTTTCCCGGATATTTTCAACGTGAAATTTACGGCGCAGATGGAGTCGCGCCTCGACGACGTGGAGGAGGGGCGCGCCGAATGGGACGCGGTCCTGGGCGAATTCTACGGCCCCTTCGCCGCGGACCTCGCGCAAGCGGAAGAGGTGATGGACGCCGTCCGGGACCGGGCCTCGGAGCGGACCGACGTCGTGTGCCCCGCGTGCGGCGGCGTCATGGAGGTCAAGTGGGGCCGGTTCGGAAAGTACCTGCGTTGTGAGAACTACCCCGACTGTAGCGAAACGAAGGATTTCGCGCGCGACGAGAACGGCAAGGTGGTCGCGCTCGAGCCCGAGGCGACGGGCGAGACGTGCGAGAAATGCGGCGGCGCGATGGTCGTCAAGCGGGGCCGCTACGGCGAATTCCTCGCTTGCGAGAACTATCCCGATTGTAAGAATACCAGGCCCATCCGCAAGAAGGTGGACGCCGAATGCCCCCGGTGCGGCGGCCAGCTCGTCCAGCGGCGCGGCAAGGGCGGCCGGCGGTTTTACGGCTGCGAGAATTACCCCGATTGCGAATTTACGGCCGCGGCGCTCCCGGTCAAAGAAGAGTGCCCGTCCTGCGGCGCGCCGTATCTTTTGAAGGGGAAGAAGGGCAAGTACTGCGCGAGCAAGGATTGCGACTATCTCGACACCGGAAAAAAACGCTGACGTTTTGTCCGGGCCAAAAAAGCATAATAATAGTTCGTCCGAGTTGACCTCGGGGCGGCCGGCGCGGCGCCTCGTCGTCGCCGTATCCGTCACCGCCGTAATCTTGGTCGGCGAGGTCGTCGGCGGCATATGGTCGGGGAGCCTCGCGTTAATCTCCGACGCGGCGCACGTCTTCATGGACGTGTTCGCGTTGGGTCTATCGTTGTGCGCGCTGCTCCTCGCGCGCCGCCCCGCGGACGGGCGGCGGACGTACGGTTGGCACCGCGCCGAGGTCTTCGCGGCCTTGATAAACGGCGCCGCGCTGGTCGCCGTCGCGGCCTTCATATTCGTCGAAGGCATCCGCCGCCTGCTCGAGCCGACGCCGGTCAAGGGCGTGGGCCTGCTAATAATAGCGACCGTCGGCTTAGTCGCGAACGCCGCGGTGGCCCTTTCGCTCCGGCGGCACGCGGCCTCGGACATAAATCTACGGGGCGCTTTCCTCCACGTGCTCGGCGACGCGTTGGCCTCGATAGCGGTCGTCGTCGGCGCGCTGGTCGTTATCGCTACCGGTTGGTACTCCGTCGACCCCATATTGGCCCTGGGGATCGGCTCACTCCTTTTCTGGGGCGCGGGGCGGCTCGTGAGGGACGCGGCGCGGATCCTTTTCGAGGGCACGCCTCCCGGCGTCAAGCCCGCGGAAATCGCCGAGGCGTTGACCGCGCTCGAGGGCGTAACGTCCGTCCACGACCTCCACGTGTGGGCGCTTTGTTCTCACGTAACGAACCTTTCGGCCCACGTCGTCGTGTGCGAGGGGATGAGCGACGAGACGCGCCGGGCCGCGGAAGCTACGCTCGCGGACAGGTTCAAAATCCACCACACTACGCTCCAGCTCGAGACGGAACCGTGTGCCCCAAATCCGGAGGAGGTTTTTTGCGAAAAGTTAAATCACTAGCGGCGAGCGGACCTTCGCCCGCACCATCGTCGAGGCGCCGCGGCGCCTTTTGTTACGTCCGTGGTTATGCCGAAAAAAAATAGGAACGGGCGGCGGCGGGACCTCCTGGCCGCGGAGGTGGCTTTGGCGGCGCCCGAGCCGGGCGGCGACGGCGACCTCAAGGCCGCGGCGTGCTACCCGAACAGCTACCGCGTCGGGATGGCGAGCCTCGGTTACCAACTCGTTTGGGGCGCGTTTGCGGGCCATCCGGCGTTCCGCGCGGAGCGTTTCTTCGCAAACTATAAGGGGAAGCCGCCCAAAGGTTTCGTCGACGACCCGCGGGGATTGGAGTACGGGACGCCGCTGGCCGAAGTCGACGTCGTGGCCTTCTCCGTTTATTACGAGCCCGACTACGTACGCGTATACGGAATGTTGGCGGGGGGCGGCGTCCGGCCGTGGGCGGCCGAGCGCGGCGAGTACGACCCCTTCGTCATCCTCGGCGGCCCGGCCGTTACCGCCAATCCGGAACCACTTGCGCCCTTTGCCGACGCCGTCGTATTGGGCGACGCGGAAGAATCCCTGCCCGCGGTCCTGGACGTATTTTCCGAATGTTGGGGCGCACCCCGCAAGGAGACGTTGCGACGTTTGGCGGCGATACCCGGCGTCTACGTACCGACGTTGTACCGCGTTCTGTACGGCGCGCCGGGGTCGCGGCCGGCCGTCGTGCCGGAGGAAGGCGCGCCGGCGGAAGTAAAGGCGTCCCACCTGATGGACCTCACGCCGTATCGCGGCGGCTCCTGGCTTGCGACGCCGTACGGCGAGTTCGGGAGGTTGCTCTTGCTTGAGCCCATCCGCGGCTGCGGCCGGGCGTGTTCGTTTTGCCAAACGGGCGTCGTAAGCTCGCCGCCTCGGACACGCGCTTTGTCGTCGTTGTGGCCGGCGGTCGACGAGGCCGAGGCTAATGTCGGTAAGGTTGGCCTCGTGGGTGCGGCGTTGGCAGACTATGGCTACGTCGTGGCGCTGGCGGAGGGCATCGTCGAGCGGGGCATGCTGCTCAGCGTCAGCTCCCTCGCGCTCGCGGCTCCCAATACGCCCGCGGTGTTGAGGGCCCTCGGCGCTTCCGGCCAGCGGAGCGTCGCGC
This sequence comes from Candidatus Zixiibacteriota bacterium, assembly GCA_011773985.1. Classification (GTDB taxonomy): domain Bacteria; phylum RBG-13-66-14; class B26-G2; order WVWN01; family WVWN01; genus WVWN01. The sequence goes on along the minus strand of WVWN01000084.1, from coordinate 53,951 downwards.
TGGCGCCGGAGGCGGCGACGGCCGAGATGCGCGCGCGCCTCGGGAAGCCGTTGGCGCCCGGGCGATTGGCCGAGTGCCTCGGGGTCGCGGCCGAGGCGGGGTTGAATAAAATTAAATTATATTATATCGTCGGCGGCCCGGGCGAGGCCGAGGGCGACGTCGCGGCCGTCGGCGACGAGCTTGCCGGTTTGAAACGCCGTTTTAAAAACCTTACCTTCGAGGCGCGCGTTAATCCGCTCGTGCCCAAGCCGGGGACGGCTTTCGCTAGCGCCCCTTTGATAACGCGGCCCGAATATCGCGTGCGGCTCCGCACGATCAAGGCCCGCGCGCGGGGCGTCGACGTCATAGGTGGGAGTTGGCGCGAGGCCAAGGTGCAAGCGGATTTGGGGCGGGGCGACCGGCCGGTTGCGAGGTGGATCGCGCGCGTCGCGGAAAGGAGGTCGCAGAGATGACGGCATTCCGGCGCCGGGGGGATTTTTTTACCTTGAAATATGGGGCGTCGGGTGGTAATTTTTGCGCGACCAGCGTGTAGGTGTTTTATTGAGTTGACGTGGAGAGGTTGACGCATGGGGAACGTCGTCGCCGGAATCGAAAACGTAAGTGTTTCGGGTGCGGGGTTTTTTAGGCGTCCGCAAGAGGTCGTTGATGATTGAAGAAAAGAGCGACGTTAAAGAAATCCTTTCCGCCGCGGACACGGCGCACGCCATTACGCGGATAGCGAGCGAAATTATCGAGGAGAACGCCGGCGCGGACGAGCTGGCCTTGGTCGGCATACATACGGGCGGCGTGCCCCTCGCCGAACGGCTCATCGCCGCCCTCGAGCAATTGGGCGAGAGGCCGGCCGGCACCGGGACCGTCGACATAACCCTCTACCGCGACGACCTCTCGCAGATCGGGCCGGCGCCGATCGTGCGTTCGACCGACATCGCGTTCGACGTCGCCGGCATGACGGTGGTGCTCGTTGACGACGTGATCTTCACGGGCCGGACCGTGCGCGCGGCCATCGATAACCTGATGGACCTGGGGAGGCCGCGGCGCATAGAGCTGGCGGTCCTCATCGACCGCGGCGGCCGGGAGCTCCCCATCCAACCCAACTTCGTGGGGAAGCGATTGGACGTGGGGCGCGAGCGTATTATAGAGGTCGTCTACGGCGACGAAGGCGACCGCGTGATAACGTATCTCTGCGGCGCCGGCCGACGTTAAGGCCGGCGTTTTTTAGGGGCAAACGTGGCGCTGCAATCGAAAGACCTTTTGGGCATACAGTCGCTGAGCGAGGGCGAACTCCGCGTCATACTGGACACCGCCGCCAACTTCGCGACGGTGGCCGCGCGGCCCGTTAAGAAAGTACCCGCCCTCCGCGGCAGGACGGTAGCCAATCTATTCTACGAGCCGTCCACCAGGACGCGCATCTCGTTCGAGTTGGCGGCCAAGCGCCTCTCCGCGGATTTCATCAATATCACCGCGGCGACTTCCTCGGCCGCCACCGGCGAGACCCTGACCGATACCGCCAAGACCGTCGAGGCCATGCAGGTCGACTTCCTCGTGGTGCGCCACTCCATGGCCGGCGCGGCGCACCAGCTCGCACGGCAGGTTCAGTGTTCCGTCATCAACGCCGGCGACGGCCCCCACGAGCATCCCACGCAAACGTTGGTGGACCTCTTTACGATATGGGAGCATAAGAAGCGCTTCGAGGGGCTCGGGGTCGCGATTTTGGGCGACCACCCGCGGAGCCCCGTAACCATATCGAACATCTACGGCCTAAAGAAGATGGGCGCCGAGGTGACGCTCGTCGGGCCGTCTACGCTCATGCCGCCCGGTATCGAGCAGTTCGGCGTGCGCGTGGCCACGCGCGTCGAGGACGGCATCGCCGGCGCCGACGTAATCCTGCTCTCCCGCGTAGAGATTACGGACGCCAATCGTCTCCAGATCCCTTCGCTCCGGGAGTACGCCCGCTTCTACTGCTTGACGCCGCGGCGGCTGGCGTTGGCCGCGGAGGACGCGTTGGTGTTGCACTCGGGCTCGATGAACCGCGGCGTCGAGATTTCCCCGGAGGTGGCGGACTACGCGTTCCCCCTTATGGTCCAACAGGTGACGAACGGCATCGCGGCCCGTATGGCCGTGCTCTACCTCCTGGCCGGCGAGCGCGAATGAAGTTGCTCATAAAAAACGGCCGCGTCATCGACCCATCCCAGGACGTGGACCGGGTCTGCGACCTATTGCTCGCGGACGGCGTGGTAGCCGCGAGCGAGGCGAATTTGCGGCCGCCCAAAGGTACGGTCGTCTACGACGCGACGGGTAAGTGGGTGATGCCCGGCGCCGTCGACCTCCACGTGCATTTGTCGGAGCCCGGGCGCGCGGACCGGGAGACGGTGGCGAGTTTGTCGCGCGCGGCCGCGGCCGGCGGCGTCACGACCGCGGTTTGCCGTCCCTGCGCCGACTTGCCGTTGGATAATATCACCCTCGCCGAGTTCCTGCTCAGCAAGAACCGGCGGGAGGGTTTGGTTCGCCTCAAGCCGGTGGCGGCGTTGACGCGTGGCCTCGGGGGCGAAACGCTAACCGACGTGGGCGACCTCGTTACGGGCGGCGCGGTCGCGTTGGGCGACGACCGCGCGGTGATGAACTCGCAGGTTATGCGCCGCGGCCTCGAGTACGCGCGGAGTTTCGGCGTCCCGGTGATATCTTTTCCGCAGGACGAGTCGCTCGCCGCGGGCGGCGTGATGAACGAGGGTTTCGTCTCCACGACCCTCGGCCTGAAGGGCGTCCCGTGGTCCGCGGAAGAGGTTATGGTCATCCGCGATATAATATTGGCGCGCATGACGCGGTGGCACGCGCACATCTCGCCGGTCACGGTCGCCGGCTCGGTGGAGCTGGTCCGCCGGGCCAAGGCGGACGGCATTAAGGTCACGTGCGACACCTCGCCCCCCTACTTCCTGCTGACGGAGCGGGCGGTGGGGGGTTACAACACGTTCGCCAAGGTCTCGCCGCCCCTGCGCGGCGAGCGGGACGTCGCCGCGGTCAAGGAGGGTTTGGCCGACGGGACGATAGACGCCGTCGCCTCGCATCACGAGCCGCTGTCCATCGTGGATAAGGACGTGGAGTTTAACGACGCCGCGTTCGGCATTTCCGGAATCGAGAGCTACCTTGCGCTCAGCTACACTTCGTTGGTATCCGGCGGGGGCATGTCTCCGCGAGACTTCGTTCGCCTCGTGTCGACGGGCCCGGCTAGGGTTTTCGGTATGCCGGGGGGAACGCTTGCGGTGGGGGCGCCCGCGGACGTCGTGGTGCTCGACGTGGAAAAGGTGGCGCCCGTAAACGCGACGACGTTTTTCTCCCGCGGCAAGAATACGCCCTTCGCGGCCTTCGAGGCGCAGGGGTGGCCGGCCCTGACGGTCGTGGGGGGCGGCGTCGTCGCCAAGAGCAGGCGGCTCGCCGCGCCGCCGAACCCGGCGCTCGCGGCGTAAGGTTCGGAGCAGGGTGAATGAAAAGCCCCGGCGGAAGCCGGGGCTTTTTGTTTAGGTGTGGGTTCTACTAGCGTACGACGACCATACGCTTCGTCGCGGAGAATTTCGGCGTGTCGAGGCGGTAGATGTAGACGCCCGCGGGGACGTGTCGCCCGGCGTTGTCGGTGAGGTCCCAGGTTATCGTTTCGACGCCGGGTGAACGCGTCCCCACGTCGAACGTTTTGATTTGGCGGCCGGCGAGGTCGTAGACGTTTAATTTAATATTGTCGGTGGTTACGGGGAGGCCGAAGCTGATGTTGGTCGATACGTTAGCCGGGTTCGGATAATTCTGGGTCAGGACGAACGCCTTCGGGGCCACTTTGACGTCGATGCTGATGGGCCCGACCATTATCGGGTCGCCCCGCGTGACCGCTTCCAATTTATAGCGATACTTGCCTTCGTCGACGCCGTCTATATATTCGTACGGCCCGCGGCCCACGATCAACTCGTCGTTAATTTTTACCCACGACGCTTCCTCGGCCGCGGCGACGCCGCCGCCGGCGAAGGAGTCTACGCTCGCCTCCTCGCGAACTTCGAGACGATGGAGGTTGAAGCCGACGAGCTCGCCGTCGTGCTGCGCGCTCCACGAAAGCCGTACGCCGCCCTCGGCTCTGCGAGCTGCGAAGTTCGTTATCTTGACGTCCTGCGTAGGCTCAACCGTGCATTCGCCCCAATAGCTGAGGTAGCCGTCTTTCGTGACCGTGACGTACATCGTTCCGCCCGTGCCTACTTTCGGGATGGGGATGAGGTCGGTTTTGCCTTCGCTGTTGGTCTTGCCGGCGCAGTATATGTCGTCTTTCTTGTAAAGCCCTACGAGCGCGCCCTCTACCGGCCCCCGCGTGCCGTCGCTGACCTGAACCAGGAAAACGCGACCCGGGCCCGGCGTGAACTTCGTCTCGTGTATGGCCTTCAACTGTAGTTCCGGCTTTTTCATCCAGATCTTGGTGAACGGGTCGCCGTTCCACATATACATGTAAACGTTCTTCATGTAAACGCTGTACGGCCCGTAAATCTGGATGAGCCTCGTGTTGCCGTAGTTCGAGACGCGGCCGACGTTCAGTATGCCCTGGTCGTAGATGGCTTTGTACATCTCTTTCATGTAGTCGTGGTTGGGGATCGTATAGGAGGGGTCGGAGGCGCTGTTGGAAGCCACGCCGGCCTTGCCCGTGGCGTTCAGGTTCGATTCGATGAAGCACTCCGCGCCGTAGGCGAAGTTGCCGTTCAGGCAGCAGATGTTGAGCCAGACGGACGTCTTGTCGCCGTTGGCGAGGCCGTGCACGTAACCCGTGGTGTAATATTCGTTGTAATAATTCCAACCGGTCCAAGCGGTCGCGCTACCGTGGCCGCGGTAGGAGGCGATATTCACGCCGGCGTTTATGGTATTGCTGACGTCCGTATTCCGTTTCCCTTGCGAGCCGTATATTTTTATGAAGTTAGGTTTGAATTTAGAGTAAGGGTAGGACGCGACCTCTTCGCAGCAGCCTTCGTATTTGCCGGGGGAACCTTGGTAGTGGGCGCAGAGCATCGCATTGTTGAGCCAGTCGTTGCTCAGGTCCGGGTCTTTCTGATATTTGATGGTTTTATCGACGAAGTACGTAACCTTGGCCGCGTCTTTGGTGCTGAAGCGGCCCACGTTGACGTCCGGGTAGGGGTCCGGTTGGCCCCCCGTCAAGCAGGAGTACCAGTAATCGGCTACCATGCTATAGCCGGGCCAGTAGCCCGCGGCTACGTAATCGATGTCGCCCACGAGCAGCACGTATTTGAGCACCGCGGGCGAGGATTTGTTATAGGTCTGCTGGATGTAGTTCTTGATGCTTTCTTTGGTCGTCCCCGTTTCGTTCGTAGTAACTACTACGGTGTAAACACCCATCTTATTGTAGAATTCGGCCAGCGGTTCCGCTTCGTCTTTGTAGTCGGGGTAGCAGATGAAGAGTATTTCCGGGTACTCCAGGTTGCCCCCGCCGTCACTGCGTAGGCCGGGTTTATAGTTGATCACCGTTGACCGGTAGAGCGGTTCGAAGTCGGCGTCGCGGTAGCCGGTGACGTTCAGCGTGTTGACGTCGTCCTGGCCGTAGTAGCGGAACTTGACCGTTATTTTCGTCGCGACCGTGAGCTCCTCGCTAGCCGCGTTCCACCGGAACGGGTACAGGCTCAGCGGGATCACGCGAATATCGCGGAATATCGCCGGCGTCCCGAGTTCCACCCTTTTGGCGGGGTACGTGGCGGCACCCGCGTAATATCCTTCGTTGCGGACGAACGGCAGCTCGTAATCGATGTCCGTAGCCGGCGTTTGGAACGGCCAGATTTTGTATCCGCCCAGCGTTACCTCTTCCCATTTGACGACTTCTACGCGCGCCTTACGGTGGCCCGGGATCATTACCGTCTCGTGTACCGCGGGGAGTTCCGGGAATCCTATTTCTTCCGTGGTGCCCCGGCCCTCGAGCTTAATGCGGTCGTACGCGACGCCCTCGGCCGTCTCCCTCTCACGTACGAAGCCGCTTAGCGAGAAGGTTATCACCGTCTCGGTCGCCGTATCCAAGACGACTTTCGCGGTGGGGGTCGGCGACCCGGTCCCGGCGAGGGTTACCGTCTCCGCCGACGCGAAGGAGCAAGCTACAATTACCAAGCCTGCCAATAACGTTAACGGTTTTCTCATGTGCTTTCTCCCTTTCGTTAAGGTGTTTTGCTTAGTTTAAGTAATCTATCCTAACCGCCGACGACCTGCCAATCGGCGACAAACTTCCCTTATATAATAGACGTTATAAGAAGACCTGTCAAGTAAAAATTTTCAGGCGCCGCCCTTTCAAGGCGAGGCCAATATTTCCGCGACCGCGTTTTCGACCTCGGCCCGGATTCGGTCCCGCGCCGCTTCCGTTTTCGCCTCGAAACGGAGTACGAGCGCGGGTTGCGTATTGGAGGCCCGGACGAGGCCCCAGCCCTCCTCGAAGATGATACGCGCGCCGTCGACGTCGATTATCTCGTGGTCGGCGAAGCGCTTCTTTATCGCCTCGACGGCGCGAAACTTGAAGTCGTCGGGGCAGTCCACGCGGATTTCGGGCGTGGCGTAGTGGTCGGGGATCCGGTCCGCCATTTCGCTGAGGGACACGTCCGCGTTTGCGATGAGTTCGGCGAGGCGCAGCGCGGCGTAGAGGGCGTCGTCGTAGCCGAAGTAGCGGTCGGCGAAGTATATGTGGCCGCTCATCTCGCCCGCGAGCAGGGCGCCCTCTTCGCGCATTTTCGCCTCGATCAACGAGTGGCCCGTCTTCCACATTATGGGCGTGCCCCCCCGCGCCAAGATTTCCTCGCCCAGCGCCTGCGAGCATTTTACCTCGAAAATTATTTTGGCGCCGGGATGGGCCGCGAGCACGGGCGCGGCGTAGAGCGCCAGCAGTTTATCACCCCATATGATGCGGCCGCGGTCGTCGACCGCGCCGATGCGGTCCGCGTCGCCGTCGAACGCTACGCCGGCCGCGGCCCCCGTCTCGCGGACCCGCGCTATTAGCGCCTCCATGTTCTCGGGAATCGTCGGGTCCGGCCAGTGGTTGGGGAACGTGCCGTCCAGCTCGTAGAACAGCCCTTCCGCCTCGCAGCCGGCGTCCCTTAAGAGGTCCGGTACGAGGAGGCCCGCGGTACCGTTGCCGGCGTCGGCCACGACCTTCACGGGACGCGCGATTTCGACGCGGGCCAACAGCGCGCCGCGGTAATCGTCGAGTACGTCGCGTTTGCGGTAGGACCCTTTTCCCGTCGCGAAGTCGCCCTCCTCCACGATCTCGGCGATGCGCCCGATCTCGCGGCCGTAGATGGTCCCTTCCCCGCAGCTTATCTTGAAGCCGTTGAACTGGGGCGGGTTGTGGCTGCCCGTGACCATGACGCCGCCCTCGCCCGGCGCGTAGTGGCGCGTCGCGTAGTAAAAAGCGGGCGTCGGCGCCATGCCGAGGTCGACGACGTCGACGCCCGATGCCCGGCACCCCTCCGACACGAGCGCCGCGAAGCCTTCGCTCGAGGAACGATTGTCGCGGCAGACGAGCGCCGTTTTTTTCCCGCGTCGCGCGAAGTGCGTTCCGATGCCGCGGCCTATGGCGCCAACGGCGTCGTCGGTCAACTCGTCGCCGACGGTGCCGCGGATGTCGTATTCGCGAAATATGTTCCGCGGAATCAACCCGGACCTCCTTCCTCGCACGTCTTGCCGTATTATAACAAATATCTCGGGCGCGTAACGTTTTAATTTGCGTTGCGGCGTTTGCGTCTTGTAAAGCGGTAACCTTTATGTTAAAAATGCGCGAGCCAACGACCCCAGGAGGTGCGAGGTGAACAAGTTCCAAAAATCGAGAGGCCCGGTTTTATCTTTCGTCGCGTTTATCCTCTGCGCAGGGTGCGGTAAAAAGGCGGAGGAGGCGGCGCCGGCGGAAGAGACCGCGATGCCGGCCGAGGCGGCGGAGGCCGCGGCGCCGGCGGATGATCTGCGCGGCGCGTTCGAGGCCAAGGCCGCGGAGGTGGACGCGTACCGGAAAGGCCACGACGTGACGAACACCCCGCACGAAGAGCTCGCGGCGACGTTCGAGGGTTTCCAAAAGGATTTCGAAGACCTCGCGGCCCGAGCGGGCGGCGGCGAGGAGTTGGCGGGGCGGTGCCGGTTGGCCGCGGAGGCCATGGCGCTCCACGTCGAGGGCCTTCGTACCCCGCCGGGGGACCCGAGCTCGCTCGAGCTGGCCATCGACGCCGAGGCGAAGTGGGATAGGGCGAGGAGGGGGGCCGCCGGCGGGCCGTAGATTCGGCGCGCTTTTAAGCTGCAAATTCGGGTCAACGGGCGAAGGCGCGCGGTAAAGGATGGGGTGGCGCGTTCGACCGGCAGGGCGGCGCGCGCCGGGAAGGCGGGCGGCTATTATAAGTTTTGTGCAAATTGTTATATTCCCAATTAATTAGGGCGGCCGGGGAAAGTGGTCGGCGCGTCGGGGCCAAAAATGCGGCCGGCGCCGACTGCGGCCTAAATTTTTTACTTGACACCCAACATGTTGTGGTGTAAAATATATGAGCATACGATATATGGGATTTAAGCAGACTATGCTACTTTGTAGTAATCTGTTGTGAGGTTTATTCGTTGGAGCTTTAACGGCGCCGACAAACAAACCGAAGGGCGCGCATGATAAAGGAAGTAGCAACGTTATGGTTGTAGGAGCGGGAAGGAAGTCGGCGCGCGTGAGAGCGCGGCTTAGCGCCCGGGCCCTTTTGAACGAAATGGGCGTCCGCGGGTCGCAAGCGGAAAAAATAATCATAGAGACGTTGGACGAACTCGAGGACTTGGGCGACTTCGGGCGCGACGCGTTGGAGAGCGTCGTCAGGACGAAGGTTAAAGAGGCGGACGTAGGCTGGGAGCGCAACGTGCCGCCGGCGGAGGGCGACGATTGGGAAGAGCCCGCGGTGGAGCTGACGGGCAACGCGCTCGAGGTTTTAAAGCGCCGCTACCTGCGCCGCGACGAAGAGGGGAACCCGCTCGAGGAGCCGCGCGAGATGTTCTGGCGCGTGGCGTGGGCCGTGGCGGAGGCGGAGCGCATTTACAATCCCATGGCCCAGCTCGAGGCGGTGGCGCGTGACTTCTTCGGCGTTATGGCCCGGCGCGAGTTTTTGCCTAACTCGCCCACGCTGATGAACGCGGGGCGCGAGCTGGGCCAGCTTGCGGCTTGCTTCGTGTTGCCCGTCGAGGATTCGATGGATTCCATCTTCGAGGCCATAAAGGATACGGCGCTCATCCACAAGAGCGGCGGCGGTACCGGCTTCTCCTTCTCGCGCCTCCGCCCCAAGAACGACGTCGTCATGTCCACCAAGGGCATCTCGAGCGGCCCCATCTCCTTCATGCAAGTCTTCGACGCGGCGACCGAGGCCATCAAGCAGGGGGGGACGCGGCGCGGCGCCAATATGGGCATCCTGCGCGTCGACCACCCCGACGTATTGGACTTCGTTACCTGCAAGGCCGAGGAGAACCGCCTCAACAACTTCAACATCTCGGTCGCGCTGACGGACGCGTTTATGCGTTCCTTGGCCGCGGAGGATACCTACCCCCTCGTCAATCCCCGGACCGGCGAGGAGGTGGGCCGGCTGCCCGCGGCGAGGGTTTTTCACAAGATCGTCGAAATGGCCCACGGCAACGGCGAGCCCGGCATAATTTTCATCGACCGCATCAACGCCGGCAACCCCACGCCCCACGTCGGCGATATCGAGTCTACTAATCCCTGCGGCGAACAACCGCTCCTCCCCTACGAATCGTGCAACCTCGGTTCCGTCAACTTGGGGCTGATGGCGCGCGAGGAGAAAGGGCGTACGGTCGTCGATTGGGAGCGGCTCGCGCGGACCGTTCATACCGCGGTCCACTTCCTCGATAACGTTATCGACGTCAACCGGTACCCCCTCGCCAAGATCGAGGAAAATACGAAAGCCAACCGGAAAATAGGCCTCGGCGTTATGGGCTTCGCGGACCTCCTCGTCAGGTTGGGGATAGCGTACGATTCCGAGGAGGCCGTGGACGTTGCGCAGCAGGTTATGGAATTTATCGACCTCGAGTCGAAGCGGGCCTCGGCCCGCCTCGCCGAGGAGCGGGGCGTCTTCCCCAACTTCCGCGGCAGCATCTACGACCGCCCGGGGAGTGCTCGCCTGCGCAACGCCACGACGACGACCGTCGCCCCCACCGGCACCATAAGTATCATCGCCGGCTCCTCCAGCGGCATCGAGCCCATATTCGCGCTGTGTTTCTACCGCCGCGTCCTCGACGACGACAGGCTCGTCGAGGTGAACCCGCTCTTCGCGGAGGCCGCGGAGGCGGCGGGCATCGCGAGCGAGGACCTGTTCGAGTGCCTCGCGCGCGGCGAGTCGATCCAGAAGCGCGACGACGTCCCCGAAGAGCTCAAACGTATTTTCGTAACCGCACACGACGTCTCGCCCGAGTGGCACGTCCGCATCCAGGCCGCCTTTCAAAAGCACACCGACAACGCCGTCTCCAAAACGATCAACTTCCCCAACTCGGCTACCTTCGAGGATGTCGAGAGGGCGTACCAGCTGGCGTACGAATTGGGGTGCAAGGGCGTGACCATCTACCGCGACGGCTCGCGCGCGGTGCAGGTGTTGAACCTGGGCCGCGCCGGCGACGAGGGGGCGGAGCGCGCGGTCGCCGCGCCCGCGCGCCCCGTCGGGGTGGCGCCCAGGCCCCGGCCCGACGTGACCCACGGCATAACCGAGAAGGTGGCCACCGGTTGCGGCAACCTCTACGTGACGTTGAATTGGGACGAGGAAGGTCTGTGCGAGGTCTTCGCCAAGATGGGGAAGTCCGGCGGCTGCATTTCGTCCCATTCCGAGGCCTCCTCGCGCCTGATATCGCTCGCGCTTCGCGCCGGCGTAACGGTCAAGTCCATAGTGAAGCAGCTTCGCGGGATCCGGTGCCCGATGCCGACGTGGCAGAACGGCGAAGCCATCCTGAGCTGCCCCGACGCCATCGGCATCGTTATCGAGCGCCATATGGGGGCGAAGACGACCCCCCTGTTCGACGCCGAGCCCGTCCAGGAGGAGCTGGAGGCCATGCGGCGGGAGCGTATGTTAAAAGAGCTCGCCAACGTCGGCCCGCAGTGCCCCGAGTGCTCCGGCATCTTGGAGATCGCCGAGGGCTGTTTGACGTGTCGTTCCTGCGGGTTTACGAGGTGCGGCTAGGGGGGAAGGGGCGTCCCCGCGCGAGAAGAGGGAAGCGAGGCCGCGGCGGCGGCTGAGAGGAAGTACGTGAAGGAGAGGGCGATTGCTTAGGAGAGCAGTTAGGAAGAAAATCGCTAACGGGAAAGGCGGGCCGCCCGCGGCGCTATCTCTCACGCGGCGCGGCGCGCTCCCAGGACCAAAGGGCGACGTTTGCGCTTTTGCTCGCGTAAACGGCTCCGCCGTCTAAAGCGGAAGGGGGTGAGAGGATGGTCACGAAGAGGGCCACCCCTAAGAGAAAGACCACAAGGAAGACGACCGCGAAGAAGGCGCCAGCTAAGAAGAAGGCTGCTCCCAAGAGGAAGGCGGCCGCGAGGAAGAAGGCTACAACTAGGAAGAAGGCCACGACTAGGAAGAAGGCCGCAACCAGGAAGAAGGCCGCAACCAGGAAGAAAGCCGCTACGAGAAAGAAGTAGTCCGTTCCTCTGGCGCTTGGTTCAGCTTAGAGGTCGGGTTTACGGGTCACGCCTTGAACTGAACGGCGACTGTAACGGACCGCGAGGGGCCGCGAAGGCGGCCCTTTCGCGTTTGCCCGCCGTCGAAGTTCTACGCGTGAGCGCCCAATTTTTTGTTATAATCGGGCAAGCCGGTTGGAGCCGGGTCGCCTCTTCGCCCGCGCGGTAATTAATTCCTAAGGAACCTGGCGCGGTGTTACGTTGTCCCCCGCCGAGGGGAATCCTATGTATTCGCCCGACGGTCCGTGTTGCGTAAAGCTTACGATGCCGGGAGGTAGCTATGAACGGCGAGAACAGTTTCGATAAGGACGAGGCCCTTTTCCTTTCCATAATGTATTCGTTCCACGCCGCGGCGATGCAGCAGATGGGCAAGATCGCCAACCCCCTTACGGGAAAAGTTGAGCGGGACCTGGACGCCGCGCGCGGCACGATTGACGTTCTCATAATGTTCCAAAAGAAGACCGAGGGCAACTTGAAGGACCGCGAGCGCCGGACCTTGAGCAACCTGGTGACCGAGCTTCAGCTGAACTTCGTGGACGAGAGCCGGCGGGCCGCGGCCGCGGAAGAGAAAGAGCGCGTCCCGGAAGAAAAGGCCGAAGTCGGGGCGGAACCCGGGGCCGAGGAGGCCGAAACGGCGCCGGCCGCGCCCGAGGAGGTTGGCGCCGAGGAGGAAAAGGAGAAAGTGGCCGCGGAGGCCGAGGCGGGTGAGGAGGCGCCGGAGCGGCCCAAAAAGAAAAAGGCCAAGAGGGGTCGCCGGCCCAAAAAGAAGGGAGAGGGCTAGCGGTGCCGGTCTACGACGGCCTGCGCGTTTACGAGGTCCGGGAGGACCTCTATTTCGCGCGGGGCATCCGCGACGCCGCGCCGTTGCGGGAGCTATTCCGGATGCTCGCCGTCGCCGAGGGCCCGGCTATAATAAAGGTGAATTGGTTCAGCCCCTACCCGGGCCAGTTCACGGACGCCGCGACGTTGGCGCTGGCGTGCGACGCTATTGAGGGTGAGAAAATCGTCGTCGAGGGCCACGCCGCGGAGCGCAACGACGGCTCGCGCGAGATAACCCCCGATAACGGCCGCGAGAATTGGGATTGGATTAAGGAACAGGAGAAGGAGTACCTCCGCCGCTTCGGCCTAGACGCCGTCCTCGCCCGCGACGACGTCACGTACGTCAACGTTACGGACGAAGTGTGGGCGGGCCGCGCGGTCCCCGAAGATGAGGTCCGCGCGGCGCTCGAGGGCCACGGCTCGAGACTCGCGCTCGACGGGCTGTACGGCGCGTTGCCCGAGAAGCTTGTGGCGTGGCGAGGCCGGCCGCTCGTCAGCCTCGCCCGCGTTAAGGTCTCGGACCCTCGGCGAGAGGCTCCCGGCTTCAGCCTTTCGCTGAAGAACATGTTCGGCCTGATACCCGAGCCGAACCGCGGCGCCTACCACGAGCGCCTCCCGGAGGCGATAACGGACGTCTGCCTCCTGTACGGCGCGTTCTTCCGCTTAGTGGGCGTGTGCGAGGGAATATTCCACGCCGTGCGCGTGCGCGAAGGCGGCGCGCACGACACGTCGTGGGGGGACCGCTACGACGACGTCGAGGATTTGGGTATCGTCGTGGCCGGCGCGAAGGCCGCGGAGGCGGACGCCTTTGCCGCGGCCCTCTTCGGCCTGGACATAAGCGCGCGCGCCGTTATGACGACGGCCGAGGAGAGGCTCGGCCCTTGGGACAAGATGGTCGTGCTGGAGGCTTCGCGGTACGGCTTGGAAATTTGATAGGGTAAGGGGTTTGGATTATTAAAACAAAAACGCCGGCCCCGGGCCGGCTTCTTTTTCCTTTTTATTTCGTCCTCATCATCAGCGCGACGAGGACGCCGACGACCGCGACGATCGCCCCGGTAACCCAGGGCGAGCCCTGGCTCGCTCAAATCGTGAGGCCGCGCGGCGCAAGCGCGAGTTGGTGGAAAAGGTACCCCGCGCCGAAGCCGGCGCCTCCCAACAGTACCGCGATGCCGAATTTGAGCATCTCACCGCCAGCTCGTTGTCGCAACTAGCAAGCCCACCACGCCGCCCAGGAAGCCCGCTAGCCACGGGCTCGAGGCCGCGGCTCAACTCGAGCCGGCGCACCGCACCAGATGGCCCACCGCTAAGCCGGCGCCGCCGCCAACCAATATCCAAAACGACGTTTTAACCGCCGCCATAGGGGCCCCCGGTGATGTACTCCTGGGCCGAGTACGCGGCCACCGCGCCTTCCCCCACCGCCGTCGCGACCTGCTTAAGCTTTTTGGAACGGCAGTCCCCCGCGGCGAAGATGCCGGGCGCGCTCGTGCGCATGTCGTCGTCGGTGACGATGAGGCCGCGCTCGTCGAGTTCGACCAAACCCTTCACCAGGTCCGTATTCGGCCGGACGCCGACGTATAGGAAGACGCAGTCCACCGCCACCTCGCTCTCCGCCCCGGTCTTGACGTGTTTCAGCTTCAGCGCCTCGAGGCCGTCTTTGCCCGCCATCTCGGTAACGACCGTATCCCACACGAACTCGACCTTTTCGTTGGCTAAGGCGACCTCCTGGATGATCTTCTCGGCGCGCAGCCTGTCGCGCCGGTGGATGACGTAGACCTTGCTCGCGAACTTCGTAAGGTATACGGCCTCCTTGACGGCGCTGTCGCCGCCGCCCACGACCGCGACCGGCTTGTCCCGATACAACGGGCCGTCGCACGTGGCGCAGGTGCTTACGCCCGCGCCCCAGAATTCCTCTTCCCCCGGCACGCCGAGCTTCTGGCTTTCGGTCCCGGTGGCGACGATGACGGCCTGCGCTAAATAGTCCGCCTTGTCGCCGGCCAGGAGGTATTTATCGCCTTGCGCCCGGACGGTCCCTATTTCCGCGGTAGCGATTTGCAGGTCGAAGCGCTCGGCCTGCTTGCGCATCTTGTCCATCAGTTCCGCGCCGGAGAGCGGCTCCGGGAAGCCGGGGTAGTTCTCCACGACGTCCGTAAACACTATCTGGCCGCCGGTCAACGGCTTGGCTTCCAACAGGACCGTATCCAGGCGGTCGCGCGCGGCGTATATGCCCGCGGTCAGGCCGGCCGGGCCGCCGCCCACGATGGCGAGTGCGTGTTCGCTCGCCGCCACGGCTACCTCACTCGCCGCTTCAAGACCAGCCGCTCGTATTCTTTCTTCATGCACCGGTCCATTACGACCTCGAAGCCGGCCTCCTTCGCCCGGCGAGCGAAGTCCTCGTCCACGACGCCGAGTTGAAGCCAAATCACTTTCGCGTTTACCTTCGCGGCGTCCTCTATGATGCCGCCGAGGTGTTCGGGCCTGCGGAAGACTTCCACGATGTCGACCGGGTCCGTTATGTTTCTGATGTAGGGCCAGGTGACTTCGCCCAGTATCGACTCGTAGCGAGGATTGACCGGATAGATGCGGAAGCCGTGGCGTTTGAGGAACCGCGCGACGCGGTTGGCGTTCGATTCCTGCTTGGGCGTCAGACCCGCCACGGCGACGTTTTTATACTTTTTGAGGAGCTCCTCCAACCGTTCGTTGGGAGGGTTTTGGAACTCTTCGAACTGTTCTTCGGCCATGGGTCACTACTCCCAAGGGCGATTTCCTTGATACGATATGTGGTTCGAGCGAATCGCTCCGAGCTTCACCGCGCGGTTTTTCCCCCGTGGTAGTGGCCGATAATACCGTAAAGGACCTCGCCGCGCAAGGGGTTCCCGCGGATGATTATGCCTCGGGTTTGTTTATGATTAGCTCAGAGACGACTGTTTAAACGGCTTATTTTAAACGCGTACGTGTTTGAATAGTCAAAACGCGCCGCCCGGCACGTTATTTGCTTCAACCCGGTTCGACGGTGCATACTTCGCAGGGGTCGAGCTTCGAGGCCGACGCCGCGACGCGCGATATCAGCCGACGACACCTCTCGGAATTGCAATCGGGACAACGCGCCCCCGTCTCTTCGTAATTACGGCAGAGCCGTTCGAATACGGCGCCGCACTCTTCGCATCTGTATTCGTAGATCGGCACTTTTTTTGACGGCGCTCGGCCCACTTCCCGGTTTATTTTGCACTCCGAACGCCGACGGACCGACCAGGCCCGTCCGCCCCAGCGAAAAGGCGACGGCCCCCGACGTTAAGTATCGAACGTCCCGGCTACTTCGTCGTTTCCTCGCCCTCCTCGCCCTTGCGCATTTCGTGGAACTTTTCTTTTATTACGGTCCATTTTTCCGGGTGTTGTTTTTCCATGTGCGCGGCGTATTCATCGTCGGTCACGAAGAGCTCTTTGCACTCCACGCAAATCAGGTCTTCGCCGGGAGCGGGGCAGACGACCTCTTCCTCGCTTATTGCCGCTTCCGTCTCGGCCGCGGTTTCGGCGGGCGGGGCTACTTCTTCCTTCTTCTTACAACCGTAGAGAGCGGCCCCAAGGGCGAGAATCGTAACGATGATGGCGACGACTATCGTGTACCTCATTTCGGAACCTCCTCCGGTGGTTAAATTTTGGATATATTACCATAAAAATATTATTTTTTCAATCGCGTCCGCAAGAGCTTAGCGGCCTCGTCGACGAGCGCGTCGGTCCCTTTGGCGGCATCCAACCACTTCGCGCGCGCTTCGCGCTTGAACCAGGTCCGTTGTCTCTTCGCGAGCCTACGCGTCTGGCCGACGACGTGCGCCGCGGCCGTCTCCTCGTCCAGTTCGCCCCGCAGGAGTTGAACCATTTGCCGGTAGCCGATCGCGTTGAGCGGCGGCGCCTCGGGCCGTTCGACCTGCGCCAAAAGTTCCCGCGTCTCGGCGAGGAGGCCGGCGGCGAGCATGCGCCGCGTGCGCAGTTCGATGCGCTCGCGAAGCCAACGGCGCGGGCCGTCGAGCGCGACGACGACTTCGTCCGCCTCGAGCGGTCGATTTCCTTTTTTATGTATTTTCGTTAAGGGGATGCCGCTCAGCTCGAATACCTCGAGCGCGCGCACGATGCGCTTCGTGTCCGCGGGCGCGATATGGGCCGCGGCTTCGGCGTCGACTTCGCTTAAATATTTGTGGAGGTCTTCGCCCGCGGCTTCGCGGGCGCGCAGCGCGGCCCGGACCGCCGCGTCCCCGGGTGGGGCTTCGCAGATTCCGTCGAGGAGCGCGCGAAAGTAAAGGCCCGTGCCGCCGACGACCAGCGGCAATTTGCCCCGGCGCCATAAAGCCTCGCACGCCGCGCGCCCCTCGGACATGTAACGGCCCGCGCTGTAAGGTGCGCCCGCCTCGACGACGTCCACCATAAAGAATTCGTAGCCGCGCCTGGCGGCCCCGGTTATTTTGGCGGTCCCGACGTCGGCCCCGCGGTAAATCTTCGCCGAGTCGCACGCGACGATCGAGACGGCCGCCGGGCCGCCGAGCGCGTCGGCCAACGCCAGGGCCAGCGCTCCTTTCCCGGTGCACGTGGGGCCTACGACGGCGATCAGCTCGCGCCCCATACGCCATTACCATAATATCTACGACGTTATTAATCAACCCGTCGGGACGCTATTTAATTTGACATTAAGGGTCAAGTTTATTATACTCCAGCGGTATGTTGATGAGGCGGCTCGTCAACGCGACGGGCGTAATTTTACACACCGGTGCGGGCCGGGCGCCGTTCGGGCCTGCCCTCCTCGAGCGCGCGGGGCGCATACTCGCGGGCTATAGTAACCTCGAGGTGGATTTGGAGAGCGGCGAACGCGGCCGGCGCGACTCGTTGGTCGCGGAGCCGCTGCGCGCGTTGACCGGGGCGGAAGATGCGTTGGTCGTCAACAACAACGCGGGCGCGGTCCTGCTCGCGCTTCACGCGCTGGGCGACGGCCGGCCGGCCGCGGCGAGTCGGGGCCAACTCGTGGAGATCGGAGGCGCCTTCCGGTTGCCCGAGGTTATGGCCTCGGGCGGCGTCGAACTTTTGCCCGTAGGAACGGTAAACGTAACGCGGCTGGAGGATTTCCGGCGGGCACTCGACGCCGGCGCGTCTCTGGTCGTCTTGGCCCACCGCAGCAATTTTTACTTCCGAGGGCGGTACGAGGACCCGCGCCCCGACGAGGTCGTGGCGCTGGCCGCGGAATACGGCAGGCGCGTATTGTACGATTTGGGCAGCGGCTTGCTCAGCGCGTCGCTTTTCCCGGAATTCGTCTCCGCCAACGAGCCTTCGCTCGAGAATTTGCTCGACGCGGGCGTAGATGTCGTCTCTTTCTCCGGCGACAAGTTACTCGGCGGGCCGCAGGCCGGCGTCGTCGTGGGGAAGGCGGAGGCGCTCGAGGAGTTGCGCCGCGACAGCTTGTACCGCGCGCTCCGGGGCGGGAAAGAGACGTACGCGCTACTCGCCGCGGTGCTCGAGGCTTATCTCGAGGGCGGCGACGCGTTGGAGGATATACCTACCTACAGGTTGCTCAAGCGCTCGCGGGCCGATTTGGATAAGCTCGCGGCCGTGGTCGCCGGCTATTTCCGGGAGGCGAAGGTCCCCGGCCTGGAGGTGTCCACAGTTGAGGCGGAATCCTACGCCGGCGGGGGAACGTTGCCGTACGTCCGTTTGCCTACGACGGTCGTCGCGCTGAGGCACGAACGTTTAAGGCCGCACGCGCTCAGCGCCGCGCTAAGAGGCCTCGAGCCGCCGGTTTTAGCGCGGGCGACGGGCGACGCCGTTTTCGTCGATATGCGGAGCGTCCTGGAGGATGACCTGCCTTTATTTAAAAATGCAGCGAGGCGGTTGTCGGTTCGGCTCGAGCGGCGGGAGTCGGTTTGACGGCGGGTTAACGGGGGCAACGGACCGCTTATTTTTCTTGACTATTTAATGATAACTCGTTAAAATTGAACGGTATCTTCTTTATCCGGAAGTAGTAAACCTCGGGGGGCGTGACGCGCTATGGGGTATAAGAAAATACTATCTCCGGGTTTATTAATCCTTTTTCCCGCATCGTTCGCGTTTGCCAAGGGCGGCGAGACGACGGCGACGTTCCTGACGCTGGGCGTCGGGGGCAGGCCGTCGGCGATGGGGGAAGCTTACGCCGGCTTAGCCGAGGGGGTCAACGCGCTCGCGTATAACCCCGCGGGGGTGGCGAATCTGGAGGCGGCCGAGGTCTCCGCGATGCACGCCGAGTGGGTGGAAGGGATACGGTACGAGTACGTCGCGTTCGTCTACCCCGTGCCGTGGGGCACGCTCGGCGCCGACGTCCGCGCGCTGACGGTGGGTGAGCTCGAGCTCCGCACGGACCCCGCCAACCCCAGCGAGGAGCCCGAAGGATTTTTTAGCGCCACGGACATCGCGGTCGGTTTAAACTACGCGAGGCCGTTGCGGCGTTCGCTCGGCGTCGGCGCCGGCGCCAGGTTAATAAGTCAAAAGATATACAATTCTTCCGCCGTGGGGGTAGCGGGCGACTTGGGCCTTTATTGGACGCCGGACGCGTCGCTGAGCGCCGGCTTGGCCGCGAGGAACCTCGGCCCGCCCGTTACCTTTGAGGAAAAGTCCAGCCCGCTCCCGATGGCCGCGGAAATCGGCCTCGGTTACCGGCTGTTGGGCCGCAAGCTAATTTTGAGTGCCGCGACGGAGAAACCCTTCAAGGACGAATTCCTGTATAAGGGGGGCGTCGAGTACAACCCGTTCGCTTTCCTCTCGGGTCGGGTCGGCTATATTTACGGCCTCGACGTCGGTGGGAGTACCGGCCTAACGAGCGGCTTGGGCGTAAACGTGGCCGGTTTCTCGTTCGATTTCGCGATGGCGCCCTACGGCGATTTGGGCCTTACGTACCGCGGGGGCTTCACGTACGTATTCGGCCGGGAGAGGCGCCGCATCATGGAAGAGGTCGCCGCGGAGTTCGAGGAGCGCAAGCGGGGAATGATCGCGTCGCTGTCGGCCAAGGCCGAGGGTTACTACCGGGAGGGGAACTACCAGGGGGCGGTGGATACTTGGGACTTGATATTGGTTTGGGACCCGGAGAACGCGGAGGCCGCGGCGAGGTTGGAGGAAGCGCGCGAGCGGTTAAACGAGGAGCTCGTGGCGGAACACGTCGGGAAAGCCGAGGTATTTTTCGCCGAGCGTAAATGCAGCGAGGCGGCGCTGGAGTACGCCCTGGCTAAGAAGATAGACCCGACGAATGCCGCCGCCCTGGCCGGCCTCGCTCGGGCCGAAGAGGAACTCGCCAGAGAAGAGGCGCGCCAGAAAGAGGAAGTCGCCAAGCTGTTGGAGCAGGCGCGTGCCGCGTACAGCCGCGGCGAGTACCTTACGGCGATCGCCAGGTGGGAGGCCGTTCTGGAGCTCGAGCCGGAAAACGCGGAGGCGACCGCCAACCTCGAAGACGCCCGCGCGCGCGTTAGCGATATCGTCGCTAAATACAAGGCGAGCGCGACGCGCTTTAGCACGGCGGGCGATTGGGCCGCGGCCCTGTCTAATTGGAGGCGTGCCCTCCGCCTCGCTCCCGACGACGACGAAGCGGCCGCGGGCGCGGCCAAAGCCCGCGCCGTCTTGGCCCGGGAGGCGCAGGCCCTGGTCAAGGCCGGCATCTCGTTATACGAGCGCGGCGATCTAAACGGCGCCGAAGCGAAGATGATTGCCGCCCTGAACCTCCAACCCGATAACGCCAACGCCAGCGCTTACCTCGTAAAGATCAAGAAGAAGCGCGCGGCGGGAAAAAGGGCCGTCGCGAATTATACGGCCATATATATGAAGGGCATCGAAGCATACACTAATCACCAATACCGCGCGGCGATCGCTTATTGGCAACAGATCCCGGCCAAGGATTCCCTTTACCGCAAAGCGCAGACGAACATCAAACGCGCGAAGGCCGTGCTCAAGGAGCTGGAGTAATGATGACGACGCGGAGGCGTAGAGAGTTGCGCGAAGGGAAAGCACGTGCTTAGGAGAGTATTTGCCGCGTCGGCGTTGTGCACCCTGTTTGTTTGGAGGAGCGCCGCGGCGCCGAACGGCGAAGCCCGGAAAATAAAATTGGCCGAGGGGCTTCGCGCCAAAGCGGCCGGGGCTCGCGCCGCGGCCTTGGCGGCCGGGACACGGCTGCCCCCATTCGCCCCGGACGGCGGTTACGATAAATCGTTGGAACAGGATGGTTGGGGTAGGCCCGTCCAGAAACAGTGGGATGGCAAGAACTCCTATTGGAAGAAGACCGACGACGTCGACTTGGCCTTTATGGAACCGTCGCTGGCCCCCGCGTCCTCGTGGGCGGCGCGGCGCGACCTCCCTTTGGCCGCGGCTGGCCGTTTCGCCGTTTCCTCCGCCGCCGGGAAAACCTGCATCCTATTTGGCGGCGTCGGTACCGGCCCGTACGCCGATACCGGCGTTGTCTGTTACGCGGAGGATAGGGAAGGCGCAAGTTGGAAGGTCTCGGAGGTCGGCGACAGCAGGGGGTTCAAGGCCAAAAGAGTTTTCGACTTGTGCTGGTTCCCTACGTCTACGTCGGGATATATATGCGCCGCGACGCGTATGCCAAACGTGTCAACGCCCAAGACGCCGTTATTTTACCGCGGCGGCGTCGTGCCGTCGTCCTATTGGGTTTCGGCCCCGGAGCAGAGCTCTCCCCTTATTCCGCCCCGAGGTCTCTACGCGTTTACCGCTATCTCGCCGGGGGCGGCCGGCACGAACCCGGAAGTTTACTTGGGTACCGTTCCGGGCGCGGGCGCCGCGAAGGTTTATCATTTTAATTACCCGCGGAATTGGGAGCTTTTGGGTAGCGCCGGGCTTCCGAGGGCAAAGGGGGTTTATTCGCTTTGCACGGTCCCGACGGGCGTCTTGGCCGGGACCGGGCCCAACGGCCTGGTTTACGAGTGGGATAAAAACCGGAAAAAATGGGAAGAAAGGCGGGTGGGGCAGCTCACGGCCGGCGTGATATACGACCTCGCCCCGGTGGGCGATTACGTATACGCCGCCTTGGGGAATTGCTCGCCTGAGCCCAAGGCCCGCCTGTTCCGGGCCAAAGACAATTACGCCCAGTGGGCCGACGTTACCCCCAAAGGCTCCGCCGCGGGCGCGCTAAAAGCGTTCGTCGCGGTGGACGCGTTCGGCAAGGACGGCGCCGTCGCCGCCTTGGGCGACTCCTTCGGCCAGATTTTCGTAGCCCACTCGCCGGAGGCGGGCGGTTGGGGCTTGGTCAAGGGCGACGGCGGAAGCGGGAAGGACCTGGCCCGCGTGGCCTCGGGTACCGATTTCTGGGGAAATTTTGTCGCCTGCGTGAGCGGCGGCGTTTACGCCCGGAAATTTCAGGGGTTCAAAAAGGACGGCGTACTTTACTCGTCGGTATTCGATTCCCACGATAAGTTGGTCGAATATAAAAAGCTCGAGTTCGAGGGGCCGCTGGCTTCCGGGGGCGCGAAGTTCTGGTTGCGCGCGTCCCGCGACTACGACGCCCTCAAAACCCCCGAGGGGTGGGGGTCGGGCGAACCACCCTGGGTAAACGTTTCGCCCGGGCAACCTTTGCCTCCCGAACTAAACGGTAAGAGATATATCCAGTACAAGGTCCAACTCGACGTTCCGGACGGCCAGAAGTTCCCTCCCGTCGTCAAGAAGGTCCGCGTGGTGACGTTCCAGACGTGGGGCAAAGTTACCGGGACGTATCCCGCGAAAGGCGCAACCAACCAAAAAGTCGACGTACCCATCAAATTCGTTTTTTCGAAAGACGTTCGAACGGCGACCATAACCCGCTATAATCTGAAAATTAAAGGCAGGGAAGGCGAAGAGTACGCGTGGTGGGGCGAGAATCCGCCGTTCACCGACGAGTTCGTTATAAACCACGAGAAATTCAAGGCCTACGACCAAATCACCGTGGTTTTGGAGAGCATCAAAGACCGCGAGATCCTCGACTACTGGGGCGAAGAGATCGACCCCGACGGCGACGGCGACAGAGGGGGCATGTATAAATTTTCCTTTAACGTCGGCAAAGATGGCGGCGGCGAGACCGAAGGGCCCAAGGTCTACGACGTCGCGGTCGAGCCGAACCCCACGTACGGCGCACGAGAGGTTAAAATTACGGCCGTCGCGGACGACACCGAGACCGGCCGCTCGAACATCGTAGCCGCGGAGTACTCCTTCGGCCGTAGCCCGGCCCCCGCGGGGAAGGGTAAACCGATGGAGGGGGATTTCGGCCATTACCCGAAGATAACCGTTTGGGCGGTAGCCGACATTGGCGGCGTGGGCGCCGGCGAGGAGCGGCTGATGGTTTACGTCCGGGCTAAGGATGTGGCCGGCAACTGGGGAGACCCGACGGCGGCTACTATCTTCGTTCGGCCCCCCGAGTTCTTGCCTAAAGAGTACGTTTATTTTTATCCCAACCCGTGCCGCGGCGATACCGGGTATTTCCATTATCTGGTTACTAAAAACAGCAACGTTAACGTCCGCGTATACGATATTAGGGGCCGGCTGGTTGATGAAATTGAGGCCGACGTCAGAGCTTTTTCCAGCGATAGCTTGAGGTGGGATATCTCGGGCGTGGGCGCGGACGTCTACATCTTCCGGCTGACGGCCCGCTCGCACGAGGACGGCGAGGAGGCTTCGGTTACCAAAAAATTGGCGGTCTTGAGGTGACGTTTACGGCCGAGGTGGCGGTGGGCGGCCTCGCCGGCGCAAACCGGCCACCGTGCGGCCACGGTACCGACTGACGTCTACGCGCTAAGGAACGGCGTCGGCGTTCGGTCGCGCCTCGGGGGTTTTTTGATTGTCACGCCCGGCCGGTTGCCGCGTACGTGGCGCCAACCGGCACGGGACGGACGCGGGTTTTCGAAGGGGGTGTAGTGTTCAAGAAGTTGATCGCGGCCTCGTTGCTCGCAGGCTTTTACGTGTGGCACGGCGCCGCGGCGAAAGGGGTTATAGGCGGGGCGGCCGGGAGCTCCCGTGCGATTGCCGGGGCGGAGGGCGGTTACGAGGTCGCTTGGACCCAGGACCGTTGGGACGGCCCGGCCGAGAAGGGTTGGAACGGCAAGAACTCCTATTGGGGGAAGACGGCGGGGGTCGACTTAGAGTTTATGCCGCCTTGGCTCAGCCCGGGGAGCGCGTGGGCGCCGCCGCGCGAGTTGCTTATGGCGAGCGCCAGCCGCTTCTCCGTTTCGACGTTGGAAGGCAAGACGGCTATTTTGTGCGGCGGCGTCGGCAAGGGTGCGCAAGCCAACACCGGCGTCGTTTGCTACGCCGAAGACCGCGGCGGCTCGAGTTGGAAGGTATCGCCCGTCAAAGATAGCGAGGGGTTCAGCTCGGTCCGGGTCACCGCGTTGTCCTGGTTGCGAACGGCGACGTCGGGATATATATACGCGTCGACTTTCGTACAGAGCCAAACGCTAAAAAAGACGCCGTTGTTCTACCGCGCCGGAGCGGTGCCCACGCCGCCGTGGGTTTCCGTACCCCCCGACGAGAACCCGCGGGTTCCGCCCATGCAGCTCAAGGGGTTCAGCGCGGTCGCCGCGGGGCCGGCGCCCGCGGCGGCCGAAGTTTACGTGGGGGTTACGGGTACCAAGGTCGGCGAGGCCGAGGTGTATCGTCGCCATCCCCGCGGCTGGGCCCTTTTAGGCGGCAAGCTCGCGGAGGCTAAAGGGGTAATTTCGCTTTACGCGACCGAAGCCGGCGTTCTGGCCGGTACGGAGCCTATGGGTATGGCCTACCAGTGGAAAAAAAGCGAGCAGAGGTGGTACGCGCGGCGCGTCGGCAACCTCACCGCCGGGGGCATCAACGACCTCGCCAAGGTGGGCGATTATATCTACGCCGCCGCGGGCGGCTGTTCGCCGGGCCCCAAGGCGCGCCTGTTCCGGACCAAGGATTACATCTACTGGGAGGACGTGACCCCCGCGGCCGTCGGTGCCGCGACCCTTAACGCGTTCGTCGCGGTCGACGAGTTCGGCGGCGAAGGGGCCGTCGCGGCGTTGGGAGACAACTTCAATCAAGTTTACGTCGCCCGACATCCGGGCACCGGCGATTGGGGCGTGGTCAAAGGTGACGGCGGCGTCGCGCGGGACGTCGTCGGCGTAACGTCGGGGACCGATTTTTGGGGCAACTTCGTGGCCTACGAAAAGGGAGGCCTCGTTTTCGCGCGAAGGTTCGCCGGCTTCAACTCGGGCGGCGAGCTGTACTCGTCCGTATACGACGCCGAGGATAAGTTGGTCCGATATAAAAAGCTCGAGTTCGAGGGAGCGATGGCTTCCGGGGGCGCGAAGTTCTGGTTGCGCGCGGCCGACGATTACGACGCCTTCAAAACGCCCGGCGGCTCGCAAACGGGCGAACCCGCGTGGCTCGAGGCGCCGCCCGGCCAGCCTTTGCCCGCCGAACTCGATAACAAGAGGTTCGTTCAATATAAAGTCCGTCTGGACGTGCCGGAAGGCCTAAAGTTCCCGCCCGTGCTCAAGAGAGTGCGCCTCGCGATGTTATCTCCCTACGGCAAGGTCGTCGAAACTTATCCACCGAACCGGGCCGAGAAACAGGCCGCCGAAGTGCCCATTACGTTTTGGTTCTCGAAGGGCGTTAGACCCGAGACCATAAAGAAAGAGAACGTCGTCATAAGGGGTAAAAGGCGCCAATACAATTGGCCGAGATACATCTATCGCAAGGACAACTTCGAATTCACGGTCTACCACGACGTGTTCGAGGCTGACGACGCGATAACCGTGACGTTGGAAAGTACCCCCGGGCGTAGGATCCTCGACTCGCGCGGCAAAGAAATCGACCCGGACGGCGACGGCGAGCCTGGCGGCCGGTATAAGTTTTCGTTTACCGTCGGCTCGGGCGGCGGCCCCGTTATCAGCGAGCCGTTCCGAGGTGAACGCGAAGGCCCTATTGTTTACGACGTGAAGGTCGAGCCTAATCCCACTTACGGCGAGACTGAGGTCCGGATAACGGCGACCGCGGACGACACCAAAAGGGGCAATTCCAATATAGCGGCCGCGGAATTCTCGGTCGGGAGAGAACCGGCGCCCCCCGGCCAAGGGGAGCCGATGGAGGGCGAGTTCAAATCGCCGAAGGTGACCGTCTTCGCCGAGACGGATATAGGCGGCCAACCTCGGCGCGAGACGCGGCTCATCGTCTACGTGCGGGCGCAGGATGCGTTCGCCAACTGGGGCGACGCCACCGCGGCCCCCATCTTCATCCTGCCTCCCGAGTTCTTGCCGAAGGAATACGTCTACTTTTATCCCAATCCCTGTCGCGAAGACATGGGGTATTTCCATTTTCTCGTCACGCGCGATAGCGACGTCAACGTGTGTATATACGATATGCGGGGCCGGCTCGTGGGCGAAATCGGGAGTTACGCCCAGGCTTATTCCGGGGAAAGAGGCTTGCCGTGGGACGTCTCCGGCATCGGCGCCGACGTTTATTTCTTCACGTTGACGGCGCGCGCGGTAGCGACGGGCGAGGTGGCGTCGGTGACGAAGAAGTTGGCGGTCCTGAAGTAATGCCGCGGCCGCGCGACGCTGGAGGTCTTATGCCCCTCAAATTTAAGATCGCGCTGTTCGTCGTCCTGTTGACGTTCGTAGTTACGGTCGGCGCGGGTTTCGTCATTACGCGCCGTATGGAGACCTCCCTTCGGAGGGAAATCGAGATGCGGGGCGAGGCGCTGGCGCGTAACCTCGCCGCGAACGTCGAGGACCCCGTCTCTCAGGGCGACGACCTTTACATAGCGCGATTCACGACCGACGCTATGGCGAACCCGGGCGTAGTTTATGCGGTCGTCGTGGGCGAGGAGGGGCGCATCGTCGGCTACCGCGACGCCGCGCACGAGGAGTTCACGCCCTTTCTGGGTAAGCCCTACGAGCCGCCCCGCGGCGTCGAGCCTTTGGCCGGCCGCGAATTTTTAAGCCAGACCTACGACGCCGCCAGGTGGGGGCCGTTGTACGACGTCGGCGTCGCCATTATGCTCGCCGGGCGAAAGGCCATAGGCGAGGTCCACGTGGGCATATCGCAGAAGGGCGTCACGGAGGCCGTGAACCGCACGAGGATAACGATAGGCCTGATATTCGCCGGGGCCTTACTCGGAGGCCTTTTGGGCTCGTTCGTTTTAGCCGGGTTTATCACGCGGCCCATCGACCGTTTAATGGACGGCGTCCGTAAGATCCAGAAGGGTAATGGCTATTCTACGCAGGTACGTATTACGACCCGCGACGAGGTGGGCCACCTCACGCGCGCGTTCAACGAGATGGCGAGGTCCCTCGGCGAGAAAGAGCTCATAGCCGACGCGTTCAGCCGCTACGTATCCCGCCAGGTCGCCGGGCTGATACTCAACGACCCGGAGAAATATATCTCGACGCTCAAGGGGCAGCGCAAAGAGGTCGCGGTCCTCTTCGCCGACATTCGCGGCTTCACGCTAATCGCCGAGACGCTTGCCCCGGAGCAAGTCGTGACGATGCTCAACGTCTACCTCACCTACATGACCGAAGTCGTCTTCCGCTACGAGGGAACGCTCGATAAGTTCCTGGGCGACGGCCTTATGGCGATCTTCGGCGCGCCGCTCGAGCAGCCGAACAGCACGCTCAACGCCGTGCGCGCCGCGGTCGATATGCGCGAGCGCCTCCGCAAGTTCAACCTCGCCCGGGAGTTGGGCGGCGAGGAGCCCGTGCTCGTCGGCATCGGCATCAACTTCGGCGAGGCCGTCGTGGGGAATATCGGCTCGCGCGAGCGGATGGACTATACCGTCATCGGCGATACGGTGAACATCGCCCAGCGGATACAGACCTACACCGAGGGCGGCCAGATCATCCTGGCGGAGGGAGCGTACCGCCGCGTCGACGATTACGTAGACGCCAATTCGCTGGGCCTTGCCGAGCTGAAGGGGAGGCGCGAGAAAATAGGATTGTTCGAGGTTGTGAAGATGCGCGACGGCGCCGGGGAGTAGGGCCCGGGGCGGGAGTTTCGCGAGGAGGGGGGAAGACGGCGGTGGGAATTCTCGCGCCGCTTGACGGTTTTAAATATGCGAAACGCCCCCCTCGCGCGGGGCGTTTTTTTCGCTTGAGGCGTTTAACGTTTTCATTCCGCGGCGACCGGTTCCGATTCCTTTTCGCGCGGCTTCCGCTTAGGCTTTGGCGTCTTTCCGCTTGGGCGTGCCGGCCCGCCGTCCGTCAGCGCTTCCTTCAGTACGTCGCCGATGGTCCTCGCGTACGCCACGTCGACCTTGTCGCGGTGTTCCGGTTCAATTTCGAGGACGTCGCTCTCGTTCTCCTCCGGGAATAAAACGTTGGGTATACTGGCGCGCACCGCGGCCAACAGCTTTTCCTTGACGCCGCCGATGGGCATGACCTTGCCCCGCAGCGTTATCTCGCCCGTCATCGCCAGGTCGTGGCGGACCGGCCGGCCCGAGAGGACCGAGGCGAGGGCCGTCGCCATCGCGACGCCCGCGGAGGGGCCGTCCTTGGGCGTGGCCCCCGCGGGAACGTGGATGTGGATGTTGTACTTGTCGAAGGCCTCGGCGTCGATGCCCAGCTCTTTGGCGTGCGCCTTGACGTAGGAGTAGGCGGCTCGAGCCGACTCCTGCATCACGTCGCCGAGCTGACCCGTCAGTATGAGCTCGCCTTTCCCGGGCATCTTCAACGCCTCGATGAAAAGTATTACGCCGCCGACCGCGGTCCAGGCCATGGCGGTCGCGATGCCGACCTCGCTTTTGCGCCCCGCCGTCTCCGGGTAGAAGGGCGGCGCTCTGAGGTAGTCGACGAGGTTCTTCTTCGTAACCGCGATTTTTTTGACCTTCTCCTCGACGATTTGCCGCGCGGTCTTGCGGCATATCGTCGCGATGGCGCGCTCGAGGTTTCGGACGCCGGCCTCGCGCGTGTAGCGACTTATTATCTCCTTCAACGCCGAGTCGGCGATTCTCAATCCCCGTTTCCCCAAGCCGTGCTCGGCGAATTGCTTCGGGATCAGGAATTGTTTCGCGATGGCCAGCTTTTCGGGCAAAGTGTAACCGGGTAGCCGGATTATCTCCATCCGGTCCTTGAGCGCGGGCGGTATCGGGTCGAGGATGTTGGCCGTGGTTATGAACATTACCTTGGACAGGTCGAAGGGGAGGTCGAGGTAGTGGTCGGAGAAGGAGAAGTTCTGTTCCGGGTCGAGGACCTCGAGCAGCGCCGCGGCCGGGTCGCCGCGGAAGTCCATGCCCAGCTTATCCACCTCGTCCAACATGAAGACCGGGTTGTTCGTGCCGGCTTTTCGTATCCCCTGTATGATCCGGCCGGGCAGCGCGCCGACGTACGTCCGCCGGTGGCCCCTTATCTCGGCCTCGTCCCGCACGCCCCCCAAGGACATGCGGATGAACTTCCGGCCGACGGCCCGCGCGATGGACTTGCCCACGGAGGTTTTGCCCACGCCCGGCGGCCCCACGAAGCAGAGTATCGGCCCCTTCATCTCCTCCTTGAGCTTGCGCACGGAGAGGTATTCGAGGATGCGTTCCTTGACGTCGTCGAGGTCGTAGTGGTCCTCGTCCAGGACCTTCCGCGCGTGGGAGATGTCCAGGTTGTCCTCGGAGCCTTCGAGCCACGGCAGCACGAGGATCCAGTCCAGGTACGTGCGCGCGACGACGTACTCCGCGGCCTGGGGCGGTATGGTTTTAAGGCGGGTAAGCTCGCGCGTCGCCTCCTCGCGGACCTCGTCCGGGAGGGCCTTCTCGAGCAACTTCTCTTCCAGCTCGTCTATTTCTACGGCGTATTGGTCCTCCTCCCCCAGCTCCTTGCGGATGGCCTTGAGCTGCTGGCGCAGGTAGTAGTCCCGGTGGGCCTTGTCCATTTCGCTCTTGGCCTCGGACTGGATTTTGGAGCCGAGCTCCAAGAGGTCGGCCTCGCGGTTAAGGATGGAGGTGAGTTGCTCGAGACGCGCCCCTACGTCGACGGCCTCGAGGATCTGTTGGCGCTCCGTCAGCTCTACGTTTATGTTCGAAGATATAAAATCGGCGAGCTTGCCCGCGTCTTCGATGTTCATAGCCGCGACGTAGGCGTCCTCCGGGAGGTTGGGCGCGAGTTCGACGATCTTTTGAAAGAGGTTGAGGGCGTTGCGCTGGAGGGCTTCTATCTTGGTGGTCTTGGTTTCGGGGCTTTCGAGCCGTTTCGTTTTGGCCTTGAGGTACGGCGCGGCCTCGACGAATTCTTCGACCGCGAGCCGGGCGATTCCCTGGACCATGATCCGGGCCGAGCCGTCCGGCATGCGCAGCATTTTGAGTATCATGCCCGCCGTTCCTACGCCGTATATGTCGTCGGTCGCTGGGTCCTCGGTCTCGGGGTCTTTTTGCGCGAAGAGGCCGATGATGCGGTTGCCGCGGATGGCGTCGTCTATGAGTTTAATGCTCGACTTCCGGCCCACGACGAGGGGGACGATCATAAAGGGGAAGATGACGGTCCCGCGGAGCGGCAATATCGGCATGACTTCCGGAAGCTCTACCGTTTCGAGGCTCTCTTCGTTGGGCACGGCGTAGCACCACCTTGACGCGTTACCCGGCCGCGACCGGGCAACGGCGACTTTCGTTAGAGAATTTCTACCGTCGTATGAATCGTGATGGGTCTTTCGACCTTGGGGAGGACTACGAAGAGGAAGCCGTCACGATATAAAGCCCGGCTCTTGTCGCCGTCGACGGCGCGCGGCAGGTGGATTACTCTGCGGAAATATCCGTACTCCACCTCGAGCTGGTGGTAGTACTCGCACTCCTCGTGGTATTCCTCTTTCCGCAAGCCGGTGATAATAATCGTATCCTCGTCCAATACGACCTTGACGGCGTCCCGGTTGACGCCCGCGAGGTCCATCCTGATCACGAGGTCGTTTTTGGTCTCGAAGACGTCCGCGTCGGGAATCCAATGGCGCGCCGCGCCCGACGCGAGCGGCGGCGATACCGAGTAGAGCCTGTCGATGAGGCGGTCGATGTCGGCTAGGCGCCAGAGATTTACGCGCATATGTTCTTTGCGTTTTACCATACCGGCCTCCCGGGCCTGCGTGAACCTCTTAATTTATATTACTATTATTAGCATAATTTGGGAGTTTTGTAAATAAGGCTATTACGTCAAAGGCGCCCGCTTGGGTGCGGCGCCCGAGCCGCGAGAACGCGCCGGTAAACGGCGTCGTTTTTGCCGCTACCCGAGCTAACGCTATTGGCCCTTAACCTCGACGCGCCCCGATACTACGACCGGAAACCCGAATGCCGGCGGGTTCACGGTTACTTCGGTCCTGCTGGGCAGCGATTTGACGTAGACGTCCATCGTACCCGACCCCGCCTGCGCGTAGAGGGGCTCCGGGCCGATGAGGCCGCGCAGCGCGATTATGCAGAGGGCCGCGGCGATCACGGCTAGGACGACTTTCAGGAAGGGCGAAACGGTTAAACGCACGGCCCCGTCTTTTTGATTTTGCAACATGATTGCCTCCTAATTATGGTTTTAACGAACCTTCACGCTTATGGATTTTCGCATAGGCATACGGTCGGTTCAAGTAACTCCGCCGCCGGCCGTCGTACCTTTATCCCTTGCCGCCGGCGGCGAGCTTTGTTATATTGTTCGACGCGCCGGCGCGGCGGCTGGCTAAGGGCGACTCGCGGCCAGCGTGATACGAAGTTAATGCAAAAAAAGGGGCCGCTCGGAAGACGGGTAAATAAACCCCCTTTTATGAACTTACGAAAATTAATTGCGACCTTTTGGTTTGTTGGCGCCATCTTCGCCGGGGCCGCTACGGCGAACGACGAAGGAGCTGAAGCTATGGCCGGTGGTTGTTGCGGACCGGCTGAGCCGACGTTGACGATTACCTGGCAGCGGCTCGTCGAGGGCGGCGAGACCTGCCCCCGCTGCAGCGCGACCGAAGAAGAGTTGGATAAGGCTTTCGGCCAACTCGCGGCGGCGCTCGAGCCGTTGGGTATCGCCGTCGTCTTTAAAAAAGAGGAGATGACGGCCGCGGCGTTCAGGGCCGAGCCGGCGGCGTCCAACCGCATCTGGCTCAACGGCCGGTTAATGGAAGATTGGCTCGGCGGCCGAAGCGGCACGAGCGTCTGCTGCGACGTTTGCGGCGACGAGGAGTGCCGAACCGTGGCCGTGGACGGCGAGGTATACGAGTCGGTCCCGGCGGCGTTGGTCGTGAGGGCGGGTTTGGCGGCCGCGTCCGCTTTGGCCGGGGCCCCGCGGAACCCGGGTTGTTGTCCTTCGCCTTGAACGTTGACGCCGCGTTAAGATTATTTTGGGCGTCCTCTTAGGGCGCCGTTTTGTTCTCCGGCGTTCGACGGGCCGGCGCGGGAGGGGGCCATCGGTTGCGGCTCGAGCGTCATTACTAAGTTGCGCGAAAATAGCGTTGCGCGTCGGCTCGAGATGTAATAAAATGCCGACTAAAAAGGAGAGATTTATGGCGTCCAGAATTCGGGAAAGCGGAACGGCCGGTTGCGCGTATTTTTTGGGCTTTATCGGCGCCGCGGTCTACTACATGAGCCAGGCCACCGGTTTTTGGATGGGCGTCCTCGGCTTCCTGAAAGGCCTCGTCTGGCCGGCCTTCTTGGTCTACGGCCTGTTGAAGTTCCTCGGCGTTTAAGGCGCGGAAAGAGGCCCCCGAGGGGGCGCGTTTACGCTAAGCCGTAGGTCTGCGCGGTCGTCCGCCCTTGCCGCCGCCGCCCAACTCTGTTATATTATCCCTCGAGCCGGAGTGGCGGAATTGGGAGACGCAAGGGACTCAAAATCCCTCGGAGCTTTGCTCCGTGCGGGTTCGACTCCCGCCTCCGGCAAAAAAACGCCGCCCCGCGGCGCCCGCGGGGCGGTTCGTTCGAAGACCCCCCCCGGAGCCTTTACGCCAGACAGGGCCAGCCGCGCGCGGCGCGGCCTGCCATCCCTACCGTCTCGAGGCGGTAACTGAGCGCCTGCCTCGAAACCGCCAACCGCTCGGCCACGACTGCGACCCTCACGGCCGGGGCGATGTTGCTCAGCTTGAGCCAGAATAATTTAATTACGGCCGCCGGTATCAAGAGGGCCGCGGCGAAGAGGTTGGCTTCGCGCTCCTGGACCGCGTACCGCCCGTAAGGGCAAAACAAGTCCCCCTCGTGCCCCAGAACGTAGTGCCCTATTTCGTGGGCCGCGGCGAAACGCATTCGCGGGCGCGTCAGCGACGCGTTTACGAACACGGTCCCCGCGTTACGTATCAGCGCGCCGTTTAGTTTCTCTTCCTCAGGGTGCCAGGTCAGGATTTCGACGCCGACGTAATCCGCCACGGTTACGAGATCTACCGGTTCGAACCGCCAATCTTCCCGCCATATGCCTCGCCAGAGCGACGTTGCCGCAAATTCGGGCCATTCCACGCGGCTATTATACGATTACCCCCTGACAGAAACCGTCAGTTTTTAGGGCACGTCGGTTTTTTCTTCCGGCTTCGCCAGCTTACGCCTTTTGAGGATGAGGTATAACTTCATTTTAAGGATGTCTTGGCGCGCCTTGGGGGACCAGCCTTCCAGTTGGAGCGGCGTTCGGTCCGGCAACTCGCGTTCGATAACCGCCTCGAGTTCGGGCCCGACTACTTCCGGAACCTGGGCGAGAATTTCTTCGTCGGGGTGGAGGAACTCGGGCGTATCCTCGGGTAATTCGCCCCGTATCAATTGTCCCGGCGGAATGCCGAGGAACGAGGACATTTTATCGAGGGTCGAACGTTTCGGCGAGCGCGTTTTACCGTTGAGGATTTGGTAGATTGCTTGGCGAGATAAATTAGTGGCGCGCGCCAGGTCGCCCGCGCTCAGCCCGCGACGCGCTAATATCTCACGCAACACACGCGAAAAATCGAAATTATCGTACATTATCGACTCACATCCTTTGCGTTACTTACTTTTGTTGTAGGTTACGTTTTTACCGTGAATAATT
Organism: Candidatus Zixiibacteriota bacterium; assembly: GCA_011773985.1. Classification (GTDB taxonomy): domain Bacteria; phylum RBG-13-66-14; class B26-G2; order WVWN01; family WVWN01; genus WVWN01. Next base: position 20,531 of record WVWN01000084.1, on the reverse strand, counting down.
GTTTGACCGCATATTTTAACTTAATATGGTTTGTATTTCAATTATAATTTTTAAGCTCCCTCCGTATCCGGCCTTGAAGCGGATTACGGGCGGCGGTAATTTCGGCAAGGGTTTCGCCGGCCCGCGACGCACGTTTTGTAACGGGCCGTTGAAAAAGTTGGACTTTTTACTGCCGGCACGACGTTTTTTCCCGGGCCGCGACGGGGCGCGCGTTTCGGGGGGAGGCGGCCCTGTTAAAGAAATTCGCTGGATACGAGCGGCCTGGCGGGCCGCGGCAAGTCGTAATCGGGCGTCGGCGCGAACTTGATTTTGTAGACTTCGAGCGAGCCGGTCCGGCTCGAGACGAAGACGAGCGCGTCGCCGTCGCGGGCGAAGCGGGGGTAGAGGTCGTCGCCCGCGCCCGACGTCAACTGCACCTTACTCGAGCCGTCGACGTTCATGGCCCATAACTTGTAACGTCCACCCCCGCCTTTGCCGGCGTAAACGACGTATTTTCCGTCGGGCGACGGGGCCGGCATCCGGTCGTCGGTTTCCGGGCCGGTGAGCCGCCGCCGTTTGCCGCCTTTGAGGTCCGACGAGAATACGTCCCAATTGCCGTAGCGCCGCGAGGCGAAGAAGACGCGGTTGCCGTCCGCGCTGAAGGCGGGTTCGATTTCGTCGTAGAACGTTTCGGCTACGGGCCGTTCGCGTCGGCCCCGCGGCGTCACGACCCAGAGGTCGAAGTTTTCGTCTCCGCCCGTTTTCACTTTGCGCGCCGCGACGAGCCACCGGCCGTCCAGCGAGTAGTTGGGCGCGGCGTACGCGCCGCCGCTTTTACTTATCTGAGTGAATTCGCCGTGGACGCGCTCGCAGGTCCATATTTCGCTTCCGCCGCTGCGACCCGATATGAAAGCGATATGTACGCCGTCGGGCGAACAGGACGGCGCCACGTCCGGCGCGGCCGCCATCGAAATTTGCCTCAGTTTCTTGCCCGAGGTGGTAACCTCGTACAGGTGGTCCACTTCTCGGGGCCGGAAACGGCCGCAGAAGACGACGTACCGTCCGGCGGCGTCGAAGGAGGCGGTCGGGACGACGTCACTTTGAAGTCCTTCCGTCAAGCGGCTTACGGAGGCAACGGCGAGCGCCACCGGCTCTCCCTCCGCGGCCGGGGCGGACTCTTCGGCCAAGACCTCCTCCCGCGTCGGCACCGTGGCTCTCTCCCTGACGCCGGCGACGGTGCCTTTCTCGCCGGTAAATATCATAACCGGCAGCTCGAGCTTGCCCGCCAGGCGCCGCGCCGCGAGCGGGCCCGCGGCCAGGACCGGGATGTCTACGTTCTCGGCCTCGGCGAGTTTCGCCGCGACGGCGTCCGAGGCCCCCAGGATTACGGGCACGACCTCGAGCTCGTCGCCCAGGTCGTCGGCGAGGTATTGCAGCGGCGCCAAGGCCGCGCGGGACGTTTCGTCTTTAGCGTCGATTATGAAGACGAGAGTTTTGGCTTTCATAAGGCTTAGGGCGCGAAGATTATAGAATTCGCCGTCGGAGGCCGGGAGGACGAGGTCGGGCAAAAGTTCGCCCGCTTTCGGGCTCCTCGGCGGCCCGGGGTCGTAGCGTACGCGCAGGACTTCGGCCACCGTGAGCGGGCCGGGGACGTCGGCGTAACGCCTGACGACGTTACCTTTGCGCGTCGCGAGGAGGGCCATGGGCAGCGCGCCTTCGTCGCCGAGTAACGTGAGCGGAACGTCGCCCTCGCCCGCGACGACGGGGAACGGCAGTCCCGCGCGCAACTTAGCCAGCTTCCCGGGGTCCTCGCCGTAGATCACCGCGGCCGCCACGGCGGCATCGCCCAACTCCTCGGCGAGTACGCGCAATTGCTGTAGTTGGCTGCTTACGGCCGCGACGCGGGGCGACGTGAGGAGGACGACCGCGGGTTTGCCGGCGGTGATGTCGTCGACGGTCCGGCCGGCGCCGTCGGTCCCTCGCACCGCCTCCAGATACGAGCCGCTCGCGGTAGCGAAGGTCGCCAGTACGGCGACCGCGAGGCCGTGCCCTATTTTCGTACCCATCGTCGACGCTAAAATACCACGTCGCGCCGGTTTCCACAACGCCGAAAAGAACCGCCCGTTCCCCTTTATATTTCCCGCACGTACGTTCGCGCGCCCGTTTTTTGTTGATAAGAATAATCATTTATGTTATAGGGAGGCCGTGCGTACGTTCCGCGTAACCGGTTGTCTACTACTCCTGTTGACGGCACTCTTCGCCACCCGCGCCGCCGCCGCCGACTACGACTTTCGCTTCCACGCCTACCCGAACCCCTTCGTCGCCGGCGGGGATAAGGCGATGTACCTAACGTATTACGTTCCCGCCCGCGGAACCGTATCCGCGTACGTGTACGACTTCGAGGGAAATAAGGTCCGTACGCTCGCCGAAGGGCTCGAGCACATACCGGGAGTGTATAACGGCGAAATAAAGTGGGACGGCCGGGACGATAACGACGGCGTAGTCGCGCCCGAGCCGTACGTCATCGTTCTCGAGGTCCGAATACAGGGCAAACCTTACCGCGACTCTTTCGTCGCCGTCGTAAACAGGTAAACGGCGCCGTATTCTCTGAAGCGATACGCTTTATGCCTTTGAACGCGAAGCATATTTCCGCGACGCTCGCGCTCATAAGTTGCCTCGCGGCCGCCGGCAACGGCACCGCGCGGTTGGCCTTCGCCGACGCCCGGGCCGAGGCGATGGCGAAGGGCCCGGCGCTCGAAGCCGGTTTCTACGCGTTGGGGACGAATCCCGCCGCCCTCGTCGAGCTTCCCGCCCTTCAGTTCGGCTTCACCCATAAAGACCTCCCGGCCCCCAACGCCACTTCGGAAATAGTCGGCGCCGCGCTCCCGCTGGACAAATACGGCACGCTCGCGGGCGGGTTCGGCACGGTCCTGGTCGCCGACGTGGAACGGTACGACGACAACGGGCGTTATCTCGGCAAATACCTTTACCACGACGACCGCTTGGCCGCCGGGTACGGCGTTCGCGCCGCGCGCTGGCTGGCCTTCGGCGCCGCGCTCAACTACGACCGCCACCGTACCGCCCCCGGCGACGACGGGACCCGCCAAAAGCTCGGCGGCGACGCCGGCGTTTACGTCCGCACCCCCGAGCTCGGCGGCGGGCCCTTAACGCTGGGCGTTGCGACCCAAAACCTCATAGCGTCGGCAAGAAAAACCATCCTCGGCGAATACCGCGAGCCGCGACGCGTACGCGTGGGGACCTCGTGGGCGCGCTATTTCGGCAATCACCGTCTGACCCTCGCGGCCTCCGGGCCCGTGGAAGAACCCGTTACCGCGGCCGTGGCCGGCGAACTGTTGATCTCGTCGAGGTTCGCCGCGCGCGCGAGCGTTACGCGCACCGGCCTCGTCGGCGGCGAGGCGGACATCCGGCCGGCCGCCGGCCTCGGCTTCAACACCGCCCTTTTGTCCTTCGATTACTGCTACCTCAGCCGCGAACTCGGCAATTACCACTACTTTTCCTTTTCCGTAAACCCGGGGCGGGAGTCGCGCACGCGCGAGGAGAGGCGCCGCCAGGCCGAGGAGTGGCTCGCCGAGGCCCGCGCCTACTTCGACGCGGGCAACTACGAGCTCGCGGCCAAACGCTTCGCGGCCGTCCTGAAGTGGGAGCCCGGCAACGCCGTCGCCCGCGAATACCTGCCGAAGGCCGAGTATTACGCCCACCTGGGCGAGGGTACCGAGTACCTAAAGGCCCAAGATTGGGCCCGGGCACGGCGCGAATTTAAAGCCGCCGCGGCTCTCATTCCTGAAGATTTCTTGGCGACGGAATACCTGGCCCGCGTCGACCAGCTCGAGGAAGAGGAGAACGCGCGCGCGGCCGAGGAGAGACGCGTCGCGCAGAAACTCGCGGAGGCCGAGGAGGCCGTAGGCCGGGGCGCCTACCTCGAGGCCATAAAAATTTGTGAGGACATACTCGCGGCCTATCCGGACGACGAGGAGGCGAACGAGCTCCTCGCCAAAGCCCAGCGCGAGCTGGCCGTCAGTATCGCCAAACTGCCGCCGGAGGACCGCCCGGAACCGGAGGAAGTTGAGGAGGCTAAGCCGCCCGCCATTCCACCCGAAGCCGTTAAACGCTACCGCCAAGGGAGCTCCCTGCTCGCACAAGGCTCCCTTAGCCAGGCCGTAACGATACTCGCGGATGTCGTGAGCGAGTACCCCACCTACGGCGCGGCGCGCGCTAAACTGGTCCAGGCGTACCTCTACCAGGGCCTCGACCTTTACTCGAAAGGTTCGGCGGCGGCGGCGCTCAAAGCTTGGCGGCGGGCCGCGGCCCTCGACCCGGGTAACGAGAAGGCCCAACGTTACATCAAACGGGCCGAGAGCGAAATAAAATAACGCCGAGGTCGGTCGCGGCTAAGCAACTGCCGATATGTAAAATTGTAGCCGGGCTCTTGACCCGGCTTTATTTAAAAACGCGCCCCTGCTAAAAATACGCCTCGCGCCAACCTCCCTCGGCCGCGTGAGGCCGTTGTTTAAATAACCTTATAAATACCCGCGATAGAGCCGCCCGCCCGGGCGGCTTCTCGATACGTATTCCCGAAGCGGTTACCTGAAATACTGAACCCGGTTGTTGCCCGCGTCGACGACGTAAATGGTGCCGTCCTTCGCCACGGCTATGCCGCGCGCGCTCGCGAACTCGCCGTCCCCCGAGCCGCGCGAGCCCCACTTGCCGCGGTAAGCGCCGACCCCGGTGAAGTATTGGACGCGGTAGCTCTCGCCCACGTACACGAGGCCGTCGGGCGATACGTCTATGCTCCCGGGATATTTGAACTGGCCGTTGCCTTCCCCCTTCGAGCCCCATTTGCCTTCGAAAAAGCGCATCGTCGGGTCGAAGTACTGGACCCGGTGGTTGTAGCTATCCGCGACGTATGCGTAGCCGCCCTCGGCGATCGCGACGTCGCGCGGCGTATTGAAAAGGCCGTCGTCCTCGCCGGGGACCGGGACGCCCCGGCCGCCGCGGAAAACGCCGCCCGGGGAAAAATACTGTATCCGGTGGTTTTCCGTGTCCGCCACGAAGACGTCGCCCGCCGGCGATATCGCGACGCCGGTGGGTGCCGAGAACTCCTCGCCGATCTTCTTGCCGAATTTGCCCCATTTGCCGAGGTAGCTGCCGTTTTTGGCGAAGTACTGGATGCGGTTGCAGGCCGCGTCCGCGACGTACACGTTGCCGTTCGCCGCCACGGCGATGCCCGTCGGGTCGCCGAACTCGCCGTTTCCCCGGCCGGGGGAGCCCCACTTGCCGAGGAACGAACCGCTCGAGGTGAACCGTTGAACGCGGCAGTTGCCGCCGTCCGTTACGTAGACGGTGCCGTCGGGAGCTACGGCGACGGCGTAGGGATTATCAAATTGGCCGTTGCCCGCGCCCTCGGTACCCCACTTCCCCGCGAACTGAGGGGGCTGCGGCTCGGGCGGGGGAGGGGGAGTTTCCTCACAACGTACGGCCGCCAACGCCGCGGCGAGAACCAAACCGGCGCCCGCTTTCCAACTAGTTATCGTTCTCATCGTCCTTCTCCTCAGGCTGCATTAAAACCCGGGCGCGCCCCGCGCCTTGCCCCTAACGAACTTACGACCTTTTTTTATTTTTATCCGACTCGCGCGAGAACGCCGGCCTTTACGGCACGAACCGCGTCCCGCCTTCACCCCGTAACGCCGCCGGCACGAGCTCGGGCGTGGTGACGACGCCCAATTTGCCGCCGCCCTCCAAGAAGTTTATTATCGCCGCCACCTTCGGCCTCATCGAGCCCTCGCCGAAGTGGCCTTCCTCCAAATACCTCTTCGCCTCGGCCGACGTGACGACGTCGAGGGGCCGCTGACCCGGCTTATTGAAGTTTAAAAATACTTGCTCGATCGAGGTCGCGGATACGAAGACCTGCGCCTCGAGGTCCCGCGCGAGCACCGCGGAGGCGAGGTCCTTGTCGACGACCGCGTCCACGCCCTCCAGGCGCCCGTCCTCCTCGTAGTATACCGGTATACCGCCGCCGCCGCAAGCGATGACGACGAAGCCGTGTCCGACGAGGTCGCGTATTATTTCCGTCTCGACGACGGCCCGGGGCGTCGGCGACGGCACGACGCGGCGCCAACCCCGCCCGGCGTCCTCCTTTAGTACTACGCCCTTGTCGGCCATCCGCCGCTTCGCCGTATCCTCGTCGAAGAAGGGCCCGATGGGTTTGGTGAACCTCTGCAAGCGGTCGTCGTCGCGCGCGACCACGACCTGCGTGAGGACCGTGACGACGTCGCGCTCGATGCCGCCGCGTATGAGCCGGTTCTTGAGCGACTGCTGGAACATATAGCCCATCTGGCCCTGGCTGTCGGCCACCAGGACCCCCAGCGGGAGCTCCGGGACCTCGCCCCGCGCGGCTTCGGCCATCAGCAACAGGTCGCCCACCTGGGGGCCGTTGCCGTGGGTGAGGACGAGCGGCGCGCCCGCGGCGATGAGGGGTATGAAGGGCTCGAGCGACGCGCGCGTATTCGCGAACTGCTCGTAGATGTCGCCGCGTTGGCCCTCCTTGATGACCGCGTTGCCGCCCAACGCCACCACCGTTGGGCCGCGACAAGCTAACTCGTAACCGTCGAGCAATTCGGCCGCCACGTGGCGTCGCCCCCTCCGTCGTTAAAGTTTCAACTTCGCGCGGATGATGTCGGCGAGGTCGGGTTTGCTTACTACCTCGAGCTCGTAGCGAACGCGGACGATGGGTTTATTGACCTTTATCAACCGCCCTAGGTCCATAGGCGTGCCGGCCACGACGACGTCCGCGGGCGTCGCGTTGACGGTGGCCTCGAGGTCGGCGATCATGTCGCGGCCGTAGCCCATCGCCGGCAGGAGCGTGCCTATATGGGGGTTTTCCTCAAAGGTCGTTTTGAGCGAGCCGACGAGGTAAGGCCTCGGGTCCACCAGCTCCGCGGCCCCGGCCCTTTGCGCGGCCACGACCGCGGCGCCGAAGGGCATCTCGCCGTGGGTCAACGTCGGCCCGTCCTCGACGCACAGAACCCTCTTGCCGGCTACGGCCGCCGGGTCCTCGAGCACGACCGGCGACATTGCCTCGACCACAACCGCGCCCGGGTTGGCCGACGCCACGTTGGCCCTCACGACCTCCACGTCTTCGGGCCGCGCCGAATCTATTTTGTTGATAACGACGACGTCGGCCATGCGCAAGTTGGTCTCGCCGGGGTGATATCTCAACTCGTGGCCGGGCCGCAGCGCGTCCGCGACGACGACGTGAAGGTCCGGGAGGAAGAAAGGCGTGTCGTTGTTGCCGCCGTCCCATACCAGGACGTCGGCCTCGGCCTCCGCCGCCCGGAGGACCTTTTCGTAGTCCACGCCGCCGAAGACGACGTGGCCGCGCGCCAAATGCGGCTCGTACTCCTCTCGCTCCTCGATGGTGCAGTTCGCGGCGTCGAGGTCCTCGTAGCGCGCGAAGCGCTGCACCTCTTGTGCGGCGATGTCGCCGTAGGGCATCGGGTGACGGACCACCGCGACGCGCTTGTCGGCCGCGGCCAAGATCTGTGCTACGCGACGCGTCGTCTGGCTTTTTCCCGCGCCGGTCCTCACGGCGCACACCGCGACTACGGGTTTCGAGGCGCGTAAGGCCGTCTTGCGCCAGCCGAGCAATACGAAGTCGGCGCCCATCGCGTTCGCGAGCGACGCCCGGTGCATCACGTACTCGTGCGAGACGTCGCTGTAGGCGAAGACGACTTGCTCGGCCTTTTTTTCCGTAATGAGGGCCGCGAGCTCCTCTTCCCGCACGATGGGAATGCCGTCCGGGTAGAGCGGCCCCGCGAGCTCGGGCGGATACGCGCGCCCCGTGATATCGGGGATTTGGGTCGCCGTGAACGCGACGACGTCGAATAACTCGTTGTCGCGAAAGAAGACGTTGAAGTCGTGGAAGTCGCGGCCCGCGGCCCCCATGATCACGGTGCGTATCGCCATAACGCAAACCTCCAATAAGGCGAAAAAGAGGGAACTACTTTATAACATCGGGCCGGGGCGGGGGCAAGGCAAATTCTCCTCGGCCCCGGCTAACGGACATGCTATCCACCGTCGGCGAGTTTTCGAGGTCGAGGATAATGGAGGGCGCCTTTACTGGGGGGCGCAGGTTGCCGTGAGATATCCCCCCCGATAGGCCGGCGTCGATAAGGGGGCGGACCTTTTTCGCCTAAAGCGAACCGGCCCAACGGTAAAGCCGCCCGCGCGGGCGGCTTCGTCGCGGCTATTGCCCGTTTATTCGAACAGCGCCTTGATGCGGCCGAGCGAGGTCGGTACTACCGCGGGCACGTCGCGGTCGAAGTATTGGATGCGGTGGTTGCCCGTATCGGCGACGTAGACGCGGGCGCCGGTGACGGAGACCGCGACGCCGAGCGGTCCTCCGAATTCGCCGTGGCCGGACCCTCGGCTGCCGAAACTTCCGAGGATACTACCGCTGGCCTTAAAATATTGGACGCGGTGGTTTCCGGTATCGGCGACGAAGACGTTCCATTTGTCGGGCGAACAGGCGACGCCCGTGGGTAAGTCGAATTGGCCTTCTTTTGGCCCGCGCGTGCCCCATTCGCCGAGGAAGGAGCCGAGGGGGGTAAAGAATTGGAAGCGGCTATTGGCCGTATCGGCGACGTAAACGTCTCCGCCCAACGCGACGGCCACGCCTCTCGGGTCCCGGAACTGGCCTTCCCCGCCCCCGGAATCGCCCCATTTGCCGAGGAACGAGCCGTTTGCCGTGAAGTGTTGGACGCGGTCGTTCGAGGTATCGGTTACGTAAACGTCTCCCTTCGGCCCGGCGCTTACGCCGCAGGGGTTGTAGAATTGGCCGTTCCCCGAGCCGCGCGAACCCCACTTGCCGAGGAACGAGCCGGCCGTGGTGAAGTACTGGATGCGGTGGTTGGACTTGTCGGCTACGTACACGTAGTCCCCGGGCCAGACGGCTACGCTCATGGGATACTTGAACTTGCCGTTCTCCGAACCCCACGAGCCCCACTTACCCAGGAAGCTACCCGCGGACGTGAAATATTGTATGCGCTGGTTGCCGTTGTCGACCACGTAAACGTAGTGACCTTCGCCGTTCCGCGCGACGGCCACGTCCGAAGGGAACGAGAACCTACCGTCGCCCGTGCCGTAAGAACCAAAGGAGCCTTTGTATTTATAACCCGCGGCCAGGGCCGTGGCCCCGAGCACAAACGCCGCGATTATTAAAAATACGTAACGGTTCATCGGTTTCCTCCTCGTTAACGTTCAATTCGGCCCCTCTGCTTATCTTTTTATATTTTAATAGAAAAATCGAGTTTGTCAACTGAAAAGAACGCCGGCCGCGCGTTCGCCGCTCGAGCCCGCCCGTACTAAATTAGCGGCCCCCCCCTGACGCCGCCCGGTTCCTCCGCTTAATAAAGTGTTGACAAACAACGAGCCGTCGTATAAAATATATAGGCGTTACGAACGGAGGTGCCGTGATGGCTGGCAACAAATTTTTAACCGCCTTAGCGCTCGGCACATTATTAATGGTCGCGCTAAGCTGTGACGAGGACACCCCCGAGTTCCCGCCCGAGGACAACTATTGCCATTATATGCCGACGGACGTCGGGAATTGGTGGGAGTACGCCGTAACCGTCGAAAACATGTTCAACCCCCGCGAAGAGTACAAGTTGAAGTACGAGATAACGTCGAAGAAGAACGTTTACAAGGGCTTCGAGGTCGCGTACGTAATTACCGTAACCAGCACCAAGGAGGGTGTGCAGCCGAGCGAAGTTATCGTGGCTGCCGGGGACGAGGACAAATGTTACGTGGAACGTGCGATATGGTCGTATTTGATCGAGGACGACGTAGTGAAGGGCGGGTGGTCGCAAACCGGCTTGGTCGTCGATTTCCCGCTCCAATATCGGCGCGACGAAAACGTCGTCGTACCCAAGGGTAAGTTCGAGAAATGTAAAAACCTCCACTTCGACAACGGGAACGAAGTCGAACCCGAGAACTGGGACGAGTATTACGCCGAGGGCGTCGGCCTCGTAAAATACGCGAACGAGAAAAAGGAATACGAGGACCGCGGTTTACTGCGGCTTATAGATTGGCGAACCGAGACTCACGAGTTGGTGGACTGTAGCGTCGTCGAGCGCAAGGAGGCGGCTTTTTAAATTGAAACCGGCCCGTGCGGAGAGGCGGCCGCGAAGGCCGCTTTTTTTTTGGAGGGACGCGAAGCCGCGCGGTCACTTGAACAACGCCTTGACGCGGCCGAGGGAGGTCGGCGCGACGGTTATGCCGCAAGGGCGGTCGAATTGGCCGTCGCCCGGCCCCTTCGAGCCCCATTTGCCGAGATAGTCGCCGTTCCAGGTGAAGTATTGGACGCGGTGGTTGCGCCATTCCGCCACGTAAACGTTGCCGTCGGTTGCGGCGGCGACGCCGACCGGTTCCAGAAATTGACCGCTGCCCTTACCCGGCGTACCCCACTTGCCGAGGAAGGAACCGGTATCCGTGAAGTATTGGACGCGATGGTTGGTGGAGTCGGTAACGTAGACGACGCCGTTACGGGAGAACGCGAGGCCGAAGGGTATTTGGAACGGGCCGTTGCCCGTTCCGCGCGAGCCCCACTCGCCCTCATATATCCAGTCGCCAAAGGCCGGTATAGGCACGATTGCGAGCGCGGCGATCGCGAAAATCGTTACGCGTTTCATGGCTTTTCCTCCCCTACGTCGCGGGCGTGCGTCCCTGCGTTCAGCATATAATTTAATAAACAAAAGCCCTCGTCAACGGAAGCCGCGCCCCCGGCGGGATAATCTGCCCGCGGAGACGGGCACGACGGCCGTACGGTTTTTTTTGAAATCGCCGAAAGCTTCAGTCGGCCGGCCGTATGTCCAGCTTGTAGACCTCGCCGGCGCCCAGTTCCCCCAGGAAGAGGTAGGCGCCGTCCCAGGCCAGGCCCGCGGGGTGTTGACCGAGCGTGCAGAACTTCCAGTCTACGTCGAAATTCGCCTTGCGGTGCCGGTTGAGCCAGCCGTTCCGCCAGTCCGCGGACCAGACGCGGCCGTCCGCCCTCGTCATCCCCCTTATGAATTCCTCGCCTTCGCCCACCCGCCAGGTGCGCCCCGGCGACCAGTTTTTATCGAACTCGTAGACGCCGGCCGTCGCCTGGTCGAAGAGGTAAAAGGTCCCCTCGTAGAAGTACATCCCGCGTACGTCGGCGAGGCCCGTGGGGAAGCTCGCCAATTCCTCGAGGCGCGGCTCGAGGCGGTGGCGCCACACGTAGCCCGTCGCGCCGTGCGCTACGTACAGGTACGTGCCGTCGCTACAAATGGCCGAGGGCGTGCCGTAGCTCGTCCCCGCGGAGGAGACGACCGAGCCGGTGGTCGGATCAATTCGGTAAACCAGGCCCGCCCCGTCCTCGTCCGCGAGCCATATATGCCCCTTGGCGTACGTCATGTCGGCGATGGCGCGGCTCGGCACTTTAAGCTTTTGCACTATTTTAAAATGGGAAAAGCGCTTTTTCGCTTCCGGCCCGCTCGGGCCTTCGGCACAGCTCACGAGCAGCGCCGCCCCCAGCGCCGCGGCGCCGACGAGCTCCAACTTGCGACGGCCTTCTCTCATTCCGAAGTGGCGGTACCGGGGGCCGCTTCTTCGGCCGGCGCGCTAGTCTCCGCGTTTTCGCTTTCCGCGCCGCCCGCGTCCTCCGCCTCGAAGACGAAGTACTCCTCGAACTCCTCCGCTTCTTTGCTCTCCAGCTCTTTCTCTTGTTCCGCCTTTTTCTTTTTCTTGGCGTCGCGGACGCCTTGCCATATCGCGATCGTCGCGATCCCGGCGATGGCGATTAGGCCGAGGATGGGGACGCTTATCCCTTCCGAGGGCTCCTTGTAGGGTTCGGGCGGGCCGGACCGGGCGGAGGCCGCGGGGGCGCCCGTCAGGGCGAGGCCGCCGGCGGCGAGCGAGATTATCGCGACGTACGACGTCGCCTTTTTTATAAATCGCATCGCGGGCTACCTTTCGTGCTTCTATAAATTACGTTTTTTGTGGGTTTATTTTACCACCGCGGCGCGTAAGAGTCAAAGGCAAATTAGGCTCTATTGGGCCCTTGTCGCGACGGGGCCTTTCTATTATAATGCCCTCATAAAATAAAGAGGAGACGGCATGAGGCTTCCCTGGGCGCCGCCCCGCGGCAAGGAGTTCGACGTCGTAGGCATGGGCTGCGCCGCGATGGACGTGGTCGCGGTCGTTGAGCGGTTGCCCGCGGCCGACGAGAAGGTCCACGCGCTCGCGATGGAACGTCACGGCGGCGGCCCCGTCGGCACGGCGCTTACCGTTTGCGCGCGCATGGGCTTGAGGGCCGCTTTCGCCGGCCAGGTCGGCGACGACTTCGCGGGCCAATTTATAATCGACGAATTTAAACGGGAGGGCGTCGACCTCCGCGGCGAGGTCGTCCACCGCCATACGCAATCGCAGATTTCCCTCGTCTTGGTGGACCGGGCGACGGGGAAGCGCACCGTCATCTCGGGCCGGGGCGAGCTCGCCGACGCGCTATGCGACCGCCTCCGCCACGAGATGGCGCGCAAGGGTAAAATTTTGCACGTCGACGGCTACGACATGGACGCCGCGATATGCTTCGCCGACGAGTGCAAGGGCGCGGGCGGCACGGTCGTCTACGACGCCGGCTCGGTCAAGGACGGCTCGCTCGAGCTCTTGGCTCGAGCCGACGTCGCGGTCGTCAGCCGCGTCTTCGCCGAGAAGATGTTCGGCCACGGCGACTGGGAGGCGGCGTGCCGGGGCCTTACGGAGTTGGGGCCTTCGTACGCGGGCGTGACGCTGGGCGAGCGGGGCGCCGTAGGGCTGGACGGCGAGGAGTTCTTCGAGCTCCCGGCCTTCAAGGTCGAGCCCCTCGTGGACACCACCGGCGCGGGCGACGTCTTCCACGGCGCGCTCGACGTCGCGGTCCTTAAGGGTTGGGATTTCAAGAAATGTATGACGTTTGCCTCGGCGGTCGCGGCGATGAAGTGCCGGTCTCTCGGCGGCCGCGACGGCATCCCGACGTTCGCGGAGGCGACGGCGTTTTTGGCGGAGCGCGGTTTTAATTTCGCGTAATTCGGTATTTGAGATAAAAAATTTGATTGGTTGACGTTCACGTAGAAACCGGTTGCCGCGGCCCAAAGCCGGGCACGGTAAATAGTTTGACAATAGTAATAACGTAGCTTAAAATTGTGTCGGAGGAGGCGAGCTATGAAGGTGAAATCTTTTGTCGCCTTGGCGGTGGTAGCGGCCGTGCCCGCGGCCGCGGCCCTGCTCGGAAGCACGCTCGGCGACGCCGTTTCGGGACGCCCGGGCGTCGTCGAGATGGCGGCCGCGCCGCCGCTCGAGCCCTACGACGCGCCGCCCCAATTCCCGGGCTGGCCGAAGACTATCCCCGCCGCGGAGGGGTTCGTGCCGAACGACAACCCGACGTTATACGACCTCGACGGCGACGGCGACCTGGAGGTTTTGGTGGGGACGACTGCCGGATATGTATATATATGGGACCACGACGGTAAAGCTTTTCCGGGGTGGCCGAAAGGTTGCTCGCCCTACTGCCAAAGCGGCCCGGCCGTCGGCGACATCGACGGCGACGAGAAGGTGGAGATAGTCGCGTTCAGCCGCGGCACGACGAGGGGCGGCATGATTTACGCGTGGGAGACCAGCGGCAGCATAGTTAGCGGGTTCCCCAAATCCATCGGCGGTTATAACCCGTCCCATTCGCCGAGCCTCCGCGATATGGATAAAGACGGCGACTTGGAGATTATAGTCGGCGTCAGGCGTTACCCCGTGGGCGACTTGTACATTTTAAACGGCGACGGCTCCCCCTGGCCCGGGTGGCCGAAGGAGCTCGACCGCGTTCCCTCTACCACCGCCGCTACCGGCGACCTCGACGGCGACGGCGACCTCGAGCTCGTTTATACCTCGTACCATTCCCTATACGCCTTTGAGAAAGATGGCAAGGTTATGCCCGGTTGGCCTTTTTCGGGCGAGGGCAGTTTCAGCTCTTCGGCGCCGGCGCTATGCGACTTTGACAAAGACGGCGATTTGGAGGTAGTTTGCCCCGTGGACCGCGGCGATATAGTTCGGATGTACGTCCTCCACCACGACGGTAAAGTAGCTTCAGGCTGGCCCGTCGACTTGCAGCATCCCCACTGTTTCGGTTCGCCGTCGATAGGCGACGTGGATAGCGACGGCGAAATGGAGATCGTCATCGGCGACGACAACCTCAATATGAGCGAAGACACGGCGACGCTTTATTGCTGGAATTTCGACGGCTCGAGCGTACCGGGTTGGCCCGTTACGGTACCGTATTCGTGGTGGATTTGCGGGAGCCCGATTATCGCTGACCTCGACGGCGACGCCCGCGTCGAGATTGTAACATGTTCCAACGTCTACGAGAGGGGCACCGGCCTCGGCTGGCTCCACGGCTACAACCACGACGGTACGCCGATGGAGGGGTGGCCCCTCCGGCCTAAAGGTTGGACCGCGTTTAATACGGGCGCGGTGGCCGACGTGGACGGCGACGGCGACATAGACCTTTGCAATTTGTCCCACGACGACGCCGGCCGAGCGTACGTCTATCTCTGGGACCTCGCCGCCAAATGGAACCGCCGACTTGACTATTGGCCGATGTACCACCACGACGTCTGGCACACCGGCGAGGTCGGGTTAGACGTCCCCATCGGCGTCGAGGGGGCAGACTTCCGCGCCGCGGGCGTGCCGGCGGGCGTGCGCTTATCGTGGAACGACCCGGGACGGGCCGTCGGTTCGCGTTACAACCTTTACCGCAAGGCCGCAGCCGACGAGGTAACCGAATACGTCCAGGTCAACGCCGAGCCGATCGTAGGCCGCGGCCCGTACGATTATCTGGACCGCGACGTCCAGGCGGGCAAGGCGTATAGGTATTTGTTGAAGGTGACGACGCTGCGCGGGGCGACGGTCCAATACGGCCCGGTGGAGGTAAGGGCGGGTGGGACGCGGCCCGCGGCCTTCGGCCTCGCGGCCCGGCCCAATCCGAACCGCGGCGCGATTGCCTTTACGTTCAGTTTGCCCGCGGCCGGCCCGGCGACCATCGCGTTGTACGACCTTGCGGGCCGGCGCGTGGCCACCGTTTTCGACGGCGTCGCTAACGCCGGCGAGAACGAGGTCGCGGCCGCGCTCCGGCTCGCGCCGGGGGTCTACGTCTCGCGGCTCGAGGCGGGCGGCGGCGTCGCGGCCAAGCGGCTGGTTGTGGCCAGGTGAAACATGGCGGAGCGGGGGTGGCTCGAGGTCCCGGTCTTCATCCACGGCGTCACGTCGGAGCGCGAGCCGTCGTCCCACACCTCGAGCTACCTCGCCTTCCTGGCGCTGGTTAACGACGCGCTCGCGGCGCGCGGGAAAGCGCCTTTCGCGGCGCGAGCTATCATGGTGGAGTGGGGATGGGAGGCGTCGTTGGGAGAGGATAAGTACCTGGCGGAGGCCGAGCGGGTGGTGGCGCGGGAGGCGTTGGCGCCGACCGGGAAACGCCGCGGCGTTGTATTCGACCCCTTGCGGCGCTTCAACGACGGCGCACGCGACGCTTTCCTCTACGGCTTTGCGGACATGGTCTATTATATATCAAAAGACGGCGAGCGCGCGGTCCGCGAGAACGTCTACCGCCACCTCGAAAGAGAGATACGTCTTTTAAAAAGCGTCGACGGTCCCGGCCGGCCCAGAGTTTCGCTGACGTTCATAGCCCACAGCGCCGGGTCCGTAATCGCGCACGATTTCCTCTACCGCCTGTTCGGGTGGGGCGCCCGGCCCACCTTCGGCCTGACGCTGAACAAGGTCCGCCGCCTCGCCCGCCGCGGCCGCCTCCGCGTGCGGCGTTTTTATACGATGGGCTCGCCCATCGCGGCGTTTATATTCCGCTCCCCGGCGTTGATGGAGAAGATAATCAAGCGCGAGAAGCTGAGCGCCGAGGTCGTCGGCCTGGGCCGCCGCGACGGCCTCTCCAACCCCCGCTGGGTGAATTTCTGGGACGACGAAGACCTCGTCTCCTACCCGGTGGCTTTCCTCTACGACGAGGTGGACGGCGAGGCCGTCGTCGTCGACGAGCGCGTGCGCCTGGGCGAAAGTTTTCCCGAGGTCCACTCGGCCTACTGGCGCAGCGCCGAGATAGCAGCTTATATCGCCGAGACGTTTTAACGCGCGGCGGAAAGGGCCGCGGAACGGTGGAGTACAGGGTCGAAGGCGGCGTAGACGGCGATTTTAAAAGAGGATACGAGGCCTTCATGCTCGCGAGGTGCCGCGGCGACGTCCTGCCGAATCCCCGCGGCGCGAAACACGGCATCTTCCACAGCTACCGCCCCTGGGAATACGATAAAGTATTCAGGTATGCGGATTTCGGCGAGGCCGACGTCGTTTTGGATACGGGGGCGATGCACACTTATTTTTGTATATACTTAGCCCAATTCGTCAAAAAAATATACGCCACCGACAGCTTCTATTGGGCCGATAGAGATTATATGACTAAGGAGAAGTTGCTTACGCCGGCGGAATGGGTGGCCTACGTCGAGCGGAAGGGATACGGGAAAATAGTCGCCGAGGAGGCGGACGTGACGGACCTCCCGTACGAGGACGGCGCCTTCGAAAAAATTCTCTGCATAAGCACGCTCGAGCACGTGGCCGACGATTCGCGGGCGGCGGCGGAGTTGGCGAGGGTGTTGAAGAGCGGCGGGCGCCTCCTTTTGACGACGGAGTTTAATTTTCGCCGGCCCAAGGAATATTCCGAGGAGGACGGCTCGTATTACCGGATATACGACGCCGCGGCGCTCGAGGCCTTGCTCGGCGCGTCGGCCTTGCGTTTGAAGGGTCCGATATTAATTGAGAAGAGGAATTGTTGGCGCTTGCGGAAGCACGTGGCCGCGTTCGCCTGCTTGGAAAAATGAATCGGCTCAGGGGAGAGGATGCACGCCAAGGTCATATCCGCGGGCCTTCTCGGCATAGACGCCTATAGGGTCGAGGTGGAGGTGGACGCCGGCCGCGGCGTCCAGGGGCTTTTCACCGTCGTCGGCCTCCCCGACGCCGCCGTCAAGGAGTCGCGCGACCGCGTCCAGGCCGCCCTCAAGAACTCGGACCTCGCCGTCGGGTGGCGGAAATGGACCGTAAACCTCGCCCCCGCCGACGTGCGCAAGGAGGGCCCGTCGTTCGACCTGCCCATCGCGCTGGGGATGCTCGCCGCCGACGGCCAGTTGGAGTTCGGCCGGGACGGCGATTACTTGGTGGTGGGGGAGCTCGCGCTGGACGGCGCGGTGAGGCCGGTGCGGGGGGCGTTGCCGCTCGCCGTGTGCGCGCGGGACCTGGCCTGCCGCGGCGTAGTCGTCCCGACCGCGAACGCGAACGAGGCCGCGGTCGTGGCGGGTGTGGACGTTATCGCCGTCGAGACGCTCGGGCAGGCCGCGGCGTTCCTGGCGGGCGAGGAAGACGTCGAGCCGCGACGCGTCGACCTGGCCGCGGCCTTCGATACCGCCCGCGCGTACGTGGCCGATTTCTCGGACGTCAAGGGCCAGGAGCACGCCAAACGCGCCCTCGAGGTGGCCGCGGCGGGCGGCCACAACGTCCTGATGCTGGGGCCGCCCGGCTCCGGCAAGACCATGCTCGCCAAGCGCCTCCCGACCGTCATTCCCGATATGTCGCTCGAGGAGGCGCTCGAGACGACGAAGGTCCACTCCGTCGCCGGCCTTCTTCCGCGGGAGCGGGCGTTGGTCGCCGCGCGGCCTTTCCGCGCGCCGCACCATACGGTCTCGGAGGCGGGCCTGGTTGGCGGCGGCTCCATCCCCAGGCCGGGGGAGGTCTCGCTCGCGCACAACGGCGTCCTCTTCCTCGACGAGCTGCCCGAGTTCAAGCGCCCCGCGCTCGAGGCCCTGCGCCAGCCGCTCGAGGACGGCGCCGTCACGATATCGCGCGCCAAGATGTCGTTGTCCTTCCCGGCGCGCTTCATGCTCGCCGCGGCGATGAACCCCTGTCCCTGCGGGTGGCTCGGCTCGCCCGCGCGGCGCTGCCGCTGCTCGAGCCACCAGGTCCAGACGTACCTGGGCCGCATATCCGGGCCCCTGCTGGACCGCATCGACATTCACCTCGAGGTCCCCGCGGTCCGCTACAAGGAGCTTGCGGACGAGCGCCGGGGCGAACCTTCCGCGGCGATACGGGCCCGCGTAAACGACGCGCGCGACGTTCAGCGGCGCCGCTTCGCCGGCCAGCGCATCTACTGCAACGCGCAGATGACGACGCGCGACGTCGAGCGGTGGTGCGCGCCTGATAAGGAGGGCGAGAACCTGATACGCACCGCCATCGAGAAGCTGGGCCTGACGGCCCGGGCCTACCACCGCGTCCTCAAGCTCGCCCGGACCATCGCCGACCTGGCCGGCGAGGAGGCCGTGGCCGCGGCCCACGTCTCCGAGGCCATCCAGTATCGCACCCTCGACCGCCAGGCGTGGGCATAGTACGAAACGATAGGGGCGGATATCGTTGATTAGATATAGGCCGATGAGATATCGGCGAAACGGGAGCCTCCGGGCTCCCTTTTTTAATACGAAGGCCGGCCGCTATGTCGAGTTATTACCGCGACTAATAGTTAATTTGAATAATATAATTTTGACCGCGCCGTTTGGGCGTGCTATAATGTTAATGTAGTTTAACAAGTGGAAGGCGGTGGACGCTTATGGGAAAAAGGTTTTTGATAATCCTATTTCCGGTGGCCGCTTTGGCTTGTTGCGCGGCGGCGACCGGGGGCTCGATAATCTGCTCCTTCGAGTCGCCCTGTAGCGACCGCACCGACGGCATCGACTTCCGCGGCGGATATATTTACCACGCCAACTGTTACGGCCCGGCCGACATCCTCAAAACCTGTACCGGCGGCTCGGTTATGTCGTCTTGGAACGAGCCCGCCCACGCCGTCGGCCTCGACTTCACCGGCTCGGAATTTTGGGTGTACGCTTTTTGGCCCAACGTCCCCCGCGACCGGATATTCCGCCTGAGCGAGGGCGGTAGCGTCGTCGCGAGCTTCGCCGCGCCCGCCAACGGCCGGGGCATCACGTACGACGGCGAACGTTTGTGGTATTCCACCGCGGGCAACCATAATTGGAACTACGTCTACGAGTTGACGACCACGGCCTCGGTCCTCTCCTCTTTCCAGGCGCCCCACGGCAGAGGTTATCTGAACAAGGGGCTCGACTGGGGCGGCGAATATTTATGGCTGGCGCAGGCGAGCGACGCCGACGGCCTGCTCTATCAAATGACGACGGCCGGTTCGGTCGTATATTCCATATCCGTGCCGGGCCGCCGGCCCACCGGCGT
>WVWN01000084.1:0-1173 GCA_011773985.1 Candidatus Zixiibacteriota bacterium | reverse complement strand
GGTTTTCAGGATGACGTGGACCGGCGACGCCGTAGCGCCCGCCTCCCTCGGCAAGGTTAAAGCGCTGTTTAAATAAAAACGGCCCACGCGCGATTGAGAGGGGAGCCGTACGGCTCCCTTATTATTTAGTTATAAGTCGCCCGGGGTTGAAATAATTTTATGGGAAAATGGGCTAGAAAAAACTTGACAGCAATCTTACCTGTTCGTATATTACGAGAATAGTGAATTAACTATAGGCGTTTAAATCGTAGGAGGATGGAAATGCGCAGATGGATTTTGACAGCGGCGTGCGTATTCGTCGCCGCCGGAACGGCGTTCGGCGCGCTGGGCACCGTCGTGGGCTCTTTCCCCATCCCCGGGGGCAACTGCGCCGGTTTGGCGCGGGCGAACGCCGTATTGTTCTCCTGCAACAATATGCAGGGGAGGATATACCTGTGCAATTACCTCACCGGGTCCATCACCGGTTCTTACTCGGCGTCCGGCGGGATCTTCGCCAGCGGCCTCGCCTACCAGTACGGCCGGTATCTGTGGCAGAATCAGGGCATCGCCTCGCCTTACTACATCTACCGGAAGAACGCCGGCACCGGAAGCGTTATCAATTCCTACCGTCTGCCGCCGAACCGATATACGACGGGCTCCGCGCCGCTCGCGACGGGCGACGGCGGCCAGGGGACCTCGCACATCATCCTCTCCAACTTCGACCTAAGGAGGATTTTCTACATGACGACGACCGGCAGCATCGCCCGTTCCCACGCCGTCTCCCAACCCTTGTTCGACGTCGCGTACGATTGGCGCAATCGCCTCATCTGGGGCGGCAGGAACTCGGTGACCTGCTACGGTTACAATACCAACGGCTCGCTCATCGCCTCCTTCAACAAACCCACCGGCGGCATCTACGGCGTTACCTACCACGGCGAATACCTCTGGGTCGCCGGGAACACCGGTTACGTCTATCGTATCCATTGCCCGGGCAACTTGGGCGTGACGCCGACGTCTATGGGCAAGATCAAGGCGATGTTCAATTAGTCGCTCCTCGAGCGAAGAGGCAAGGAAGGCCGCCCGGCGGCGCCGACCACCCGGCCCACGGGCGTCTCCTGGGACGGCAAAAACGTCTGGTTCGCCGACCGCGTCTCGGGTTGGGTTTTCAGGATGACGTGGACCGGCGACGCCGTA
>WVWN01000006.1:634-10725 GCA_011773985.1 Candidatus Zixiibacteriota bacterium | reverse complement strand
GTAATGCGAGAGCTCGTCATCCGATAGGATTTTTATGAAGCGTTTTTCTTCGGGGAGAAGTTTTATTTTTGCCGCAGGGTTGCGTTCTATTAAGTCCCGCTCGATCGCGAAATTAAGGGCGTGACGTAGAGTTGCTAGTTCACGGTTAACTGTAAACGCGCCGGCTGTCTCCGCCCGTTTTAGTACGTAGCGTTCGACGTCGGCGCGTGTAATGTCGTTAATCGGGGCGTTGCCGAAATGCTTTAGAAAACGCTCGCAATATAGCCTCTTCGTTTTAAGAGTATGAGGTCGGTTCCGGCCGACGCAATATTCGAGGTAGATTCGTATTAGTTCGTATAGGGAAATACTTCGCGCTTCGAACGGCGACTTCCCCTGAGCAAGGGTAAATTCGACGCGGCCCCGCGCGGCCTCGGCGGCTACCCGGCTTGTCACGCCGAGCGATCGCTGGTACCGGCGACCTTTGTATTGGAAGTCGATGTACCAGTATTTATCCCTTTTATATAGCCGGACCATCGCGTTATTTGAATCTTATAAAAATAACTAAAATCGTAGTTATCGTTAGCATATAACCTCAAGGAGCCGTCCCAATATAGGCCTACCGTAAGACGTGTCGTGGGTTTGGGCTTTATGTATATTCCCTTTTCCCCTAACTAACGAGATTTCCGGAACGGAAATCCTGGTACTTATTAAAGACTTTTACTTATAACGCTATTACTTAGTAACTGGTACTTTGGGTAAACTTATTGCGGTTCCCGCGTAAGGTTATTGCGGGAGGCAAGTAAACCTATTCCGCATTTTTCGGAGGTACGTAAAGTTTTTGCATTTCGGCGCGCCGACGACGTGTGTAATTCGGCTCTGCCCGGCGTTTCTGCCCGGAACGGTGACACCACAAACGGTAATAAGTTTACCTAACCCGTTTTCCATAGGCTTTTTATCCCCGTCATCCGGCCGCCGTTAACTTATTGCAGGTTTCCTACGGTCAACGGCCCCACGCCGACGGGTAAGGTATCGGCAAAAGAGCCTCCTCTCCCTCGTAACCGAATTGCGCCATCAGCCGCTTTTCAATCAAATCCTCCAAAGCATTATCAAAGGTTCTTTTGTCCCGAATGCCAGCCAACGCGCGGAGGCGCAAGCTTGCTCGCCGCGTTAGTCGAATATAAAAACAATTAGGCGGGACCGGGTAATCGACGCCCGAGAGTTCGAACCACTCCACACGCGACTCAAGGTCGAACGAATTATCCGCGCTATCGAACCACTCGTAAAGACCGTGGCGCTTCTCGTCGTCACGCCAAAACTGGTCCCACGCCTCGCCGTAAACCATCGCCCGCGAGGCGACGTACAGTTTACGCGCCGACGGCCCGAGGCGAGACCACGCGCCGACCTCCCCTGCCGCCCATAGCAGCTTGCCGTCGAACGTAAACCAGTCGCCGCCGCGCGGTCGTACGTAATACTTATTCGTAACCGTGATCGGCCCTGGGAACGATGTGTTACCGGGGCCCGCGCCGCGGGTTACCAAGATTAGTTCTCGGCCTTCTAATATCTTACTCCCCTTGGATACCGACACCCGCGAGTAGCCCGCCATCATGCTGATTCTCTCCTGGCTCGCGAAAGCGATATGAGACCGATAGTTGGCGTGGACGCCCAACACCGCGTACACCGACGCGGCGGCGGGAGGTAGTGTCGCCCACTTACCGTTGGTGACTACGGATCTTGGGAAGTGGAATATGCGCTCCTCGAAACGTTCGGAGACCGCTATGTGCGCGATTCGCCTCTCCGGTCGTACGATTACGGACGTCATATCTCTCTATGCCCTTCCTCGGGAAATGCGAACGGAGGGCGGCCCCACAATGGGACCCGCCCTCCAAATAAGCCCCCGGGCGAACGGAGGCGTAACAGCCTTCGTATTTACCGCTTCCGTTTTCGCCCGGGGTCCCATGTTACCGTTTAAAACCGTTTCTAACGGCTCTTCCCTTTCGTTTTTTGCGAAACGAAGCCATTTTTTCGCCACGCGGCGAGGGTGTTGAGCGCGCGGTAAAAGCCCCCCTCCAACGTGCGCTCGTAACGTACCAGGTTAGCGAAGTGCGAAGGGGTGTCGCTAAACTGGAAAGTCTCGGCCAGTTCGACTTTCNNAAACTTAAATCGGACTTCAACGTTTCGACCCATTTTTCACGGCTTTGTTGAGAGGAAACGAAAATACCCGCCTCTATAACCGCCGCGCGTCGGAGGCGCCAGGCCAGCGATACGATCCGGTCTACTAAAAGATCCTCCAGCGCCCCGGAAGCCCTTAATTCGTTCCGAACGCCCTCCGCGAAAGCCGCCAAATCCACCGCATTCTCACCCGGTATCAGGACCTCGCGCGCGCACAAGCCGTGGCGTAGGGCGTTTAAGCGCGTCTTAGACGTATCCCGCGGCCCCGTACTCTTTTTCGCGTTCTCCTGGTTCGCTTTTAATTGTTTCCTTGATACAGCCATAATCACCCCTTTAGTGCGTTATTAAGCTAATGATAATCCCCCTTTTAATCAGCATATCACTTTACCGAAGCCGCCACGATTCGGGCGGCCTCTCCCGCCTTATCCTCGAGATTGTCTACGTACACGCGGGCCGTACTAAGGTCTTTGTGGCGGAGGAACGCTGCGACCGCGAATACGTCGTTAGTCCTTTCGGCTACGGTCGTACCCGCCGCGTGACGGAGGCCGTGAGGTGTCGCCCTTACGCCGGCGCGTTCCGCGTACCGTTTAATGAGATAGTAAATACCTCCAGGTGTTAACCGCCCGCCCGGCCCTGACCGATCGAAGTTAGTAAACAGCGGGCCGTCGGAGTCGCAGCGTACCGCAAGCCACGATCGGAGCGCCTCGGCCGTTGGTTTCGGGAGTGATAAGCGCTCCTTTTCCTTCCGGCCTTTTCCCGTAACTTGTATCACTTCACCGTCGAGGTCCACGTCCGCCACGTCGAGGCGCGACGCCTCCGCGCGCCTTAGGCCAAGGTCGTAGAGTACGCGGAGTAACGCCCGATCTCTAACGGCCTTTTTTCCGTTACCGCGGTCAACCTCTGCGAGCAACGCCTGTACGCCGGCGCTACCTGGCCCCCGCGAATCGCGCCTTTTTTCGGCCTTGACGTTTTCGACTACCAACGTCCAATTTACTAAGCCGGACGCGCGGGCGAACTTAACTAAGGAGCGGAGCGCCGAAAGCCGCCGATTAACGGTCGCGGAGGCAAGCCCGAGCTCAATCAGGGAGGCCTTATAACCGTTCACGATCCTAAACGCTCTGCCGGGACCCGCCCGTAGAATCGCCGCCAACGCCTCCCCGGGAGAAGGCGCACCGAGGAACGATTGGAGGTCTTTTAGATCCGCTTCGTAAGCCTGGCGCGTTTTTTCGCTCCGCCCTGCCCAGAACTCGCGGATTATTTCGGCGGCGCTGAGCCGTGCCGTTAACGCTTGCACGTCGAGCGTCGCGAGGTTACCAGTGGATCTTTCCGCCGACGTTTCCTTTGCCATCGTATTTATTTCCCCGTAGCCATTTTCCAAATTTTCCCGGGCGAAAAGTACCTACCGAACTTTAAAACTAGCTCTGGGAAAAACCGATACACCATCCGGTCGTATTTGTGGCTTTCCCGGCAACTTGTATAGGTTAGGTCGTGGCACTTTCGGCACCGAAAATAATATTTTCCCGGAGGTAGGTAAATTTTCCCGACGCGCCGGCCGCAATTGGGGCAAGTGAACCAAAACCTAGTTCCGCCCGACGGGAGGTACGTAACGGTAAGGGGAGCAGTTTCGTCAACCTCCCGTTTTTCCTCCGTCCAGGTATTCCTAACGGTGTAATAAATTCTATACCAGGGCCGCTCGGAATCCCGAGCGTCAATCTCGTAACCAATCGAAGCCGTTTGTTCGGACTTTTCCGCGTCCGCAAACCAAGCCCACCACCCGCTACGATGTTCACCAACTCGCAAAATGCCCTCTCGTGCCCAGCGGTTGACGTCGAGACTATGGCACGCCTCCACAGTCGTTTTAACGTAGCTACGCCACTCGCCGCTACCAAAACCACCCAAAAAGTCCTCCGTTTATAAGTTCCGTAAGTACGACACGCCAGTCCTTAGGATTTCCTAAAACCCTATGCGCGTAATGTCTTATCGTCATTTTTCGGACCGCAGTTTTTCCTAAATCGTTACGTTTTTTTACCGGCCACGAAAGGCGTTAATTTTACCTTGAGCCAGAAAAATATTTTTTTGGCTCAACACTCCCGCCCATTAACGCCGTACCGCAAGGGCGCCGCGCGGACGTCCCCGTCGCTCCGCAGGGGCGGTTCCGTTTTCGATGACTCGTTCGATGTCAGTTGCCCGGAACCTCCGCTGGCCGCCCACCCATATACAAGGTAATTGGCCCTTAGCGGCGAGGCGATGGACGCTCGAAATAGCTATGTTTAAAGCTTCGGCGACTTCTCGCGGTTTTAAAAGCGAACCCATATTTATAGGACCTCCTAAAATAACTCTTGACTTTTCTAATAACCTCTCTTATATTCTAAAAACCAAGCAAAGCACGCCGTGAGAAGTCGGATCGTCAAACATACGTCGGCTGGTTGTTTTGGTAATTAGTATTTACTTAGTACATTATACATATTTATTAGCGGAAATCAATAGTTATTTAGCGCTATTTAATACGCTAAATTTATGATAGGAAAAATTGTCCATAACGCCTTGAAATTAAAAGAGATACTCACGAAGCTTGCGAACCGCAAGGGCGTTTCGCTACCGGAAATATCCCAGGAAACTGGGATATCTCTTCAAGTTTTGTATAATATTAGAGATGGGAAAACCCGTCGGCCGCAAGGGAGAACCATCCGGAGGCTTGCCGACTACTTCGGTATTACGCCAGCGCAGTTACTTGGGGAAGAACCGCTCGGCATTCCTAACGCTGAAACCCTTTCCGAAGTGAAACACCCCGACAGGGCGATAGAACACCCTGATTTAAGATTGGTCCAAGAATACGCGAAGTATTTAACAGAATGGTTTCTCGCTTGGGTTGATTCTCGCAAGAAATATGCCGAGGGGATTGCCGTAGACTCAGGGGATGTGGAACCCCAAGCTATAGAAAGCCCTCCCGCCGAAACGGTACTCCCGGAACTACCGGAATACTTGCTACCCTTCCGAGATCTTTTAATTCATAAATACGTTACTCAGCGGAACGATCTAACGATTGGCGTAACCGACATAAATAAAAAAACGCTTGAACGAATAATCGCACTCCTTTTACAGTTCGACATGTCCGAATATTTCGAGCGCCGTGGAAAAGAATATGAAGTGGAAAAGAAAAACCGAACCGAAGACGGGGAACTAGATTAAGTAGCATTCCTCGAATTCCAAGCGCGCCGTTACGAAAAGCCGGGAACAACCCCGGCTTTTTTAATCGGGTCCCGACGGTGTTATATATCAAGGATAACTCCGCTTAACGAACACGCCCTTTCGGCTTATCGGAGGTAAACTACTCGCCGGCTTTCTTCATTTCTAATATCTTTGGCAGTGCCGTCGGGTCGCGGCAGACGACGAACCCCCACCGGCCGAAACCGCCGTGGTGGTTCACGGCGCTTACCCAACGCTGCGCCGCCGCCGCTTTATACGCCAAGGCCGGTTTGTACATTACGGGTTCAGGCCCCCCCACCTATTAACGATTTCCCTTGACTAAAATTCCCCGTTATTCAATAATGGCTACGGGAGAAAGTACAATTAACCGGGTGGACTTCTTAGCGGGTTTGAGGGTATGCCGCGAGCGGAGAAAATTAAATCCAGCGGACACGACGCGCCGCGCGACGCGAAATACTACCCACGTTCGGCTAAGAGCCGGTGTGGGTTTTTTATTTAACCTTTTTGGTTTACCGAAGCGCAAGGAGCGTTTAAATGCCCAGTAAAAAAGTCATATTAACGCTTTCGTTCGCCCTTATTAGTGCGCCAATCTTCGCCTACTCTTGGACGACGCCTACAAACCTCGGGGCGAACATCAATAGCTCTTCAGAAGACACCGAACCAGGTATTACGCCCACCGGTAATACCCTTTATTTCTCAAGTAAACGCGGCGGAAATTACGACATATGGCAATCTATCTATAGCGGGGGCCGGTGGCAACCCGCTACGCGGACGCCTTACGTAAACACGGGTTCTTACGACGGTAACCCCGCTTTCCTCCAATCGACATACCTAGAGATGTATTTAACTTCGAATCGCCGCGGAAATATGGACATATACCAAAGGGTATATCGTAGCGGTAGTTGGCAAACCCCTAGCCGGTTGCCCTCAACAGTTAATACGGCTTATTCGGAGTACGGGTGCGGTTTATACAGGAGAAGCGGCCGGGCTACTATGATGTTTGCTTCCCGTAAGCCAGGAGGCAAGGGGCAACACGACATCTGGGCAACCGAATACCGAGGCGGGTGGGTATCCGCTTGGCACGTGTCACGCCCCAGCTCTTCCGCGAACGACGTCGGCCCTACGGTTACCTTGAACGGGGCTTACATGTACTTCGCCTCGAACCGTTCCGGCGGCTACGGCAATTACGACCTTTACGTCTCAAGGTGGACCGGGATTTATTGGGGCACTGCCTCTAACCTCGGCTCCAAGATTAATACTAGTTATAACGAAATATATCCCGGCGTAACGGCTAACGGCCAACGGCTCTACTTCGCGTCCAATAGGCCGGGCGGCCGAGGCGGTACCGACATATGGATGACTTTAAATACCACCGCCGTAACGCCGACGAGCCTGGGCCGCGTCAAGGCGCTGTATTATTAGCTGGTCCGAACGCCGCAAGAGAGGGGCCGCGACGCCTCGCGCGCCGCGCGTCCCGGTTAATTATATTTAGCCGCCCGCCGGAGTTGGCCGGGGGCGGTTTTTATTATTAGGGCGCAAACAATGCCGATGAAACAGACCGTCATCGAAAACCCCATCCTCAACTCGCCCTACGAGGAGCCGTCGCGGCACTTTCGGTTCTCGGAGGAGGGGATAACGGACGAAGTCGTTGAGGCGCGGCGCGTCAGCGCGTATTTCGTCCCAATCCCCCGTCCCAAGAAACGCGGCGCCCAGCGGTCGCTGGACACGGAATGGACGCAGGACCGCGTCGAGGAGAACGCGTTCATTAACGACGTCCGGGCGAGGGTCCGGGAGTGGCGCGCCGACGGGTATCGGGGCGTCACGAAAACGACGCGCCGCCTGCTCGAGTACTGGCGGAATCCTGAGAGAAACAGGCCGCTGTTCTTCTGCCAACTCGAGGCCGTCGAGACGGCGATCTATCTGGCCGAGGCCGCCGGTAAGTACGGCGGGCAGTATATATTAAACAAGCTCGAGCAGTTTAAGAGGGAGGGAAACTCGCCGCTGTATCGAATCGCGTTTAAAATGGCTACGGGGAGCGGTAAGACCGTCGTCATGGCGATGCTGATAACGTGGCAGACGCTAAACAGGCACGACCCCTCGCAGAACGGTAAGTTCTCGGACGCGTTTCTCATCGTGACGCCCGGGATAACCATCCGCGACCGCCTGCGCGTCCTCCTCCCTAGCGACCCGAATAATTATTACAAATTTATGGAACTCGTTCCGCCCGACCGGATGGGGGATATCGGCCAGGCCAAAGTCGCCATCGAAAACTTCCACAAGTTGAAGCCGCGCGAGAAGGAATCGGTCAGTAAGACGACCAGGAGCATATTGCGCGAAAAGGGCGAGCACGCGTTTACCGAGACGCCCGCGCAGATGGTCAGTCGCGTGTGCCGTAATCTAGGGAACAGGAAAAACATTATCGTCATCAACGACGAGGCGCATCACTGTTACCGGCGGAAGGCCGGCGGCGTCGAAGAGAAGTTGACTGGCGACGAGCGTAAACGGGCGGAAGCCCGCGACGAGGCGGCCCGCATCTGGATCAACGGCCTCGAAGCAGTTAAGAAAAAGGTGGGCGTAAGGGTAGCGTACGACCTGTCGGCGACGCCGTTCTTCCTCCGCGGTTCCGGCTACGCCGAGGGGACGCTATTCCCGTGGGTGGTGTCGGACTTCTCGCTCATCGACGCCATCGAATGCGGCATAGTCAAAATACCGCGCGTTCCCGTCGCCGACGATTCGATGGTCGGCGCCCAGCCGACGTACCGCAACCTCTGGTATCGGATAAGGGATGACCTCCCCAAGAAAGGCCGGGGGACCGAAAAATTAACGGGCGAACCCGTTATCCCGGTAGAGTTGGAGGGTGCGCTGCATAGCCTTTACGGCAATTACGAGAAGTACTTCGCGGACTGGGAGGCGGACGCCGAGGCGCGCGCCCGCGGCCTGACGCCGCCCGTGTTTATCGTCGTATGCAACAACACAAGCGTCTCGAAACTGGTTTACGACTACGTCTCAGGGTGGGAGAAGGACGACGGCGTCATCATCCCGGGGAAGCTGGAATTATTCAGCAACGTCCAGGACGGGCGGTGGTTGTCGCGCCCCAATACCATCTTGGTGGACAGCGAACAGCTCGAGTCGGGCGAGGCGATGAGCCCGGCGTTCAAGAAGATAGCCGCCCGGGAAATCGAGGACTTCAAGGAGGAATACCGGAAGCGCTTCCCCGGGCGGGACGTGGAGAGCTTAACCGACGAGGACCTCCTCCGGGAAGTGATGAACACCGTCGGCAAGACCGACAAACTGGGCGAGCAGATCCGCTGCGTCGTAAGCGTCTCGATGCTCACCGAGGGGTGGGACGCCAACACCGTAACCCACATCCTCGGCGTCCGAGCCTTCGGAACGCAGTTGTTATGCGAGCAGGTGGTGGGGCGCGCGCTCCGGCGCGTGGGCTACGCCGTAGGCGCCGACGGAAAGTTTACTCCTCAATACGCCGAGGTGTACGGCGTACCCTTCTCGTTCATCCCGTGCGCCGGCGCCGGCGAGCGGCCGGTGTTCCGGGATACGCCCCGGGTTTACGCGATGGAAGAGCGCTTCGCCTGCGAGATAACGTTTCCCCGGCTCGTAGGGTACCGGTACGACCTACCAACCGAAAGGATAACGGCGAAGTTTACGCCCGCGTCGCGGATGACGCTATCGACCGAGGATATCCCCCTAAACGTTGAGAACGCGCCCATCGTCGGCGAGATTAGCATACACACCCTTGACGAACTTAAGGAGCGCCGCTTACAGGAGGTCGAGTTCCTCATCGCCCGGACGGTCCTAGAGAAGTACTTCCGCGACGAGGAGGGGAACGTCAAGCCGTGGTTCTTCCCGCAGCTGTTGGCCATAACGCGGGAGTGGCTCGCGGGTCACGTCACCTGCAAGGACAAGTGCTTCCCGCAGCTCCTACTCTTCGTGGAGAACGCCCACAACGCCGCCGACCGCATCTACCGCGCCGTCGTCGCCGGCGAAGGCGGCGAGAAGAGGCTGGTCCCCATCCTCCGGCCTTACGACCAAGTAGGCTCCACGCGCTACGTGGACTTCAACACCNNAGTGCCACGTCAACCTCGTCGTCGGCGACACCGGCTCCTGGGAGCAGAAGGTCGCGCAGTCGCTGGAGGAGATGGACGAGGTCGTCTATTACGTCAAGAACGATAACCTGGGCTTCTACGTCCCCTACGCCATCGACGGCCACGAGCGCAACTACGTCCCGGACTTCATCGCCCGCGTGGACGACGGCCGCGGCGACGGCGACCTCCTCAACCTCATCATCGAGGTCACGGGCGAGCGGCGCTCCGAGAAGGTGGTCAAGGTAGACACCGCCAAAAACCTGTGGGTGCCGGCGGTCAATAACCACGGCGGATTCGGGCGGTGGGCTTTTATCGAGATATCCGACCCGTGGGATACGGTAAACTTAATCCGGGGGTTTATTAAGCACTTCCAAAACGGACGGTAGAAGGCATGGGCATTTTATATTACCCATTCGAACATTTTAAACCTGACGNNACGGATACTACCCTTTAGAACATTTTAAAACCGGGGAACCGCTATTGAAACAAATGGCGGATAAGGGTCTTGAATTTGACCAGAAGTTAAAATTAGCGCTTGAGGTATCGGCTAGTAGACCCGATATCGAACCGGAGGATTGCGGATTTCCCGACTCGTATTTATTCGTCGCGTTATATCGTATGAATACTGCGGTAACG
>WVWN01000006.1:307-542 GCA_011773985.1 Candidatus Zixiibacteriota bacterium | reverse complement strand
GCGCCGAGATGTTCGCCTGAGGAGGTAGTGCCAGGAGAAAGGTTATGTTGGGTCCTCGAACATATAATGGAAAATTACGGAATCGACAAAACAATAGGAACAGGGCACTTCCTACGGGCGATTTCCGAAATATCGAGAGAACCGTATGTTGATAATACGGGGTACGGCACCCAAGCTTTTTACCAGACTTTTTCCGTCGAAACGCTAATGTGGGGTTTAGGATACACGCCTTGGA
>WVWN01000006.1:0-259 GCA_011773985.1 Candidatus Zixiibacteriota bacterium | reverse complement strand
GTAAAAGAGGTCCTCGATAAATTAGAAGTTATTTACCCAGAGGACGATTTCCAGTACGTCTTAGGTGTGGAAGAAGGAAAGATAGTATTCAGGTTAACGAGCGTATTAAATGATTACGCCCTTACGAACGAAAGGGGGATAATAACGCCGTCGAGAGCTTTATTAACCCATTATAAGAACGAATTCGGGATAATTACCGAGGACGAGGTACACGAATTAGAAGACCTACTTAATAATCCTTCAAGCAAAGAGGCCGACT
>WVWN01000024.1:73613-115547 GCA_011773985.1 Candidatus Zixiibacteriota bacterium | reverse complement strand
TGTGGCGCAGTTGGGAGCGCGTCTGCATGGCATGCAGAAGGTCAGGGGTTCGAATCCCCTCAACTCCAAATGGAAGAAGCCTTACGGCCGGCCGCCTCGGCCGGCCTTTCCGCCGGAGGTAAAACGTGACGCTGATACCGTGGGTGGTCGAACAGACGGCCCGGGGCGAGCGCCAGTACGACATCTACTCCCGCCTCCTCAAGGAACACATCATCTTCATCGGCGCGCCCATCGACGACGACATCGCGAACCTGGTAATCGCGCAACTTCTCTACCTGGAAAAAGAGGACCCGGAGCGGGACGTGCTGTTGTACATAAACTCGCCGGGCGGCTCGGTGTCGGCGGGCTTCGCCGTGTACGATACGATGCAGTTTATCCGCTGCGACGTCGCGACGTACTGCCTGGGGATGGCCGCGAGTATGGCCGCGGTCATCCTCGCCGCGGGTACGAAGGGCAAACGTTACGCCCTTCCCAACTCGACCATCCTCCTGCACCAGCTCTCGAGCGGCTTCAAGGGGCAGGCGTCCGACATCGACATCCACGCCAAAGAAATCCTCCGCCTTAAGAAGTTGCTCAACCTGGTGCTGGCCGAACACACGGGCCAGGACCTCGCCACTGTCGAGCGCGACACGGACCGAGACAACTTCATAACGCCGGAGGAGGCCGTCGCGTACGGCATCATCGACGAGGTAATAAAAAACCGCGCCGAAATCGAAAAAGGTCCTCCACGCCGCGGTAAATAAAGTTTGCGGAAACGTAAAAGTAATAACCGGCGACTGCCGGTTATTTTTTTCTGGACCGTCGGCGCGGCACCGCTCGAGCCTTCGGGCGGAAATAACGAAAAAGCCGGCCCTCGCGGCCGGCTTCTTTACGGGGTAATCCTGCTAGCGGTAGAGCGCCTTTACGCGGCCCAGGCTCGCCGGCGCGACGCTAACGTAATTGGTCTCCACCGTACACTCGATAGCCCAATCCGTCAACGTCCAGGCGCTCCACCTTATATCGTCCGAGGACCGGTAGTGGTAGCCGGGGTAAGTTTGCGGGTATGCGCCCCTGACGCCAGTGCCTAGGGCGCCCATTTGCGGGTTGTTCGTGCTGAGAAAGAAGTTGTCGGCCTTGATAACGATGCTGGCAGTGCTTATGTCGACGTCGGTCCAGGTAGGCCAAACCTTGGTCGTCGCCGGGAAAGTGGCAAGCAACGAGCCGGGCGTATTGCCGGTAGTGCTCCACACCTTAACCTGGACGCCAACAACATTCCGGTATAACCCGAAATGGGCCTTCTTCAAGAAGACCGGATACTGGCCGGATGTCGGCTTGAAGACGGTCCCCGGGTGCCCCGAGCCCCCAAAATAGGTCGTAGCGTTGTAGTTGCCGTTAGAATAGCGAATGCGGACCTCGGCCGCCGACGACAGGCTCGCCAGGCAAAACGCGAGAGACAAAGCAATCATAAAATATTTCATTACGACCACCTCCTATTCTTTTTTACGTTAACATAACCGAACCACAAAGTAAATAATTATCTCTTACTAAAGCGCTCGGCGCTGCGCCGGGCATCGGCGATTTTAACGCGCAAGGGTAATACCGACCCCGGAAATGCCTTGTGATTTTTATAACGGTATTTTATACTCACGGCCCAACGGTAAGTTCAACAACACGAGGCCAGTCGTTATGGTAAAAAAATATTTAATGACGCCCGGGCCCACGCCCGTACCCGCCGCGGTGGCCTGCGCGCAGGCGGCGGACATGATCTCGCACCGCGGCCGCGAATTCCACGAGCTCTTCCAATACGTCTCTACCACGCTCCGTGAGTTCATAGGGACCACGCGGGAAGTTTACCTCTTGACGGGCTCGGGGACGTCGGCGATGGAGGCCGCGGTCGCGAACGTCATGTCGCCGGGGGAGAAGGCGCTCGTCGTGCGGAGCGGCCACTTCGGCAACCGCTGGGCCGAGATCCTCAAGGCGTACGGCGTCATGGTCCGCGCCGTCGACGTCGAGTGGGGCCGCGCGGTCAACCCGAAGCTCGTCGCGGAAAGGCTCGCCGAGGATACCGCGGGCGAAATACGCGCCGTATTCGTTACCTTCGTCGACACTTCCACGGGCGTCGTGCAAAATATCGAGGAAATAGGGGGCATAGTCGCGGAGACGAACGCACTCCTCGTCGTAGACGCGGTGTCGGGACTGGGGGCGATGGACTACCGCATGGACGAGTGGAACGTGGACGTTACGCTCTCGGCGTCGCAAAAAAGTTTCATGGCCCCGCCCGGCATAGCGTTCATCTCCATGAGCTCGAAGGCCTGGAAAGTTTGCGAGCGCGCGAAGTGCCCGCGTTACTACCTGGACCTACGGAAATACCGCCAGTGGGCCGAAAAATTCGAGACGCCGTGTACGCCGGCCGTCTCGACGCTGCGCGCGCTGGGCAAATCGTTGGAGCTCATGATGGAGGAAGGGCTGGCCAACATCTACTCCCGGCACGAGAAGATGGCGCGGGCCACGCGCGCGGCCGTGACCGCGCTCGCGTTGCGGCTGTTCCCGCTCAACCCGGCCAACGTCTTGACGATTATACGCCCCCCCGACGAAATCGGCGCCGACGAACTCCGCGACCACATAGCCCGTAATTACGGCGTAACTTTGGGCGGAGGCCAGGCGCAACTCAAAAACCGCGTCGTCCGCATCGCCCATATGGGCTCGGTGGGGCCGTTCGACGTCATAACGGCGATTTCGGCGCTGGAAGGCGCGCTGGCCGACAAGGGTTTCGTCGTCGAGTTGGGCGCGGGCGTCGCGGCCGCGGAGGAGATTTTCAAGGAGACCTAAGGAACCGTCGCGACCGGCCGAGGACCCCGCCGGCGAGGCGGGCCTTTTTCCAGCCGAACGCCCGCGGCGTCGCCGGCCCGTCGTAAGGGAGGGGCCGTCGGCCGGGAGGGAACCGGCGACGCTTTGTTTGACCGGGGGCGAATAATATGTTAGTTGTTTTAAACGCAAGGGGGCCTAAGGAATGAAGTATCGGGTTGTAGCTCTAAGCCTTCTCGTTTGCGTCGCGAGCCTCTCGACTGCGGCCGAGGTCCGTATCCGGTATTCCAACGGGATTTACAATTCGCGTTTCTTTTGGATACAGTACGCGCACCCCGGGACCCTATGCACGCCCTCCGCCGGACAATACCCGGTTCTCCTGAAGACGGCGCACTTCGGCTTCGAAGTCGGCAACGCCGAGGTGCGAGTAAAAATTTGGAGCGCGACCGGCTCGACGCCGGGGACCGTCCTCGCGTCGTTCTATATTTTAACCGACCCCTGGCCGCGATGGACCGACGTCAGCTTAGAGGAGTCGAAGATAATCGTCAACGCCAATAATTTCTTCATCAGTTCCGATACGCTGTGGCGGGAGTTCTTCGTAACGTTCCGGGGCGCCATGCCGCGGCAATACCCGGGCCACCACTTCACCTCCCAGGACGACATCAAATGGGTGGAGGCGTACGCCGATTGGGCCATCGAGTGCACGGTGGACACCAACTACGGCATCGGCGTCGCGCCGGCGAGCCTGGGCCGCGTTAAGGCACTTTATCGGTAAGGGAAAATGTAGGGCCGACCTTCAGGTCGGCCCGAGTTACGCTAAAAAACGGGCCGGTCTGAAGACCGGCCCCTACATTAAAACGAAAGAAAACCACGCCCCGCCGCGGCCGCGTTAACGGTAGAGGGCCTTGACGGCGCCGAAGGACGCGGGGGCGACCGCCGGGTTGGCGTTCCCCAAGTCTATCTGATACGCGCTACGCCAGATGAAGTCGGTACGCAAGACCAGCCACAACGTCGTACCGTACGAAAGCGGGTAACCGTCGCCCGCCGTCGCGCCGTAGCGTAAATCCATATCCGGGTAGGGCCCGCTGAAGGTGAACGAGGCCACGAACGAGCCGCCGCCGGTATATACCCGCGTGGGGTGGACTCCCCGGGCCTTGGGGTTGACGATTACGTAGTCGCCGGCCTGGCCGGCGAAGCGGCTCGTCGCCGCGAGCGTCCCGGCGTCCGGGCCGCCGTTGAACGAGCCGACCAAGCTGCCGGCCGTGGTAATCCGGTATATATAGTTGTTGGCGGAACCGTAATAGTAACCGCCCGCCGCGTCGTACGCGACGCCGTCGGCGGTCGCCGGGAGGGGCACCGAGCCGAGAAGGGACCCGCTCGCGACGTGGTACGCCCGGAGCAGCGTCCCGCCGTCCAGCACCACGAAATACCCGGCGCCGAGGTGGCAGTAGTCCGCGTCAACGGGCCGGACCGCGCCGGAAAGGGTGAACGAACTCAGGAAGCTTCCCGCGGGCGTGTATCGCCAGAGCTCGCCGCCCGGGCCGGCGTCGTATACGCCGTAGGCGTACGTCGCGTCGCGGTACATCGCCGCGCCCACCGGGTAGATGTTGCCGCTGAGGGAGAAGTGGGAGATGACGTCGCCCGGTACGGCAAATACGGCCGTCGCGGCCGCAAGGCCCGCGCTGATTAACGTAACGAATATTCGCATCCCCATTTTCACCTCTGGTTATATCAAACGCGCCATTATAACCGAACTCCCGCCGGAAGGGAAGGCAACCGGAGGGGCCGACCTTCAGCTCGAGCCGAGCGGTTGCGCAAAAAACGGGCCGGCCTAAAGACCGGCCAAGACAAGGGGCTTAAGCCCCTTGTCCCGCGCGCGGGGCCAGTGCGACCTCCAATCGCTGCCGCGCCTGGTGGATGAAGGCCTCGATGCGGGTGCGCGTGGTCGCGGACTCCAGGCCGTCGTACGACATGTTCAATATGGGGACGTTGTCGTAGTCCGCCTGGACGCGCTTGAGGAGCGCCGAGACGATGACGCCCGGCATGCACGTGAACGGCATGAGGTTGGCGACGCCGTGGCAGCCGTTGTGCGCGTACTCCGCGGCCTTCCCCACCGACAATATCGCCTCCCCCTCGAACGTATCGTGGACGTACCGCGACCCCGCGCGGACCGTCTCCTCGATCTCCGGTTCGGGCCAGTTTCGCGCGAGGCCTTCGAAGAGCGCCGTGATCTTTGCGTAGTCGCTCTTCTGGATTTTTTGCGTGATTATGCTGAGCGCGCGCCGCGAGTAGTCACTGCGGATCTTGCAGTCGCGGATGCGCGTCCAGTTGGTATACCAGAACCACTCCGATATGGGCGGCAAGAGCGCCTCGCCACCCAGCTCCTCTACCTGGTCGACGAAGTAGCTGTTCGAGAAGCGGTTGGAGCGGACGTAGATCTCGCCGACGACGCCTATCTTCGGTTTCGGCTCAGAGGAAACCGCAATACCCGGCCACGCCGCGACGGCCTCCTTGCATATCTCAAGAATCCCCTCCAGCGTGCCGTCGCGGAGGATGCTTTCCTCTATCTTCTTAACGTATTTCCAATAGACGCGGTGGGCGTCGCCCGGCTCGAGCTCGTACGGCCGCGTTTGCAGGAGCAGCTTCTCGAGCATGTCTATCGCTACGACGCCTTGCCACGCGCGCCGCGTAAACTCGTTCCCGACGATGCCGAGGTCGTTGTAGAGCGTCTTGCCCTGGTTGGGGCTGAAGACCGGCACGTCGCCCAGGCCCAGCTCGGCCAGGACGATGCGGTGCAGCATGTTGTACTGGCCGAAGCGGCAGGGCCCGGAGCCCGCAGGCATGAAGAAGATCGCGCGCTCGGCGTCGAAGCCCGCCCGCTTGGCGTACTTCACCATATCGCCGGTCGTGACGATGCAGGGGTAGCACTCCTTGCCGGTGGTGAATTTGCGGCCCCACGCGAGCGTCTCGTCGTCCGGCTCGTCCATTACGACCGCGGGCACGCCCACGGCCTCGAACGCGGCCCGGACGGCGTACGCGTGGTCGCACATGTACGGGATGTAGATGGTGCGCTTGTGGTCCTCGGCGGCGAGCGAGAGGCGCTTGATCTCGACCGAGGCCGGGACCTTGTCGCGGAAGTTCTTGATGCTGTCCAGGAACGCCTCCGCCCGGGTAATGGCGCCGGCGCCCGCGGAGTGCTCGTCGATCTCGAGCTGCAAAAACGGCTTGCCGCCCATCTTGACGCGGAAGAACTTCAGCAGGAACGAGTCCGGCCCGCAGCCGAAGTTGGTGATGTAGACGCCGTGGAGCCGCGGGTCCTTACGCACGATCTCGACCGCGGACAGGATCTTCTGGCCGTACTTCCAGTACATGTTGTCCCACTCGTGCGAGAGCTCGACCTCCTCCACCGGCAGGAAGTCCATCGGGATGGCGAGCGTCCCCAGGTCGCGAAACTTCTTGGGCATCTCGAGATTGATGCCGCCGTCGCAGGTGTTGTAGGGCCGGCCGACAATCACGACGGCGTTGTCGTCGCGGCCCAGCTCTTCCAGCACCTGAATGCCGCGCGTCTTCACCCGCCCGTAGAATTCGTTCTGGGCGTTCTTAGCCGCTTGGTACGCGCGTCGGACGTCGCCCTTCTTCACGGCCAGTGGCTTAAGCGCGTCGTGGAGTGCGTTCACCAAGGCCGCGTCGCCGCGCTCGAAGAAGAGCCTGGGGACGAGGGCCGACACCTTCTTGGCCTCGAGGTCCAAAGCCGACGAGATGACGTACGGCGACGTCTGGACGTACGGGCAGGTGAACGATTTGTCGGTGAGCGCGTTCTGCTTCTCGAGCGAAATAGCCGACGGCATGAAGAGCGCGTCGACGCCCTTATTGAGCAAATTTATGACGTGGCCGTGTGCCACCTTCACCGGGAAGCAGCACTCGGAGGCCACGGCCTCGACGCCGTCGTGGATGACGTTCTTATTGGTGTAATCGGAGAGGACCACGTCGAAGCCGAGCTCGGCCAGGAAGGTCTTGAAGAACGGCAACATTTCGTGGATGAAGAGCGTGCGCGGGAGGCCGACGCGCGCGGCGCCCTCCTTGGGTTTCGCCGAGGTGTAGTCCCGCGTTAAGAGCTTCTCGCGTTCGGCGAAGAGGTTGGGCAAGCCCTCGCCGCGCTTGTGGGCCTTCCGGCGCTCGACGTCATACTTCTCGCAACGGGAGCCGTAGTAAAGCGCTTCCTCGCCCTCCACCTGCACCACTTTTATTTCGCAATGGTTCGAGCAATCCGGGCACTCGAAGGAGCTCTGCTCGTATTTGCGGGTGGCGAGGTCCCAGCCCTTGAACGTGCTGACGCTTCGGCCGTCCCACAGCTCCCGCGCGATCATCGCCATGCCCCAGGCGCCGGTGACCTCGTGGTGGTCGGGGACCGTGAACGGCTTGCCGGTGACCTGCTCGAAGGCCGCTACGACCGCGTTGTTGTAGGCGACGCCACCCTGGAAGAAGATGTTGTCGCCGACGCGCTTCTCCTGGACGACGCGGTTGAGATAATTCAAAACGATAGAGTAACCGAGGCCGGCGCAGAGGTCCTCGCGCGGCGCCCCCCGCTGCTGGTGACTCAGGATGTCGGTCTCCATGAAGACGGTGCAGCGCTCGCCCAGGCGGCAAGGTGCGTCCGCGGCCAGCGCGAGTTCGGCGAACTCCTCCTTGATGTTTACGTCGAGGCGCTCGCTCTGCTCCTCGATGAAGGAGCCGGTCCCGGCCGCGCAGACCTTGTTCATCTCGAAGTCGACGATGGCGCCGTTGTCGAGCGAGATGTATTTCGAGTCCTGGCCGCCGATCTCGAAGACGGTGTCGACGTTTTTGTCTATATAAACCGCGGCCGTCGCTTGCGCCGTGATCTCGTTCTTGACGATGTCCGCGCCGACGAAGTCGCCGGTGAGGTAGCGCCCCGAGCCGGTGGTCCCGACGCCCCGGACGACGACCTTATCGGCGACCTCCTCGCCCACCTCGGCCAGGCCGCGCCGGATAGCCTCGATGGGCCGTCCCGCGGTCATCAAGTACCTTTTCGAGATGATGTTGTCGTCCTCGTCCATCGCGACGACGTTGGTCGAGAGCGAGCCCACGTCGACGCCGAGGAAGCAGTTTATTTTCTCGCCGTCCTTCGGCGGGAGGGCGTCGGCCTTGGCCTCGAGGTGAACGTCGCGCAGGACGAGCCGTTCCTGGCCCTCCTCCTCCTCGTGCTCGCTCGAGAGGTAGTCGTAGAACGCTTCCGTACCGGCGAAAGAGGTAAACTCGTCGCGTTCCGCCGCGGCCAGAACGGCGCCGATGGCACCCATGGAGGCGAAGTGCGCCGGGATGACGAGCTCGCCGGCGTCCAGGCCCAGGACCTCGGTGAAAGCGCGGACCATGCCTTTGTTGGCCGCGACGCCGCCCATGAAGCAGTAGTCGAGGCGGAAGTCCTTGCCCTTCGCGATCGTGGCCTTGAAGTTCCGCGCCATCGCGAAGCACAGGCCCGCGACGATGTCGTAGTCCGGCGCGCCTTCCTGTTGGAGGTGGATCATATCCGATTTGGCGAAGACGGAGCAGCGGCCCGCGATGCGCGGCGGGTGCTCAGAGCGGAGCGCTAGGTCGCCGAATTCCTCGACCGTGAGGCCGAGGCGGCTGGCCTGCTGGTCGAGGAAGGAGCCGGTCCCCGCGGCGCAGATGGTGTTCATCGCGAAGTCGCGTATGACGGTCCGGCCCGTCTTCTCGTCCTCGGCCAGTATAATCAGCTTGGAGTCTTGGCCGCCGATCTCGACGACGGTGTGGACGTTCGGGTAGAGGCGGCCCACCGCGGCGGTCTGCGCGACGATTTCATTTACGAAAGCCGCGCCCGATATGTCGGCCGCCAGCTTGCCGCCGGAGCCGGTGACCGTCAGCGAGGTAATCCGCTCGAGCGGGCAGCGCCCGAGGACGTCGTCGACGCCCGCCGCAAGCGCTTTAACGGGCTGGCCCTTGTGGCGAATATAGTGGTCCTCGACGACGTCATGCTCCTCGTCGAGGAGGGCCAGGTTCACGCTTATAGAGCCCAGGTCGGCGCCGAGGTGCATATACTATCGCTCCGATAAGGGGACGAGCGGGGGGAACTTATGAGGGCTTCGGCGGATATCAACGCCCGTCCCGCTATATTATTCGAATATAATTATGCGCGAGCAAACGGGCCGCGAGGCCCGTCGCCCGAATTCTCGGAAATTTAATATACCACAACGGCGGGGGGGGTTTCAAGGGCGGAAAAAGCCGCCCACGAGGGTGGCTTTTCATTACTTAAACCTAATAGCTTTTGGTATAGTCGAATAACCGAGAGGACGCCCTCACTCCTGCCCTAATTGCATATCTAGGAGGTACGCGAAATGGTTCGTAACCGTCTTATCCCCCGCACCTTAGCCCTCGCCCTCGGCGTCGCCTTCTGCGTGGGCCTGGCGCTGTTGCCCGGCGACGACGCCCGCGCCGACGTCATCGCCGGCCTCGTCGAACCCGAAAGCCAGGAGCTCGCCGAGCAAATGTACGTCGACGAAATGCTCCCGGCCTCGCCCGCGCAGGTGAGCCTCGAGGAGGGCGGCGGCGAAGGGCTCGTCCCGGACGCGGCCGTCAAGGCCGAACCCTACGAAACGGATAACGGCTTCAAGGGTTGGAAGGTCCACGTACCGGACGGCAAGCCGCTCGCGACGCCCGCGGTCGCGGACGGCATCGTCTACGTAGGCGGCGGCTTCGGCACCTACGACTTCTACGCCTTCGACGCCGACGACGGCGACCTCGTCTGGCAGTACCACGTCGGCGACGACGGCCCCACCGCGGCCATCGTCCACCGCGGCCGCGTCGCCTTCAACACCGAGTCCTGCATCCTCTACGTCCTCGACGCCGAGAAGGGCAACAAGATCTGGAGCCAGTGGCTCGGCGACCCGCTGATGGCGCAGCCGGCCGCGGCGGGCGACAAGATATACATAACGTATCCCGGCGGCGACGGCCGGCACCACCTCACCTGCCGCATGCTCGAGAACGGCGGCGAGGTCTGGAACCAGCCGCTCGTCGGCGAGGTCATCACGGCCCCCGTAATCAACGGCGGCTCGGTCTTCTGCTCGACGTTGGAGGGGACCGTCTATCACTTCGACGCCGACGACGGCGAGCTCAAGTGGAAGGACCAGAAGCTTGCGACGTCGGCGCCCTGGGTCGCGGGAGACGAGGTCTACGTCTCGAAGCGAGTGGAGGTGGCGGGCGAGGAAGGCGCCGTGGAGCAGTACGAGGGCATCGCCGGCCTGGGCCGGGGCTCCGGCGGCCAAATCAACGAGGAGCTTTACGCCTACGGCAAGGCCGACTACCTCGCGCACGACACCGAGAGTGAGTACGCCGCCGAGCAGCTCGAGCTCGACGCGTCGGTGGGCTTCGGCGCGGCGCCGCCCGCGGCCAAGCTGGGCCAGGCCACCGGGAACCTCGGCGTCGGGACCGTCTCGGGCGTGTGGGCCTACCAGGGCTCGCGGCCCGTCGTGAAGGGCAACCGTTCCTACAACGCGATGGGCGACGCCGTCCGCGCCGTCGACGTGGAGTCCGGCGAAGTGGTCTGGGAGAAGGAGTACGAGCAGGGCGAGGCCCGCGGCGGCCGCGCGCTCACGCCCCCCTCGCTCG
Source organism: Candidatus Zixiibacteriota bacterium (assembly GCA_011773985.1). Taxonomy (GTDB): domain Bacteria; phylum RBG-13-66-14; class B26-G2; order WVWN01; family WVWN01; genus WVWN01. The sequence continues at coordinate 105,122 of WVWN01000024.1, read as the reverse complement.
CGGGCGACGACCTCTACTTCGGCTCGACCGACGGCGACGTCATCTGCGTACGGTCCGGCGACGGCAAGGAACTGTGGCGCTTCAACGTCGGCGAGCCAATTCGCTTCCAACCCGCGGTGGTGGGCGGCAAGGTCTTCGTGGGAACCGACTACGGCAACATCTTTTGCGTCGACGTCCAGGACCGCTCCGCGGACGGCTGGGCGATGTGGGGCGGCAACGCCGCGCACAACGGCTGGGAGGAATAGGAAACCCCCTCTCCCGCGCCGACGTCGCGAACCCGGCCGCGAGGCCGGGTTTCATTTACGTAGGGGCCGACCTTCAGGTCGGCCCGGTAGGTTTTTGGCAAGCCGCGGGCCGGTCTTGGTAATTCGCACGTGGGGCGGCAATGCCGCGCGCAACGGCCGGGAGGAGTAGGACACCCCCCCCTCGCGTGCCGATGCTGCGAACCCGGCCTCAAGGCCGTGTTTAAACACGTCCGCTTACTATAGCGCCGTTTATCCCGGCGTCTCCGCGGCGCGCTCCTTATCGCCGAAGACGCTGGCGACCGCCTCCAATATAAAGTCGCGGCCGTTTAAAACTTCCAACAAAACGAGTTCGCCGTCGGCGGCGTAGTGGAGGATATAAGGGCCCCGCTCCTCGGCCACGTCGACGTCTTTCTCGGAGAACTGTATTACTAATGCGTCCACGTCGTCGCTGTATTTCGTTTTAATCATAACGCCCCCTTCGGGCGGGGTACACGGTGATCACGGTAACGGCGTCGGCGTCTTCGATAAACACGACCCGCAATACGCGCCCCTCGTCGAGCGGCGCTTCGGTTACGCGCTTCCCGCCGTAACCCGCCTCAACATCCCCAGGAGCCGATGCCGTCTTTATCACGGCCTCCTCGTCAACAGGTACGCCCAACCCAGCGAGGAGCTTGATCTTGTACCGGGCGTGCTCGGTTAATCTAACCTTTTTTATGGCTCGCGGACCTCGTGGTAGCGTCGGGCCGTAACGCCCGTCGTATTTTATTACCGGCGGCACCGGGCGTCAAGATTAAACGGCGGCCGGTGGTCGGCGCATGCCGCCGCGGACAACGGCCGGGAGGAATTGGACACCCCCTCTCCCACGCCGACGTTGCGAAACCCGGCCGCGAGGCCGGGTCTTTTTCTTACCTATTCATAGCGCCACCTTTAATTTATAATATCGTTACTTCTCAGGAGGTGCACATTTACAAAATTATTTCGGCCTTATTATTAACCGCCTCCGCGGCCCTCGCCTTCACGCCGACGCATTTAGTAATCGCGGAGAGCGCAGCCCTCTACGACGTCGACGAAGATTACGACGAAAGCCATATCGTCGAGCGCCTCCCCTACTGGACGGCGGTCGTAGCGGCGCCGGTCGCGCCGACGGAACCGCCCCGGACGTGCTGCCACGTCACGCTCGAGAACGGCACCGCCGGCTTCACGGAATGGGAAAACTTGGGGCGGGCGCTCGCGGTCGTCGCGGAAGAGACGACGCTGTCCGGCGTACCGCAAGACGTCCCTTTAGAGGTGACGCGATTGAAGAAGGGCGAACTCGTGGCCTACGCGCCGACCGACGCCGCCGCCTCCAAGCCGGGCTTTGTTGAGGTGCTGAACGCGGACGGCCTCCGCGGCTGGGTCCCGGAAGACGCGCTCGAGCCGACGCCCGTCGAGGGCGAATAAACGGCCTTAATCTTTCAAAAGAGAAACCCGGCTCCGCGGCCGGGTTTCATTTACGTAGGGGCCGACCTTCAGGTCGACCCGCCACGTATTTTTGTAGCGGCAGGCCCGCCATCATACCCGAAAACTTCCGACGCCAAGCGTCAATGCCTGAGGATGGTGCCCGCGGCGCCGACGGCCCAGCCCTCATCCTCGCCCGCGAACGCGACGTCGAAGAGCGGCCTGTCGTGGCCGCTCCACAATTGCCAGCCGACCTTGGGCGAATAGGTATATATATTCCCGCCCCGGGTCACGGCGTAGCCGCGGTCGTCGCTCCTGAAATACACGCCCGTAACGGTCTCCGCGCTTGGGAGGCGGGTCTTGGAAAGACCTCCGCCCTTGAGGTGAACGACGAAGCCGTCCGTGGCGCCGAACCAGCCCTCGTCGTCGGTTACGAAGAACGCGCAGCGATAGTGGGCTTCGACCGGGCCCGCGACCGGGACCCATTTGCCGCTCGAGCGCCTAAACATGCAGCCGTTGTCGCCCACGAGCCAGCCCCGGTCCTGGTCGACAACCCAGATGCCGAAGAGGTCTTCGTCGACATTCGGGGACTCGTCCTTCCACTCGCCATCCAGGTAGTGGAGGACGGCGCCGCGGCTGCCGCAGAACCAAACCTCCGTCGGGGCGTGGGCGTGCAATGCGTGGAGGTCGTTGGTACGCGTGTTCCCGGGCACGCGGCTCCATTCGCCGCCGTCGCGGCGGTTGACCCAACCGTCCTTGCCGCAGACCCATCCTTGCGTCGGCGAGACGAATTGGACGTCGAAAAAGTCAGGCGCGGGCGCCGTGATGTCGAGGCGCCACTCGTAGCCGTCGTAATGCAATATGTTGCCGCTGGCGCCGCAGGCCCAGATGTCGTCCTCGGCTATCACCCAGAGCGCATTTATGTCCTTCGTCGTGGGGCTACGGACGGGCCGCCAAGGCGCAGGCCCTTCTTCCGGCCCGGGGCCGCCGCCGCACGCAACCGTTAGGACTATTACCGCCGCGGCTTTGACGAATCGCTCGGTCATTACTACCTCCCAAGGTTTTAGCCCTGAGCGGACGCGCAAAATCTAACACGAGCCGGCCGCGCCGTCAAGAATTCCGGACGCGCCCGCGGCGCGAATAACTCGAGGACCTGATTTTTAATGTTGCGATACCAGCCGGGCAATAATAATATGTCAGCGGGGAGGTGGGCCCTCCCGGGCACCCGCCATAGGGGAAGTTTCAATTTTCCCGGCAATCGCGCCGGACGCCACGGCAACGCGCGTCGGCTTACGCTGTAAATTACCCCGGCGCTGGGGCCCGACCGACGGCCTCGGAACGTCACGCTTACGCCGCCCGCCGTAATGGATTACATAATACCCGAACCCATATCCGTTAAAGTCGTCGTCGCCTTGGCGGCCGCCGGGCTCGCAGCGACGGCGGCGGCCGCGGCGATCGTATTCCGCCGGCGGCTCAGGTTTCTAAAACTCACGCCGGGTTTCGTCGTTTGGGCGCTGGCTGGGGGCTACTTCGTCTTATTCAGCGCGGCGACGTTGGGGCGCCATTACGCGATGGCCACCTCCGGCCTCGACCTCTGTTACTACGCCAACGCGATCTACCATTTCGGCCGGGGACACCTCTTCGTACAGACGCTACTCTTCGGCGACCGTTTTAACGCCCACTGCGCGCCGCTGCTGGCGGTCCTGGCGCCCCTCACTTACGTATTCAAAGAACCGGCGTACCTATTACCGCTGCAAACGCTGCTGATCGCTTCCGGTATACCGATAATCTATGCGATAGCGCGGCCGGCGGAGGGTTCGCGTTGGCCGGCGGCGGCGCTGGCCGCCAGCTTCGCGTTATCCCCTGCGATACACGGCGCGAACCTCTTCGACTTTCATCCCCGGGCCTTCGGGGTCCCGCTCGTCCTCGGCGCGTACTACTTCTTCGACCGTAAACGGCCCGCGGCCGGCCTTACGTGCGTCGCGGTTTTGGCGCTTGCCCACGACGAGTTCGCGCTCCACGCCGTAGCGCTCGCGGCATACGGCGGCTTTGCCGCGGGACGGCGCCGAGTGGGCCTCGTCGCCGGCGGTATATTGGCCGCGTACTTCGTCGCCGTATGTTGCATACTGTACCCTAAACTCACGTACGCGCCCGACGCCGAACCCTTGAGGCATTGGTTCTTTACTCGCCATTTGGAATACGGCGAATGTCTCGCGGGCAGGGCAGGGATAACCGGCGTCGTAACGGGAAAAGCGGGCTACGTAATCGCCCTCCTCGCGCCCGCGGCGGCGTTCTTGCCCGCGGCCGGCGGGTACCTCTTGACGGTCCTGACGCCGCTGGCGGTCCCGGCGGCCTCGAGCGTCCCCCCGGCCTTCAAGATCGGGTGCCAATATCCTCTCTCGGTCGTCCCTTTCATCTTCGGCGCCGCCGCCGTCGGCGCGCGGCGGCTCGTCGGGCCCGCCTTGAGCCGGGGTCGCCTATTCGTCGTCACGGCCGGCAGCCTGGCGGCGGTCCTCGTCCAGCTGACGTTGATAGCCGCGCTCGCCCGGTCGTATTACGTACGGACGCTCGCCGCCGTCGTTCCCACGCCGCACGAAAAGGCCCTCGCCGGGGCCGCGGCACGGGTCCCGGCCGGTATCCCGGTCTGCGCGGACGACCCTTTCGTCGCCCACCTCGCCCACCGCGATAATATATTTTTATACGAATACTGCGCCTTCGGGGACGTTCCCGTAAAACCGGAAGCGCTTTTGCTAAACCGCCGCCTTTACGCGCCGACCGACTTACCCCTTATCCTGGAACTAGCCGAAAAGTGGGGACTGGCGCTCGCTGAATGTAACGCCGATTACGCGTACTTCGCCGAAGGGGCGCGACGCCATTCCGACCGCGAACTCTTCCGCTGCTGGTTCGGCACTATAGAAGGGTGGCAATGCCGGTACGGCCCCGGCAAAAGGTTTGTGGCCGATCGCCTCGCCCACGACGGCCGCGCGATCCTCGTCCGACAAAAACTGTCCTACCAGCCGCCGCGCGACAATATATATCCGCCCGGGCGCTATTGTCTAACATTTCTACTCCGCCCCGCCGACCGGGGCGCGTATTGCCGCGCCGTACTATCGGCCCATTTCGCCGACGCGGAAGACGCCTCGAAATTTCGCTTCCGACGGAAGGGCGTGGTCGTGGTAGACGCCGAGGATTATCGCCCGTACCGCCTTCAGCTCAAAAGCGAACGGCCGTTCCGGCTAAAATTCGCCGTCACCGCCACCGCGCCATTCTACTTCGACGCGGTATCGGTCAACAGCGACGATTTTACGCTCGAGGCGGTGCGGGAGCTGGCCCGCGCCCGGGCCCCCTAAACAACCGACTACTCGAAGTTCCAGACTAAGTCGCGTGCCGGCGGGACGCGCAGCGACCCGGCCGCACGGCCCGCGCTCAATCCCCCGCCCGAAGACTAAAACCTTTACATTTCTTACGATTATGTTATGGTTTAAGGATGGCGTCCTTCGTGGGCATTGTCCGGGACATATTGGCGTCGACGTGGGAGTTACTGGGCGAAGCCGCGCCGTATATGTTGGCGGGCTTTTTTCTCGCCAGCCTCGTGCGGGCCTTCATCCCCGCGCGCGCGGTCGTCAAATTATTGGGCCGGCGGAAACTCGGTTCTGTCTTCTGGGCGGCGGCGATCGGCGTCCCGCTGCCGTTGTGCTCTTGCGGCGTAATCCCGATGGCCGCGGCGCTCAGGCGCGAGGGCGCGAGCAAAGGCGCCGTATCCTCGTTCGTGATATCCACGCCGGAGTCGGGGGCCGACTCGATCGCGGCGACGTACGCGCTCATGGACCTGCCGATGACGATAGCGCGGCCCATAGCGGCCTTCGCGACCGCTTTCGCCGCGGGCGCGGCCGAGCTCCTCCTGGGACGCCCCTCCGCGCCGCCCGTCGCGGCGGCGGAAACGTGCGCGCGCGAGTGCGACGAGGCGGAAGAGGAAAACGAGGTAGAAATGGCGCCGCGGGGCCTGCCGGCCCGCGTTTACTCCAGCCTCCGTTACGCCTTCGGCGAGATGTTCGAGGATATGGCCGCCTACCTGCTCGTAGGGTTTCTCTTAGCGGGGGTGTTGGCCGCGCTGGTGCCTCCCGCGTTCGTTGCCGAACGCCTATCCTCAGCCACGCTCCAGATAGTGGCGCTGGTAATATTGGGGGCGCCGATCTACGTTTGCGCCACCGCGGCCACCCCCATCGCCGCGGTCGTCGTCGCGAAGGGCATTTCGCCCGGCGCGGCGCTCGCGTTCCTCCTCGCCGGCCCGGCGACCAACGCCGCCAGCCTTACGGTCCTCACCAAATACCTGGGACGGCGCTCGGCGGCGATATACCTCGCGACGATAATCATCCTGGCCGTCGCCGGCGGGTTAGGCCTCAACGCGTTCTACGACGCCCTCGGCCTCACGGCCGAAGCCGCGGGCGGGACGGCGGCCGCGGAAGAGGGCTTCGATTACCTCGGGACCATAACCGCCGCGGCGTTCGTATTGCTCTGCGTCAACGGCCTTCGGTTGAAGTGGAAGAGCCGTCGTTCGTCGCGCGTAGGCGGCCGCTAACGCGCCGCCGCCCCAAAAAAACTCGCTGGATAAATAGGCCGAGTAACGCGACGTACAGCGGGTCCGTCGGGAACCTCATGCGGTTGTTCTCCGCCCACGAGAACATGTTGGAGACGAGCGCCACGTACAAGATGGTAAGGCAAATATAAAGGACCGTAAGGCGTTCGCTTCGCCCGAAACCGCGCGCGCCCGGCCCGCTCCTTCGCAAAGCCAAACTAAAGCCGTAGAAGAGCAATAACGGCAGGCCGAGCCACAGCAACAAGTAAACGTTCTCCTCCCCTTCCTTAAATAAAAAAATCGAACTTATACCCCGCGAGAGGGGCCCGATAAAAACCTTCCCGAAGAATAAATAGTCGTAAGCGTCGTTCATAAATGAAATGCGGCTCAGATTCCCGGTTTCGTCCAAGAACCGGGCGCCGCTCACGTGACCGCTACTCGACTTAAAATATATAAACCAAGACCTCAAAAGACCCCTGAAGTAAGTCCCGGGAAAACGCTTCATTACGTACAACGCGTCGTTCAAATATTCGCGCGAGGCGGCCACGAACGCGAGGTGATTGTAGTTGACGGGGCCAGTCGACTTACAGACCTGCGTCAGCGCCTCGACGTCCGGGAAGCGAGACACGTCCGCGCAACCGGCGGGGTATTCATCTACGGCCGAAAAAGGTGGCACCAAGGCCGACTCCGACGGCCTGCCCTCCGCGAGCAATCGCTCCTTCTCTTCCAGCTTTAAGTTTGAGCCGGTCATTTGCCAGAAGTTCATACCGGTCCAGGAGCTCGCCGAGAATTGGCCGAACAAAACGAAGTTTTTGGCGTAAAAAGAAAAAAGTACCAAAAAAGGCGCCGCCGCGACCAAAAGGACCTTCCTGCGCGCGCCGGCGCAGGCCGCGGCCAAGAACGCCGCCGCGAGAACGTAATACGCGATATGAAACGTATGGCGAACGCCGCAAATTAAAAATAGGGAGAGGAAAAACGCCGCGACGGCCCACGTCCGCCGCCGCGCCAATATTTCGTAGAACAGCAAAGCGGACAGCGCAATCAAGGCCGCGAGGGGGAACGTGTAAAACAACAGGTGTTCGTATAAAATAAATGAAGGGCTTATCAGGAAAAGCGTGCTCAACGCGAAGGCGGCGCCGCGCGACACGCCGAGGCGAAGCTGTAACCAAAAAAGCGATAGGTACAACGCCAAGCCCGCGGCGAGGAAGACGGCCTGAAAAATCGCCCGCCCGTCGCCGCGCGAAACTTTCAAGACTATCCCCAGAAATAAATTAAACAGAGGCGGCTGACTGTGCAGATAGAAAACGCTCTCCCACAACTTATTTCTCAAAAGCTCGGGGTCCAAATACTGCCAATACCACGAAAGGGGCGTGCCGTCGAAGCGAATCCCTAAAAAATAATAAAAGGCGTGGGAAACGGCGAAAACGCCCGCGAGCCCCAGGCTCAGCCTCGCGGGCGACAGTCTCTCAAGCCGGTAGCCGAATCCCTTTAGCATTACGCCGTCGCGCCTTACGCTCACCATTAAAAGACACCTTCGCGCAAATTGCAACGGCCAAAGCAACCGCCCGCGAATAAAACCACCCGCCGCCTTAATCAAAAACCGGCCCTCGCAGGCCGGTTTTTCGGCACACAACGCGGACTTTTATTCGAATAGCGCCTTGACGCGCCCGAGCGACGCCGGCGAAACGGCCGTTCCGCTCGTATAACGCAAGATGTAACCGCCGTTGCCGACGGCCCAGCCGTCCAGCGCGTTAAGGAAATGAACGCCGTTGAGCGTTACGGTAACGGTGGTGTCGCTATACGACCACGCGTACCCGTTATAGCGGAGCGCGAGCCCCTGGCCCCCCACGGCCCATATGTTAGTCGCGTTCACGATATACACGGCTTTCAAGCCCGTTATCACCGGGCCCTGGTGGATCCTCGTCCAACGCGTGCCGTTGTACCTGCATACCGTCTCGTACGCACCGACGGCGTAACCCAAGGTCGTGCCGTACATCGCAACGTCGTTGAGGTCGCGGTTAGTGCCAGACGCCTGACTCAGCCAGTTCGCGCCGTTGAAGCGGTAAATAACGCCCGCGTTCCCGGATAGCCAACCGGAATTGCCCGCCAGCATGTCGATCCCCTTGATATGCCTGCCCGTCGGGCTCGCCGCGGCGCGCCAAGCCCCGGCGCTGTAGTGGAGCAACACGCCGTTGCGGCCGCCGGCCCAGCCGTCGCCCGCGTCCGCGAAATCCACCGAATATAAGTGCTTATCGGTCGGGCTTCCTACGAGCGTCCACCGCGTGCCGTTGTAGCGGATTATCGTCCCCTGATGGCCTACGGCCCAACCGCTCGTCGCCGAGAGCATTTTTATGGCGTTGAGGTCCCTCGTCGTGGGCGACGGTACCGCCCGCCACGACGAGCCGTTGTAGCGTAAAATTTGGCCGCCCGCGCCGACGGCCCACCCGTCGCTGGCCGAAATCATCTGTACGTCGTTCAGATGCTCGCCCGTTGTCTCCACGACCGACCAACCGGCGAATGCCGCTGACGCCGCGAGCGTCAATATCAGAACCGTTCTATAGAAACTCTCCATCATATGCACCCCCTTGCTGGATAACAGTATAGCCGACGAAACGCGCGTTGTCAAATTCACCGACGGCAAAAATACCCTTAAACATAAAAAAACGGCCCGAAACGGGCCGTCGATTTATTTGCGGGGGCTGGATTTGAACCAGCGACCTTTGGGTTATGAGCCCAACGAGCTACCTGACTGCTCCACCCCGCGTCAAAATAATACCATAGGGGGGGGCAGGGCGTCAAGGAATCTTCCTCCGGGGTTCCTAAGTAAAAGCCGACAAGGCTTCCGCGACGCGCGCGCTCGGCCGCGGTTCGCCGACGAGCTCGAGGCGAGGCCGGCGCGCCCTCGCCGCGCCGCATGCCTCCTTCAAGCCCACCCTTACGGCCCGCGGGTCGACGTCCACCAGGCGGTTGACGCCGGCGGCGACCGTCTCCGGCCACTCGGTCCGCTCGCGCAACGTCAGCGTCGGCACGTCGTATAGATACGCCTCGCGCTGGACGCCGCCCGAGTCCGTTACGACGACCGCGGCATAACGGATGAGGGCGAGGCTGGTGAAGTACGTCGTCGGTTCGGCGAGGCGCACGTCCCGCGCGGCCTCGAGGCGGCTCCAAAGGCCCGCGGCCTTGAGCGCCTTCGCGGTCCGCGGATGCGCCGGGAAGTAAACCGGAAAATCCAAACCGGCCAGCGCCTCGGCCACCGCGGCGAGCCGCGCCGGGACCTCGACGTTCTCCTGGCGGTGGCACGTCACGTACGCGTAGCCCCCCGGCTCCAGGCCCAACGGCGCAACGTACGTCGCGGCGTCGAGCGCAGCGTAGGCCGCCGCGGCAACTTCGTACGTCACGTCGCCCACGACCTCCACGCCCTCGGTAATGCCTTCCTTTGCGAGGTTCGCCGCCGCGGCCGCGTGGGGACACAGCCGCAGGCCGGCCAACCGGTCCGTCAAAACGCGGTTGCGCTCCTCGGGCATGGCCCAATCGTACGAGCGCATGCCCGCCTCGACGTGAGCCAGCGGCACGCTCGAGAGTGACGCCGCCAACGCCCCCGCTAGCGTGGAAGTCGTATCGCCCACGACGACCGCCGCAGCCGGCCTCTCCTTCTCGATTACGTCCGCGAGCCGGCCGGTCATCGCGGCCAGCTGCGCCGCGGGCGAGAGCGCGCCAACGTCGAGGTTGTAGGCCGGCTCCGGTATGGCGAGCTCGGCGAAGAAGGCCGCGGACATCTCGTAGTCGTAGTGCTGGCCGGTATGGACGAGCAGCCACGCCGCCCCCTCCGGGGGCCGGGCGAGAAGGGGCGCGGCCTTCACGAACTGAGGCCGCGCCCCCACCACGAGCATGATGTCGCCCTTAGCGCCCATAGAATTCCGCGACCGCGGCGCAGACCTCCTCCACTTGCTCGTCGGCCATCTCGGGCCAGAGGGGCAGCGACAACACGTCCCCCGCGGCCTTCTCCGCCTCCGGGAAGGACCCGGCCCCGTAACCCAAGTTCGCGAACGCCGGCGTCAGATGAACCGCGGCAGGGTAGTAGATTGCGGAGGCTATTCCCTCCCCGGCGAGGAAAGGCCGCAGCTCCTCGCGCCGCGTCGCCCGGACCGTGAATTGGTGATACGCGGGCCTACAGTTGGCCGGCTCGGCCAATAACGCTACGCCTTCGACCGGGGCCAGCCGCTCGCGGTAACGCGCTACCAGTCCGCGCGTCCTCGCGACCCACGCGTCCAAGTACTTAAGCTTTATCGAGAGGACCGTGGCCTGCAAGCCGTCGAGGCGGCTCTTGTAGCCGATCTCCTCAGGGTAATTCTTACTCACGGCGCCGTGTACGCGGAGGCGCCGCGCTATATCGGCCAGCGTCCCGTCGTCCGTGGCTATGAGGCCGCCGTCGCCGAAGGCGCCGAGGTTCTTCGTGGGGAAAAACGAGAAAGCGGCCCCGGCACCCAGACTTCCTACCTTGCGGCCCGCGAACTCGCCGCCGATCGCTTGCGCCGCGTCTTCTAGAATTGGGATACCCGGTATCGCCGCAGCGATCGCGGTCACGTCGGCGGGCAAGCCGTAGAGGTGCACGGGCATTACGACTTTCGTTCGCCCCGTAACCGCCTCGGCTGCGGCCCCGGGCGATATATTCAGGGTTTCGGCGTCGACGTCAACGAATACGGGCCGCGCGCGCAGGCGTACGATAACGTCCGCGCTCGCGACGAACGTGAACGGCGTCGTTACGACGTCGTCGCCCTCGCCGACACCCAGGGCCCGGAGGGCGATGAGGAGCGCGTCGGTACCGGACCCCACGCCGACGCAGTAACCGACGCCGAGGTACTCGGCCGCCTCGCGTTCAAACTTTTCCACCGGCGGCCCGAGTATATATTGCCCCGAGGCGAGGAATTCCCGAAACGCGGGTTCGAGCTCGGCCTCCAACGCCCGGTACTGCGCCGCCAGGTCCTTGAGGGGAATCCTGACATCGACCATACGATTATATCCCTAAGGTGTGGCCTGTAAACCCCGGCCGTCGCACGCGTACTCCCGGCCGCAGCGGCGGCAACGGCGCCGGTCGCCGGGCACCAGCATGCCGAGGCGTTCGCCGCACGCGCACACGTACCCCAGAACGCGCGCGGGGATGCCGCCCACCAGCGCGTACGCCGGCACGTCCCGCGTGACAACCGCGCCCGCGGCCACGAAGGCCTGCCCGCCCACGGTCACGCCGCACATTATCGTGCAGTTGGCGCCGAGGGACGCGCCGCGCCGCACGAGCGTCCTCTCGTACTCCGCGCTCGAGCCCCGCGGGAACGCCGACCGCGGGTCGCGCACGTTCGTGAAGACCATCGACGGCCCGCAGAAGACGTCGTCCTCCAACGTCACGCCCTCGTAAACGCTGACGTTGTTCTGGATGTGGACGTTGTCGCCTACCGTGACGTTCGCGCCTACGAAGACGTTCTGGCCCAGGACGCAGCGTTCCCCTATCGCCGCGGAGGCCATCACGTGGCAGAAGTGCCATATCTTCGTGCCGGCGCCTATCGAGGCGCCCTCGTCAACGACGGCCGTAGGGTGCACGAAATAATCGTCTTTTATTTCCATATTTAAATTAAACCGGCGCCGTGGACGCTACCCTTCGATTCGGACCGGCGCGCCCGAGGCCCGGGCGGACTTCTGCGCCGCCGCCAAAACCCTGACGACGGCGAGCCCTTGCAGGCCGTCGGCGCGCGGCGTCGCCCTCGTCTCGAGGCAAGCCAGAAAGTGCTCGAGCTCCGCTTCCAACAAGTCGACGTCCGGTACCTCCACGACCCTCGAGCCGTCGTCGTAGACCTCGGGCCCGCCCTCCCCCGGCCGCGTACCCTTCCGGTAAACCGTAAGGCCGCCGCGCCCCTTTTCCTCTTGAATTACCGCGGCCATCGCCTCGTCGCCCACCGCGACGAACCGCCGCGTCTCGAGCGGGTACAACCACGACGCCCACACGTGGGCCGTGACGCCCCGGGGGAAGGAGAGATTCAAGAAGGCCGCGTCCGCGACGCCGGTGCCGAGCGCGTCCACCGTCACCGCCGAAGCCGACAACGGTTCGCCTCCCAAAAGCCACGTCGCTAACGCCACGTCGTGCGCCGCGAGGCTGAACATGACGTCTTCCTCGAGGCGAACCGTACCCAGCTTCGCCCGCGCCGCGGTTATATATTTCACCTCGCCCAGCTCGCCCGCGGCCACGACGTCCTTCAACGCCTCGAACGCCGGGTCGAAGAGCAAAATGTGGCCGACCATAAGAACGGCCTCTTTTTCTTCGGCCAGGCGCACGACGTCCGCCGCCTCCGCAGGTGCAAGCGCGAGCGGTTTCTCCACCAACAAATCCTTGCCCGCGGCCAGCGCCTCGAGCGCCAGCTCGGCATGGCGCGCCGCGGGTGCGGCGAGTACCGCGGCCCCGTAATCGCTCTCGAGGAATTCCTCCCACGCGGCAAACGCGGCGGCTATCGGATAACGCTCCTCGGCCGCGCGCGCCCTTTCCGCGTCCGGCTCGTAGAAGGCTACGCGCTCGGGCCCCAAAAGCGCGGCGAGTTTCTCGAGATGATTAAAACCCCAGGGGCCTACGCCGACGACGGCCACTTTGGCCTCCCGGCCTCCGGTCACGCCTTCGCCCCCTTCGTCTGCAAGAGCTCTTCGTATAACTGGGCGTAGCGGTCCACCATTTTGTCCGCCGTGAACTCGAGCGTTACGCGCGACCGTCCCGCGCGCCCCATGGCTTGACGTCTCGCCGGGTCCTTCGCGAGTTTCCGCATCGCCTCGGCCAAAGCGCCGGCGTCACCCACCGGCACCAGGTAACCCGTTCTTCCCGGCTCGACCAACTCCGGGTTACCGCCCACGGCGGTCGCGACGACCGGCAAGGCCGCGGCCATAGCCTCCATAATGGCGATAGACAAACCTTCCGAGGGCGTGGGCAATACGAACATGTCCGACCCCGCCAGTATCCTCGGGATGTCATCCCGGAAGCCCAGGAGGTGTACCCGCTCGGCGATGCCCAGCTCGGCGGCCGCTTTACTGATTATAGGCCCACCCCAGTGCCCCTCGCCGACGACGACGACGTGCAGGTCGACGCCGCCAGATACGACCTCCGCCGCCGCCCTCAAGAGGTCGCCGTGGCCCTTGGCGTCGAGCGAAGCTACCACCGCGGCGACCACGGCCCAACGCCGCGCGCCGACCTCGTAGCGAAAAGAAAGGCGTTCCCCCGCGGCGGCGACGAAGGGCGCCGCCTCGAGGCCGTTCGGTATATGGGTAACTTTGGCCGCGCGTACGCGACACCTCGTGCGGAGCTCGCCCGCTATCTCGGCCGAGACGGCGACGTGTTTGTCGAAAAAACTCCTCAGGCAGAAACAGTAAAACAGCGCCGAAAGGTCGCGCCTTTCCTTCAGCGTCTGCCGGTCGAGGTTGATTTGGCCGTGCTGCGTGGACACGGTCACGGCCCCCGCCAGCCGTCCCCCCAGCCCCGCGACGAAATCGGCCCGCCGCGTATGGGTATGTACGATATCGAACCCTTCCCTCCTCACGAGGCCCGCGTAACGGCGGCAAGCGGCCAGGTGGTGCTTGCTTTTAATCTCTACGTCGAAAGTGGGGACGCCCGCGCCTTCGAATCGCGCCACGTACGCCTCGCTACGCGGCGCCGCGAGCGCGACGGCGAAACCGCGCGCGGGCAAACCACGGCAGAGCGTCAACACCGTCGCGAGGTTACCGCCCCACGAAGAATAGTTGTGGACCATCAAAATTTTGGGCCGGACAACCACGACAACCTACTCGCCCGCGCCTGCGTTAAAGGCACGGCATAATCACTACCGTGCCGGAAAACCAAAATCAACGCGCGGGGATACTTTACTCAATTGGCGGGCCCGCCCTTCTCCGAGCCGTGAAAGAGACGATACCAGAAACTCTCCCGCTTTTCTTCGCGTATCTCCGCCAGGCGCCCGACGAAGTACACCCGATAATAATCCACCATGTCTTCGGGCGAGAAGACCGGCGTCAATTCCTCGTCCTGCAAGGCCTCGTAACGTTTCTTGAAGGCGGCGTCGCCCTCGAGCCGTTCTTTAATCATTTTGGCGCAAGCCGCGTCCTCGCCCGCGTCGAACTTGGCGCGGACGTCGGCGGGGAGCACGGCGCGCCATTTGGCGAGGCGCTTCTCGAGGTTTTGCTCCTCGGTCTCCTTCAAAGCTCCGAGAACCAAAATGAGGACCGCCGCCGCGACCATTACCGGCAGCGCTATCTTCTCCACTCTCCAAGTTGACATAGTTCGACCTCTCAGGCAAACGACAAGGCCGCGTAGCCGACGACGTGGTCGTAGTCGCCGGAGGCTTCGCCCGAATTGGCGTAGCGGATAAGCTCCCCCGCCGAAGCGCCCATGGCACGAAACGCCGTTAGCGCCACGGCCGCGGGCCAAACGCCGCACATCGATATGTCGTGCGAGGCCACAACTTCCAACAACCCCTCGGCGTCAAGCGCCTTCAGGCGTTCTATGGCTAAGGCGTCCTTGCGCTCGCCCGAGGCCGCGGCCTCGTAATGGGTCATGTCGCTCGAGACCACGACGACCGCGTCATCCCGGTAGGGCTTGAGCGCGGCCGCCACGCCCTCCCCCGTCTCGCGGACGGCCGCTAACGGCATCGGCCCCAGCGCGACGGGAACGATTGCCGCCTCGGGATTAACGAATTGTATAAAGGGGACGACAACCTCGAGGGAGTGTTCGGGGCGATGGGCCCGCTCATCGGCTTCCAGGAGTGCACATTTTTTTAACAACGCCGCGGCAACCTCGTCGTCGACCCGCGCGTCGCCCAACGGCGTTCGCCAGGCGCCGCCGGGCCAAACCGCAAACTCGGCGCCCGCCGGGTGGTGTTTCGGCCCCAACAGCACGACGACGCCCGGGACCTCGAGGCGGGCGAACAGCTCGCCGGCCGTCGGCCCGGAATATATATACCCGGCGTGCGGGCACAGGCCCCCCAAATATCGTTGTCTTTCCGCGGCGACGACGTACGTCGCCAATTCGCGCCTAAGCGACGCGTCGTCGGCGGGATAGAATTGCCCCGCTACGATCGGTAACCTAAGGCTTGGCGTTGCCATCGCGCGCGGACCGATAGCTGTACTCGCGGATAGCCGCTATCTCGTCGTCCGTCAACCGGCCGTCTTCGATCGACGCCTGGATGAGCGCGGCGAGTTTGTGTTTCTCGCCTTCCGATAGCCAGGGCAAGTCTCTCGAGATCGGCCCCAGCTCGCGCTCCAACGCCGCCACTTGCTCCGGCGGGAGGTCGGCTTTCTTGGCGAGGCGGCCTATAATTACTTCCGTAACCCACTCCTCCGCGGGCTTCTCGCCGCGGACAACTTGCAACAACCGATACCCGCGACTCGCCGGGTCGTTCGCGGCCCGGTTTACCCAGAGGAGGGCCAACACGACCAAAGCCGCGACCGTGCCCGCCACGGCGATCGCGGTAACGAAACAACCGCGGCCTCGGCGAAGTTCGTCGTCTCCGTCCATACCACGGAATACTTTCCGCCTTCGCCATTATAAAAGGGACGGGCGAACGCGTCAAGCAGAAAGGAAACGTGATTATTGAAGCGCCTTCAGGTTCTCCTCAAGGCGAGCCATCGTCGCTTTGAGCGACTCGAGGCGTTCCGCGTCCGCCGCGACGACGTCCGCCGGCGCCTTCTTGACGAAGTTCTCGTCGCTCAATTTCCGGCCGAGCGTCGCGACGTCGCCCGCCAATTTCTCCTTGGCGCGGGTGAGCCGCTTCATTTCGACGTCGAAATCGATCACGCCCTCGAGCGGGACGAAGACGGTCATATCGCCGACGACCGCGGCCGCGGCATGCGCCGGCCGTTTTTTCGCGGCCAGCGGCGACGCGCTAGCTACACGCGCGAGGCCGAAAAAGGGCGTCAACTCCTCGGCCGCGCGGGCGGCCGCGCCGGCCTCTTCCGAGGCGAGCATAACGTCTACCGCGCTCGCAAGCGGGACGTTCATCTCGGCACGGATGTTGCGTACGGCGCGGATAATGTCGAACAACCGTTCGACGCGGCGCTCGGAGGCGTCGTCTACCCAAGCCGCTTCCTCCGCGGGCCACGGCGCCTGCGCGCAGAACCCGCGGCCGGGCGCGAACATACGGTATAGCTCCTCGGTCACGAAAGGCATTATCGGGTGGAAAAGGCGGAGCAAGACGTCGAACACGTGCCGCGCTACGCGCGCCGCGACGTCGCCCCCCGGCGCTTTCCCGTAAAGACGGGGCTTTATGGCCTCCAGGTACCAGTCGCAATACTCGCCCCAGAAAAACTGGTATAGCGTGTGCGCGTAGTCGTTGAACCTCAGCTCGTCGAACTCTCGCTGCGCTTCGGCGCGGGCGCGCTCCAGCTTGGAAAGGATCCAACGGTCGACCAGCGCCAAGTCCTCCCCGGCCGGAAGCTCGCCCTCCCCCGACCGCCCTATATGCGGCAAAAGAAAGCGGGCCGCGTTCCAGATCTTGTTCGTGAGGTTGCGGCCGAGCTCGAACCGCTCCTCCCACAGGCGGAAGGATTGCGACTGCGTACAGAGGGCGGTCAACGTGAAGCGGGCGGCGTCGGCGCCGTTGAGGTCGATGAGGTACAAAGGGTCCACGCCCGTACCCAACGATTTAGACATGCGTTTGCCCTCGACCGTCTGGACCATGGGGTGGAAATAAACGGTGCGGAACGGGACCCGCCCGGTGAAATACAGCGCGGAGAAGATCATCCGGGCCACCCACAGGAAGATAATGTCCGCGGCGGTGCACAACAGGTCCGTGGGATAGTAGTGCTTCATGTCGGCCGTGTCGTCCGGCCACCCCATAGTCGAGAAAGGCCACAGCGCCGAGCTGAACCAGGTGTCGAGGACGTCCTCATCCTGACGTAGCGTCGTCGAGCCGCAGCGGCAACGCGTAGGCGCCTCGCGTGCAACCACGACCTCCTCACACTTGTCGCAATACCACGCCGGGATGCGGTGCCCCCACCAGAGTTGGCGGGAGACGCACCAGTCGTGGACGTTGTCCATCCAATCGTAATAGACCTTGACCCAACGTTCCGGGACGAACTCGACGTCGCCGCGTGCCACGGCGTCGCGGGCCGGCCGCGCGAGCTCGGCCTGCTTTACGAACCACTGCAGCGAGAGGTACGGCTCGACGACCGTCTTGCAGCGGTCGCATATTGCGAGTGGGACTTTGTAGGGTCTCGTCGTCTCGAGCAAACCCTCGAGCTGGAGGTCTTTGAGGACGGCTTGCCGACATTCCTCGCGGGTCAGGCCGCGATATTTAGGCGGCACCTCGTCGGTCATGCGAGCGTCCTCGTCGATCGCGACGACGGCCGGGAGGCCGTGCCGCCGCGCCACGTCGTAGTCGTCGGCGTCGTGGGCCGGCGTAATCTTGACGGCGCCCGTCCCGAACGAGGGGTCGACCGCGTCGTCGGCTATGACGGGAATCTCGCGGCCTACGAGCGGCAACGTGACCGAAGCGCCAATCAGTTTTTTATAACGCTTGTCCTTCGGGTTAACCGCCACCGCGGTGTCGCCGAGCATGGTCTCGGGGCGCGTGGTCGCGACGACGACGCCTTCGCCGCCCCCCGCGCCTGGATACCGAATAAACCAAAGGGTCCCGTCGGTCTCCTCGTGGCGGACCTCGAGGTCCGATACCGCCGTCCGGCAACGGGGACACCAGTTGACCATCCCGCGGCCGCGATAGAGCAGGCCGTCCTCCCAGTAGCGAACGAACGCCTCGACCACGGCGCGCGAGAGCATCGCGTCCATCGTGAAGCGGAGCCGCGTCCAATCGCAGCTGCAGCCGAGCCTCTTCAGTTGGTGAACGATGGTCCCGCCGTACCGTTCCCGCCAGGCCCAGGCGCGCCGGAGGAACTCCTCGCGGCCGAGGTCGCGGCGGCTCAGCCCCTGTTCCGCGAGTTCCCGCTCGATGACCGTGTGCGTCGCGATCGACGCGTGGTCCGTCCCCGGCAGCCAGAGCGTATCGAAACCCGCCATCCGCCGCTGCCGGACGTAGATATCCTGGATGGTGTTATTGAGCGCGTGGCCCATATGGAGGGAGCCGGTAACGTTGGGCGGCGGGATGACGACGACGAAGGTCCCGCGCGGCGACGCGGGCTCGGGCGGAGGGGTAAAGATACCCGCCGTCTCCCACTCGCGGTACCAGCGCTCCTCAAGCTCGCTCGCGTCGTAACGGGGGACGAGTTCCTTGGGCACGGCGATCACCTCTTTTTAACGGTAGCGCTAAGCGCCATTACAAGGCCGCAGTTTTTCGACTGCCCCAGGTAAATCGTATTTCTCTAAGCTTTCTTAACCCAACGATAAATAGGAAACTTCTTTTTATAACCGATGACCTCGTAATACTTCAGATCGGAGTCAACGCGGGCGACTTCCGCTCCAAGGGCGGCAACCCGCCGCAGGCCTTCCATAACCACTTCCCTGCCCATCCCAAGTTGCAGCGCCCCCACCGGTTCCAACGTAGCTATCTTGTTATATATATCTACCCACCCTACAGTGCACGCCACGTACTCGCCGTCCGGCCCGACGACGACGACGTCCAGGTCCTTCCGGTAATCGGGCGCTCGCTGTAGTTCCTCGTAAGAAAAGACGGTAGGCCACTCATTTGGGTCCATATGTTTGAAGCTCAACCCGAATACTTTCCTGCGCTTCTGAAGGTCGTTATCTTCGGCCATGGATTGAAAACGGTAACCTTGGGGTAAGTCGGGTTCGGGTACGTTACTCAAATCGTACTCCATGCAGTATAAACAGGGTTGCTCGTCTCGCAAGAATCCGCGCCGCGTTGCCGCGGCTTCGAGCGCGCCGTCGTGCGTTCCCACGTATATCCTCGTCACGCCCTCGCCGACAAACGTTTGTTGGGCGTACGCCAGCATATCGGCGAGCAGGTGCTCGTAGTCGGGGCGGCGCTGTAAGAAGGCCTGGCCGAACGCGGGATGCCAAGGCACGTACTCGTCCGGGCAAACTAAGCCGGCGATTTCTTCTTTCTCGTCGACCCACACGCCGATGGATTCCTCCCAGAGGCGAACGGCTTCCATACTCTTCCGCCTGGTAGTATCGGGAAATACCTCTGCGGTCTCGTCGCATCCCCAGGCGCCGAGCATCGGCGCGCAAAAGTACCGGGCGTAGTTCCAACGCACCAGGTCCCAGTTGACGGGGTACTCAAACGCCCGGTAGTTGGCCACCAGGAAATCCCGAACCGGCAAGAAGTCCTCGGACCTATATTTACGGAACCTTGTCTCCATTCGAGCCGTTTCTTTCACACAGCGATCTTCTACAAAACCGCGGGAAATCCGGACTTCCTCCGAAAAGGCTTTAGATACGAACGCCGTAAATCTAATAAGAAAGCCGGCTCCCGGGCCGGCCTGGTCGAACGCTACGCGCATACCTCAACGAGGCCGGGCCGACGCCCCGTCTACAACTACTACGACTACGCTCGCCGTTTCAATCATTACGTCGAAACCCTGAAACCCGCTTCGTCGTTATTATAACCCAAAAACAAAAAAAGTCAAGGCTCGACGCAAAAGACGGGCGGCCCTAACGGCAACGCCTGGCTCCCCTCGTTCGATTAAGGTAACCCAAGGCCCGCGCCGGCCAGAATGCCGCCCAAACAACTCGCGCCCGCAACCGACCCGACGAACCGGCCGTAATCGCTTAGCCGTTTTTACGCCAAAAAGGTCCAGCCGCTTGGGGCGTTTGTATGGAGACGTGAACTAAGGATACCAATAACCCCAGCATACCGGCCCCATCTCCGTGATATCCTTTATGGGGTCGACCTCGAAAACCACGCCCATCATCGCCGGGTCGACTTCGTAATCCTTGATTTCGATCCTCTTATATTTCTGGCCTTTGAGGTACCCCAATAGAATACGGACCTGGTGGTTAAGGAACGCCGAGTGGCCGCCGCACTTCTCCCAGGCCTCTTCCGCGAGATAGTCGTAAATCTTTAACTTGGAGACTTTGAGGGCCTGGGCGGCGCCGTTGACCCGCTTCGCGACGACCGGGTCCCGCTTCTTGTCGAACTCGTTCCACGCCGCGATATCGTTCTCGTCCATCGTCTCCTCGAGCGTAATGTACGGGACGCTGAAGGTCACGTTGGGGGTTACGAACGATACGACCGTGATCACGTGGCCCTCGTCGTCGGCAACGCGGACGCCGGGCCAGCCGGTGGAGGGGTTGTACTCGCCCGCATACTTACGCCAGGCGAATCCGGGCGAAGCGGTCAAAGTCGTCATTAGCAAAATAACGGCCGAGACTCTCAAGACCATATCCTCGTTCCTCCTCGTATCCGTTTACTCGTAAAAATATAACACAAACGAAAGCGAGCGCAAACACATTTACCGCGCCGCGCGAATGCGAGAAGCGTTACCTCGAGCCGGGCCCCGCTTCCGGCCCGTTGTCCGGTCTTTTCTTGCGGACGCGGCGCCGATGTGTTATAAATCGGGCCAACGGAGGCGACTGGTCGGCGCACAAAGGCGAAACGGCCGCGCGGCCGAAAGCCGTCTCTCAAAAGAAGGTTAGCCCCGCTGAAAGGTAAAATCCATCCCGCGCTTTACGGCGTCCTCCTCGCCGGGGTCGCCCTCGGCGCGGGCGCGCTCCTCGTACTTCAAATAAACCAAACCCTCGTCGCCGACGAGACGCAGTTCGCGGACGTCGCTTTCTCGCTCTCCCGTACGGCCCGGCCCATGGCCTTCTCCGGCTCGGCGTGGAACGCCGTACTTAGCCACCCGCTGCTCTACCACTCTTTGGTCGCGGTCCCCGTCGGCCTGGCGGGCAAGGCGCCCTGGGCGGCGCGCCTCGTGGGCGTCGCGGCCTTCTACGCCGCGGGCGTAATGCTGTGGTTCGCGACGCGCAAAGCGACGGGCGAACGGTGGGGCCCTTTTCTCGCCGTCGCGCTCTACGGCCTTCACCCCCTCGCCGTCCAGTCGGCGCTGCTCGTCGAGATAGACACGGCGCTCCTGCCGCTGGTTACTATGGCCTTCGTCTGGTACCTCCTCCGCCGCGGCTTCGAGCTCGGGCGGGGCGGCTGGGTGGGGCTCGGCCTGCTGCTCGGCGTAGCGCTGATGGCGAAGCTCACGACGCCGCCGCTTCTCGTGGCTACGCTCGTCATCTACTATCTCGTCGCGGGACGTCCGGGACGCGCGGCCTACGTTTTGCCCGCGCTCGCCCTCGGCGCGGCCCTGTTCGCCGCGTATTTCGTCCCGTATTGCGCAATTAAAAACCTCCCCGCGCTCGAGCCGCTCAAGCACTCGTTCTCGCGCGCGGCGGCGCCGGGCGGCGCGTTCGCGGGCCTTCTCTTGAAGCGGGGCGTCAAGCTCGTCCTTTGGCTCGGGTTGCCTTTTATCCTAACCTTCGTCCTCGTCTTCATTCAAAAAAGCTCGCGACGGTTCAAGGGCGTCGACGCCGGCGTTGCGTACGCCGCGTTGGCCGCTTCGGTCATCCTGGTCTTCTACCTGTTTATCGGCGGCGACGGCTACGGCTTCGTCAAATACCACGCGCCGGTGGTGCCGCTCGTCGCGCTGGCCTTGGGCGCCGCTTTCGGCCCGGCGCTCGCAAAGGAGTCCAAGCTTACGCTCATCTTCCTGGGCGCCCTCGCTTTCGTCTATTACCTACTCGTCGTGCGGGACCCCCTCTATTGGCCGTACGTCGCGCGTGAAGTAAAGGAGGTCTTGCTCGCGCCCTACGGCGAAATCAACAAAGCTCTCGCGCTTACGGCCGCGTTCTTAGTCCTGCCCATAATCGCCTTTATCGTCATGACGCGGCGTGGCGGGAGGGCGATGTCCTTCGTTATACTGGCCGTCGTCGCCGGGCCGGCCCTCGACGTCTGGCAGGCCCGCGCCGACTACGAGCACCGCTACAACTACGGCGAACGCGGCCTGGCGGCGGCCGCGGCGGCGTTGAAAAAGGTACCGGACAACATGAACGTGGTCGTCCCCGCCGACGTCGCCTTCGCCGGCGGCTATGTCCACCCGCACGTAGCGACCGAGGACGTCCTTAAGGACGCCGAGGAGTTCCGCTCCCGGGTGCGCGACCGGCACACGGGC
Organism: Candidatus Zixiibacteriota bacterium; assembly: GCA_011773985.1. GTDB lineage: Bacteria > RBG-13-66-14 > B26-G2 > WVWN01 > WVWN01 > WVWN01. Next base: position 82,775 of record WVWN01000024.1, on the reverse strand, counting down.
GCGGTCGTCCTCCGCGATTCCTATTACATACACGACCCCTACCGAGGGGCCCTGGAATACCAGAAGGCGATTACGATCCTCGAAAACATGTACGACATTAAACGGCGCGGCTCTTTCACCGTCGCCCTGCGAAAAAAGGAACTTTACCCCGTAACGGGCACGAGCGCGGCGGAAGAACCCGCCGGCGAAACGAGACCCTGAGCCTAACTCATTAAGTAAACTTTCAAACCGTAACCTTTTGGGGAAAGGAGTCATTATGCACGAGATATGCCACGTCGAGATCCCGTCGACCGACTTCGTCAAGTCGAAGGAATTTTACGAGACAGTCTTCGGCTGGAAGGTGGAGCTGATGCCGGAAATGAAATACGCGACCTGGGCGCCGGAAGCGGAACCGAGCGGCGGCTTCAACCTCGTGAAAGAGCCGTGCACGTGCGAGGAGGGTTGTTGCCTAGTATATATCCTCGTCGCCTCCGTCGACGACAAGGCGAAGGAAGTCGAGGCCGCGGGCGGCAAGGTGGTTAAGGGCAAAACGGCCGTCGGCGACATGGGCTGGTACGCCATATTCCAGGACTCGGCCGGCGGCGTCGCCGCGCTGTGGGAGTCGGCGAAGAAGGATTAAGAGGTAAATCCGTTAATATTTACCAAATACCCCGAGGCGCGCCGGTTAAGCGGGGGTTGTATAGGTTGCGCCATCGGCGCGATTGGCGCCCAAAGCCGTCCACGCCGATTTCGCGCGGACGCCGGTCGCGGCCGGCGACGAGCGGGCGATATACGAATTTAAATAAAAAAAGCGCCCCGGCGGGCGCCTCGAATTCATCGCCCCCTCGGGCCGCGCCCGGTGAAATACCTAAATCCCATCAATCTCTGCAACCGGGAATAGCGGGAAGCCAATTTGCGCAGAAGGTACGCCGGCTTCTTGTAGTACGCCGCCCAATAAAGGAACAGGAGCTCGAAAGCGCTCGACTCAATCCACCCCACGTCTTTAGTATACCCCGCGACGGCCGCGGCCCCGGTCTTCTTCAAAAAATCCTTTAGCTGCTCGTCAACCGCCCTCAGCGTCTTACAACTCCCGAAGTAAACGAGCTTGTTCTTAAACGCGCCGTGAGCGAGGTCCGCAATCTCGGGTAACGTTATCACTTCGTGCGGCGATATCTTGAGTTTGCCGCGCGCGCCGTGGAAGGACAGGTACACGATTTGGCAGTCGCGGTAATATTTCTTCTGCTGAAGGTAGTACGCGAACTCGCCCCTGGTCCCGCACCGGCGGTAAATATATTTAATCTCGCCGCGCCGCTGCAGTATTTCGAGGAGCGGCTTGACGGACTCCTCGCTGCGGATGTCCGCGGACCACTCGCCCTCCAGACATAAGATCTTGTCCAGGAGGCGCAGCTTCCGCGGCGATTTCTTCATTCGCTTCTTCATAGGAATCGTATCGCCAAAGAGGCCGAAGCGAACATCTCCCTAAGCCGTCTTTAAATCCCGCACCGAGAACACCGCCCTAAACTCCAGCCCTGCCTCCTCGAGCGCTTCCCGCGCGCCCTCCTCACGGTCGACGAGTAGCACGACGGCGACCGGTTCGACGCTGGCGGCTCGAGCCGCGGCCGCGGCCTTGAGCGCCGACGCCCCCGTCGTCGCCGTGTCCTCCACGATGACACACCGCTTGACCGGGTCGAAGAAACCCTCGAGCTGGCGGCCGGCGCCGTGGCCTTTCGGCTCCTTGCGGCAATAGAACGGGTAAAACTCGTACCCCTTGGCCGCGGCGACCATCGCCGTGGCCGTGATTATCGGGTCCGCGCCGAGCGTCATGCCGGTTATGCCGAGCGGGCCGCCCTCCTCGACGAGGTCCCGTATCGCTTCGAAAAAGAGCACCCCGGTCAGTACCGCGCCGCGCGGATGGATCGTTACGCGCCGGCCGTCGATGTAGTACCTGCTCTTCTTGCCCGACGCCAGCGTGAAGTCGCCTTCGGCATACGCCACTTCCCGGATGAGCGCGAGCATTTCGTCGCGCGCCTCGGCGAGAGGAATCTCTAATATACTACGCATATCTCAGGGGGCGTTATGGCCGCCACCCTCCTCGAAGGGAAGGGGCTCGATTTCCGGAAGGTCGCGCGGCGCTTTCTTGCCTTGGTGCTCGTACGCGCGGCGCGTCGCGACGCGGCCTCGTTGCGTCCGCCCCAGAAAGCCGATTTTGAGCAGGAACGGCTCGACGACGTCGGCGAGCGTGTCCTCCTCCTCGTTGAGCGTAGCCGCGAGCGCCTTCAGCCCCACCGGGCCGCCGTCGTAGGTATCGATTATCACGTTCAGCACGCGGCGGTCGAGGGCGTCCAACCCTTCCCGGTCAATGCCCAGCAACTTGAGCGCTTCGGCCGCGGCCTCCTCGTCCACCTCGTCCCGCCCTTTCACCTGGGCGTAGTCGCGGACGCGCCGCAGTAGGCGGTTGGCCACGCGGGGCGTGCCGCGCGCGCGGCGCGCCACGGCCTCCGCGCCGCCGCGCGTCAACGGCACGGCCAGGATCTTCGCCGAGCGAAGGAGGATGCGCTCGAGGTCCGCGGGCGGGTAGAACTCGAGGTGATGGAAGAGGCCGAAGCGGTCGCGGAGCGGCGCCGTGAGCAACCCCACGCGCGTCGTAGCGCCGACGAGGGTAAACGGCTTCAGGTTAAACTTCACGGTGCGCGCCTCCGGCCCCTTGTCTAGAATGAAGTCTATTTTAAACTCTTCGAGCGCGGGATACAAGAACTCCTCCACGACGCGCGGGAGGCGATGGACTTCGTCTATGAAGAGGATGTCGCCCTCGCCGAGGTTGGTTAACAGACCCATCAGGTCGCCGGGGCGCTCGAGGGCCGGGCCCGAGGTTGCGGTAATACTCACGGCGAGCTCGTTGGCGACTACGTGTGCGAGCGTCGTCTTTCCGAGGCCGGGCGGGCTGTAAAGGAGGAGGTGGTCGAGCGGCTCGCCCCTATCCCGCGCCGCGGCTACGGCGATCTTTAAATTATCCAACACCGCCTTTTGCCCCACGAACTCGTCGAAGCGGCGCGGCCGCAACGGCGCGGTGAAAGTCGCGTCCTCCGGTTTTTCCTCCCGCGAAATGAGCTCGCTGCGCGAAAGGTCCGTCATGACCCTCGCTTCTGGCGGGCGTAGATAAGCGAGAGCACTTCCTCCGCGCTGGAGCACCCCCGCGCGCCGTCGCCAAGGTTATCCACAATGGCCTTTATCTCCGGACGGCTGTAGCCGAGCTGCTCGAGCACCGCCTCCGCCTCCAAGAGCGCCTCCGCGGCGCTCGGCGGCGCGGCCTCCGCTCGCGTCCGGCTCAAGGCCGCCGCGGCAACTTTATCTTTGAGCTGGTGTACTATCTCCTCGGCTCGTTTGCGCCCGACGCCGGGCAGGAGCGTGAGCGCGCCGACGTCCCCCTCGATTATGGCCTGGGCGACGCGCGCGAAGGGGAGCGTGAGCGCCCGCGCCGCGGCCTTGGGGCCGATGCCCGAGACCGATATGAAGTGCTCGAAGAATTCCCGCTCGACGTCGTTCGTGAAGCCGACCAGAAGGGGCGTAATTCGCGAGGGCGTCGCGATGAGGTGGTACGAGATTACGAGCGAAATTTCGTCGCCCGCGCCGAGTTCTTCGAGCTGCGCCGCGACCGCGCCGGGCAACAAAACGTCGTAGCCGACGCCGCCCGCCTCCACGACCACGCCGTCGCGCTTCTTCTTCAATAAGACGCCTTTCAGGTGGGATATCACCGCGTGTCGTTTTGGCGCGCGGACACGAAATGCGCGCAGAGGGCGACGGCCAACGCGTCCGCCTCGTGCTGGTTCGCGGGCGCCTCTTTCAAGTTCAGGTGCCTCGCAACCATCCGCGCGACCTGGTCCTTCGAGGCACCGCCCGCGCCTACCACCGCCTGCTTGACGCGCCGCGGGGCGTACTCGACTACCGAAGCTCCCGCCGCGGCGCACGCCTCGAGTATGACCCCTCGCGCCTGGGCCATCTGGAGCGCCGTCTTAGGATGCCCCCCGTGGGAGAAGAGCATCTCCACCGCCACCGACTCCGGTTTGAGGGCCTCGAGGATCTCGAGCGTGAAATTCCTTATGACGGCGAGACGTTCGGGAAGCGGCAATCCCGCAGGCGGCACCGCGGTATCCGCGTATAATTTATAATAGGCCCTGCCGCGATTCTCCACGCAGCCAAAACCGGAACCGGTCAATCCGGGGTCAATACCCAAAACCCTCATTCGCGATCAAGCGCCGGCCTCGTTTTAATAAAACCCGCCGTACCGGCGGGCCGCCCTCGAAGCCGCTCCTATTCGCCCGCCAACTGGTTCAACGCCGCCTCCATTATGTCGGAGATGCGGCCGACGTAGCCGACGTTCTCGAGGGCGAACGAAAAGAAGGCCACCCGCCCCGGGCCGACCGGCCGCGCCATCCCGTAACAGAGGCCGTCGTCGGGGCCGGCGAAAAATATATCCGCGTCGGCCGGGGCGTCGAAGCCGTCACCCCAGTTTCCTATTACGGCCAACTCTTCCGATAGACCGTACGCGGAACGCGGCAAACAAGACGCCGCCGGCCCGACCGCGACCTCGGCCACTTGCGTATCGGCTTCGTACGACGTTATCCCCAAAACCTCCCGGCAGAACGCGGTCTTGCCGCGCGACGCGTCCGATAAGTAGTTCTGCGAGATCAACCACAACCGCCCGCCGCTCTCCAAGTACGAAGTCGCCGCGCGCTCGTCCGCGGCGGAGACAACCACCGGCCGCGCGTCCAAACCGTTAAACCATATAACGAAGGGGTACTCGGACAACTTCGTCGCGGGCGGGCCATCGCGTCCGGCGCGCACCACGTAAACGTCGTAGGGAACGCCCATACCCTCGAGCGCCGCGCGGTACTTCGCGTCGACGTCTACGCTGTATTTGTTGCCGTTGCCCGGGCCGTCGTCATCGTCCACGAGCAAAATTTTCCGATTAACCAAAACGCGCTTAAACCGCGGCTCGGGACGCGGCAACGTAAGCTCGAGCCGCCGGTAGACGTCCAATATCACCGCGGCGGGCTCCCGCTGGAGGTAAGCGCGGAACGTCCCCACGTCCGCGGCCGTTTCGAGCATGAACGTGGCCGCGCCCTTGGCCCGGGCCACGCGTATACCCTCGATGCGGCCTGCCGGTGCGGCGGAAATATCACCCCGCGCTTCCGCCGCAACTGAAAGCACGAGCGTACGCGGCTGTGCGCCGGCCTCGCACGTGAACGTCGTCGGCTCGTCCAACTCGACCGTAAGCTCGGTAAAAACCTCGTAGGCGTCGACCGATACGGAGCGGACGCGGGCGCCGCGCGCGGGCGAGGCGATCGAAACCAGCAACAGCGCCGCGAGCGGAACGGGCGCCTTCCTCACTTCACGACCGCGATCTTGCCCGTATGTTTCTCGCCCGAAGGAAATTCGACGACGAACATGTACGTGCCGCCGGCGACCATGTCGCCGCGCTCGTTGCGGCCGCGCCACTGAAGGAGAGGCCCCGAAAGCTTGACTACCTCGCGGCCCTCCATGTCGTAGATAACGGCGCTCGAGCCCTCGGGCGCGCCGACGAAAGTCAACAACGGCAAACCGACGGACAGGTCGAACGGGTTGGGCGAAGCGTAGACCTCCGGCAATACGGGCGCCTCGCCGATGACGGTCAAAGTCACGGACGAGCTGGAGCCCAGGCCGCCCGCCTCCTCGACGACGATGCGGTATTCGCCCGCCTCGTCCTCCGGGACGCGCCACATTATCATGCCGTCCGTCTCGGTGCCGTATTCGCCGATCTTCCTGCGGCGGCCGTCCCACTTCAGCCAGATGTCGATCGGGTTGGTCGTGAAATTGCGCCATTCGATGCGGACGACCTGGCCCGGTTTAAACGCGCCGCCGTCCGGCGGGCTGGTAATACTAAGCTCGCCTACGGCCCACGCCGCCGCGGCCGCGCAGAGCAAAGCGCCGGCGACAAAACCGTATTTCCCGAAAGATTTCATATCTATCTATCCCTCCCGCGCCGGTTCCGTTGCGAGCGGGCATCGCATACTCTTCTGTCCGGAGAAAATATAACATAGCGGCCCCGCGCGCGGCAAGCAAAACCGCCCCGGCGGGGCGGTTCCTTTATTTATATATTATTTAACTTTAATCATGTCGGCATCAGAACCGCATCCCGACGGAAATGCGGTGCGTGGCGCCGAAGACGCCCATGTCGGCGTAAGCGTAGTCCGCCAAGAGCCCCAGCGTTTCCGTGGGCGAATATCTGAAGCCGAGGCCGCCCGTAAGGCCGTCCTCGTCGTAGTTCGCCTTGTAACCGGCCCGGGCGGCGACCGTTTTCATAAACCAATATTCGAGGCCGGCGTTGACGGCGACGTCGCGGTCGCGGAACTTCACCGCGTCCGCCGCGACCGTAACCTCGTTCGTCTCGCCGCCGAAGGGCAACAGGTACGCCAGGCCGCCGCGCGCGACGAACGGCAACGGGTCGCCCTCCTCGATGAACTTCATCTCGCCGCCGAGGTTGGAGGCGGAGACGCCCGCGGACAGCCCGGGCAAAGGCAGCTCGGCCGCCGCGCCGAAGGACCCGGCGAAAGCCGACGCCCTCTCGTTCTCGATCTTGGAGGAGATATACTCGGCGCCCGCGCCCAACGAGACGAATTCCCAAAGCCGCCTGGCGTAGCCGAGCGAGAGCGCCATATCGCTCGCGCCGAAATCGCCCGTGGGATTGCCCTGCTCGTCGCGGCCTTCGAGCTTACCCATACTCACGCGGCCCGCGGAGAACCCCACCGTGCCCAGGCCGAAAAGCGGATAAGACAAGCCCAAGTACTCGTAGCGGATGTCCTCGAGCCACTCGCTGTGGGTGAACGATACCGCGCGGCGGTCGTCGGCCGCGAGGCCCGCGGGGTTCCAGTAGAGCGCCTCCGGCCCCGCGGCGAGCGCGGCTTGGGCCTCGCCCATCCCGACCGCACGGGCGCCGACCCCTATCTTCAGAAACGCCGCGGCGGAAGAGCCCGCGTCCGCGGCTCCCGCCACGCAAGCACCGACCGATGTCGCAACTAGTAACGGAATAACTCTCTTCATTTCGGTCCTCCGAGGCGCCCGAGCCGCGCCGGCCCTTAGCCCAGGCCGCGCCAAACCCGTCGCGCCACCAAGCTCACGAGCGATAAAATCAAAACCGCGCCGACGCCGTTTTCGAGGGCGAGGGCAAGTTGCGCCCAGAAATTATTCGCCAAAAAAACCGCCGTCCCGGGGAATAACCCCTCGAAGCCGACGACGAAGTAGCTCAAATACGAGACCTGCGCGTACGAAGCAAACGCTCGTTGGCCCAGGTACCGTACGGCGAGGACGTCCAATACGAAATACAGGACCGCGAACCACAACGCGACGTTGAACGTGACCCACGCCAGGCGCAGCGCGCTGGTCCCATATCGGCTCGAGAAACGCCACAAGCGGAACGCCCAGGCCCTCAAGAGCGCCGAGACGTCGCGGTAGTCCCGGAAACGAAATTTGTAGTCGCGGCGCGTAAGCTCGAGGCGGGCACGGTAAAACGCGTCGGCGGCAACGAATTGTCCCCCCCGCGCCAGCAGTTGCTCCAAATAGCCGAGGCCGTAGCGCAACGTGTACCGGTCGTCGTCGCCCATCTCGTCGTGGGCCCGCGACGCGGTTTCCAAATAAGCGGACAACGCCGCGGCCTCGACCCGCCGCCCCGCGCCGAGCTCGGCCGCGATTTTATCGTATTCGCCGGCTAGGCCCCGTAAATCGGCTTCGGCCCTCGTCCGAGTAGTCACTTAATATTACCTTTAATCGTAACACCCACCAAGGGCCTTGTCAAGCGGCGCGAAAAAAGGGGGGTTGACTTCGCGTTAGCAATATGCTATAAATAATATAGCACCCAGGAAAGGGGGGTCTAACCACTCGTCATGCTCAAGGAATTAGTACTTTATCTCGGCCGCCTGGCCCAGGAAAAGTTTTACGGGACGGTGGAACTAAAATTCGAAGCGGGCCGCGTCGTCTTCGTGCGGGTCAACCGGACGCTAAAGCTCGAGGACCTCGCCGCGGACGGTAAAACGTAAAACCGAGCAGGCCCGAGAGCCCGCTCGCACCCTTTCGCTCGGCGTCAAGCTATTGCGCGAGCTCGAGGCTCGTCCAGTCAACCCAGATTTCCGAATCCTGGAGGTATTGCGTGCGCAGCTCGAAGATAAAAGGCTCGTTGACGTCGAAAAATATTTTGAAGACGTTGTATTCTTCCGGGTCGGGGAAATCCTTAGCGTACAAGGTTTTCCCCATAAGCGTCTTGTAATCGTCCCGATCGGCTTTCGGCGTACCGGAAATGTCGAGCCAAATTACGGCCTTCCCGTCCTGTGGCAAGTCGGCCGCCCTCAAACGCCAACGCGCGATATAGGACCCCGGCGAGATCTCCTCGTAGGGGCCCCACGCCACGTACTCGCCGGGTTTGGCGTCGCCCGGCTTCACGAACAAAGCCATTTGATTCGAGGCCAAGGGGTCCGAAGTCAAATCGCCGCGCGTAACCTCGGGCCCGAGTTCCTCCGCTTCGTACGTCTTCCGTAAAGGGTTGGCGTCTACGGGTATGCGTTTTACTATCTTAGGGGGCGGGAGTATTTCCTTCTCTTTGGGCCCTTTTCGGCAAGCTACCAAAAGCGCCAAAACCGCTAACAAGGAGACTGCCGCCGTTAAGTATCTCATCTCATACCTCCGCGTGAAACCCACCACTCCTCAGCAAACTCAATTTAACACCTCTATCACGGGCGAAGGCGACGCGAAGACCTCCGCGACCGCCGCGGCCGGGCCGCCTACTTCCGCGGCATAGGCCGCCGCGCGCGCGGGCGGCAGAGCCACGAGCAAACCGCCCGACGTCTGCGGGTCCGCGAGCAGATTTACCATCGCGGAGGGCACGCCCTCCGCCACCTTTATATGCGGCTCGGCAAATTTCAAGTTCTTAGTCAAGCCGCCGGGTACGTACTTCTCTGCGAACGCGAGGGCTTGGGGCAGTTGGGGGACGCGCGAGGCAAAGACCCTGACGCCGACGCCCGAGGCCTTGGCCACTTCCAACGCGTGCCCGAGAAAGCCGAAGCCGGTGATATCGGTCGCACAAACCGTACCCGCGGCGACCATCGCCGCCGCCGCGGCCTTGTTGCTCTGCAGCATGCTCGCCTTCGCCGCCTCCTC
>WVWN01000024.1:70876-73595 GCA_011773985.1 Candidatus Zixiibacteriota bacterium | reverse complement strand
TTGGTCAAGACCAACACGTCGCCCGGCGTCGCGCCATTATTCGTTATAACGCGGTCGGGAGAAACGAAACCCAGCGCCGCGAGGCCGTAGAGGATGTCCGGCGATTTGACGGTGTGACCCCCGGCCAGCAAAACCCCCTCTTGTTCGCACGCCGCCGCGCCGCCTTTTAGGATGCGCTTAAGCGTTTCGTCCGGGAGTTCGCCCTGCGGGAAAGCCACGACGTTCAAGGCCAGGAACGGCTGGCCGCCCATAGCGTAAATGTCCGAGAGCGCGTTTATCGCGGCTATCCGGCCGTAGTCGTACGGGTCGTCGACGATGGGCGTGAAGTAATCAATCGTCGCGATTAACGCCTGCTCGTCGTTTACTTTATACACCGCGGCGTCTTCGGCGTTCTTCGTCGCCGCGAGCAGCAAAGGGTGATTGGGGACCGGTAACTCGGCCATTATCTCGGCCAGCGCCTCGGCCGGGAACTTGGCCGCTCAACCCGCCGCCGACGTGCACTGCGTCAACCGGACGTCCGCTTCCGATTCCGAGGACATTTATTTGAAATTTTAACACAACCTATTTTCTAAATCAAACTTTTAACCTCCGCCCCGGCTTGACCGGCGAGAACGTATAAGGTATATTTGAAAAGGATTTGCGCCGTTGCCTTTCGCCGCGAATCGAAAATAAACCAATAATCAAAAGGCGCCGCGGGCTGGCGCGACGATTTGCGCCCCGGCGTATGAATATGAAGGGCGATATCTTAAAGATAAAACCGCACCATACCGCCGCGGCCCGGGCCGTCTACGACCTCCTCGCGAGCGAGATTAAAAAAGCCCCCGGGCGCTTCGTCGTCGCGCTGGGCGGCGAGTCCGGCGCGGGCAAATCCGAGACGGCCGCGGAACTCGCGCGCCTCGCCCGCGAAGACGGCGTCCAAACGCTTATTATCCAACAAGACGACTACTTCACGCTGCCCCCCAAGACCAACCACCGCAAGAGGCTCGAGGACCTCGCTTGGGCGGGCCCGGGCGAAGTCCGGCTGGGCTTGCTGGACGAACATCTCGCGCGCGCCCGCGACCCGGCCGTCGGCGAGCTCGTAAAGCCGCTATCCTTATTTGAAGAAGATAAGCTCACGACCGAAACCGTACCCCTCCGCGGCGTCAAGCTGATAATCGTAGAGGGCACGTATGCCACCTCCCTCGAACACGTCGACCGCGGCGTCTTCATCGACCGCGACTTCGATGCGACGCGGGAGGCGCGGGCCGAGCGAGGCCGCGACGTCCTCGACGACTTCTCGGAACGCATCCTCGCCCGCGAGCACGCGTTCATATCCAAACTAAAGGACAAGGCCGACGTCATCATAAACGAAGACTACTCGGCAACGGCGGTAAGGCGGTGAAGCTCGAGCGCTTGGGGATGTTCTCGGTTCACGGCTACGTCGACGCCGAGCCGCGCCTCGGCGCCACCGATACCGGCGGCCAGGTAACGTACGTCCTCGAGCTCTCGAAGGCGCTCGGCCGCGGCGGCATAACGGTCGACATCTATACGCGCCAATGCGAGGGGCGCGCGCGCCTCGAGACGGTTGGCGAGGGCGTCCGCATCGTCCGCGTCCCCTGCGGGCCGGATAAGTTCATAATCAAAGAGGAAATGCTCCCTTATTGGCCCGAGTTCGCGGACAACTGCGATCGGTATATAAAGGAGGAGGGGCTACGTTACCAGCTATTACACTCGCACTACTGGGACGCGGGGCTCGTCTGCCGGCTGCTCGCGCCGCGCCTCGGCGTAAAATTCGTCCACACGTCCCACTCGCTCGGCGCCTGGAAGCGCGAAATGATGGCCGACGCCCCCGACGTCGCGGAGGAGATTTACCATTTCTTATCGCGCATAACGGAGGAAAAGAAGGTCTTCGCCGCGGCCGCGGGCATCACCGTAACCAACCCGGCGAGCGTCGAGAAATACAAGGAGTATTACGGCTTCGAGAGTGAGAACATGGTCGTGATACCGCCGGGCGTTAACGCGGCCAGGTTCAACCCCGCGGACGACGGCCGCGCCGTCGCCGGGACCGAAAGGCCGTACGTCTTCTCGCTGAGCCGGATAGATACCAACAAAGGCCTTGACTTTTTAATCCACGCTTTCGCGCGCGTCGCGAAAGTATCGGAGCTGGGGCTCGTGGTCGGCGGCGGCTCGAGCCAACCGGAGAAGCGCGAAAGGCTGGTCCTCGAGGAGCTTAAGGACATCGCCGCGACGCACGGCGTCGACGGCCGGGTCACTTTTAAGGGTTATATAACCGACGAGGACCTGCCGTATTTCTACCGGCGCGCGCGGGCGTTCGTCCTGCCGTCGCGGTTCGAGCCGTTCGGCATGGCGGCGCTCGAGGCGATGGGCTGCGGAACGCCGGTCGTCGCGACGGACCGCGGCGGCCTCGCGCGCTACCTCGAAGACGGCCGCGACGCCTTGCTCGTGGACCCCTCCGACGCGGAGGCGCTGGCGACGGCAATGCTACGCGCGGCGACGGACGAGGGCCTGGCGGCCAGGCTCGTCGCCCAAGGCCGCGAGACCGTCGCGCGGGAGTTCACCTGGGAGGCGATCGCAAAGAAACACGTCGCGTTTTACGAGAAATTTATTTGAGACGTTTCGCAATTATCATAGCTGGACACCAAGCAAAGGAGGCCCGGATGGCCGCGCCGCAGTGTATATTCTGCAATTGGAAGATGGAGAACTTCGGCAACCAGAACGT
>WVWN01000024.1:50064-70839 GCA_011773985.1 Candidatus Zixiibacteriota bacterium | reverse complement strand
AACCAGATGACGCTCGTCCAGGCGCGCAAGTTCAAGAAGCTACTCGAGGTCCTCGACGTCTCGCCCGAGAAGTTCGACGCGGCCGAGAAGTAGTTAGGCCAAAAGGCCAAGGCCGTCCCGCCAGCGACGCGACGGCCGCGGCGCGGGGGAGGGTAATCACGAGAATCCGACACCGACGAAAAAGCCCCCAGGGGGGCTTTTCCTTATAAGCATCTTGCGCTCGAGCTACGACGCCTCGCTCACGACCTTGGCCTGCGTGAAGAGGAGCAGGTAGTCGCGGCCGCCGGCCTTGGAGTCCGTCCCGGACATGTTGAAGCCGCCGAAGGGGTGGACGCCGACGAGGGCCCCGGTGCACTTGCGGTTGAAATACAAATTGCCGACGTGGCATTCGCGGCGCGCCTGCTCGAGGCGCGCGCGGTCGCTCGAGTAGACGGCGCCGGTAAGGCCGTAGACGGTGTTGTTGGATATCCTCACCGCGTCGTTGAAGTCCTTGGCGCGGATGAAGGCCAGGACCGGCCCGAAGATCTCCTCGCGGGCGACGCGGGCCTTGGGGGGCACGTCCGCGATTATCGTCGGGTTGATGAAGTAGCCCTCCGCGGAGCGTTTATCGCCGCCGAGGACGAGGCGGCCCTCCTTTTTCCCTATTTCTACATAGTCCAATATCTTCGTCTCCGCGGCGGCGTCGATGACCGGCCCCATGAAGTTGGCGAAGTCGCGCGGGTCGCCCACGGTCACCTTCTCCTTCGTCCGGGCGACGACCTTATCGAGGACCGACTCGTAGACGTCGTCGGTGACGATGGCGCGCGAGCAGGCCGAGCACTTCTGCCCCTGGAAGCCGTAGGCGCTCGTCACGATGCCCTCCGCCGCGGCGTCGAGGTCGGCGGTGCCGTCGACGATGATGAAGTCCTTACCCCCCATCTCGGCGATGACGCGCTTGATCCAGATCTGGCTGCGCTTAGGCCGGGCGGCGAGGCGGTTGATGCGGAGGCCTACCTCCATCGAGCCGGTGAAGGCGATGAAGCGGACGCGCGGGTGGCTCACCAACAAGTCGCCGATGGCGGCCCCCGGCCCGGGCAGGAAGTTCACGACGCCCGGCGGCAGATTGACCTCTTCCAGAATCTCGAAGAACTTGTACGCGATGGCGGGCGACGCGGATGCCGGCTTGAGGACGACGGTGTTGCCGGCGACGAAGGCCGCGGCCGTCATGCCGACGAGGATGGCGCACGGGAAGTTCCACGGCGGGATGACGACGCCCGGGCCGAGCGGGATGTAGTACTGGTTGTTCTCCTCGCCGGCGAGAGGGGTCAGCGGCTGCGGCTCGGCGAGGCGCATCATCTCGCGGGCGTAGAACTCGCAGAAGTCGACGGCCTCCGCTACGTCGGCGTAGGCCTCGATCCAGTTCTTGCCCTCCTCGATGACCATCCACGCCGCGAGCTCGTAGATGCGGCGCCGCATAATGGCCGCGACTTTGAGAAGGTACCGGGCGCGTTCGTCGGGCGGCGTCCAGCGCCACTTCTCGAAGGCGCGGTTGGCCGCGGCGACGGCCTTGCGCGCCATCCCCCCGTCCGCCTTCGAGAAGACGCCCACGACCTCGTCCGTCTTGGACGGGTTGACGGATTTGAACTTCTCCGCGGCGGTTACGCGTTCGCCGCCTATAACAAGAGGGTACTCGCGGCCGAGCTTGGCCTCGACGCGCGCGATCGCCTCCTCCATCGCGAGCTTTTCTTCGGCCTCTTTAAAAAACACAATAGGCTCGTTTTTGAACGGCGGGAGCATGTTAACGCGCCTCCATTTTATATTAATAGAGTCTAGAGAATTATCGATCGCCATATTTTACTCGGCCACCGACCTATAATCAAGGGAAAAGCTCCGAGCCTCGTTACGTTTTGTTTGCGCGGGGTTGGGGGATGTGGTATAAATGGACGCGCGCGAGTTATGCGGTGGCCTCGAAATAATGAGAGACATTTCTCCGTCTGGGGCAGCGCCCTTATTGGCCTAGCAATTTTCGCTGCCTTAGCCGGGCGGCTTTTTTTCGCGTTCGAACGCGGCCCGCTCGCCGGGGACGAAATTACGTACGTGCGGTACGCGGACAACATTCTATCGGGCCGCGGCTTCGTCACGCTGGCTTTCGGTCTCAAGTTCCGGTTATACGTAGCCCCGGCTTACCCCGTGTTCCTAGTACCGTTCCGGGCGGTATTCGACCTTGCGACGTTACCCCGGGCGGTGGGTATCGCGCAAGCGATTCTAGGTTTGGGGACGGCGGCCCTGATTTACTTGGCGGCGCGCCGCCTCGGCGGCCGCGTGGCGGGCGGGGTCGCGGCGTTCGCGGTCCTCTTTCATCCGTATATGGCGTTCTTCGGAAGCCGCGTGCTGACGGAAACGCTGTCCATTTTCCTATTCGCGCTATTCCTATCGCTCTACCTCGACGAGAATGCCGGCCCTTACAAACTTGGCGCCGCCGGAGCCGTCATGGCCCTGGCGGCGTTGACGAGGGCCGTTTTCCTCTACCTGGGCATACTCGCCTGCGTATGCTTACTGTTCCGGAAGCGGGGCGAACCGTGGCGGAAAAGGGTGATAAACGCGGGCGTGGCCGCGGGGGCGCTCGTCGTCGTCCTCGCTCCGTGGACGGTCCGGAACTTCGCCTTGTCGGGCCGGTTAATACCGGTCACCGACGTGTCGGGAAGGATACTGTATCAGGGGAATCGCGACCTTGCGGAGGAGGATTACCCGCTACCCGACAAGCTTATTCAGACGGAGGCGTTCCGCAAGCGCGTCGCTCCTTTCGCCGACGACCCTGTGGCCGTCGAGCTGGCGTTCCAGGACGCCACCAAGGAAAAAGCGATGCGTGCGATCGCCGGCAACAAGCGAGAGTTCCTCCTCCTCTCGCTTCGCCGGTTAGGCCGTACGTTCTCCTTGCACCCGAACTTAGCCGAAGGCGCCGAACCCGTTCCGGGCGTCGGGTTCGTCATACCCGCGGTAAGCGTGTTCACGGTCTTACTGTACGTCGCCGCGGCGGTCGGTTTCTTCGCCGCGCCGGGCCGGCTCTCCAAACTATTCCTGCCCCTCGCCAGCATAGTTAATACGGGGATACACGCCCTATTGATATCGCTATTACGGTACCGATTACCGACGGACCTCATCTTAACGCTAGTCGCCGGCCTCGGCGTCGCGTTCCTTTGGGAAAGGGTGCGGCGTCGGGAGCGCACCGCGGACGGAGGGGGGTTAACGTGATGACCGAAGAACTGCTTCGCCGGACGCTCGTCCTTATACCCGCTTACAACGAGGCGGCCAACCTCAGCTCGACCGTCGCAGAGTTGCGCGAGGTTTTACCCGACGTCGACGTCCTGGTAATCGACGACGCCTCCACCGACGACACGGCCCGGGTAGCGCGCGACCTGGGCGTCCGCCTGGTCCGCGCTCCCGTAAATCTCGGCATCGGCGGGGCCGTCCAAACCGGCTTCCAGTACGCGCTACGCCGGGGGTACGAGGCTACCGTAGAACACGACGCCGACGGCCAACACGACCCGGCCGCGATAAAAGCCCTGCTCACCCCGCTCGCCCGAAAGGAAGCCGACGTGGCCATCGGTTCGCGCTACGTCGGCCCGGAGCGCGGCGCCGGCCGCCCCAAAGGCGCCCGGCGGCTCGGCGTCGCGTTCTTCTCGACGCTCACGAGTCTGCTGGCCGGTAAAAGGGTCCGCGACGTAACCTCGGGTCAATGGGCCGTTAACCGGCGTGCCCTTAAGTTCCTGGCGGAATTCTTCCCCAACGACTACCCCGACGCCCAGGCAATACTGGCGACGCGACGCGCCGGCTTCCGAATCGTCGAGGTCCCGGTTGGGATGCGACCGCGACTCCACGGCGTCTCGACCACGAACCTGTGGCGGTCGCTCCTCTACCCGTTCAGCGTTACGATCGCGGTCGTCGTGGAATTTTTACGCCGGAAAACTAAACCGGAGAAGGAGGAATAGCGTGGGTAAAATCGCCTCCCCCTTCGTGCTCGTCCTCGCCGCGGCTTTCCTCGTACTCGTAATCGCGTTGGTGCGCGCGAGGAAGCTGAAAGAGGAGTACTCCGTCATTTGGGTCGTGGCCGCTATTTTGGTCCTCGCGGTTACGCTGTCGTGGCGGCTGGTCGAGATCGTCGCGCCTTACCTGGGCGTAGTCTATACGCCGTCCGCCGTCTTCTACCTCGCCATCGTTTTCCTGATGGGTGTCAACCTCGCCCTGAGCGTGCAGATATCCCGGCTCGAGCGCGACCGCATACGGACGGCCCAGGCGGTGGCGCTGCTGGAGGCCGAAGTACGCGAGCTCCGCGGCCGCATCCCCGGGTGCGCCGCGGATGCGACCCGTGAAGAAGCTTAACGCGATAAAATGGTATTGGCTCGCCGTCTCCGGCGGTTACGCGGTCGCCGCGGCGGTACTCGTTGCGCGCGTATTATCGTCGGGTTCGTGGCGGGCGGAACTCTCGCCGCTTTATGCCCTTTTACGGCCCCAGTTTTCGCCCTGGGGCCTAATCGCGTTGCCGCTCTTCGCGCTCCTGCTGGCGCTCCTGCCGCGCTTGTTGGCCGCGCGCGCGCACGTATTCCTCCCGTGCGCGACGCTGTACGGCGCGGCGCTCGCTCTGGCCGTAAACATGCTCTGGACCGGCGTCGCAGACCTGCCGGCGCGGGGGATAACGGTCTTCCTGCGGGACCTCCGGAACCTCGGCGGTTCTCCGGCCTTCCTCGGTTCCTACCATGAGCTCGTAACACATATATCGGACCACGGCCACGTACGGCCCCCCGGGTTATTCCTTTTCCTGTGGTCCTCCGTGAAGATATTCGGGCAGAACTTATACGTGCTCCAAGCAGTGGTTACGCTCTTGGCGGCAGCTGCTGCGTTCCCCATCTACGCCCTGGCCCGGCGGTTCCTGGGGCGGGAGGCCAGCGGCCTGGCGGTGTTGCTTTACTTACTCTCAGGTAGTTTCGTTACCCACGGCGTCTCGTACGACGGCCTCTTCGCCACGCTGGGCGCCGCGGGTATCTACCTCCTCGTCGTCGTGGCGCAGAAGGGCCGTTGGCGGGATACGGTGGCGGCCGGCGCGTTATTCGCGATTGCCGCCTTCTCCTCCTTTACGCTCGCGTTCTTGCCCGTTCTGGGGGGGGCCCTCCTAATATACTACGGCGTCAAGGAACGGGCGATGGGCCAACTGCTACTCCGGGCGGCGGCCGTCGTGGGGATACCCGCAGCGTTCCTTTTTATCCTGTACATCGCCTCCGGCTACGACTTCCTGGCCAACTTCCGCGAATCTTACCGCTGGGCCCAAACCCAGGCCTCCGGTGGCATGAACGTGTTCAAGCTGCTCTCGGGGTGGGAATTGCCCTCGGGCTACCCGCACCCGTCTTACTACCGCTCTTACTGGCTCTGGGTTCCCGCTAACCTCTTCGCGACGTTCTTCACGCTGGGAATACCGACGGCGGCCCTCTACCTATGGTGGGCGCGGGACCTGCTCCGCCGGGGGGCCTGGGCCAAACCGCTAAATGCCGTCTTCGGGACGGCGCTCGTGGCGTTCCTCCTATTCAACCTCACCGGCGTCACACTCGGCGAAACCGAGCGCATTTGGCTTTACCTCCTACCCATCCTCACGATACCCGCCGCGGCCCGGCTTGCGGAAGCCGAGGCAGCGGCGCGAAGCCGCCGCTTCCGCTCCCTCGTGCTGGTCGTCCTATTCTCGCAAGTGGTGGCGATGCGGCTCTGCTTCTGGATACCTTGGTAACGCGCGGCCCGGATCGGAAAAAACGAGGCCGCCCTCGCGGGGCGGCTTCTTATTTCGGCACACAGCGGCGGGCCGCTCAGTCGCCCGATATAACCTCCAACGCCTTGGCGGCGGCTTTACGGACTTGCTCGTACTCATCCGAGGCCGCGACGCGGCTCAACGCCGCGCGCGCCCCATACGCCTTCAACTTTCTTAGCGCGCCGCAAGCCTCGTACCGCACCCATTCGTAATCGTCCCCGAGCGCCGCGATCAACGCGTCCGTCGCCGCGGCGTTGCCGAGTTCGCCCAGGCCATAAGCGGCGCTCGCGCGCACGTCGCCCTCGCTCTCGTTGGCGAGCGCCTCCATCAGCGGCGCCAGGGCCCGCTCATCGCCTATCTTCCCCAACGCGCCCAAAATGAACCGCCGTACGTTGGCCTCCGCGTACGGCAGCTTTTCTATCAACGGCTCGACCGCCCGCTTATCGCCTATCCTGCCGAGGGCCTCCGCCGCCAGGAGTTGAACCTTGGCGTCGTTGTCGTCCAGCGCTGCGACCAGCGCCGGCGTTGCGACGTCGAACCCCATAACCCCGAGCGTTTGGGCGGTGCTGCGGCGCTCTTGGACGTCGGGGCTCTCGAGTAGCTCTATTAAATAATATATATCCTGGGGCGGCTCCTTTTTCTCCGCGGCCCCCGCCCCGAACGCCGCGGCCAAGGCCAGGCACGCGACCGACCTCAGGACTTTGACCTTTCGGATAAACAAGCTAGCCGCCATCGAATAACCTGCTCACGGACCGGTTCCGGTGAATGGCGTCGATCGCGGCCCCGAAGAGCGGCGCGACGGAACATACTTTTATTTTTCCGCCAGCGCCCTCTTTCAGCGGCACCGTGTCCGTGACGAAAAGCGCTTTTAACCTGCTCGCCTCTATTTTATCGACGGCGTCCCCCGCCAGTATTGGATGGGTAACGACCGCGACGACGTCAACCGCGCCCCGCTCCAGCAAAAGCCCCGCCGCTTCGACCAAGGACCCGCCCGTAGACACGATATCGTCGATTATCACCACGCTCCGGCCCTCTACGTCGCCGATGATATTAACCGCGGCCACCTCTTCCGCCCCCGTACGGCGCTTGTCGACCACCGCGAAGTCAACCTTACCGGGCGCGCCGCGCTCCTCCCTCATTCGCTCGAGGCGCCGAGCGAAGGACCGCGCGGCTTTAACGCCCCCTACGTCGGGCGAGGCGACGACCAGTTCTGGGAGGGCGAGCGCCATGGCCGCCTTAGCGAAGATCGGCGCCGCGGCAAGGTTATCCACGGGTATGTCGAAAAACCCCTGTATCTGGCCCGCGTGTAGGTCCATGGTCAAAAGCCGGTCCGCCCCCGCGCGCGTCAGCAGGTCGGCCACAAGCTTGGCGGTTATCGGGACGCGCGGCTGGTCTTTGCGGTCCTGCCTGGCGTAAGCATAGTAGGGCACCACCGCCGTCACCCGGTACGCGGACGCGCGCTTGAGCGCGTCCATTATTATCATCACCTCCATCAAATTCTCGTTCACCGGGGGGCACGTAGGTTGGATCACGAAGCAGTCCCGGCCGCGGACGTTAACCTCGACCTTTAACGAAACCTCGCCGTCGGGAAACCGCCCCAACGACATCCGCCCGAGACCTTCGCCAAGCGACTCCGCCACGGCGCGCGCGAACTCGGGATTTCCCGTACCGGCAAATATCAACCTTTCGGCGTCCACAGCACCTAACCCTCTAGAAAATGAAATCTGGGGCGGGTGGATTCGAACCACCGCATGCGGGTTCCAAAGACCCGTGGCTTACCGCTTGCCTACGCCCCAAAGTTCTCTACTTATTGAGCTGCAATAAGTAGTATCTTCTATATGTATTTTATAACTTCATATTGTTTATGTTTCAAGTAAAAACCTTAGAACCGGTGAGTTCTGTAGGGATGGCGTCTTTAATAAGGTGTGGTTGTGGTGGGGGTTCGTTGTATTAGAATGGGCGGGCGGCGATGCGGATAAGTTAAAAAAGTTTTCAAGGGTATTTGGTTGTGTCTGGAAAACGCGGTGGTTACGGGGTAGAAAGCGGTGGGGAATTAGTTGGGAACTTAGCGGTACGTAGAGAATAGTGAATTTTTCCACGGCGCGGAGGTTTAGGAGGTGCGACTTAAACTGGTATGCGCTCGAGGTTCTTTTCGATGTCGCGTATCGTTTTGGTCAGGCCTTCCTCGCCGGAGGTAAGTTCGCCCTCGACTTTCGTGATGGAATAGAGGACGGTGGTGTGGTCGCGGTTCCCAAAGGCGAGGCCTATGTCGGCCAGCGAGGTGGACGTCTTTTCGCGGCACAGGTACATGGCTATTTGGCGCGCGCGGGCTACGTTGGCGCGGCGCGACTTCGACAGTAGGTCGCGGCGGCTGAGGTTGAAGTATTTAGCGGCGGCTTCCTGTAGTTGGTCGATGGACAGGCTCACGCGGCGGTCCTCGGGCGCGATCTCGGCTAGTATGTCCTGGGCGAGCGACATCGAAACCGCCGTTTTCGTATGGTGGGCGGTTGCGAAGAGGCGGTTCAAAACCCCCTCTATCGCCCTTATGTTCGTCGTAAGCCGCGTCGCGATGAGGTCGGCTACGTCGTCCGCGATCCTGATTCGCTTGAGTTCGGCCTTGCGCGCGATGATGGCGCGGCGGGTTTCGTAGTCGGGCGGTTGGATGTCTGCGATGAGGCCCCACTCGAAACGCGTCCGGAGGCGGTCCTCTACTTTGGGTATGTCCTTCGGCGCGCGGTCGCTCGATAAGACGATCTGGCTGCCGGCCTCGTAGAGGGCGTTGAAGGTATGGAAGAACTCGACCTGGGTACCCTCCATACCCGCGAGGAATTGGATATCGTCGACGAGTAGGAAATCGACGTTGCGGTATTTTCGGCGGAACGCGTCGGTCCGGTTGTTTTTCACCGCGGCGATCATCTCGTTCATGAAGTGGTCGCACGAGAGGTACGAGACAGTCGGGCCGTTGCCCTTTTGGAGCGTAGCGTGGCCTATCGCGTGCAGGAGGTGGGTTTTGCCGAGGCCCACGCCGCCATAAACAAATAGCGGGTTATACCGCGCGCCCGGGCTCTGCACCACCGCGCGGCAGGCCGCGTGGCAGAAGGAGTTCGACCGGCCCACGACGAACGTATCGAACGTGTACAGCGGGTTGAGCTTCGAGGCCTTGGGCGGCGGATACTTGGGTGCGCTTTCCGCCGGCGAACCGTCGCTCAAAAACAGCCCCTCCTGGCCCACCGCGGCCGCGATATCGACCTGCGCGCCCGGCCCCAAAACTTCTAGCGCCTTCGTCTCCAAAAGTTCCAAATATTTTTCTTTTATGAATTCGCGGTATAGGTTGTTCGGGACTTCGAGGCGGAGGACGTTGCCGCGGATCCCCTTACACGCCGCGGGCTTAAGCCACGTTTCGCACTCTTTGCGGCCCATTTCCGCGGCAACGCGCCGGTATATTTCCCGCCACACGCGGCTCTCCGCATTTGCCGCTTTCAACTTACCGCCTCCTGGTTGGCAGAGTCGCTGAGTGGGAGGGAGCGCGGGCATCCGCGGAGGCCCAGAATGAGCCGAGTTTTCCACAATCGTTCCCGCCCTCAATCGCGCCTGGAAACGTTATATCGCGGCCCCGCCTACGCCGCGCGAGCTTTGTCGCCATTCGTTTCGACTCGGCCTTTTTTCCCCTAAGGCACATATAGGCAACCGCCTGAAAGAGCGTCGGGACAGTTAAAGCTTTTATTTTCGGAAGGTTACGAACCCGACTTAACTAGTCGTCTTTCGGGGGCCGGTCAAAAAGACCTGCCCGATGTTAGGCAGGCGCGTCGGCGGGGAATTTTTTTAAACAGCTCCGGTTGAAGGGCCAAGGTCTCACGGTATAAGTTTTACACAGCTTATCAACAAGGAAAATCAGGCACTTACGACGCCGGATAATATAACATAATGCGGGGCGATTGCAAGAAAAAAATGCAGCGAGCCGGAGGCGGGGGGCTTTTTTTAGGCGTTTGACTACGCGGTGGCGTCGTGTTATTGTCCTTGCCGGGATTGTGCCTTGGCTAGTTACCTTAAGTTGAGCGGCGTAGATAAAATCTACCGCGGGCCGGTAACGCTGCTGAAACCTTGGGCGGCGAGGCACCGGATAGTCGCGCTAAGGGGCGTAGATTTAGAAGTAATGCCTGGCGAAGTCGTTTGCCTTTTGGGCCCGAACGGCGCGGGTAAGACGACCCTTCTCAAGATAGCCGCGGGCGCGGTAATAGCGGACCGCGGCACGGTCGAGGTCAACGCCGCTTCCGTAGGTTTCGTTGCGGGCGGCGAGCGGAGTTTCTACTGGCGCCTTTCCGGGGCGGAGAATTTACGTTTTTTCGCGGTCCTTTTCGGGATACGCGGCGCCGAGGTGGCGCCCCGGGTGGCCGCGGCGCTCGCGCGCGTAGGCCTCGCGGCGCGTGCCCACGACCCGGTACGTAACTATTCCGGGGGGATGCGTCAGCGGCTCGCTTTCGCGCGTGCCCTCCTCGCGGAACCGTCGTTGTTGCTCGTGGACGAATTGGCGGGGGAGTTGGATTACCCGACGACGTTGGAGTTGGCGCGCTTCGTGCGGGAGGACCTCGTGAAGAAGGAGGAGCGGGGCGCGCTCGTCGCCACGCACCAGTTGTGGTTGGCGCGCGCGATCGCGGACCGCGTCGTCGTATTGGTCGGCGGCCGGGTAGTCGCGGCGGGGCCGCCGGGGAAGGTGTTGGGCGCCCTTTCCGCCCGCTACGGGGCGCGGCTGGCGCGCGTCGACAAGGCCGCGCTCAGGGCGCTGGAGCGGCGCGTGGGCCCCGTCGACGTCCAACGAGGCCCTGAAGTGTCGTTCGTTTATTTCGACGAGCCCGCCGATGCCGAGGCGCTCGCGGAGGCTTTTAAAATTTTGGCCGAGGCCGGGGCTTCGCCGGCGATAAGGGTTCCGGAGGCGAAGGAGGCGACGTACCTGTCGCTCATAGGGGGCCGGAAGGATGTTTAATTTTTTCCGAGTATGGGCGGCGTTTTTCCGGCGCGATTTTCTTAACCTCGCCTCTTATCGTTTATCGTTTTTTATGGCGTTGGTCTCCCTCGTATTTTATTTACTTATATTCTTTTTCGTCGGTCGGGTATTCTCGGGGCTCGGCTCGGCGTACCTGTCGCGGTACGGCGGCGCGTACTTCCCCTTCGTAGTCATCGGCCTCGCGATGCAGAGTTTGGTCGGCGCCGGCTTGGGAGGGTTGTCCCAGGTCATATCGAGCGAACAATACCTTGGGACGCTCGAGCCCATGCTCGGGCGGCGGGGCGGCGCCTTCCGCGTTCTCGCCGCGGCCTCGTTATCCCGTTACATAACTTCCTCCGGCCGCCTTATTGCCTACTTCGTGGTAAGCGCGTTGGTTTTCGGCGTTTCTTTTAGGCTCGGCGGCTTTCCCCTATTCGCCGCGGTAACGGCGCTCACGGTCGCGGCCTACTTCGGTTTGGGGATGTTTTCTGCGGCGTTCCTCCTCGCCTTCAAGCAGGGCAATCCCGTAAACCTGTTCTTCGGTCAATTGGCCGCGCTCTTATCGGGAGTATATTTCCCCGTGGAAGTATTGCCCGATTGGTTGCGCGCCGTCGGCGCCTTTATCCCCCTCACGTACGCTTTGGAGGTGGGGAGGTCCGCCCTTCTGACGGGCGCGGCTCCCGCGGCCTCCGCCAAGGCGCTCGCCATCCTCGGCTCCTTCGCCGCTGTCTCGCTCGCGGTGGGTGCGGCGAGTTTTAGGTGGGCCCTCGTGCGCGCCAAACGAGACGGTTCGCTAAGCCAATACTGATGGCGACGGACCGCGAGCGAGGGAGGGTAAGGCTCATCGTCAACGCCGACGACTTGGGCTCGAGCGCGGCCGTCAACCGCGGCGTAGAGCGGGCTTGCCGCGAGGGGATCGTAACGTCGGCCTCGCTGATGGCCGGCGGCCCGGCTTTCGACGACGCGCTGGCGGGTTTGGATGACTTGGCCGAGTTGGGCGTCGGCGTACACCTCACGTTGGCCGGCGGCCTCGCGGTCCTCGACGCCGGCGGGGCGCCGACGCTCGCGGGCCCGGGGCGGGCCCTCCCGAAGGACGCGGCGGCTTTCGCGCGCGCCTTCTACTCCGGAAAGATTTCGCTCGCCGACGTGCGGGCCGAGCTGCGCGCGCAAATTGCCCGGGTATCGGCAGCCGGCATCCGCATTACCCACCTCGACGGCCACCAACATCTCCACAACCTTCCCGGCGTGGCCGCGGTCGTGATAGGGCTCGCTCGCGAGTTCGGCGTGCGCGCGGTCCGTCTGAGCCGCTGCCGATTGTGGCCCCCCGGGCGCCGATGGCTCGGGCGCCAGCTCGCGCTCTGCCTTTTCGCGGAGGCGTTCGGGGTACGCGCGCGCCGTGCCGGCCTCAGGATGCCGGACGGCCTCGAGGGCCAGGAGTGGGCGGGGGCTCTTACCGTGGAGCGGTTATTGGCGATCGTGGCGCGGCTCGAGCCGGGGACGCGGGAGCTTGTGTGCCACCCCGCCGCGCGCGAGCCGAGCGGCCACGCGGATGCGGACGGCTACGGCCGCGCGGGCGAGCTCAGGGCGCTAACGGCTCCCGCGGTGCGCGCCGCGCTCCAGGAGCGGGGGGTTCGGCTGATAAACTACGCCGCGTTATGACGGCCCGGCCGACGCCCCGGAACGTGTTGGAAGTTGCGGCAGAGCTCGCCGCGTGCGAGCTATTTTTATTAAATTATCGAAAGAGGGCTTTGACGCGACCGAGGCTCGTCGGCTCCACGGCGACGCCGCCGTACTCGCGCGGGTCCGTGGCCAGTTCGTAAACGTAGCGCTCGCCCGTGAAGGTGGAGACGAAAATACTTTGAAGCGACGGGCGGCCGCAGCAGGCGCCGCCGACGTACTCGTCGTTCACGTCGAAGGCGAAGCTCGCGACGCGTTGGCCGCCGGTCGTGTATTCGCGGGCGTCGAAGTGGGGCCGGCCGGATACGAGCCACAGGTTGGAGGCGGCCGCGGCGAGGCCGTGGTTTTTGGCGTGGGCCGCGGCGAAGGAGGAGACGACCGCCCCCTTAAAGTCGAGCCGGTAGACCAAGGCCGACTCGTAAGACGACGCGTAGAGGTACGAGGCGGCCCAGGCGAGGCCGTTAACGTGGACGCCCGCTTTAAATGGGGCGTCGAATTTGTTCGTAATTGCGCCGGTGGCGGCGTCGAGGACGAATATTTTTGCGCGTTTGAGGGGCGAGGTCAGGTCGTCGGCCACGTAAATGCGGCCGGGCGTGCCGGGCCGCCACGCCAGGTCCATCGCCCAGTAGACCTCCGCGGGGCAGTTGAAGTGACTTTTGACGCTGGCCGTCTCGCCGTCGTAGACGAACCTGGATATGCGGACGCGGTTGGGGCCGCGGTTGTCGGCGACGGCGTATTCGGCGGCGCCGTCGAAGGCGAGGCCGCGGGGCCCGTTCAAGGAGACGCCGGGTACGTTAAAGCTCGAGATTATTTGGCCGGGCGCCGCGGCCGCGGCCGCCGCGGCCAGCGTTGCCGCCAAAGACTTCGCGATAAGGTTCCTGCTCAAGGCTCTCACTTTAATTGCGACCTCGCGGTCGGGGTGCACGGGCCGCCCCGGGGAAGGTTTAATTTCATAAATTAATCATATCATCTTCAGCGGCCCGCGTCCACATCTTCTCCTCGCGCGCGGGCCCGTACGTATTCGCCCGCCCGCGGCTCGAGCGTCTCGAAGTCTTCCGGCCGGGCGCCCACCTCGACACACGCGTTCCTCGCGAGGCGTAGCCCCGCGGGCAGCTCGCTCTCCCGCCCAACCAGCACCAGCCCCGACGTGAGTTGGTCCGCGTAATAGCGGTTGGGGGCGCAGTCGTCGCCGTAGCCCAGCTCGCAGCCGTCGCTCACGGTAGTTTCCTTATCGATAATGACGCGCTCGAGGCGGCAATCGGCGCCGACGCGGCACTCGTCCAGGATGACGGAAGATTCCACCGTCGTGCCCGGGCCCACGGTCACGCCGGGGGAGATGACCGAGTTCCGCACGGCCCCGTATATCTTGCACCCCTCCGCGACGAGCGAACGGGCCACGGATGCCCCCGCGTACGTGCGCGCCGGCGCGTAGTCGCGGCTCGGCGTCCGGATGGGCCAGGCCGGGTCGTAGAGGTTCATGTCGGGCGAGTCCGCGATCAGGTCCATATTGGCGTCGAAGTAGGCGTCGACGGTCCCCACGTCCCGCCAGTAATCCTCGAAGATGTAGCCGTAGACGCGTTGGTCCTCGATGAGGGCGGGGATGACGTGGCGGCCGAAGTCGGTCATCCCCTTCGGCACGAACGCCATAGCCTCGAAGAAGGCCTCCCGCGTGAAGAGGTAAATGCCCATCGAGGCCATATCCGACTTCGGGGCGGGCGGCTTCTCCTCGAAGCCGACGACGCGGCCGTCCGGCGCGAGCTGAAGCGTCCCGTAGCGGGTGGCGTCTGCGCGAGGTACGCACAGCGTCGCGACGACGACGTCGGCGCGCTTGGCCTCCAGGACCCGCCGGAGGAGGGTGTAGTCCATCGCGTAGACGTGGTCGCCCGCGAGGACCAGTATATATTCGAAGTTGCGGGCGGCGACGTAGTCGCGGTTCTGGAAGCAGGCGTCCGCGGTCCCCTTATACCAGTCGGAGTCGGCGCGGCCGAGGTGGGGCTGGAGCAGTTCGACGCCGCCCCACCTACGGTCGAGGTCCCACGCGCGGCCTATGCCGACGTGCTTCATCAGCGAGCGCGGGCGGTACTGCGTGAGGACCGCGACGCGGAAGATGCCGGAGTTAACGCAGTTGGAAAGCGAGAAGTCGATAAGGCGGTAGCGGCCGCCGAAGGGGACCGCGGGCTTGGTGCGGCGGCGGCACAACTCGGCCAGCCGCTCGCCCTTGCCGCCGGCGAGTATGAGCGCGAGCGTATTCCGCATGAGGCGTTTATTTTACGAAGGGGGGGCCGTTTTTTAAAGTAAATTTTAAACCCGCCAAGGGGAGCGTGCATCGTCGATTTCTATTAAGGCTTTTCGATCGGGAAACTATATTATTTAAGATCGGCGCGTAGTATTTAAAAATAATTTAGACGGTAATAGAGCGCCGCCGTCATGGGCTAATATTATTAAAAATAAACGCATTTGTTAAAATATGAGCGGAATACTCAACTTAGGGTCGAATTGTTCATTTTTCCCTTGACGAATATACGTTATTATTTGAAAATTTGTATTTAGGAGGAATATTTTCTATTAAAGGGGCAACCTTGTTACCTAATGCAGGAAGGGAATCGAAAGGGGTTCTGGAAACTCGCCGATAACCGGGATGCGGTCCAGGTTGGGCGCGCGGCGCCTACCTGGCTTTTATTATGGCTCGACGACGGCTATCGGGGCGACTTGGAAGGGACCTCCTACTCTTGCGCTATGGGCACGGGCATCGCCGCCGGGTGTATGGTGATGCTCGAGGGCCCGTACGAGGGCATCGACCACGACGTGCGCGAGTGCATCCATCACGGTGGCGCGAATTGGCCCGGTTACCCCGACGAGAAATGGGGCTACGGGACCGAGTATTACGACAAGGCGTTGGACCGGGCTATGGAGATTCGCGACGGCGGCGGCGACGGCGGCTCGAGGCCCTTAGCCGCGGCGGCGCCGGCCTTGAGGCTCGCCCAGAACGCCCCCAACCCCGCTACGTCTTCCACTACTATTCGCCTCGAGCTTTCGTCAAGGGAAGTTACGCGAGCGGAGGTTGCAATCTACGACCTGAGCGGCCGGCGGGTCCGGGCCTTCGACGTACCCGTTCGCGACGGCTTAGCCGAAGTGGCGTGGGACCTTACGACGAGCGGCGGCGCCCGCGTGGCGCCGGGCGTATACATTTACCGCGTTTCGGCCGGCGGCTTGGCCGCGGCCAAGAAGTGCGTCGTCCACTGAGCGTAAACCGAAACGCGCCCCCGCTCGAGCGGGCGGGGGCGCGTTAACCCCCCGTTAACGTCATGCTAAAAATTAGTAAGTACGCGAAAGTGTTTTTTGTTTTGCCGTTTTTGGCGGCGGTAGTGAGTTGCGAGGACGTCCCGACTTATACTTTACCCGGGCCGTACGTGCCGCCGCCGGTGAAGGGGGACGACGGTAGGAGGTTATTGTGGGAACCGGGGCCTATGGAGGCGCAATGCTACGAGCCGTCCTTTTCGCCCGACGGCCTGAAGGTCGTCGTGAGTTACCGTTACGGCTTTTTCGCTCGTGCCGCGGAACTCGCGATATTGGATTTAAGGCGTCGCCTTTCTGGACGGCGCGCCTAACGCTTACGTCGAGACTGAGCCGGCGCCGGAGACGGATGAGCTATGGTGCGGGCGCCTCGGTGCCGCGTTCGGCAGGTACGCGGTCGAGGCTTCGTACGCGCCACGCTACGATTTGTACGCCGTCATCGGCGCGGTCCACGATTTTACGGCCGTAGCGCGGGCGGCGCCGATTTACCGCGACCGCTGGTCCGTCTACGGAGAGGCCGGCGTGGGGGTTTCGAGGTCGGCGGCGGCGATGGCGTTTTTATTGGAAGAGGGCCCGGAGTATATTTGGTCGCCCATCGTCGGCGTCGGCGCCGCGTACGGGCCTTGGGAATGGCTCGAGTTCGACGCCGGCGTTTCGCACCGCATCCGGGCCCAAATCCTGCAATACGGGACCGTTAGGTCCCGGGCGATCGACATATACGCCGACTGTTTGTTTGAACCTTTTAAGTTCGTCGCCGTGGGCCCATCCTTCCGCCAGATCCTATACGGCCCGTACGATTATTACTTGTACGCCGAGACACACAGGAACGCGGGTTGGGTTACGGGGAAGGAGACGTACGTCGTCGCGACGTTGGCCTTCCCGCTCCGATTTTAAGCGGTGACACAAGCCAAATTAAAAGCGGCCCGCGGGGGCCGCTTTTTTTCGAACCTAGGCCGGGGGTGATTACTCGAACAGGGCTTTGACCTTTCCGAGCGAGGTGGCCTCGACGCCGTAGAAGTTCCGGTACCGGTATATCATGCCGTTTTTGCCCACGGCCCAGCCTTCCCGGTCGCTCAGCATGAAGAGGCCGGAGAAACTGCGCGACGTGGGCGGCTTGATTTCGGCCAGCGACCACTCGACGCCGTTGTAACGCAACATTACGCCGTCGTCGCACGCACCCCAACCACTTGTGGGGCTCGTGAACGCCATTTCGCGGATCGCGGACGAGGCGGGCGTATAAACGGGCGTCCATTTGACGCCTTCGTAGTGGAAGAGTTTCCCGTTGGCGCCGCCTACCCATACGTTGTTCGGCGATAGGGCGTAGATGCAGAAGAAGTTCACCCCCGTGGGCGCGTTCACGGCGGTCCACTTCGAGTCCGCGAAGTGATAGATCTTGCCGAGGTTACCGCAGAGCCAACCGTCGGTTTGGCTCGAGAAGAAGACGTCGTGGAGGCCGGCGGTAATCCCTATGTCAAAGCGGCTCCACGCACCGGTGGGCCCGCCGCTCCAGCGATAGACGCTGCCGCGTGCACCGACGGCCCAGGCCACTTTGTTTTGCCCGGGCGGGACCGTGACGCCCCACATGTTCCGGGGCTTCGGTAGGTTCGCAGAGAGCCACTTCGTACCGTTGTAAACCGCGCCGCCTCCCCCTTGGCCTATGGCCATGCCGAAGTTCGCGTTCCCGAAATCCACGTCCTGGAAGTACTGGATCGGCCAGTGTTCCCTGACCGTCCATCTCCCGTTCAAGTAACGTAGGATTACGCCCCAGTATCCGACGGCCCAGCCGTTGTTGGCGTTGATGAACGTCACGGCGTTGAGGTCTTTGTCGGTGGGGGATTTTTCATATTCTGTCCACCCCGAGGTCGCGTAACCGGCGCCGACCCCGACCGCCAACGTCGCCGCTGTGACTATCCAACATACCCGCTTCATCGTGCACCACCTCCCGGTTAAGCACATTGCTCGCGGGTTAACCGTCCCGGTTTGTGGGACGGCGTCTTTAACTCGTTAGCGTTGCCTTTACTTCGCGTCGCACCGTATCGTTCCTCTTATCCTCCCCCCTTTGCGCGATAACATCCCCGCAAATAAGGCCCGCACGCTTGGCCGTTAGCATTACTAGCCCGTCCCGTACGTCATCGCGAAATATGCCCTTCTCCTTCGCATCAAATTAAAATATATGGCGGCGTTTGTCAAGGGTTTTTTCGGGAAAACTACCATAATGAGCCAATTACGTACGTTGATTTAAAGAGTTTTTTAATCTATAACGCCGGCGGACGCTCCGTTAGGGAACGCGCGGCCAGGGAAGTGCTCAAACGCCGTCTCTTGTGTGCCTATGTCGAGCAGGCAGTTCCGGCCTATCGCGAAGGCCGGCGGTATCTTTACCGCCTTGGCGACAAGGGTAGTGCCCTCGCTCAGTTGCCCCGGGAAGTCTTCGTTCGGCCGCGGCTCGCCCACGTCCGCGCCGACGCGCGCGCCAGCGCCCACGCGGACCAGTTTGTCTAATATCGCCCGGTCGACGGAGGCTCCCGTCTCGACGCGCGCGCCGTCCATCACGATAGAGTCCTTTACGCAGGCGCCTTTTTCGACGTAAACGCGCCGGAATATTACCGAATTTTCGACAAGGCCGTTGATTATAGACCCGTCCGCGATGAGCGAGTTATGGACTTCGGCGTTCGGCCCCAACTTCACGGGCGGGTCGTCGGGGAGTCTCGTGTATATGGGCCAACGCGGGTCGTCAAGTGAGCAGGGCGGGTTTTCGGTCAAGCATTCGAACGTGACGGCGTAGTAATCGTCCACGGTGTCGATGCGGGCCCAATACCCGTCGTAACCGTACGCGGCGGCGGCGCCCTCGCCGACGGCGGGCACGATTATTTCGTTTACGAGGTCCGTACCGCTGCTTTTCATGCGCCGCAATTTATCTACGAGGAAGGGTCGGTCGAAGACGTAAAGGCCGACAGAGGCGCACGAGGCGCCTTGGCGTGGGGCGGCTTCGCCGTACGCCTTCACGACGTTGCCGCGACCGAGTTCGACCGCGTCATATGCCCCCGCTTGGGCGGCCGGCATTTTTTTCACCACGAGCGTGACGCCCGCACGCGCTACGGCGTGGAAATCGAGAAGCGGCCTATAGTCCATCTTATGTACGAGGTCTCCGGCCGTCACGACGACGTGGTCGAAGCGACGGTCGTCTATGACCTCGACGTTCTGCGCGAGCGCGTCGCCCGTGCCCCGGTACCAGCGTAGCTCGCCGCCGCGGTAGTAGGGCTCGAGCAGGCGTACGCCGCCGTCGCGCCGGTCGAAGTCCCACGGCTTGCCGATGCCGATGTGGGCCTTCAGCGACGCCGGGAGGTATTGGGTGAGTACCCCTACGTTGGTTATGCCGGAGTGTGTGCAGTTGGAGAGCGCGAAGTCGATAAGGCGGTAGTGGCCCGCGAAGGGGACCGACGCCGTTGCGCGCACGCGGGAGAGGGCCAGGAGGCTGTCGCCTTTGCCCCCCGCCAATATCGTCGCGAGGACGTTGCGCATCGGCATTTACGACGAGCCTTCTTTTAACATAGTTTCGGCTAAGCGGTTCAGGTCGTCGGCGCTGAAGTAGTGGACTTTGATGGCGCCGCGTTTCGCAGAGCCGGTTATCGTAACTTTCGTAGCCAACAACTTTTCGAGGCGGTCGGCCAAATCGTTGAGGTACGGTGTGGCGTCGCCGCGGCGTCGTCGGGGGGCTTTCGGGGCGGCCCTCTTGGCGAGGATTTCGGCCTGCCGCGCGGAAAGGCCCTCGCGGCCTATGCGCCGCGCGAGCGCTATTTGCCGCGACTTCGGCTCTACGCCGACGAGCGGCCGCGCCTGGCCCGCGGTGAGTTTGCCCTCCTCCAACATCGCGAGCACGGGGGCGGCGAGCTCGAGCAGGCGCAGCGCGTTCGTGACCGCGGCGCGGCTCTTGCCGACGGCCCGGGCGACGGCCTCGTGGCTCAGGCCGTACTCGTCGACGAGAAACTTGAAGGCCGCGGCCTCCTCCACCGCGTTAAGGTCTTCGCGCTGCAGGTTCTCCACCAACGAGAGGGGCAGCATCATGTCGTCGGGAACGGCGCGTATGACGCACGGGACCGTCTTCAGGCCGGCTTTGCGCGCGGCCAGCAGGCGGCGCTCGCCGGCGACGACTTCGTAACCCTTGCCGGCCCGGCGCACGACGAGCGGCTGGAGAATGCCGTGCTCGCGTACGGAGGCGGCCATCTCGGCGAGTTCCTCGGCGCCGAAGCGGCGCCGCGGTTGTCGCGGGCTGGGCTTAAGCAAGTCGACGGCGATTTCGCGGACGACGCCGCCTTCCGCGGCGCCGGGCGGTATTAATGCGTCTAGGCCCCGCCCCAGGACTTTCTTAGCGGCCATCTTGCAAAACCTCCTGCGCGAGCGCGAGGTACGCCTGCGCGCCGCTCGAGGCGGCGTCGTATAATAACACCGGGAGGCCGAAGGACGGCGCCTCGGCCAGCCGGACGTTGCGCGGTATTACGGTCCGGAAGACGGCGTCGCCGAAGTAGCGGCGGATCTCGTCGGCCACCTGGGCCGAGAGGTTGGTCCGGCCGTCGTACATAGTGAGCAGTACGCCGCCGAGGCCGAGCGACGGGTTCAGGCGTTCCCGCACCAGCGCCAACGTCTCCATCAAAAGGCCCACCCCCTCGAGCGCGTAGTACTCGCACTGTATGGGGAGGAGGACCGACTCCGCGGCCACGAGGGCGTTCACGGTCAAGAGGCCCAGCGAGGGCGGCGTATCGATCAATATGTAGTCGTATTCGTCCGTGAGCTCTTTTAATTTAAATTTGAGTCGCGCCTCGCGTTCGTCCCAGTCGGCGAGCTCGAGTTGGGCGCCGACCAGGCGGGGGTGGGCGGGGGCGAGCTTGAGGCCGGGGATGCCGGCCTCGACGACGACTTCCGAGAGCGTCGCCTCGCCCAACAGCAGCTCGTACGTCGTGGCCTCGAGCGCGTCGCGGTCGACGCCCAGGCCCGAGGTGGCGTTGGCCTGCGGGTCGATATCCACCAGAAGGACCGGCCGCTCCGCCGCCGCGAGCGC
>WVWN01000024.1:0-50027 GCA_011773985.1 Candidatus Zixiibacteriota bacterium | reverse complement strand
CGTTCCACGTGAAACCTAATCCTTAATAACTTCGACGAGGAATCGGGGCCTCGCCAAAGTTGGCAAATTATATTCGTGAATATTGACTAGTTGGCCGCTGGCGGCGCGCGCCTCGGATTCCAAATCGCTTAGCCGCTCCTCTGCTACGTCCCCCAGGAAGAGTACCGCCCGCCCGCCCGCTTTGATTATTGGGAATAATAACCTTAACGCTACGGCCGCTCGGGCGAAAGCCTTCGTACACGCCACGCCGAAACCGCTCCCGGCCAACCCCTCCGCCGGCCGCCCCTCAACGGCGACATTCCCCAGCTCCAACTCAGCCGCGGCGAGCCGTAAGTACTCCGCTTTGCGCGGCGAAGGTTCAATTAACGTTATTTTTAAATCTTCCCGCACGATCGCGAGCGGCAGGCCCGGGTACCCGCCGCCCGAGCCCACGTCGGCCAAGCTTTCGCCCGGGCCGGGGGGCGCCAATTCTTGTAATTTCAAACTGTCCAGTACCAAGTGGACGACGTACGCCTCGGCCTCGAGCGCCGCCGAGAGCCGCGCCCTTTTGCGGTATTTTTCGTGTAGCGCCGCGAGTTTGTTTAATTTTTCTCGCGCGCTTCCGGCGATTTGGGGTAGATATTTATTAAGAAAAAAGCCGACGTCGGCTAGAGTTACCTTTTCGCCCACGTCGGCATATTAACTCCGGCCGCGTGGCCTGTCAACCGCGTTTTCCCTTGATAAATCTCAATAGGATTATCAGGTCCGCGGGCGTGACGCCCTGCAATCGCGACGCCCGGGCCAGCGTCGCCGGCCGGACGCGCGTGAGCGTCTCGCGCGCCTCTTGCGAGAGGCCCGTAACGCCCTCAAAATCCAGGTTTTCGGGTAGCGCCGCTTCCTCGTAGGCCGCGAGCGCCGCGGCCTCCTCCTCCTGCCGCCGGACGTACCCCTCGTACTTTATGTCCGTCTCGACGCGCGCCCGCGCCGCCTCGCCGAATTCGGATATCTCGGGTAACTCTTCGGTTAAATATTCCAAAGAAATCTCGGGACGGCGCAACAGCTCCGCCGCGGCCTTCCGCCCCGAACCCTCGCCGACCCTGCCCTTGTTTAATATTTCCCTCAAATCCTTTACCTCTTGCCTGAACCGTAGTAGCTCCCGCCGCCGCGCCGGCTTCACCAAGCCGAACTTATAGCCGTACTCGAGTAACCGGTCGTCGGCGTTGTCCTCGCGGAGGCGGAGGCGATACTCCGCCCGGGCCGTGAACATGCGATACGGCTCGACGTGCTCCTTCGTGATGAGGTCGTCGACTAGGACTCCTATGTACGCCTCGTCGCGCCGGAGCATGAACGGCTCCTCGCCCCGGCACGCGAGCGCGGCGTTGACGCCGGCGACGATGCCCTGCGCCGCGGCCTCCTCGTAACCCGAGGTCCCGTTTATCTGGCCCGCGCAGTAAAGGCCGGGGACCGCCTTGGCCTCCAGCGTCGCCTCGAGCTGGCGCGGCGGAACGAAGTCGTACTCGACCGCGTAACCCGGGCGCGTCATCCAGACATCCTCCAGGCCGGGGACCGTTCGCAGCGCCGCTTCCTGGACGTCCACCGGCATGCTGGTCGCGAAGCCGTTGACGTAGAACTCGTCGAGGCGGCGGCCCTCGGGCTCGAGGAAGAGCTGGTGGCGCTCGCGGCCGAACCGCACGACCTTATCCTCAATCGACGGGCAATATCGCGGCCCGACGCCGACGATGACCTTCTGGAAGAGCGGCGAGCGGTCCAGGTTGTCCAATAGTAGCTGGGCGGTCCGCTCGTTCGTGTACGTGATGTAGCAGGGGAGCTGTTTTATTTTTAAATAGGGCTTCGTGAATGCGGGGCAGGGCTCGTCGCCCAGTTGGATCTGCGTTTTATCTAAATCAACGGAGCTCGCCTTGAGGCGGGGCGGCGTGCCGGTCTTGAGGCGGCCTATATCCAGGCCGAGCTCTTTGAGTGAATTGGATAAACCGACCGCGGGCGGCTCGCCGACGCGCCCTCCCGCCTCCTGCCGCATACCGAAGTGCAGCAGGCCGCTCAAGAACGTCCCCGGCGTGAGGACGACGCGCGAGGCGGGGAAGAGTACGTCGCCGGCTAAGACTCCTTCGACGCGGGAGTCGCCCGCGGCTAAGGCCGTAACGGTCGCCTGGCGGAGGTCGAGGTTCGCGGTGCTCTCGACTAAGCGGCGGGCGCGGCGCCGGTAGTCGTCGCGGTCGCATTGCAGGCGGGTCCCGCGTACCGCCGGGCCCTTGGAGCGGTTCAACGTCCGCCCCTGTATGGCCGCGGCGTCCGCCAGGAGGCCGATCGCGCCGCCGACGGCGTGGACCTCCTTGACGAGGGGGCCCTTGCCGACGCCGCCGACGGCGGGGTTGCAGGACATCAGGCCTATGGTGTCGAAGCGGCCGGTGAGGAGCAGCGTCCGGCAACCCATCCCGGCTGCGGCCCGGGCGGCCTCTATCCCGGCGTGGCCGCCGCCCACCACGATCAGGTCGTACGCTTGGGGGTAGGTCGACATATCCCAATTTCGTGCCCCAGACATTCTTGTCTGGGGACCGGGCTATGACACAGGCAAGAATGCCTGTGCTACTGCTGCTATTCTTATTTGTTTATTACCGCCGGAACGCCCGCCGCAACGCGAGGATGAAGAGGGTGATTATGCCGTTAATGATTTTGGGCGCGTACCTTTTTCCCAAAGTATTTTATCAATTATCCTTAAGATAGGGTTTTGTAAACGATATTTTTCCGGCTGTGTCTCCCTATCGACTTCTACAAGTGTATTATGAGAACGGTGGCTTAGTTGTTTGAGGGTTTCATCGTAAAAATCAATGAAGTTTTTATAGCTTTTCACGTAGTATTCGTTTTTATTTTTGTTCTTGGGTAAAAAATCGCCAGGGAACCGAATGAATTTATCGCGCTTTATTGCGTTTATTGCTCTACCCGTCCTTCGGTCAATTATCGGCAGCAACCCGCCGCTGAACCAATACAATATTTTTGTATAAAAAACTAGGTACCTTTTAGATATGGAAGGAGCTTCTAAAAAACTTCTTAATAATTTTTCACCACGAGCGACGACGGCGGGGCAAATTCCTTTATAAGGGCAGCGGGGTACTGTTTTCCATATATCCGGGTTGAAATCTTTTAAGTTCCGGGAAGTATATTCGGCGATTTTGTTAAGGTCAAGATTTTTTTTAGTAACCCTTGCGTCCCAAAACTTGTTTAATTTATCCAAAAAATTATAAAGGTTAACTTGATCTAGTCCTTCGTTTAATAGTTCTCGTAGTTCGAATTCTCCTTTTAGGTAAGCTTCTTGTTCCCGGTTATATTTTTTTACGTTATTAACTAATTCATCCCAATTCAGATTAAAGACTATTCGGTCCGGCATTTTTCTCCTCCTTCACTTCCCAATACAGAACCGGCTGAATATTTCGCCGTAGACTTCGTCGACGTCAATGGCGCCGACGATGCGGCCCAGCGCCTCCGACGCCAGCCGCAGCTCCTCCGCGCCCAGCTCCTCGACGCCGCGCGAGCGTACGTGCTCGGCGGCTCGAGCCAGCGCGTCGGCCGCCTCCTCCAACAGCCGGCGCTCTCGAGCCGAGAGCGACAGCGCCCGTTCGTCCTCGCCGCCTCGAGTCGTCGCCCGCCGGACCAGCTCCTCCGCCAACTTATCGACGCCCTCGCCGGTCTTGGCCGAGAGCCAAAGGTTGTCCTTCGCCTCGAGTATGGCCTCCCAGCCCGAGGCCAGCGGCAGGTCGCGCTTGTTTATGACGCCGACCAGTTTCTCCCGTTCGACGGGCGGTTCCGCCGGGGGCGGGGGCGCCGAGCCGTCGTCGAGCCATATCACGAGCGCGGCCTCCTCCAGGTACGCCCGGGCGCGCCGAACGCCCTCGCGCTCGACGACGTTCTCGCCGTCTACGTCGAGGCCGGCGCCGTCCGACAAACGGAAGAGGACCCCCGACGTGATGTAGGGCGCGTCTATGCGGTCCGTCGTCGTCCCCGGCTCGGGCGTCACGATCGCGCGCTCCTCGCCCAACAGGCGGTTGAAGAGGGTGGACTTGCCGGCGTTGCGCGGGCCCGCGATGGCGACGGTCAGGCCCTCGACGAGCGCGGCGCGGTCCCGGCTCGAGGCGACGAGCTCTCGCGCGCCCGCCTCCGCGGCGGCGACCAGCGCCAGGACTTTTTCCGCCGAGACCTCCTGTTCGAACTCCAGCGCGGCCTCGACCTGCGCCCGGGCCGAGAGCACCTGTTCGCGCAGGCCGTTGATTTTGTCCGAAAGTTCGCCGGCGAGGCGGCGGAGGGCGTCGGCTCGAGCCTCGGCGGTGCGCGCGTCGGCCAGGTCCGCGACCGCTTGGGCCGCGGCCAAGTCGAGCTTGTCGTTGCCGACGGCGCGCCAGGTGAACTCGCCCGGCTCCGCGGCGCGGGCGCCGGCGGCGTACAGCGCCTCGAGCGCGGCCTCCAGGACCGCCGGGCCGGCGTGCGTCGTCAGCTCGGCCATGTCCTCGCCGGTGTACGAATGCGGGGCGGCGTAGAGGACGAGGACGGCGCGGTCGACGACGTCGCCGCTCGCGGGGTGAACGAGGTCGCCCACGCGGGCGACGCGCGGGGCCGCGGCCCCTTGGGCGCGGAAGACCTTCTCGCTTATCTCGCGCGTGGCCGGGCCGCTTACGCGGATTATGGCCAGCGCGCCCCGGCCGGGGGGCGTTGCCACCGCGGCTATGGTGTCGCCGTCGCGGAACATTTTTTAGGCGTTAGAAAGTTAACCCGCCGTCGCCGGCGGGATACGATTTTACATAATATCGGCTCGCCGGCCGTTAGGAGGGCGGTTGTTTTTTATCCGGGCCGCCGGCTTTGGGCCGGCCGCGGCGCCGACGGCGCGGACTTTTGCCGCGTTTGGCGCCGGCCTTTCCCGGTCGTATGCCGGCTTTGCTCGGGGGCCGCGCGCGTTCTTCGCCCTTTGCCCCGGCGGGCGATTCGGCGGGTCGTTCCCGCTTGGCCGGGGCCGGGTATATGACGACGTGGCGGCCGCGACCTTTGCCCGAACTTTCGGTGACGACGCGGTCGTCACGCTCGAGGGTGAGGTGGACGATGCGGCGTTCGCGGGGCGACATCGGCCTCAGCGCCTCTTGCGTGCGGCGCGAGGCGGCGCGGTCGGCGGCGGCGCGCGCGAGCCCCGCCAATTCCTCTTCGCGCGATACCTTGTCCTCGGCGAAGGAAGGTTTAACCGTTATCCTGTTCTTCGCCCGGCGGTTGATTATGAGCTCGAGCACGTGGCCGAGCGCGTCGGCGACGTCCTCCTGCTTCTGGAACTCGCGAAGCTCGCGGCCGGCGAGCTCGAGGTGTACCGTGTTCTTGAACATTCGGACGCGGGCTTCGACGGGAACCGGCAGAAACGATACGAGCCTATTTATTATTTCCGCGCCCTCCTCGAGGATGTTCTCCTCGAGTAGGGTGACCCTGACGGTTACGCGCTTGAACCCCAGGAAACTCAAAAGGCCGCGCGGTTCCTCGCGGATGACCTCGACTTTGACGTCGTCGACGTCCGCACCCAAAAGCTCGAGCGCCCGCCGCGTAGCGTCTACGCGCGAGTTCCCTTCGACCTCCACGGTACGCATTTAGTCCTTGACCACCAACGGCCGCAAAGCCTTTCTCATTATGAACATCTGCCCCATCGTGAGCAATTGGTTCACGGTCCAGTATAGCACCAGACCCGACGGCATATTATAAAAGATGAAGGCGAAGATCACGGGCAGCCAGGCCATGAGCTTCTGTTGTTCGGATTTGACGGCGCCCCTCCCGGGCATCATGAGTCGG
This sequence comes from Candidatus Zixiibacteriota bacterium, assembly GCA_011773985.1. Classification (GTDB taxonomy): domain Bacteria; phylum RBG-13-66-14; class B26-G2; order WVWN01; family WVWN01; genus WVWN01. The sequence goes on along the minus strand of WVWN01000024.1, from coordinate 44,219 downwards.
TTTTGAAGCAACCAGACGACGGTCATTATAATGGGCAGGACGTTGAGCGAGCTGATGTTAACCAGGGGAATGGTGAACGGGAACTTGAAGAGCACGTCCGGTTGGGAGAGGTCGCTTATCCAGAAAAGGAACGGCGCGCCCTTGAGCTCGATGGCGTTGCGCAGCGCGTTGAACATCCCCCAGAAGATCGGGATCTGGAGAAGCAGCGGGAAGCAGCCGCCGAGCGGATTGATTTTATACTTCTTGTACAACGCCATCATCTCGGCGTTCATCCGCTGGGCGTCGCCTTTGTATTTTTCGCGAATCTGTTTGAGGATGGGTTGGATCTCCTGCATGCGCTGGGAGGATTTCAATTGCGCCGCGGTGGGCCAATAAGTAAGCAACTTGATAATAAGCGAGAATAAGATGATAGTTATGCCGTAGTTGTAGACCGCCTTGTTGAGCAGGATCATCAATCGGAGCATCACCGCGGCGATGACGCCGATGATAGACCAGCCGAGGTCGACGGTGCGTTCCAGGCCGACGTCGAATTCCTTCAACCGGCTATAACCCTTCGGGCCGAAGTAGATTTCGTAATCGCCGGCCCGCTTCAGGAAGTAGGTCGCGGCGATGGTTTCGTCCTTGGCGCGGGTTACGGTCAGCTCGCCCCCTTGGGCCGCGACGGCGGCGAGGATGAAGTATTTGCTCCTCAGGGCCGCCCAGGGTATGTCGCCGCGGTAGGTCTTGATTTCGTCTCTCCCCCCCAGCTTGTCGCGAATTTTCTTGGTGTCGACCAACGCGTCGACGGATATTTCGTGCACGTCTTTCGGGTCGCCTTCCGCTTTGACGAAGGAGCCCAACGAGAGCGTTACGGGCTGCGCCTCGTCACCCGCGAGCACGTTGGCCGCGACGCCGTAGTCGTCACCCCGGAAGACGTACTCCGCCCTCGCGAGCGTGCGGCCTTCTTCCGTCAACTTGAACGTGAGCTTGGCGGCCTCACCCGGGCCGACGTTTAATTTACGCCGGTCAACCTCCCACCGGGCGCTTTCCCCCGCGCCTACGAGGGGTAGGTAAGGCGGGGCCGCCTCTCCGTTAAGGCGCGCGAACAAAAGTTGGTCTTCGTCGGGCGGGTACTGCGCGAGTTGAAGGGCGACGAGGCCCGCGTCCTCGAAGGTCGCGACGTAAAGGGGCGTGGTTACGACGGCGCGGGCGCCGGTCTTTACGCGCGCGGGCGCTTTGACGGGCGGCGGAGGTGGCGGCTTTTCGGGTTGAGGCGCGGGAGCCGCGGTCTCGGGGCGCGCCGTTTCGGGCGGGGCGGGCCGTTCGCGGGGTTCCGGTTCCCTTTCCCGTTTCGGGCCGAACAGGGCCGAGTACGCGAACATTACGGCCGCGGCGACGAAGAGCGCGAGAATCATGCGTTGTTGACCGGTAAGTGCCATACGTTACCTCGGCTCGTGTTAGGGGACGGGATCGTAGCCGCCGGGGTGCAACGGGTTGCACCGTACGATCCGCAATACCGCGAGCGCTGAACCGCGCCAAGGCCCGTACTTTCGGACCGCCTCGAGCGCGTAACGCGAACACGACGGTTCGAATCGGCAAGCCATAGGCAAGAGCGGCCCGAGCGTAAACTGGTACGCCCTGATTGCGCCGACGATGACCGCCTGCGCGACAGCTTTAATCGCTTGCTGAATTTTTTTCATGAGTGCCGCGGGTCAGCCCGGCCAGGGTCGCGGTTACTTCTCCCTGCAGCGCATGAAAGTCTTTGTCGACTATCGCCGGCTTGGCCACCGCGACGAACCAGAAGCCGTCGCGGAAATACTCCGGGTGGGTCCGGAAGATCTCGCGGAGTCGCCGCTTCACCCGGTTCCGCATTACGGCCCCGCCGACGCGCCGCCCGCATACTACGCCCAACAGCCTCCCTTCTCCAGGGACCGAGAGGCAGTGGATGACGAAGGCCTCCCGCGCCGCGGCCCGACCTTCGCGGACCGTACGCGCGAAATCCCGCCGGCGCCGCATCCGCGCGGCGCGGGGGAGCTTGAAACGTCGTTCGCGGCCGCCAGCCAACGCCTTCTCATACCGTAAGGCGTTTGCGCCTTTTGGCCCGGCGTCGGCGAATGACGCGACGGCCGCCGGGCTTGGCCATCCGGCGCCGGAAGCCGTGAACGCGCCCCCGGCGTCGCCGCGACGGTTGGTAAGTCCTTTTGGGCAATTCAAACCTCCTCGCGGGCCGGCGGCCTTTAGGCCAGCGTCGCCTCGACGGCCCTTATGACGTCGGCCGGCGAAAGGTCATTCATACACTTAAAATGTTTTTCCGGGCACTTCCGGCCGCCGTGCGCGCCGCAAGGCCTGCAACCCAGACCCCGAACTTCGGCTACCGCGGCGCGGCTCGCCAAGGGTCCGAACCCCTGGGCGGGAACGGTTGCCCCGAACACCGCCACGGTCGGCGTATCGAAGGCCGAGGCTAGGTGAACCGGCGCGCTGTCGTTGGCGACCAACAGCGCCGTTTCCGCGACGAGGGCCGCGAGCTCGCGCGCCGTCGTCTTCGCAGCGACGTTGACGGCCGGCGCCGCCATAGCCGCGGCCACGGCCGCCGCCTCGTCCCCTTCGCCCGGCGCCCCCGTTATTACCACGCCATAGCCGCGCGCCGCCAAGTAGTCGCCTACCGCGGCGAACCCCTCCGCCCTCCAACGCTTCGTCGGCCATACGGACGACGGCGAGATTGCGGCGAAAGGTTTCGCTCCCGCGGCCTTCCGCGCGTCCTCCCGCTCTTCGGCGGTAAGGGCCAGGGACGGCTTCGCGTCGGCGCCCGTTATACCTATTGCTTCCGCGAGCGCGAGTATCCGCTCGGTCTCGTGTCGTTCCGCGGGGCGCGGGACGCGTTCCGTGTAAAGGAACGATAACGCGCTCTCGCGGTAGCCGAGCCGCCGCGGCGCAAGAGAGAGGCGGGCGATGACGCTCGAGCGCGCCGAGCGGTGCGGCGAGACGACGACGTCGAACTTTTTAGCCCCCACCTCCCGCGTTACGCGGACGAGCTCCCGGAGGCCTCCGGCGCGTTTGTCGTGAATTATAATTTCGTCCAACCACCGCAGCCGCTCCAGTATCGGCGCCGTTTCCGGGATCACGAGCGCGGCGACGTGCGAGGCAGGCCAGCGTTCTTTCAACGCGCGGAATAGCGGCGTGGTCAGAACGACGTCACCCAGGAACGCCGTCTGGATAACAAGCACGCGCGGGCCCGCGGTCACGCCTCCCCCAGCATATCGCGCGCCGCGGCCGCGACTTGCGCCGGTTCAATATCCTCCATGCAATAGCGCCTCGCCCGCCAACAAGCGCGACGGCCGTGTTTGCTGCACGGGCTGCACGGAAGGGCCAGGTAGATCGTGCGGTCGCGCGGGCCCCAGGGCGCAAAGCCGAACCGCGGCGACGTAGGCCCAAAGAGCGCCAGGCACGGCACATCGACTAAGGGCGCGAGGTGGTTCAGCGCCGAGTCGTTACTTACGAGCAGCGCGGCGCCCCTCAGCGCCTCGGGTACCTCGTCGACGGCCACGCGCGCGGCGAGGTTGACGGCGCCTTCTACGCCAGCGGCCACCTCCTCGCAAAGGGCCCGCTCGGCTTCGTCGCCTAGAAGCAGTAGGCTGTGGCCCGCGGAGGCCAAGCCTTGCGCCAAGGCCGCCCAGCGCGCGGCCGGCCAGGCTTTTGCGGCGTGGCGTGCGCCCGGCGCGAGCGCGACCATGCCCGCGGCGAGGCCGTAATCGCGCCGTAGCCTTCCCGCGACCGCTTCGTCTTCCGCTACCCGGAACGACCAGTCCGGCCCTTTTACCCCCCATTTCGCCGCCGCCTTCGCGTAAAGCTCCGGTATCAGTTTGGTCGGCCGCGGCAATAAGTCGAAGCCGGAAGCGGCCAACAACCACCGACGCACGCCGTATTTCTCGTACCTGATTTTTTCGTAGGCCGGCACGTGCGTAACAATATAGCGCGAAAGCGGGACGCCGTGCCAATCTAAAATTATCTCCGGTTTTACCTCATCGCTCAGATATCTTATTAGCTCGCTTACCGCGTGCTCGGCCTTTTGCCCCCGGGGCGGTAGCGTGATGACCGCGTCTACCGAAGGGTGGCGCCGGACGAGCCGCGCCCATTCCTCGCGCGTAAGGAACGCGAGCGTGGCGCCCGTCGCCGCGGCTACCGGCCCGAGCGCGGGAAACGTCAGCAATACGTCGCCGAGCGACGAGAGGCGGATAATCAAACAAGTTATCGAGTTGCCGTTGATGTTTTTATTTTAATAGTGGCCGCCCACGAAAAGGCCGGTTAGGAACACGTCGGACAACAGGATGAGTATGCACGACGTTACGACCGATATGGTGGTCGCGCGGCCTACGCCCTCCGCGCCGCCCGCGGCCTTAAAGCCCTGGTTGCAGCCGACGGTGGCGATGATTATTCCGAAAACGCCGGTTTTCAAAAGGCCGATTAAGATATCGCTAACCTGAACGAGTTGGTTCATCTTTTCTATATAAACGCCCGGGTTTATGCCCAGCGTCGTCGTCGAGATGGCGTAGCCGCCGCCGATGCCGACGAAATCCGCCAAGGCCGTGAGGGTGGGGAGCATGATGATGGCGGCGACGACGCGCGGCGTGACGAGGTATTGGATCGGGTTGGTCGCGAGCGTCTCGAGGGCGTCGACCTGTTCCGTAACTTTCATGGTCCCGATTTCCGCGGCGATGGCGGCTCCTACGCGCCCTGAGACCATAAGCCCCGTAAGCACCGGGCCGAGTTCGCGCGTCATCGATATGCCGACGATGCCGCCGATGTAGATGTCCGCGCCGAATTTGGCTATCTGATACGTGGCCTGGAGCGCGAGTACCATGCCCGTAAAGACGGCCGTCAACAGTACTACCGGCACGGAGTCGACGCCGATTCGGACCATCTGCTCGAAGATACGGCGCGGTTTGAAAGGCCCGACAAATGCGTAGTAGGCGGCTTTGCCGAATAATATGGTCGTGCCGCCGATGTCGTCGAGCAAATATATTATAATACGCCCGAACCGTTCGAACCAGAACATTAGGTGCATATAGCCGCCTGTCTTCGGCAAATTCTAAAGAGTTTAAGTCTAACATACGAAAACCTTTGTTTCAACCTCAAACGATTAAACGCGGCGTCCAGCTACCAACCGGCCGTATACCCCGTGCTTCGGTACTTTGAAAGTACGCGCCGCTATTGCCGCCGCCCGCGCCGCCGACAAACCCTCCGCCGTAAGCTCGCGCGCGAGTTTGACCGCCGCCTCGCGGTCCGGCTCGACCCCTACCGCGCCTGCAACTACCAACGTCATCTCGCCTTTTGGCCTTCGCGAGCGGGCGGCCGCGATTATCGTCCCCAACGTCCCCCGGATTATTTCCTGGTGGGCCTTCGTCAACTCCCGCGCCAACGCGGCGTCGCGCTCGCCCCATACCTCCAGGATGTCGTCGAGCTCAGCCGCGAGGCGGTGGGGCGTCGCGAACAGGACGACGGTCGTCGCCAGCGTTTTGTACCGCTCGAGAAAGGTCCGACGCTCGACGCGGCGCCGCGGTAGATAGCCGATGAAGGTGTAGGGGTAGGGGGGAAGGCCGCTCAGCGCGAGCGCGGCGTGCACCGCCGACGGCCCTGGAACGACGTCTATCTCGGCGCCGGCCGCGAGCGCTTTTTGCAGGATTACGTATCCCGGGTCCGCGAGGAGCGGCGTCCCCCCGTCCGTCACGACGGCGACCGTTTCGCCGCGTTTGAGGCGCCGGAGCAGTTTGGTCGCGGCGGCGGCCTCGTTGTGGTCCGCGTAAATCAGGAGGCTCTTCTCGAGCCCCAACGAGGCCAAGAGCTTCGCGGTCCGCCGGGTATCCTCGCAGGCGACGACGTCGGCCGAGGCGAGAACTTCCCGCGCCCGGGCGCTGACGTCGCCCAGGTTGCCGATGGGCGTCGCGACCAGGATGAGTTTACCTGTCATGGCACGTTAAAAGACTTGCGGCAGCTCGAGCGGCTTGGTTATCGTCCTCCCCGTGATGTGGGCGATAATCGGTACCTGGCGCTTGAAGAGGTTGCGGTTTATCAGGCCGACGACGTGCCGCTGAAAGTCGGCGTCGAAGCCGCGTTCCAAAAGCTTGGTGGGCGACTCGCCCTTCTCGACGAGGTAGTATAGGTACCGGTCGACCTGGAAGTAGGAGATGCCCATCTCGCCCTCGTCCGTCTGCCCGGGCCAAAGGCCCGCGGAGGGCGTCTTCTCGATTATCTGCGGCGGGACGCCCAGCGCCTCCGCCAAGAGGTATACTTGCCCTTTATATAAATCCGCCAGCGGCGCGATGGAGCAGGCGGCGTCGCCGAAGAGCGTGAAGTAGCCGAGGAGGAGCTCGGTCTTGTTGCCGGACCCCATCACCAACGCTCGCGCCACCTTGGACTCGTCCATCAGCACGAGCATGCGCGCGCGAGCGCAGACGTTGCCGCGCCGTACCTCGTCCATCTTCCCCGCCTGCGCCAGGTACGCGTCCACCATCGGCGCGATCGATATATCTTTAATTTTGATGCCGAACCGCTCGACGACGGCCTGCGCGTCGTTTCGGTCGCTTTGGTCGTGGTAGGGGAGCCATAGGCCGGTGACGTTTTCGGGTCCGAGGGCCGCGGCGGCCAGGCAGGCCGCGGTCGCCGAATCCACGCCCCCTGATAACCCCAGTACGACGCCTTTAAGGCCGGCCTTCTCGAGCTCGCGGCGGACGAACCGCTCCAGTACCGGCCGCACGAGGTCGACGTCGATTCGAAGTTCGCGGGGGCATTTTTCCATAAACCGCTCCTTGGCCGCCGCCGGTAGCCTTTTCGACGGATATGATAAATTAACATATACGGGGAATCGCGCAAGGGGAAATTACGCGCTCGTTCGACCTTGACTAACGTAGCCGTTTCGTTTATCCTTTACCTATGAAAAAACGTCGCCGCCTCCTCGTCGTCGACGCGATGAACTTGGTCTTTCGCGCGTATTACGCGCTGATTTCGAGGCCCCTCCGCACTACGGACGGCCGCAATACCTCCGCCATCTTCGGCTTCGCGCGGATGCTCTTGAAGGCCGTCGTCGATTACGAGCCGACGCACGTCGCCGTCGCGCTCGAGGGCGGCGGGCCCTCCTTCCGCGAGGAAATATATCCGGAGTACAAGGCGACGCGCAAGGCGCCGCCGGAGGACCTCGTCGCCCAGCTCGAGCCCGTCAAGGAGTTCGCCCGCCTGTTGGGCCTGGCGGTAATAGAAAAGGAGGGGATGGAGGCGGACGACGTCGTCGCGACGCTCGCGCGGGGCGGCGCGGGCCCCTTCGACGAGGTCCTCATACTTTCCGGCGATAAGGACTTGATGGCGCTCGTGGGCCGGGGTGTGAAGATGCTGGCCCCCAAGACCGGCGTCTCCGACATCGAGGAGATGGACGAGGACGCGGTGGCGGCGAAGATGGGCGTAGCGCCCGCGGCGGTGCCGGACCTGTTGGCGCTCGAGGGCGACAGCGTGGACAACGTCCCCGGCGTCGCGGGCATAGGCGAGAAGACGGCCCGGGCGTTGCTCGAGAGGTACGGCTCGCTCGAGGGAGTTTTCGCCCACGTCGGCGAGCTCGAGCCGGCGCGGGCTCGAGCCGCTTTGGAAAAGGGCCGCGCGTCGGCCGAGCTTTCGCTAAAGCTGGTCGCCCTCAAGGACGACCTCGAGCTGGGCCTGGACGCCGCGGCGCTCGAGCCTCGGGGCCGCGACGAGAAAGCACTACGCTCCTTTTTTAAGGAATATGAGCTCAAGACGCTGGAGGAGGAGGTGGGATTGGCGGCGCCGCCCGCGGACGAGTTGACGCCGGACCTGATTCCCGCGGAGGAGTTTGCGCACGCGGCGGACGAGTCGGGCGAGGAATGGCTCGGCGTCGAACCGGTTTACCGGCGCGGCGAATTCGCGGGGTTGGCGGTCGCGTCGGGGGCGGGCAAGGTGACCTGTCTCGACGGCCCGCCGGCCGACGCGGAGGGTAAGCTGAGGAAGATTTACGAGGAGTCCAACTTGCCGCTCGCGGGCCACGATACCAAGAGGCTCGTCCATATCCTCGGCCCGGGCGTCAAGTTCGACGGCGACACGATGCTCGCCGCGTACCTACTCAACCCCGAGCGGGTGAACTACCGCCTCGCGGACCTCGCGTACGAATATTTGAAGGTTCAACTCCCCGCGGAAACCGAGGAAGGGGAACTGGCGTTTGACGAGGGGGCGCGCGACCTGGCCGCGGCCCGGGCGCAGGCCGTAGCGCGGCTGGCCGGGGTCACGAGCCGCCTCGTAGAGCAGCAGGAAATGGGGGAGCTGTACCGAGACCTCGAGGTGCCGCTCGCGCCGGTCCTCGCGGCCTTGGAAGAGCGGGGCGTGAGGATTGACCGGGGCCATTTCTCGAAGTTGGCTAAAAGTTTTGAGAAACATTTGCGGCGGGCTGAGGTTGAACTTTACGAGCTCGCGGGTGGCGAGTTTAACCCGAACTCGCCGATACAGCTACGCGAAATTCTCTTTGATAAACTTGGCCTGAAGCCCAAGCGTAAGACGAAGACGGGTTATTCCACCGCCGCGGACGTGCTCGAGGCGCTGGCGGAGGAGCACCCGCTGCCGGCCAAGATCTTGGCGTACCGCGAGCTGGCCAAGCTCAAGAACACGTACGTCGACGTCCTGCCGACGCTCGCGGACGAGAACGGCCGCGTCCACACGACGTTCAACCAGGCGGCGACGGCGACCGGGCGCCTAAGCTCCGCCGACCCGAACCTCCAGAACATCCCCATCCGCACGGACCTCGGCGCCGAGATCCGTAAAGGTTTCATACCGGGCGAGGGGCTTGTCTTTCTATCGGCCGATTACGCCCAGGTTGAACTCAGGATACTGGCCCACGTGGCCGACGACCCGGGCCTCCGCGCGGCCTTCGCCGCGGGCAAGGACATTCACGCCGCGACGGCGTCGGAGTTGTTCGACGTCGCGTTCGGCGAAGTGAGCCGCGAACAGCGGTCGCTCGCGAAGGCTATCAACTTCGGCCTGGCTTACAAGATGGGGCCGCGGCGCCTCGCCCGCGAGACGGGCCTTTCCGTCAAGGAGGCCGAAGCGTACATCGAGAAGTATTTTACGCGCTACCCCGGCGTCCGGCGCTTCATCGACGAGCAGATAGAACGCGCGCACCGGCAAGGTTACGTTCATACGGTCCTCGGCCGCCGCCGTTATTTACCCGACATCGAATCGGACGATAACCGCGCCCGGGCCGCGGCGGAACGCGTCGCGGTGAATATGCCCATCCAGGGGTCCGCCGCGGATATCCTCAAACTCGCGATGGTGGCGCTAAGCCGCCGCCTCGGCGGGGAAGACGTCGAGGCGTGGATGCTTTTAACGATTCACGACGAGCTGCTGTTCGAGGTCGCGCGCGGAAGGGTCGACGAACTTAAGGATTTGGTTAAGGAAGAGATGACCGGCGTGTTGAAGCTCGACGTCCCGCTCGAGGTTCACGTCGGCGTGGGCAATAATTGGCTCGAGGCACACGACTGAGGTGCCGTGAATAGGAGGAGAACGATATGGGGAAGACATTCTTAGCGGCTATCGCCGTGGTCGGCGCGGGGGCGTTGCTCGTAGCGTGCGGGCAAAAGGCGGCCGAGGGGCCGTCCGCCGAGGAGCTTAGGGGCGAGCTCGCCGGTATAACGGAAGAGCTGAACGCCTACATGGATGGGCACCATTTCTCCAACACGGACCCGAGCGCGTTGCAAGGAGCCGTCGGTAAGTTCGCCGAGAAGTTCGGCGCGCTGGCGGGACAGGCCGGGAAGTTGAGGGCCGATACGAAGGACGCGGCCTACGACGACGTTATCGGCCTGGCCGGCGAAGGCCGGGATAAGGCCGGCACCCTTGCGAAAGTGCTCGCCGCCGGCGCGCCGATGGGTGACGCCGCCAAGACGGCGGCGCTAGACGATGCGATCGGCGATTGGGCCGATTACAACGATAGGGTAGGAGCGCCGCCGGGCGAGGCCGAGCCGGCGCCGCCGCCCGTCGTGGGCGAGCCGGCGCCGCCGCCCGTCGTGGGCGAGCCGGCTCCTGCGCCGGACGAACCCGGCGTACCGCCGGAACCGGGCGAGCCTGACGTACCGCCGGGACCGGGCGAGCCTGACGTACCGCCGGAACCGGGTGAACCTGGTATACCGCCGGAACCGGGCAAGCCTGGCGAACCGGGGGGTGCGCCGCGTTACCCGGGCAGGGGCCACCATTACGGCTGGTGGAAGAACCCGGAGTGGGCGCGCGACCGGGGGACCCGCCCGATAACCGAGGGCGAAAAACCCGGCGTGGGTGAGAAGGAGCGCGAACGCGAGCGGGAACGCGACCGGGCCGCTAAGGGCAAGGGGCCGGAACGCAAACGCGAGCGGGAGCGCGAGCACGTGGCCCCCGGCGCCGGTGAGGGCGCGGCCCCGGGCGCGGGCGTGGCCCCCGGAAGAGCCGGCGGAAAGGGCAAAGGTGCCGGCGGCTCGGGTAAAGGCGGGGGCGCCGATGACGACGCCGACAAAGGGGCAGGCGGCGGCAAAGGCCGCGGCCGCAAATAAGGTTGCACTTAGTTTAAATAAAAAAGGAGCCGCTGAGGCTCCTTTTTTAATGCGTTGCCGAGGGCGGGGCTCGAACCCGCACGGCCCGAGTAGGGCCAGCGGATTTTAAGTCCGCTGCGTCTGCCAGTTCCGCCACCTCGGCCTTGAGGCGGGGCATAGTGTAACGGTTAAAGAGGGGGTTGTCAAGGGCGTCGCGGCGTTGGGGGCGAAGGCCGCTCTTTCAGACTCGCGCTTAAAGGTTCTGGAGCCAATTGCGATTTCGCTTGACAGAAGTTCTGGGTTTTTTCAAAATGGCTCACAAAGGAGAAGGTATACGTAACCGGGCACGTTTCCGAAGGAGGTTCTAATAAATGAAACGCATCAGCATTATCCTGGCGTTTGCGCTGGCGTTGGGCGCGGCCGGCGCCGGCGCGGCGTGGGTCTTTAAAGGTATGTGGGGGGTTTACGGCTCCGGCAATGGCCAGTTCAGATTGCCTGAAGGTATCGCCGTGAACTCGGGCGGCCGCGTCTACGTTTCCGATAGCACGGTCAACCGGATTCAATACTTTACCGCGACCGGCTCCTACGAAGGTAGATGGGGCTCGGGCGGTGGCGGCGACGGCCAGTTTAGGCAGCCCACCGGCGTCGACGTCGCGCCCAACGGCAACGTATACGTCGCCGATAGGAACAACCACCGCATACAACGTTTCACGGCGACGGGTTCTTATCTCGGCAAGTGGGGTTCGCTTGGCGCCGGGAACGGCCAGTTTAGGAACCCTCGGGGCGTCGCCTTGAACGCGGCCGGGAGCCGCGTCTACGTGGCCGACACGGGGAACAACCGCGTCCAATATTTCACCGCGACGGGTTCTTATGTCGGTAGATGGGGCGGGGTCGGCGGCCCGTGCGGTTTGGACGTGGCGCCGGACGGCCGCGTCTACGTCGCCGACACTGACAACCACCGCGTCCGATACTATAGCGGGACGGGTTCTTACATCGGGCAATGGGGTTCGCGCGGTTCCGGCAACGGTCAGTTCTTCGCCCCGTTCGATATCGCCGTGGCCCCCAACGGCTACGTCTTCGTCGCCGACGCCAACAACTATCGCATCCAATACTTCACCGCCGCCGGGTCCTTCCTCGGAAAATGGGGCTCTCAAGGTAGCGCTTCCGGGCAGTTCAATAGACCTGTGGCCGTCGCCATCAACGCCGCGGGCAGTAGGCTCTACGTCGCCGACAACTCGAACTACCGCGTGCAATACTTCCGCGATACGACCGCCGCCGTCGCGCCGACCTCCCTCGGCCGCGTGAAGGCGCTTTTTAAGTAGGGGATACGGGCGCCGGTTTCGTAGGGCGTACCGTTAGGTGGGCCCGCCTTATGTTTTTTGTAGACACGTAGCGCGTCGCGGCGCACGGCCGTGCGGCCCGATTCGAAGGGCCCGCGTCCCCTTTCCCCCTAACGCCCGGGCGGCGCGGAGTTTTTCCCTCTTGTTAAGGTCGGCTTTTATATATATAGTTGGGCGAGGGACAGTTATGACGTTGACGGGCGGATTAGGTAACGAGGTGAGATCCGCCCCGGTTTGGAGGTCAAGAGTTTAACACGTACGCGCTGCACCGCCGGCGCGCGGCGCGTCACGAAATACTACCCGTTTCCGGATGAGGGCCGGACTGGCGTTTTTTACATTTAACCCAAAGGACCTATTTCAAAGACCTCATTACAATACAGGAGCTCGAACGATGAAAAAGGTTTTGGTTATAGCGGCGTGTTTCGTCGCCAGCGCCGCCGGAGCGGCGTACGGGTACGCGGGCAAGTGGGGCTCTTCAGGTACCGGTGACGGCCAATTTAGTTTCCCCAGTGAAGCCGACGTTACGCCCAGCGGTAACGTTTACGTCTCCGATGTTGGTAACCACCGCATCCAATACTTCACCTCGACGGGTAGCTTTCTGGGCAAGTGGGGCTCGCGCGGTTCCGGCAACGGCCAGTTCCTCGGTCCCCGAGGCGTCGCGGGTGCGCCCGGTAGCGGCTACGTCTACGTGGCCGATACCTCCAACTACCGCATCCAATACTTCACTTCGACGGGTAGCTTCCTAGGCAAGTGGGGTTCGCGCGGCTCCGGCAACGGCCAATTCAACTTTCCCGAAAGCGTCGCTGTTACGGCGAACGGCGCGTACGTCTACGTAGGTGATACCGACCGCATCCAATACTTCACCTCTAGCGGAAGCTTTTTAGGTAAGTGGGGTTCGTATGGCTGGGGAAACGGCCAATTTAGGGCTATCACGGGCGTAGCCGTCGCGCCGGCCAGCGGCAACGTGTACGTAGTCGATGCCGGAACCTTCCGCGTCCAATACTTCACCTCGGCGGGTAGCTTCCTGGGTAAGTGGGGTTACTACGGCTCCCGCGACGGCGAGTTCATTTCTCCCTATGGCATAGCCGTTGCGCCCGCTAGCGGCTACGTCTACGTGGCCGATACCGGCAACCACCGCATACAATACTTCACCTCTAGCGGAAGCTTTTTAGGTAAGTGGGGTTCGTCCGGCTCCGGCAACGGCCAATTCAACTATCCCCAAGGCATCGCGTTTGCGCCGAACGGCGCGTACGTCTACGTCAGCGATACCCAAAACCACCGCGTCCAATATTTCTACGACCGATACGTCGGCGTCGTGCCCGCTTCGTTAGGCCGCGTGAAGGCGTTGTTCCGGTAATCAGGGGAGACGAGGGGCTCAGGCCCTTTGTATGAAAGGCCGGTCCCCAGGTCGGCCCTTTTCGATTAGCATCGGGCGGCGTTTTGTGGTAAAGTCAAACGTAAGGGGTAATAACCCGAGGAGGTATGGGATATGAATAAGCACGCGATTACCGCGACCGCGGCGTTGACGGCGCTGGCGGCCTTTTGCGCTTGGGGCGAGTGGGTCTACGAAGGCCAGTGGGGCTCCTTCGGCTCCGGCCATGGCCAGTTTAACTGCGCGACCGGCGTCGCCGTAGGGTCCGGGGGCTGGGTCTACGTCGGCGATTACGGCAACCGCCGCGTCCAGTACTTCACCTCCACCGGGTCCTTCCTCGGCGCGTGGGGTTCGTCCGCCACGTTTAGTAGCGTGTACGGGATTGCGATCACGCCGGCCGACGTCGTCTACGTCGGCGACTATTACGCCGGCCGGATTTTCCGCTTCACCTCCGCCGGCAGCATGCTCGGTAGCTGGGGCGGGAACGGCGGCGGCAACGGCCAGTTCAACCAGCCGCGCGGCATGGCCGTGGCCGCCAACGGCAACGTGTACGTGGCGGACTCGAACAACAACCGCATTCAGTATTTCACCTCCAGCGGTTCGTTCCTCGGCAAGTGGGGTGCGGCCGGGACCGGCAACGGCGAGTTTAATACGCCCTTCGGCGTGGCGTTTACCGCGGGCGGGCAGGTTTACGTCGCCGACACCTTCAACCACCGCCTCCAGCACTTCACCGCGACCGGGTCCTTTCTCGGCAAGTGGGGTTCGTACGGCACGGCCCCCGGCCAATTCAAAGAACCGCGCGGCCTCGCCGTCGACCGGGCGACGGGTTACCTTTTCGTGTCCGACACGGCGAACCACCGTATCCAGTGTTTCACCGCGGCCGGGTCGTTTCTCCAAGCCTGGGGCCGGTATGGCGGGGGCGCCGGCGAGTTCAACACGCCCCAGGGCTTAACTTCGACCGCCGACGGTAAACGCCTTTACGTCGCCGACTTGTTTAACCACCGCGTCCAATACTTCCGCTGGTCCGACCCCGCGGTGGAACCCGCGTCCCTCGGCCGCGTGAAGGCCCTTTTTAAATGACCCCGTCCATACTAAAGACCGAGCCGCCCGCCCGGGGGGCCTTTTTATTTACCAAACGCTTCCCGGAATGGCTTTCCTCTCGACGCGCCTCTTTACTCAAATTATATTATAAGAAGATTGGACGCCGCGCCTCCGGCCTGCCCGCCCGCCCGAGTTACTGGCCGTGCTGGACTACGTCCTCCGGTTGCCGGGCCCGAAACCGGATTAGGACTTCTAATCCGGCTGTTCCCGGCAAAAACTTGTTTGACGCCTTTCGGGGAGCTTGTTATACTCCCCGCATAGAATTGTCCGTTAACCGTCTAGCGCAGGAGGCACCTCAGTAAAAGGTTAATTCTACTCGGCGCCGCCTGGCCGATAGCCGCCGGCGTCGTCTCCGGCGACTGGGTCTACGAAGGTAAATGGGGATGGAGAGGTAAGGGCAACGGCGAATTCCGTTCGCCGCAAGGCGTCGCGGTCACGCCGAACGGCCACGTCTACGTCGCCGATACCTTCAACGACCGCATCCAATACTTCACCGCCACCGGCTCGTACCTCGGGAAGTGGGGCTCGAGCGGGACCGGCAACGGCCAGTTCCACGGGCCTTACGATATAGCGTTCGCCCCCAACCGGAATTGGTACGTTACCGACGCCGGCAATCACCGCGTTCAATACTTTACCCCGGTTGGGTCTTTTCTCGGTAAGTGGGGCTCGAGCGGCACCGGCAACGGCCAATTTCGCGGGCCACACGGCGTGGCCGTCGCCCCGGGCGGGGATGTCTACGTCGCCGACACCAGCAACCACCGCATCCAATACTTCACCACCACCGGCTCATACCTCGGGAAGTGGGGCTCGAGCGGTACCGGCGACGGCCAATTCAATTGCCCGACCGGCGTCGCGGTCACCCCGGACGACCACGTCTACGTTACCGACTGCCTTAATAATCGCATCCAATACTTCACCTCGAGTGGTAGCTTCCTGGGCAAGTGGGGCTCCCGGGGCTCCGGCAACGGTCAATTTAAATGGCCGGAGAACGTCGCGGTCGCCCCGAACGGCCACGTCTACGTCACCGATACCGACAACAACCGCATCCAGTACTTCACCGCCACCGGCTCGTTTCTGGGGAAGTGGGGCGAGCTGGGCTCGGGCGAAGGCCGATTCAACGCGCCGTACGGCATCGCGGTCGCGGCCGACGGGAACCGGGTCTATGTCGGCGACAGGTCAAACGACCGGGTTCAGTATTTCAAATGGGTGAACGTAACCGTCGTACCTACCTCCCTCGGCCGCGTGAAGGCGTTGTTTAGGTGACCTAATATTTTCGTTTTACACTTTATAAAATCGCCCGGCATCTCGCCGGGCGGTTTTTGTGTTAATTTTGTGTCAGATTTACCGCGAACGTTCCCCAATAACGGTCATTATCCAGCATCCGGGTGTTCGGGTAACTACCTTATATTTTAAGATATTACGCGCTTACCGTCGATATCCGTTAAAAGCCAATATATAGCTGC
This sequence comes from Candidatus Zixiibacteriota bacterium, assembly GCA_011773985.1. Classification (GTDB taxonomy): domain Bacteria; phylum RBG-13-66-14; class B26-G2; order WVWN01; family WVWN01; genus WVWN01. The sequence continues at coordinate 28,420 of WVWN01000024.1, read as the reverse complement.
CAGCGGATTTTAAGTCCGCTGCGTCTGCCGGTTCCGCCACCTCGGCTCGAGCGCCGCATAGTTTAACCGTTTAGAAGGGGGTTGTCAAGGGCGGCGGCGGTTGCGGGGGACGGGCGCGATTGACGAGCCGAGCGCCGCCGCGAAGGTTGGCGTACCTTGCAAATAGGGCCGGGCGGCAAATGGCGAATTACGCGACGCGTTTTACGGTAAAAAAGGTTCGCCCCCCCCCTTATTAAATACAGCCTCGTCGGCGTCGTCGGTCGGTTCGACCGCGACGTCGGTCGTAGGTAAACGGGGGCTGCCGAGAACGGGCCGCGTACTGAATATTTTGAAAGGTCCATACGTAGAAACTCGGGCGGCGGGTTTTCGCACAGGTCGGTTGGAGGGAGAAGAATACTTGACATTTAGTCGCCAGTTTTTTAATTTTGACTTGCTGCCTCGCGCCCTTTTCTTAAGACCAAGGCGGCGAGACTATATGGCGAGTATGTCGAACGCGGGGCCTTCCCGGCTGGCGCGTAGCCGCGTATTGATTGAGGACTATTACGAGCTGTCCCAATTGATCTTACGTTTGGGGAACCGCGGCATGCCGCGGGGCGAGTTTCTTCGGGAGGTGTTTTCGTTACTACTAGAATTCTCGAGTTGCGACGCCGTCGAGTTCCGGCTGCGCGACGGCGATTTCTGTTACTTCGCGGAGATGACCGGCAAGGCGAGCCGGAATTTCCGATTTGGCATTATCGACGGCATCGCCGGCGGGGATGGCAAGTTCCTCCCGTGCAGCGACGACGACGCGCCCGCCGAGAGGTTATGCCGGGACCTTCTACGCGGCCGGGTCGAGGCCGGCCAGCCTTGCTTCACGGAGAGGGGCACGTTCTGGACCGGCCGGGCGCGCGAAACGTCGATAAAAGGGTCTTCTGCGGACGGCGAAACCTCGGCGGCGGCCTACCGCGTCGACGGCGATTACGAATCGTTGGTCGTGGCTCCCTTCGCGGTGGGGGAAGAAGACGTCGGCTTATTCCTCCTCAAATCGCGGCGTAAGGATTTCTTCGGCCGAGCGGAGGCGGAGTTCTACGAGGGGGTGGCGCAGAACGTCGGCGTCGCGATCGCCGACCGCCGCACCCATTGGAAGCTACGCGAGCGCGTCAAGGAGATGACGTGTCTATGCGGCATCGCCGAGTTAGCCTCGCGCCCGGGGATATCGACCCGGGAGTTGTTCCAAGGCATCGTCCGGTACTTACCGCCGGCCATGCAATACCCGAATATTACGGCAGGGAAAATCGTGATAGACGGCGTCGTTTACGCGACCGAGGAGATGGAGGATACGCCGTACAAGTTATCGGCGGACGTTCTCGTTCAAGACGAAAAACGGGGGGTGGTAGAGGTACAGTATAAAGAGGCCAAACTCGACTACGAACCCGGCGTCTTCCTGCGCGAGGAACAGAGCCTTATCGACGCGATCGCCCGCCAGATCGGTTTGGTTATCGAAAACCGCTTGGCGGAGGAGGAGCGCGCCAGGCTCCAGGAGCAACTACGGCACGCGGACCGCTTGGCCACAATAGGTCAACTCGCCGCGGGGGTGGCCCACGAGCTCAACGACCCGCTGGAGATAATCTTGGCCTTCTCCCAGCTCGTCAAGGAGAGCGGCGACGTACCGGAGCAGACGGCTCGGGACGTCGAAAAGATTTTATCCGCCTCGCTCCGCGCCCGCGAGACCGTTAAGAAGCTCCTCATTTTCGCGCGGCAGATGCCGACCATAAAAAGTGAGGTTAACTTGAGCGACATCGCCTCCGAGGCAATCTCGCTGCTCGAGTCGCGGTTCGGCAAAGAAAATATCGAATGCGTACGGGACCTTGCGCCGGACCTGCCGCGGCTCACCGCGGACGCGGGCCAGCTTCACCAGGTCGTCGTCAACCTCGTCGTCAACGCCGTCCAGGCGATGCCGGAGGGCGGGACGCTGACGGTGGGCACGCGGGCCGACGACGAGTACGTTTATCTGGTTGTGGCGGATACCGGCGTCGGCATGACGGAGGACGTGAAACGGGGCATGTTCTTGCCGTTCTTCACGACGAAAGACGTAGGCCAGGGGACCGGCTTGGGGCTGGCGGTCGTCCACGGGATAGTGACGGCGCACGGCGGGTCCGTCGGCGTGGAGAGCGTGCCGGGGCGAGGTTCGCGGCTCGAGGTAAAGCTCCCGCTTCGCCCGCGCGGCGAAAAGGAGGGTGTCGACGGCGGCAGAGGATAGAGGAAGGCTCCTGGTCGTCGACGACGTGCCGGAGATATTGGAGGCGCTCCAACGGAAGTTGGGAGCGCGGGGGTACGTCGTGTTCACCGCGCCCGGGGCTCCCGAGGCCATTAAACTGCTCGACGAAACGCCGGTGGACGTCGTCATAACCGACATGAAGATGCCCCACGTGAGCGGGTTGGAGCTTATCCGTTACGTCCGCGAGAACCTGGCCGATACGGAGGTAGTGGTGATAACCGGGTACGCGTCGGTCCCGGACGCGGTGGAGGCGGTCAAGACGGGGGCGGAGGAGTACTTGGCTAAGCCGTTCACGGACGAGGAACTATTCACCGCGGTGCGGCGGGTACTCGAGAAGTTGCAGGCGCGGCGGGCGGCCGAACGTCTACCCGCCGCGGGCGACTATTCTCGCTACGGCCTGGTCGCCGAATCGGAGGTCATGCGGAGGGTATTCCGGGATATCGAGAAAGCCGCGGCGACGAACGCGACGGTGCTCATCACGGGGGAGAGCGGCACCGGGAAAGAGTTGGCCGCCCGGGCGATCCATTACGCGAGCCCCCGGGCCGCGGCGCCCTTCGTGCCGGTAAATTGCGGCGCCGTGCCGGAGGAGCTGCTCGAGAGCGAGCTCTTCGGCCACGTTAAGGGGGCTTTTACCGGCGCGTTGGAAACCCGGGCCGGCTTCTTCCAAACGGCCGACGGCGGCTCCATATTCCTGGACGAGATCAGCGGTACCAGCTTGGCGATGCAGGTTAAACTGCTGCGCGTCCTCCAAGACAAGGAATTCTATATGGTCGGGTCGCGCCGGCCGCAGAAAGCGGACGTGCGCGTTACCGCGGCGACCAATAAAGACCTGTGGAGCCTGGTGGAGAAAAATTCGTTCCGCGAAGACCTCTACTATCGCCTCGCCGTCATCACGATCGACATCCCGCCTCTGCGCGAACGGGGCGACGACATCCTCATCCTGACGAACGTTTTCGTTAGTAAGTACTCGAGGGATTTGGGCAAAAAGGCCCCCCACCTTTCCGACAAAGTGATACAAGTTTTCCGCGAGTATAACTGGCCCGGCAACGTCCGCGAGTTGGAGAACGTAATCCAGCGCATCGTTACCATGACGGAGAAGGAGGTCATCGACGTTCCCGACCTCCCGGCGCTGATGCGGCACCGGGCCATGAGGGAGGCCAACCTCACCAGAACGTTGGCTGAAGTAGAGGTGGAGTACGTCCAAAACGTTCTCGCCTCGGTCCGCGGCAACAAGACGGAGGCCGCCAAGATCCTCGGGATAAACCGGAAAACGCTGGCCAAAAAGCTCAAGGGGTCCACGGGGGGTGGCGATGAAGGTTGAAATTAACCGGGTAAAAATTACGCGGTGTCCCTAAATTACTCGGTTCAGTAGGCCTTTTTATGGGGCGGCGGCCGGAATAGGCCGCCTTTCCGCTTCGGGCGTTATCATACCTAAAGCGTTCATTTTGCAAAGGTTACGCTCCCCGGGGGTTTTGCGGGGATCTACTTTGTGAAAATTGGCACGGATTTTGCACTTTATAATTATAGGAGAACGTGCCGACCGGACGTACGAGTACGACGAAGGAGGAAGAGATGGCTCGCACCAAACGAAAAGCGTCGGGCGGAATTGGGAAGCAGGTTGGGGCCGAGGTCCAGTACGAATACCAGGGAATATGCTCTACCTGCAATTACGCTCCCGATTGCGCCCATAGGATCCGTAATCCCGGCCTGGCGATTTGGGAGTGCGAAAATTACGACGATTACGTTCCTCTGAGTGGGAAACAGATAAACGGCGGCCTTTCGGAGGTCGTGCCCGCTCCGCGCAAATCGCTCCGGCCCGAGTTCGACGCGGTCGAATATCAGGGCCTGTGTAAGAACTGCGAGCGGCGCGACGATTGCACTTTTCCGCGGCCGGCGGGGGGCGTATGGCACTGCGAGGAATACGAGTAACGGCCAACGATACGTCGCCGAAGGCGTCCTCTCCGCGAGGCGTTAGGTCGCGGTAACCAGGAGGAAAGATGGGACGCGAGAAAGCGGAAGAAAAAAGGCCGGGAGCGGCGAAGGCGTCCGGGCCCGCGGCGTTCGGCGCGTACCGCGGGATTTGTGCGTCGTGCATTCACGCCCCTAAGTGCGCGTACCGCTTAAAGGACGTGGGGGTAGTAATCTGGGAGTGCGACCTCTTCGAGAGTTACGAGACGCCGACGCTGCAGGAAGTTGTTGAGAGACACGGCGGCCGACGCGGCGCGGTAATCGCCATGTTGGAGGAGATCCAAGCCAAATACGGTTATCTCCCGCCCCACGCGTTGGAAGTCGTGGCCGAAAGTACGGGCGCTTCGCTCGTCGATGTCTACGCCGTTGCCACCTTCTACCGCGCCTTCAGCCTTAAACCTCGCGGGAAACACCTCGTATCCGTTTGCCTGGGGACCGCGTGCCACGTTCGCGGCGGCCCCTCCGTAACTAAGGAGGCGGCGCGCGAGCTGGGCGTTCGGCCCGGCGATACGACGCCGGACCGGGAGTTTACGCTCGAGACGGTGAACTGCCTCGGGGCGTGCGCGCTGGGGCCGGTCGTCGTCGTGGACGGCCACTATTTCCCGCACGTCAACCCGGGCAAGGTCAAGGATATAGTGGCCGAAACGCTTGCCGGCCTCGATAAGGTCGAGGTCGAAACGGACCGGCGCATATTCCCGCTCGAGGTGAACTGTCCTCGCTGCAACCATAGCTTAATGGACCCTCGATTCAGCATCGACGGCTACCCGGCTATTCGGGTTACAGTATCTTTCGGGCGCGAACACGGCTGGCTCAGGCTGTCCAGCCTTTACGGCAGTTACAACGTCGAGTCCGAGTACGAGGTCCCGAAGGACGCGGTGGTCAACTTCTTCTGCCCCCACTGCCACGCCGAACTCCGGGGCGCCGCGGCCTGTCCGGAATGCGGCGCGGCTATGGTCCCGATGATCGTTCGCGGCGGCGGCGTCGTGCAGATATGTTCGCGCCGCGGGTGCAGGGGGCACATGCTGGACCTGGGCGGTTCGGCCGTCGAGTGACCGTGGGCCCCGGCGGTCGCGAGGAGATATGTTTAGATGAGGAAACTTTTATCGGTAGACGAATTTATCGACTTCAGGCGCCGCGTCCACGACGAGGCAACGGGGAGGGGCGAGGAGCTGACGCTGGTGGTGTGCGCGGGGACGGGTGGCCAGGCCAGCGGTTCTAACGACGTTATCCGCGTAATCAAACGCTACATCCTGGACCAAGGCCTGCAGGAACGCGTACGACTGCGCATCACCGGCTGCCAAGGGTTCTGCGAGATGGACCCCTTCATCGTCGTGGAACCCGGCGAGCACCTGTACCCCCAGGTCCGGATGGAGGATGTATCCCGTATAATCGAGGCCGCGTTAGACGGGCGAGTCGACGAGGAGTTGATATACCGGGAACCCGGGGAACTGAAACCTTACCACCATCAAGGGGACATCCCTTTCTTCGGGAAGCAGACGCGGACGCTTTTGGGTAACAACCAGAAGCTCGACCCCATCCGGATCTTCGACTACGTCGAGCAGGGGGGATACGCCGCTTTGGAGAAGGTGTTGGCGAATCCGGACCCGGAGTGGATAATAAACGAAGTCAAAGCCTCCGGCCTGCGCGGCCGCGGCGGCGCCGGCTTCCCGACCGGTAAAAAATGGGAGCTGGGACGCGCCTCCGGCAAGAGGGGGGTACAAAAGTACGTCGTCTGCAACGCCGACGAGGGCGACCCGGGCGCTTATATGGACCGAAGTCTTTTGGAGGGCAACCCGCACGCCATCATAGAGGGCCTGTTGATCGGCGGTATAGCCATCGGTGCCGCCAAGGGCTTTGTCTACGTCCGCAGCGAATACCCGCTCGCGATCAAACACCTCCTCATCGCCCTCCGCCAGGCGCACGAGTTAGGCCTCTTGGGCGAGGACATACTGGGGACGGGGTTATCCTTCGACGTCGAGATCGTCCGCGGCGCGGGCGCTTTCGTGTGCGGCGAGGAGACCGCGTTGATGAGGTCCATCGAGGGGAAGATCGGCGAACCGCGGCAAAGGCCGCCGTACCCGGTCCGGAAGGGTATCGACGGCAAACCGACGGTTATCAACAACGTCGAGACGTGGGCCAACGTACCGGTCGTTATCCGGGAAGGCGCCGCGGCGTTCGCGAAAGTCGGGACCCCCACCTCGACCGGCACCAAGATATTTAGCCTCGTAGGCAAGGTGAAAAATACCGGCCTCGTCGAGGTCCCGATGGGAATAACCGTCGACGAAATCGTCTACGACATCGGGGGAGGTCCGTCCGGCCGCGGTAGGATAAAGGCGGTTCAGACGGGCGGGCCCTCCGGCGGCTGCATCCCGGCCTCCCGCTTCGACCTCGCCATCGACTACGACAGCCTCGCCGAAGCCGGCTCGATCATGGGCTCGGGCGGCATGATCGTCATGGACGAGGACACCTGCATGGTGGACGTCGCCAAGTACTTCATGAACTTCCTCAAGGACGAGTCCTGCGGCAAGTGCTTCACCTGTCGCAAAGGGACGCAGCGGATGTACGAGCTCCTCGACGACATAACGAGGGGCGAAGGGACACCGCAACACTTGGAGTTGCTCGAGGAGCTGGCGTTGGCCGTCGCGGATACGACGATGTGCGGCCTGGGCCAGACGGCGCCCAACCCGGTGCTAAGCACGCTGCGGTATTTCCGGCACGAATACGAACGACATATCCTGGACAAGAGATGCGACGCGTTCGTATGCCGGGACCTCGTCGGCGCGCCGTGCCGGGCGGCCTGCCCGCTCGGGACCGAGGCCTGGCGCTACGTGGCGCTTTTGGAAAAGGGCGATTACGACGGCGCGTATCGAGTCATTCGCGAGGCCAACCCCTTCCCCTCGGTATGCGCGCGCGTCTGCCACCACCCGTGCGAGGACAAGTGCCGCGCCGGCATCACGGGCGAGGCCGCCGTTGCAATCCGCGCCTTGAAGCGTTTTGTTACGGACCGCGTCGACGCCGCGGCTTATGTCCCCGTCGGCGCGGATAACGGCGGCGGCAAGCGCGTGGCTATTATCGGCGCCGGCCCGGCCGGCCTTACCGCCGCCCATTACCTCTCGCTCGCCGGCTACGGCGTCACCGTATTCGAGGCGGCGGACCGCCCGGGCGGGATGTTGGTCTCGGGCATCCCGGCCTATCGCCTCCCGCGCGATGTTTTGGAAAACGAAATCGACGCGCTGTTGGACGAAAGGGTAACCCTCAAGTTGGACGCCGCGCTCGGCCGCGACGTAACGATAGACGGCCTCTTCGAGAAGGGCTTCGAGGCGATTTTCCTGGCCACCGGCGCGCACCGCAGTCGGCGGCTCGACGTCCCGGGCGAGGACGCGAAGGGCGTTTATCCCTCCATAGAATTTTTAAAGTCGTTTAACCTGCGGGGTCAGAATTTGGCGCGCGGTCGGGTGGGCGTCGTCGGCGGCGGCAATTCCGCGGTGGACGCGGCACGCGTGGCGGTCCGCCAAAAGGGCGTCGCAAGCGTGACTATTTATTACCGTCGGACGCGCGCCGAGATGCCCGCGTACGCGGAAGAAATCGAAGGCGCGTTAGACGAGGGCGTGGAACTGGTGACGCTGGTCTCGCCCGTCGCCGTCGAGCAAAAGAAAGGCCGACTGACGGCGGTTAAGTTTATAAAGAACGAGCTGGGCGAACGCGACGCCAGCGGCCGTCGGAGGCCCGTGGCCGTGCCCGGCACCGAATACGCGGTGCCGCTGGACACCCTGGTCGTGGCCATCAGCGAAGAGCCGGAAACGGACGCCGTCGCGGCCGCGGGTATCGACGTGAGTAAGTGGGGGGCGGTGCAGGTGAATCCCGCGACGTTTGAGACGAACCGCCCCGGCGTCTTCAGCGGCGGCGACGCCGTGCGAGGGCCTAACACCGTCGTGGAGGCCATCGCCGACGGCAAGAAGGCCGCGGTCGTTATCGACCGGTACCTCCGCGGCGAGGACCTCCGCGTACCGGCGGATGTTAGATTGCCGGAGGTCTTCGTCGAGGCGGCCGAGGTCTCGGAGGAAGAGGCGGCTGAGGCCGCGCGGGCCGAGCCCCGGTACCTCGCGATCGAGAAGAGAAAGAAAAACTTCGCCGAGGTGGAGCTGAGTTTGGCGGAGGGGGCGGCTCGAGCCGAGGCGCGACGGTGCCTCCGATGCGACCTCGAGTTTACGCAACCGGAGCGCGAGGCGGAAGAAGTCGTGGCGGTGGGAGAAGAACAGGCATGATAACGTTAACGCTCAACGGCTTGGCAGTTCAGGTGGAGGAGGGCACGACCCTTCTCGAGGCCGCGAGGTTCTACGGCTTCCCTATCCCGACGCTCTGTTATAACGACGGCTTGAGGCCCTACGGCGCGTGCCGGCTGTGCGTCGTGGAGATCGGCGAGGGGCCGCGGGCGAAGTTGGTTTCCTCCTGCACCTACCCGGCGGAGGAGGGGCTCAAAGTCCGCACGGCCTCGGAACGCGTATTGAAAGCACGGCGGATGGTAATCGAGCTCTTGTTGGCCTCGTGTCCGCAGTCGAAGGTTATCCAGGACCTCGCCTCCGCCCACGACGTGCGCCAACAGCGCTTCAAGCAGGAGTACGAGGATTGCATCCTCTGCGGCCTGTGCGTGCGAATGTGCGAGCAACAGATGATGGCCAAGGCCATCGGCTTCCGCGGGCGCGGCGAAAGCCGGAGCATCGGCACGCCGTTCGACATCAAGTCCGAGGAGTGTCGCCTGTGCGGCGGCTGCATCTACATATGCCCGGCCTGTCAGCTGCGGTGCACTTTTACCGAGCCGGAGAGAGCCATCTGCGGCGGCTGTGCGAATATCAGCCCGCCCTGCGTCGAGAAGGAACAGTTCGGCGATATGATGTGTTATATGGAGCCCTGCGTAGCTTGTGAGATAGAAAAGAAGTAAGGATGGGAAAGGAGTAACGCGAAGATGTCATTTTCCAGGATTAACGCCTCGGCCGCCACCCTCACCAAAACAGGACCGAAGACTCAATCGTGCCCATCTCGGGTATGTGCGTGACGTGCGTCGACGGCTGCATCGGGATGTGCGAGATCGGGAAGTCGGCCTACCGGGGCCACGAGGTTATATACCCCCAACCTTTCGGCGTTATAACCACCGCGGCCGAAAAGGTCTACCCCGTTGATTATTCACACTTCAACATAATGGGTACCGCGGTGGGCGCGCAGGGCGTGGCGGCCGATAGCGACAAAGCGATATTTCCCGCCGTCAACCTTGAGGTCGCTTTCGGCCACGACGGCGGCATAAAGTTCCGCCTGCCGATAGTGATCCCCGGCATCGGCTCGACCGACATAGCCAAGAATAACTGGGAGGGGTTGGCCATAGGCTCCGCCCTCGCCGGCACCGGCCTTACCATCGGCGAAAACGTCGTCGGGATGGACCCCGAGAGTACGATCAAGGACGGCCGCGTCGTCGACACGGTGGACCTGAAGCGGCGGATAGCGTTGTATATGGACTACCAACGCGACGGCTACGGCGCCATCATCGTCCAGGCCAACGTCGAGGACACGAAGTTGGGCGTCCAGGAGTACGCCATCGAAAAGCTTGGGGTCCAGTGCGTCGAGCTCAAGTGGGGCCAGGGCGCCAAGGACATCGGCGGCGAGGTCAAGATCCGCGACTTGAAGAAGGCCCAGCTCCTCTACGAGCGCGGCTACGTCGTGTTGCCGAACCCGACGGACCCGGAAGTAATCAAGGCGTTCGAGCGCGGCGCGTTCAAGGAGTTCGAGCGGCACTCGCGCGTCGGCATGGTATCGGAGGAGTCTTTCGCGAAGCGGGTGGAGGAGCTGCGGAAGGCGGGGGCCAAGTACGTCTTCCTCAAGACGGGCGCCTACCGCCCCGCGGACCTCGCCCGGGCCGTGAAGTTCGCCTCCAAGTACAAGATAGACCTCCTCACCGTCGACGGCGCCGGCGGCGGAACCGGCATGAGCCCCTGGCGCATGATGAACGAGTGGGGCGTACCGCCCGTCGAGATACACTCGCTCATGTACCAGTACGCCAGGCGCCTCGCCGACAAGGGTGAGTACGTTCCGGCGCTCGCGGCGGCGGGCGGCTTCACCTTCGAGGACCAGATCTTTAAGGCGTTGGCGTTGGGCGCGCCGTTCGTCAGGCTCGTAGGTATGGCCCGCGGGCCGGTCGCCGCGGCGATGGTGGGTAAGACCATAGGCCGCGCGATCGAGGAACGCCAGCTTCCGGTCTACGTCGAACGGTTCGGCGACTCGATCGACGAGATCTTCGTGACCGCGAACGAGCTCCGCGTAGAACTGGGCGACGACGCGTTCGAGAAGCTGCCGACCGGTGCCGTCGGCCTGTACACCTATTACGAGCGCCTGGCGCAGGGGCTGCGCCAGCTCATGGCCGGCAGCCGCAAATTCGCGCTGGAATATATAACGCGCGACGACCTGGCGGCGCTGACGCGCGAGGCCGCGGACATCAGCGGCATCACGTACGTAATGGACGTCGACAAAGAGGAGGCCGAGGCAATCCTGGACGCGTAAAACTGCGCAGCCGAAGTAGGTTAAAGTTGAGGCGCCCGGATTTCAGGGCGCCTCGATTTATCGGTCCGGTTCGAGAAGACGGCGGCAACGCGGCAGGGCGACAGGACGTAAATTTTTATGAACTAAGGCCACCCTTCCGGGCGGCTTGGGTAATGAGCGGGAAACAAACCCCTCTAGCCTCGTGTCAGTTTATCTTAGTGTTTGCGCTTGCGCTTTGCGTAGATAACGGCGTAGCTAACGAAGAATAACGCCGAGAAGAATACGAACTCGGCCAGCGAGAGTTGCGCGCATTCGCCGCACTCGTCGTCCGTTTCCCGGACCTTGCCCTTTAACGCCGCTTCGCAGTTTATCAGGCCGTAGCCGTATTTATTGTCATATCCCGAGCTCCCGAGGTCCGTGGCGCTGCCGCGCAGGACCTTGCGGACCTCCGCGTTATCGGTTACGCCGTTCGCGATGACCAGCGCCGCAAGCGCCGACGCGTGGGGACAGGCCATCGACGTCCCCTGGAGGTAATAGTTGGTGAAAGTGGTCACGTTGGCTAATTTGCCCGGAAGCCACGGGAATAAGCCCGGCTCGTATATTTGGTTGTAAGTCATCTGGAGTACCCCGTCCCGGTACCCGTCGCCGTTTTTATCGGCCAACGTGTCCCCGCCCGGCGCCACCAATTCCTGGCCCGGGCCGTAGTTGGAATACCAGGCCAGCTCGCCCGCGTAGTCGACCGCCCCCACGGCTATGACGCTTTCGAAGGCGGCGGGGTAATATACCGTGCTGGCGCCGTCGTTGCCCGAGGCCGCGACGACTACGACGCCAGCCTTCTCCGCCTCGTCACAGGCGATTTTGAGTATGTTATCCTTATTGGGCCCGCCCAGGCTCATATTTATGACGTGCGCGCCTTTTTTGCGCGCGAAGTCGATGCCGTCGGCGACGTCCGCGGACGTTCCCGAACCCTTGTAACTTAAAACCTGGACCGGCATTATGCTGCATTTGTGGGCCAGGCCAGCGACGTCGGCGGCGTTGTTGGTCGTCTGCGCCACGGTCCCGGCGACGTGGGTACCGTGGCCATTCTGATCGTTCGGGTGGGGGTCGTCGTGGACGAAGTCGTAGCCCGGTACGAAGCTGGTACCCGCCAGGTCGGGCGCCCGGCGGTAGCTCGAGCCGATTACCTCTTCTTGTTCGTTGGGGGGCACCGGGCGGTCCTCGTAGGCCGCGCCGGTATCGACAATCGCCACGACTACCTTCGGTTCCCCGCGTTCGACGTCCCAGCCTTGTTCGGCGTAGATGAAATCCGGTTTATTGAAATGCCATTGGCGTTTGTAGTAGCTGTCGTTGGGCACCCAGAGGGCGTGGAGGATATGGTTCTTTTCGGCCGCGCGGACCTCCTTTCGCGCGCGGTACGCTTTCAACAGCGACTCCTCGCCCCCTTCCCGGACGGATATAACCACGCGGGAGGGCGTGACGCTGCTGCGCCTTACGACCTCGCCGCCCGCCCTCGCGACGGTTGCGTCCACGGCCGCCCTGCCTACGTCTTCCGCGAACCATACCACCAACTCACCCGGGACGAACTCCCCGGCCTTGCCCGCGCCGTACAACCCCTCGGACGCCATGACCCTCGCGCCGGCGTGAGCGCCCGGAACGAGGGAGGGCGCGACGAGGAAAAACGCGACCGCCGAAACGGCCCAGCGAGTGCCGGGCCGCGCCGGCCTTCGACCTGACTTTTTACCGCGGCTCATGGTTGCCTCTTCCTTTTAGGCCGACAGCTTCTCGAGTATGCGTTGCCGGCCGCACGTTGCCTTGTGTCCCGTGAAACGCTCGGCCTCCCCCGCCCCTCGCCCGCGCCGCGCGCCCCTATTCGCCTCCCTCGGCGCCGGGCCCGGGTGCGGCCGCGTCCTCCGGAAGCGCCTTTAGGACTTGGTTCTTTCCGGCGGCCCGCACCTCTTTCATTTTACGGTACTCTTCTACGAAGTGGTCTTCCTTCCCCTCGGGAACGGATATCACCACGCGCGTCGGCGTAACGTCGCTGCGCCGGATTATCTCGCCGCCCGTCCGTTCGACGGCTTCGTCGACGTCGGCCGGGCTGAGGTCGTCGTTAAACCAGACTAATATCTCTCCCGGGACGAACTCTTCGGCCGTAACGACGCCGCGCAGTTCTTGCGACGTTTTTATCTGTTCGCAAGCGAGAGAGCCGCCCGCGTTCAGAAGCGTAACCGTCATTAGCGCAATCAATAACCGCCCCGCGCCCCCGTGGGCGAAGGGCCGCGCCTTTTCTTTTACGTAAACCATATTGACCTCTTTAATATTTATCTGGGCGTCCCTTGCGTTTAGCCGCGGGTAAATATTACGAAGCTGAGTACGTTCTGTCAAGTTTATCGTACGCGGCTCGGTCGATTATAATCTCTTAAAGAGTCCCATGGCGCCGGTTATAGTCGGGCCTTCGATGGCCGGTGGAGGTGAACCTACGACCCGTAGTGCCTGCGTGGCTTTTCCTACTTCGGCCGGGCGCGCGGGACGCGCGAATTTAAACCGCCGTAACTCTTCAAGACGATTCGCTTGTGCGCCGTTTTTATTGCGAAACGGCTTCGCCCTCAGACAGGGCGAAGTCGAGGCCGTGTTCTTCGTCCAACAGCGCGGTCCCGGCGAGGTTTACCTTGACCTTACCGGTGCTCCACTTCTGCGACGACGGCACCCAGCCGTCGACGAACTCGAGGGCGACGTCCTTGGCGCCGTATTCGATCTTGACGGGCAACGGCAAGCCGTACCGTACGCGGCGGTCGCCGAACGGTGGGTCGTTGCGGATGGATTTTACGGCCCATACGAAGCCGTCGTGGTCGAATTCGTTTTCGTAATCCAGCTCGGTTATATTTACCCACGCCTCGTCGACGACGCCGACCAGGACCTTACCTTTTCGGCTAAGGGCGGCGAAATAGTGAGTGTTATCGCGCCGGCCGGTGGGGCCGTAGTGGACGACGCGGACCTCCTCCGAGCGCGCGCCCATTTTCCGCGCGACCGCGCGTAGCGCCTCTCGGGGGCAGTCGGCGCCGACGAAGTCGTCGAAGTTTCGGAGCGCTTCGGCGTAGCCTTCCGGCGCGCGCCGACAACTCGCGGAAAAGAACGTCGCGAGAAGAGTTATGACGAGTAAAACTACGGCCTTGCGCATATTATCCCCTATTCGCGCGTCTCTCGCCATCTCGGCCTAGTCGCCGAGGCGAAAGTAAAGCCGCACCGGCGTGCCGCATTTCTCGCACGTCGTGTCCACGACCTCGAAGTCGCCGGAGCGGCCACGATACGTCCACCTCGCGACGACGCTCAGGTCGCCGCCGTCGGCGGCGTGGGTTGCTTCCGCGAGTAGTTTACGTTGCTCGTCGGCGGGGCCGCGGTACGCCGTCTCGAGCGTGCGCCCCGCGAGGGGTTCCGGCGGCTCACCCTGGTGGGCCAGATGCGTAAGCTCGGGGTACTTCTCGGGATTGAACATAAACGAGTCTATGTTGAAATAGAACTCGGCCTCGGCGCCGTCCGCCGGGCAGCGGGCGCTTAAGACGTCGTAATGGTGGCCGCCCTCTTCGAGAAGGGCCTGGCCCTCGGATGCGAAAGGCGTGCCGCAGGAGTGGAGGGTCGTCTCGAGGAATACGTATTCCTCGGTAATCGAGTCGACGGTCACCGCGCTTTCGGCGCCGGGGCAGGGGAGCTCGCCCTCGGCGGCGACGGCGCGGCTCGCCAGCTTGGCCTCCCGGAATTCGCCGAGCTTCCCGAAGCGAGGCGTCAAGTCGAAGTAGAAGAGGCGGTCTTCCCGGCACTCGGCGCAGCGCGTCGTGACGACTTCGTAGATGACGTCGCCTTCGTACTCCACGTAGTGGCCGCACGGCACGTATTCGCCGCCGTCGACGCACGGCGTCGCGTTTATGAGCTCGTATTCCTCCTCGACCGTCGCCGCGGGGGCGGCCGCGGCGAGGGAAGACGCCGTGGCTCGAGCGACCTCGTCCGCACCGACCGCGCCCACGGCGAGCAGCAGCGCCGCCGCAGTTGCGAATTTCAAGACCTCTTCCTTCACCGTCCGGTCCATTTTGGGAAGGCCCGGCTCGGGCCGGGCCTTTAGGCGGCACCGGGATTCGAACCCGGGAATAAGGGTTTTGCAGACCCTCGCCTTAGCCTCTTGGCTATGCCGCCGTAAAAGCCGCCGGCGTCAGGGCAGCCGCGGCCGGCGGCGAGATGAGCGGGAAACGGGGGTTGAACCCGCGACATCCACCTTGGCAAGGTGGCGCTCTACCACTGAGCTATTCCCGCATATAAGCGATAGCCTTTTAGCATATAGGCCCGGTCCTGTCAAGGGCCTTTTAGACGCCTTTGCGGGCACGCAGTTTGCGGATTTTTTCCCGCACGTCGAGATAATCGACGTCGATGGCAAACGCCTTGCGGTATTCGTCCAAGGCCCGGGCGTAATCCCCCAGCCGTTCGCAGGTGGCGCCGAGGTTGTAGTACAAGCCCACGGCCTCGCTCTCCGACAGGCCCGGCGCCCTCAGCCCCCTTTCGAACTCCTTGACCGCCATGTCGGGCATCCCTTTTTCGAGAAAGCACAGCCCCAGCATGTTACACGCCCGTACGCGCAGGCCCTCTTCGCGGGAGGCGAGCTGGAGGTAATGAATGGCTTCCTCCGTTATGCCCATCTCGAGGTAGGCGAGGCCGAGGTCGTAGCATACCTGGGGGGTTTCGCCGGCCTCGCTTTCGCCGGAGTCGGGGCGGAAGCCCAACAGGTCGTCTACCGTCTTGATGGCGCGGCCGGGCGGGAAGGCCGTTTCGCCGGGGCCGAGCTCTGCCTCCGGCTCGGGAGGAATTTCGTCCGGCGCGGGTATCTCTTCTTTGACCAAGCTGTCGCCCGTGGGGAGGACGGAAATAACTTGAATGGATTTGCCGAGCCGCGTTTGCGCTTCCTCGTTTCCGGGGTCGATCTCGATTATTTTAGAATAAATAGAAATGGCGCGCTCCTTTTCGCCCCGCTCCTCCGCGAGGCGGGCGAGGTCGAGCATGCGAGCGACCATCTCGCTCCGAAATCCCAGCTCGCCGTAAATCTCTATCAGCTTCTTGAGGGCCGCGGCGTTATCCGCCTCGAGCGCGGCGATCGCCTCGTAATCCTTCGCCGCGGCTATCAGGTTTCCGGCTTGTTCGTTAACGCGGCAGGCGCGCAGGTAGGCGTCCACCGCTTCTTTCACCGAATTGCGTTTGGCGTATAGACGGCCCAAAGCTTCCCAGGCCGGGATCTCTTCCGGCCGGGCCTCCAACACTTGCAGATAGATGTTGACGGCCTTTTGCGATTGTCCCCCTTGCTCGTAGAGTTCGGCCAGGCGGTAGCGGAGCGCGGCGCGGTCGGGCATTAGGCCTATCATTTCCCGCAGGATGTCGATAGCGTCTTCCGCCAGCCCTTGCGTAAGGAGTTCGTCGACGACTTCGAACAAGGTAGACACCGCGCGCGACTTATTTCCCACGTGGGCCAGAAGCTCGGCGAGTTTCTTGCGGGCCTTGATATCGAGCAGTTGGTACTCGTCAACCTTGTAATAATATTTTATGGCCGTCATCAAGTCCCCGCTCGCCTCGCATTTGTCGGCGTACCGGAGATACTCGGCGCACGCGGCAGATATCCGGCCGTCGCGCACGTACTCCTGGGCCCGTGCGAGGTGGGGCTCTTCTGCAGGCTTCATCCTGTCGTTTTCAACGTCCATGCCGCCCCCTCGGGCGTTAATCGGTGACGGCGATTAGCTTCCCCGCGTCGTTTTGTGCCGCCGCTACGGCGAAGGCGTCCACCTGGCCGCAAAATTCCAGGTCCCGCTCGAAGCCTAACGCTTGCAAGTATCGGCCGTGGCTACAGTGTTTGAGGAGCCGGGTCACGTCGCGTTTATTATTTTTCCAACAGAGGAGGGCCAAAGCCGTCGCGTCGTCGGTTTCGTAGGTGTAATTATCGAGCAGCAGCGTCGCCATCAGGCCCGCGCAACAGACGTCCTCCAGCGAGGGCGCGCCCTCTTTTCCCGCGCAACATATCGCGACCGGCCGTGCGGCCTTGGCTACCGTAGCCGCGGTGGCGCCGGCGTTGACGAAAGACGCGGCGTATAACCGCGACGCGTCCCGGCATTGCTCCAACGCCGCGGTGCCGTTGGAAGTGCACAATATTAAAGGTTTCCCGCCCACCCGGGCCGGGGCGTACTCGAGCGGCGAATTGCCGAGGTCGAAGCCGGGGACTTTGAAGCCGCCGCGCTCGCCGCCCAGTATTGGCTCTTCGCCGCGCCGCTCGAGCTCGCCGCGTGCGGCGAACGCGTCGTCGAGGTTCGCTCGCGCAACGACGTAAGGTGCGCCGTGCGCGAGCGCGGTCGCGACCGTGGTGGAGGCGCGCAGGACGTCGATGACGACCGCGGTCGTTCCCGCGACCCCCTCGCCCGGGGGCGGTTTACCGTCGAGCCACGTCCGTAGCGGCAGCGGCGTCATTACCTTCGGCTTTCCGCGGTTACCCTCTTTCCTTTATATCGCTCGCCTCGAGTTCGGCGATGAAGCCCGTCGATATTTTGGCGTCTTTGAACAGGCGCGATTGGACGACGCGGTAGTGGAAAGGTACGGTGGTCGGGACGCCCTCGATCGTTGTCTCCGCCAGCGCGCGCGCCATGCGTGCGACCGCCTCGTCGCGGTTAGGCGCCCATACGATCAACTTCGCGAGCAGCGAGTCGTAATGCGGCGGCACGGCGTACCCGGGGTAGATGTGGGTATCGACGCGTACGCCTGGGCCGCCGGG
Source organism: Candidatus Zixiibacteriota bacterium (assembly GCA_011773985.1). Lineage (GTDB taxonomy): Bacteria > RBG-13-66-14 > B26-G2 > WVWN01 > WVWN01 > WVWN01. Next base: position 10,883 of record WVWN01000024.1, on the reverse strand, counting down.
CGGTATATAATTTTCGATCGTGCCCGGCGCCGGGCGGAAGTCGTGGCTCGTGTCCTCGGCGTTTATTCGGCATTCGATCGCGTGGCCCTCGAGCCGGGGAGGGTTTTTGAGGAGCGCGCCCCCCGCGGCGACGCGGAACTGCTCTTTTATGATATCCACGCCGGTCACCATTTCCGAGACCGGGTGCTCGACCTGGACGCGCGCGTTTACCTCGATGAAGTAAAAGGAGCCTTCTTCTTCCACTAAAAATTCCACCGTGCCGGCGGAGCGGTAGTTCACGGCGCGACCCGCGGCGACGGCCGCGGCGAACATCTTTTCCCGCGTTTTCGGCGGCAAGGCGGGCGCGGGCGATTCCTCGACGAGCTTTTGGTGGCGCCGTTGGATGGAGCAGTCGCGCTCGCCCAGGTGGATGACTTGCCCCCGGCCGTCCCCCAGGATCTGGACCTCGACGTGGCGCGCGCGAGGGACCAACTTCTCGACGTACAGCTCCGGGTTGCCGAAGGCGGCCTCGGCTTCTACCGCGGCGGTGGCGAAGGCTTTCGCGAGGGCGGCGGGCGTGTGCGCAATTCTCATCCCCCGGCCGCCGCCGCCCGCGACGGCCTTTACCATTACCGGGTACCCGACCTCGTCCGCGACGTCCAACGCGTCGTCTTCCGTTTTGACGGGGCCGTCGCTGCCCGGGACGAGGGGGACGCCGGCCTTGGCTATTATCCTGCGGGCCGCGGCCTTATCGCCCACGTCGGTTATCGTTTCGTACGCCGGGCCGATAAACGCAAGGTTGGAGGCCTCGCATGCCTCGGCGAAGTAGGGGTTTTCCGCGAGGAAGCCGTAGCCGGGGTGCACGGCCTCGGCGTCCGTAACTTCCGCGGCGGCGATTATGCGCGGGACGTTGAGGTACGACTTGGCGGACTCCGGCGGGCCGATGCAATAGGCCTCGTCGGCGAAGCGGACGTGGAGGCTTTGCGCGTCGGCCTCGCTGTATATGGCCACCGTCTTGACGCCCATCTCGCGACAGGCGCGGATGACGCGGACGGCGATTTCGCCTCGGTTGGCTATGAGTATTTTGTCGAACAATCTCGGTTTACCTTTATTCAAATTACGCCGGCGTAAGGCTGAACAGCGGTTGGCCGTATTCTACGGGGGCGGCGTTTTCGACGTGGATTTTGGCGACGGTGCCGGCGTACTCGCTCTCGATTTCGTTCATGATTTTCATCGCTTCGATAATGCAGAGGACCTGGCCGCGGGATACCTCGTCGCCCTCGGCGACGAACGGGTCGGCGTCCGGGGCCGGCGCGCGATAGAAAGTCCCGACCATCGGCGACGTTACGACGACCAAGTTTTCTTCCTCGACTTCGGCTTCGGCGGGGGCTATGGGAGCGGGGGCCGTGCTCCCAGGTAGGGGCGGCGCCGTTTGCGTCGCGGCCGGCTGGAGCGCCGGGTCGGCGGCGCCGCCGGCGGTGAAGAAGGAGACGTTCGCCCCGGCCGACGCGCGGCTTATTCGGATCGTACGGAACCACGAGCGCACCTCGATTTCCGCGACGCCGCGTTCGTCCATGAGGTCGAGGATCTTTTTGATTTTTCTTATATTCAAAGCGACCTCTCCCCGAAGCTATCGGGTAAGTGTCAGGCCTATTTGACGCGGTCTACGTACTCGCCGGTCCGCGTGTCCACGCGTATTACGTCGCCTTCGGATATGAAGAGCGGGACCGTGACGACGGCGCCCGTTTCCAGCGTCGCCGCCTTGGAGCCGCTGGCGGCGGTATCGCCGCGGACGCCCGCGTCCGTCTCGGCGACGGCGAGCTCCACGAACGTGGGTACTTCGGCGGCCACGGCCCTGCCGCGGTAGGAGACGAGTTTGAGCGACGTCCCGTCTTTGAGCCACCGCGCGGCATCGCCCAGCTCGTCGGCGCTTAGGGCGAACTCCTCGTAGCTCTCCTCGTCCATGAAGTGGTAGTCGTCGCCCGCGGCGTACATGAAGGTCGCGCCGCGCTCGTCCAGGCGGGCGCGCGCCACCTTGTCGCCCGCGCGTAGCGTTCGCTCGTGGTTCGCGCCCGTTATGAGGTTCTTCAACGTGACGCGAACGAAGGCCGGCCCCTTGCCCGGCTTCACGTGGGCGAACTTCGTCACCAGGAAGGGCGCGCCGTCGAGTTCGATGGCTTTGCCCGCTCGCAGGTCGTTGGTGTTTATCATGACGTTTGCGCCAATAGCCGAAGGGCCGAGGGTACCGAATCGAGGTACCCGTCGGCTCGAGCTGGGTTTAACTTCCTTACCCGTGCTTTAACTAATTGGGCGGTCCGCGGCGCGGTCGATTTCGGCCAGCGTTTTGGCGCCGCGTATTCCCGGCCTCGCGCTGGCCTCGTACTCGGGGTTGAACCCGTGGACCTTATGTCCGCGCCGGCGCGTCCGCCACGCCGCTACAGCGCCCGTACGACTTCGGGGAAGAGCGTCGCGGTCGCGTTCCAAAGCGCCGCTTTGTTGCCCTCGCGCGACATAAAGACGGCCAGCGTCATCCGCAACGGGAGGTTTGTCATTAGAACGGCGCCCTTGGAGTATTCTATGACTCCCTGGATGAACTGGCCCTGTTCTATGTCCTCGACCATCGCCCGGGCCGCGGCAGCGCCGTCGCGCGTCAGGGCCGCGAGTTCGTCGGCGTCGAGCGCGGCGTCGTTGACGACCGACTCCAAAGGGAGGCCGTCGCCGGAGACGAGCAATACCGCCCGCACGCCGTCGAGGGCCGCAATTTTATTCAGGACGTCTAAGGCTTTTTTCACGGCACGCAACCCCGTCTAGATTTCCTTGGCCAACTTGGCGGCGAGTTTCTTAAGCTCTATGCGGCCCCGGCCCACGTTGCCGCCGGGCTTTAGGAGGAGACAGAGGAAGTAATCGTCCTGGGCTTTCTCGACCAGGATCGTAATTTTTTCCGTTTCGAATAGCACTTCCGCGAGGCGACCCAAGGCGAGGTTTTGGGAGACGTCCGTCAAGGCCTTGAGCGCCATCGCGAGCTCGACTTCGGTCACCGCGGTCTCGAGGTCCGGATGGATGGTTATATTCTCTACGCCGATGCCGTCCGTGCCGCAGAAGAACGCGGCCACCGTTCCTTCGACGCGCTCTAGTAAACCGGTCAACATTTGTTTGAAGTCCACTACGACCTCCGGCGCCCGTGCCGGCCGTCTCCGGGCCGGTTATAGTTCTTTTAACCTGATTGAATCAAGCCAACTTAAAAAGTCCTCTTCTTTTTCGAAAGGTTCGCGCTCGAGCTCGAGGGGCTTCCGCCGCGCGTACCGCTCCGGCTTTACCGCGAATTCGTCTTTACCCTCGCGGTCGGCGGGTTCGACCGCCGGTTCCTCTTTCGCGAACGGGATGCCGGCCTCGACGTCCAGGACGAAGTCGTCCTCGCCGGTTGCGCCTTCCTCCGCGGGCACGGCCGCGGCCACGTCGAGCCGATCGACGCCTGCGACCTCGGCGCGCGCGGCCGTTAGGTCGAATTCGTCGGTTCCGCTAATGCCCGGGGCGACCTGCGCCGCCAGGTCGGCCACGTTTACGCCCGCAGGCAGGTCGAGCGCGGTGGGGAGCCCAAGCTCGAGGTCCAGTTCCTCGGCGCCGCCGGCCCCCGGGCTCGGCGTTACGTCCGTGACTTCCAACTCCCAGGAGGCGCTCCTTTCGTCCCCGATTACGAAGTCGTCGAACGAGGTCAATCCGGCCGTCGCGGCCACCGCTTGCGCGAGCGTAATTTCCTCGAATCCGGCGAGGGCTTCCTCCACCCCGGCGGAGACCTCTTCCCATAGCTCGAGTTCGTCGTGCTCGAGCAGGCCGGATACGGCCTCTATTTTTTTGATTAACTGAATGACGGAGGCGCCCCTCGGCGATTCCTCGCTCGCGATCAGCGCTTTCACGTGGTCGTACGCCTCTTGCGCCGCGGCGTTGTCCGGTTCCCGCGCCAGGACTTTTTCTATTATTTCCTGCGCACGGACGAAAAGGCCCTGGTCCTCGTAAATCTTCGCAAGCGTAAGGGTCGCGAGCTCCGCCTCGGCGGCCGGGGCTTCTTCGGCTTCGACCTCCGGCTCCGCCGCGACGGCCTCTTCCGCCGGCGGCACCTCTACGCGTTCGGGTTCCGGCGGAAGCGGCGGGACGGCCGTTATTTCCGGCGTGGGCGCGCGTACGACTTCCGCGACGGCTTCCGGGGCTTCCGCCTCCCGCGCGAACGGGCTTCCCTCGATGAGCGTACTCAGAAGTTCCAATTTATACGCGTACTCCTCATTGTCGGGTTCTATCTCAAGTATTTTCAAGTAATAATCGCGCGCCTCGGCCAGGCGGCCGCGGTTGCGCAGTTCGTCGCTCAAAAGCCCCAGCGCCGATACGTTGTAGGGGTCAGCGGCGAGGACGTTCTTGAGTTCGACGACCGCGGCGCTAAATTCGTCCAGGGCGATGTAGCAACGCGCCAGAAGGACGCTTGCGCTGAAATAGTTGGGGTAGATTCCGAGGCCGCGCTTCAAGACGTCCACGGCCTTCTTGAAATCGAATTGCCGAGCGTATAAGCTGGCGAGCGGCGCGAAGACGAGCGCCTGCGGCTCTCGCTTTAGCAAATCCTCGTATTGCCGAAGCTTGGCTTCTTCCCTTGGCGTTAAGCGCGCCATATGTTTTCGCTTAGCGACGTTCTATTTTTTCGCTTTTGATATTTTTAATTATTATAAACCATTACTCTCAGGGCCGTCAAGGTAAAAAGCGCGGCCTTTCGGCGGTAGACGTTATCGGCCTGCCGTCCATCCCGCCGTGGCCTAAGCCGAGCAAGGAAGCAACCGTCGGCGCGACGTCCTCGAGCGTCGCCTCGACCGGTTTCCCCGCCCCCATCGCGCCGCCGGCCGCGAGCACCATCGCCTCCTTCGTGTGCTCGCCCTTTTTCGCCGGGTCGGCATAGCGCGAAAAGAGCGGCCCCGGCCCTTTGCCCTCGCTTATGACGACGTTTTGCGGCGCCTCGAAAATGAGATGGGGCAAGTCGGCCGTCGCCGGCCCCCGATATAGGTCCTCGCGTTTTTTAATCCAACGTACGCCGTCGTCCTCGTCCCCGGCCGCCAACGTCAACAATCGGCCGACCTCTTCGGTTACCGCGGGCAATTCTTCGGGCGCCACGGCACCCCGAGGTTGTTCGCCCGCGGCGTTGACGACGACGCCGCCCCAACGCATATATAGCGGGAAACCGTAAGCGACGGTCCGGCGCCAATTTACGGGTAAGGGTCGGCCGCGGCCGAGCAGCTTTTTCAGGCCCGCGAGGACTACGTTCAACGCGTACGGCCCGGGGTCTGCGCGGACGCTCAGCAAGCCGGCCTTCCTCAAAAGGCGGTTTACGAAGAAGGCCCGGCTCGGCCCGGGCCCGAAGCCGTGGTCGGAGCAGACGACGAGCGCGCCGTCCGCGCCGAGTGCCTCGTATACTCTTTCGCAGGCAGCGTCCAACGTTCCGAAATAGGACGCGGCGGCCGGCGGTACGTCGGCCCGCGTCTCCCACGCGTAAGCCTCCGCGTAAAAACGGTGGAAGAGGCGGTCCGGGCCGGTGAAGACGACGAGGGCGAGGTCGAAGCGCTCCCGGCGTAGGGCCGCGGCCGCGACGCGCGCGCGCGAGGCCGCCAGCTCCCCGAGCCGCCGGCATAGCGGCGGGAGGTCGGCCGGAATCGCCCCGTCAAGGTCGTAGGCGTAGCCGGCTAAAAATTTTCGAAAGGAGGGCGGCCAACAACCGCGGTCGCTACCCGGCGGCGTAAGGACGCCCGCGACGATGACGCCGTTGACGGGGCGGGCGGGAAACGTGACCGGCACGTTCAACACGAAGCACCGGGCGCCGGCTTCCCCCGCGAGGTCGTAGACGCGGGGCCATCGGACGTCGGCGCTGCTGACGAGGCGGCCCGGGCGTATGAAGGCGTAATCGGCCATATCCCGGCGGCGGAAGTCGACGACGCCGTGTTTGCCGATGCCGACGCCGGTGGTGACCGTAGTCCAGGCCGCGGTCGAGACGGGAGGAATTGTCGAGAGGGCCGGGCCGAAGATGCCGGCGCGGGCCCGGTCGGCCAGGAAGGGCATAAGGTCCGCCGCGAAGGCCCGCGACGAGAAGTCGTGGCCGAAGCCGTCCAGGCCTATGAGTAGGACGCGTGTCACGTTTTATTTTGAGCGGGAGGGCCGGCGGCCAACCGCGCCGCGGCGCCGGCGAGGGCTATGAAAGAGAGGCTTACGAAGGGGTGGACGAAAGACATCGAGACGAACATGCGGGCCGCGATGCCCGCGAACGCGGCCGCAGCGGCGAGGCCGAAGGTGGCGCCGTAACCGGCCTTGTCGCCAAGCGCGCGGACCGCGGCCCGGAAGGAACCGACCAACATCGCCACGAGCGCGAGAAGGCCTACTATGCCGGTCTCCGCCCATAGGAAGAGGTAGACGTTGTGGACGGGGTACTCGAGCGCCCAGGGGTTGTACAGCCGCGCCAGCTCGAGGTAGTTGCCTTTGCCCACGCCCAGGAGCGGATGGTCCCTTATCATCGCGAGGGCGATTCGCCAATCCGTCAAGCGCGAGGCCGCGGAGAGTTGGTCCCCCTGGACGCCGCGCGCCAAAACCACGGCCGTTACAGGTAATAATAATATAACGCCAAAGGCCGTCAGCGCCGCAACGGCCCAGCGAGGCGCGCCAAGGTCTCTTCTCTTGAGCCAAGCCACGGCGACGACGACGGCGAGCGCAACCGCGGCGCCGAACCACCCTCCCCGAGAGAAGGTGACGAACAGCGCCGCGGCCGCGAGTAATAATATAGACAGATAAAGTGTTCGCCGCCGCGCCCCGGCCGCCGACAGGAAATACGCCGCGGCGAACGGCATGGCCATTTGGAGATATTGGGCCGTTACGTTCGGCTCGAAGGTGCCGCCGCCCCGGGCGACCAGAAAGCGGGCGGCTTGCGGGCTCGCGCCGCTGAAGATGAATGCGCCCCAGCCCGGCTTTTCCCAAAGGCCGAAGCTGCTTTGGGCGGAGAATTCTATTAAGCACAGGGCGCTGTGCGCGACCGCGACCGCGAGCACGGCGCCCGCGACGACCCCCGGCCCGGCGGCGGCAAGCTGGCGGAAGACTACGTACGCCGCGTAAAGGCGGGCGACGTCCAGCAGTGCAAATAACGTCGGCGCGGGCTCGGGCGCGTTGTAGAGGGAGAAGGCCGTGGCCGCGCCGGCTGCGATTATCGCCCAGGATATGAGGTCCGGTTTCAATATATTCGTCAGCGCGCGACGGTACGGTTCTAAGCCCACGCGGACGGTCCGTTCTTGTTTCAGGTTTGATACGAATACCCAGGCCAGCGCGAGCAGGATTATGAAGTCGACCGGGTAGACGATCAAGTGGTCGGCGTTGATCGCGGGGAGGCCGGCGCCGCGTCCCACGTGCTTGACGAGCGGCAACGACAGCGCGGCCCAGAAAAATATCGGCATGAGCCACGCGCGGCGCGTCGCCCAACCGGCCGCGGCCGAAACCGCGGCGAGACCCACGGTTACGATGAAGACGGCCTCCAAGGCCCGGCCTTTTGACGCCGAATAAACAGCCGCGACGACGACGAGGACCGCCGCGGCGACGCCGGCGGCTTTTATAAATTTAGCGTCCGTGTTTCTCACCGCCGATGCGCACTTCGCGTACGAAGACGTTGCGGTCGAGGCCGCGCCCCGGGTCGACGTAGTCATTTTCGAAAATGAGGCCGACCTCATTTGGGCCTTTTTCCAGTTGTATGGTCGTCTCGTAAATGTCTTCGCCGGTTACGTTCATATAGAACGTGCGGGCCGCGCGGCCGTTGACGGTAAGCGTAACGATAGGGTATAGGCCGTGAACGGCGTAGCCTTCGGCTATGACCGCCGCGGGCCTTCGGCCGCTTCCGCGGAAAGTCAGCGTCGCGGGCAGCCTTCCCAGGCTAAGGCGGCGTTTGGAAAGAGGGAAGCCGTCCGTCGCTTGGAGCACGCTGCCGACGAAACAGTTTCCGTAGCGTCGGCGCAAGGCCCGCCAAATTTCGCCCCGCAGGCCGGCGTAATCGGCCGTCCTCAGCAGGCCGAAGCCGGCGCGAAAGTTTTTCCGGTCGCCGGCCCATAATCTTCCGTATAATTCGGCGGCCGCGGCGAGCTGGCCGTCTTTTTCGAGCGCGAGCGCCTTGTATAAAGCGGCGTCGGGTTCGTCGTCGGCCAGGGCGTCGAACGCTGCCGCGGCCTCGCGGTACCGGCCGACCCAAAGCAAGGCCCACCCGTGCGCAAAAGGTCCGGCGGCTTCCGCGGAAAAGGAACGGAACAACTTTTCGCGCGAAAGGGGTTTGTCGGCGAGCGGCGACGCCGGCGACGGCGTGGTCGCGAGGTCGCCGTACATCGCGGCCTTCTCGCGGTCGCCGCGCGCGAATGCGGCCAGCGCGAGCGCGGCGTCGAAGGGCCGCGGCGAAACGGAGGGGGCCCGTCGTTTATAAAGGGCCTCCAGCTCGGGCCAGGCCGCGCCGCTTCGGGCCGCGGCTTGGAGGCGGATGAGGTCCGCTCGCGCGCGCCAACCCGCGGCTCGGGCGTAGCGGGCGTATTTTGTCGCCGCGCCGTGATCGCCGCTTTCCAGCGCTGCCTCGGCGCTACGAACGAGGGCGAACCCTACGCCCCCTTTTGCCGACCCGAGGGCGAGGCCCACCGCTAGGGCGACGAACGCGGCGCGGGGCAGCCTTTCGCCGGCGGGTAGGATACCGAGCGTTACGAAGGCGGCGAGAGGCGCGAGTATCAGGTTGAGCGTCGGCGGGCCGGCGAAGAGGAACGCGGCCGCGGCCGCTGCTACGGCGCCGAGCGCGGTGAGTGCGCCGACCCATCCGAGTTCGAGCGACGCACCGCCGGCCTTGCGGCGCGCCAACGCTAAGCAATAAGCGACGGCGACGATGGCGGCGAAGCCCAGGAAGAGCGCCACGAGGCCGCGCGCGGCTACGTTCCCGCCGGCTCGGGCCAGCACCAACAGGCCGAAGGCGGCGCCCACCCCCGCGGCGTAGCGACGCGCGGGCGGGGCCGCGATTATTATAACGACCGCGGCCGCGCCCCATATTAGTTCGCCGTACGTAGCGAGTACGCCGCCTACGATAGGTATAATCAGCGCTATGGCCCAGCGCGCGATATCCCCGGGGCGGTATTTCATTATTATTTTTTCTAACGTATCATACGCCTTCGCCGGTGTCAATCGAGGCGGAGGCGGGCAGCCGAGATAAATTGACATTACGTATTTTATATGATATTTTTAATTAGAAAAAAGGGTAGCGTGGCGACGCTACGAAGAGGTGTTTGAAATGCTCGCTAAGCCGTACCGCATATTACTGGTTGTGGGGGCGGCGCTTATTCCGGCGGCCGCGCTGGCACAGCCGATGGCCGTTGACGACGTTGTCAAACTCTTGGACAATAACATTAGCGAAAGCATAATTATTACCCGTATCGAGGAAACCAATTCCTATTTCAGCCTGTCTACGGACGACCTTATAAAGTTAAAAGAGGCCGGCGCCTCCGACGATTTGGTGAGGTACATGATCGTGCGGAAGCCGGGCGGGCCGCCGGCGACCGAGCCGCCCGGGGAACCGAGGGTTAACGTCACCGGGCGCGTTTCCGACGAAAAACCGGCGACGACGCCCCAGAAGTGGGTGGAGCTGACGGTCAATGTCGACGGCACGTACGTAGTCACGTCTCAGGCGGACCTGAACGTGTGGTACGCGGCATACCTCGACGGCGAAAGAGTGTTTTATAAAGACCAGTGGACGAGTATCACGTCCTTCACGACGCCCGAGACCGGCGCCCGTACGACGAAGCGCATCCTCGAGCCCGGGTCGTTCACGGTCAAGGTTCCGGCCGGGCCCCACGCGTTGGCGCTCGCCTGTTGGTCCGGGCGCCAAGTGCCGACCGACGACGTCGGCCGTGCGAATATTATTTACACGAAAAAAATAAAGGCGGTCGAGGGCCAACCGCTGAACGTAAACCTCGTGGGCGAAACGGATACCTCCTCGGACACTTTCGTTATCGTCCGCTAACGCGGGGGCGTTTTGTGGCCCGCTTCGCCGGGCGGGATTTTTTGCGGGCGGGCCGCAGGTTGGATGTAGACATAAAAATGGCGGAGCAAAGGGCACTGCAAGAGCGAGTGCTCGTCGTCGAGGACGAGCCGAACATCCGCGAGATTATAAACTTCAACCTCGAGAATTGGGGCTTCGAGGTCATACAGGCCACGGACGGCGAGACGGCGCTGGCGATGGCTGAGGAGTATTCGCCGGACCTCATATTGCTCGACTTGATGTTGCCCAAGATGGACGGGATCGAGGTGTGCCGCCGCCTGAAGGGCGGGTTCTGGACGAGCCGCATCCCCGTGATAATGTTGACCGCCAAGAAGGAAGTGAAGGACAAGGTCCGGGGGATGGAGGTCGGCGCGGACGACTATATAACCAAACCCTTCAGCCGCGAGGAATTGGAGGCCCGCGTGAAGATGGTCCTCTCCCGGACCCGGTCGCAGCGGGAGCGGAATCCGCTGACGAGCCTGCCCGGGCAAATAGCGGTGCAGGGGCACGTGGAGACGTTACTCGTGGAAGTGAAGCCCTTCGCCTTGCTTTACCTCGACCTCGATAACTTCAAGGGGTTTAACGATTATTACGGCCACAGCCGCGGTGACGAGGTCATAAAGTTGTTGGCGGAGGTGCTGCTCAACGCGGTCGGCAGCAAGGGTTCGCCCGGAGATTACGTGGGCCACATAGGCGGCGACGATTTTACGGTGATTTGTTCGCCCGACGCGGCCAAGGAAATCGCCGATAAGATCATCGCCGAGTTCGAGAGTAAAGTGACCTCGCTCTTCGCGCCCGAGGACCTCGCGCGCGGCTACTTCGTCACGGTCGACCGCCAGGGCCG
>WVWN01000039.1:1315-1546 GCA_011773985.1 Candidatus Zixiibacteriota bacterium | reverse complement strand
TTGTTTGCAGAAGCCGACTTGACGAAGCTCGCCTTCTGGATCGCGACCGGCGGCGGTAAAACCCTCATCATGCACGTAAACTACCATCAATTCCTCCACTACAATCAAGCCGCTCTCGATAATATCCTCCTCATTACCCCGAACGAAGGAATGACGGACCAGCATATGGAGGAGATGGCCGCGTCGGCGATACCGTGTGCGCGCTTTACGTTGGAAGAAAGCGGCTTAGGT
>WVWN01000039.1:965-1223 GCA_011773985.1 Candidatus Zixiibacteriota bacterium | reverse complement strand
TGAAGGCAACAATTTAATCTTCGTCGACGAAGGGCATAAAGGTTCTGGTGGGGAAGTGTGGCGCAGCTACCGGGACGCCCTCGGCCAAACAGGTTTTACTTTTGAGTATAGTGCGACGTTCGGCCAAGCTCTAAAGGCGGCCGGCGACGACGCGCTAACTACAGAATACGGTAAGGCGATCGCCTTCGATTATTCTTATAAGTACTTCCATAGCGACGGCTTCGGTAAAGATTTCTTCGTATTGAACCTGCGGGACGA
>WVWN01000039.1:515-822 GCA_011773985.1 Candidatus Zixiibacteriota bacterium | reverse complement strand
CGGCTGCGATGTCTTCGCCGGTCGTTTTGAGTACCTCCGTGGACGAGAAGTCGACCCGGCGGCCGTATACCAGGATATCTTAAAAACCGTATTTCAAGCGCCGGCCGGCGGCGGGTTGCGCCTTAACGAGATTAAAGCGAACAAGGGAGAATTGGGGCTTAAGGCCGCCAGCGCGGACCGGTACTTCGGCTTGATTTATATAGGCGATGCGCTTTCGTTCCGAAAACTCGTAGAAGAAGACGACGACGCCGACATCGTTATCGAGGAAGACGTAACTGCCGATTCCCTTTTTGCGCGGATTAACGAC
>WVWN01000039.1:332-478 GCA_011773985.1 Candidatus Zixiibacteriota bacterium | reverse complement strand
ACATCGGCCGGTCTGAGGGTTCGGAGATCATCCAGCTTTTCGGCCGAGGCGTTCGGCTGCGGGGCCGCGATTGTTGTCTTAAACGCTCCGCGGCCCTTGACGGTGACCATCCCCCTCACGTTCGGCTCCTTGAGACGCTTAACATA
>WVWN01000039.1:0-158 GCA_011773985.1 Candidatus Zixiibacteriota bacterium | reverse complement strand
CGTTCCGGCCAATAGAGATTTCGACCGGGAAGCGGTGGTCGTCCTCGGCGTAGACCGAAAAATCGCCCCCGTAGCCGTCGATATGTCTTTGAAAGTCGAGGCGATCCGGAGCACGCCAGTCGGCGTAGAAGCCGAGGGAATACGCGCCGGCGAAGAAA
>WVWN01000013.1:87284-101278 GCA_011773985.1 Candidatus Zixiibacteriota bacterium | reverse complement strand
ACCCGGCCTCCCGGCCGGGATTTCCAAAAACTCCAAAGAGGCCCTATCGGAAGAGCGCCTTGACGCGCCCCAACGACGTCGGCGCTACCGCGACGCCGGCGTAGTCTTTTACCTCCACTTCGAAGACGTTGTGGTCGCCGGATTTTATGCCGATGAAGATGGACTCGTTCGCGCCGACGGCGTCCACCCGGCCCAGGCTAAGGCCGGCGATATAGTTCGCGGGGGCTTTCTTCACGTGGATCGTGTCCTCGTGCTTACCTCCCACATCGAAGACGTAGATGTCGTAATAGGGGTACATCCTCAAGAGGAAGACGTGCCCCCAGCCTACGGCCAGGCCCTCGTTCGCCTCACCGACGGTGGCGAACACGTTCCACGCTTTGCCGTCGTAGCGCGCGACCCTCGGGTCGTCCGTACCGCCACCGAGCACGCGCATGTTGCTCGAAATATAAACGTCGTTGGTATTCGCGTCCACGGCGCAGCCGGCGGTGTAGCTCGGCTTGCTGAAATAATTCGGGAGGCCGCCTTTATACGAGCCGTCGCGGGGGTCGATTATTTTCGTATACGGGGAATAATAGACGTCGTCGTTGACGACGAGGCATTTAACGCCGCCGTACTCGTAGCCGTAGCCGATATCGAAACAGCTGCCGACGGTCGACGCCATAGGCGCCCAGGGCTTGACGAGCTGGTGAGTTTCGGCGTCGAATTTGCAGTACCGACAACGGCCGGTAGTACCCGAAACCGGGCCTGCGGCCCAGATCTTGCCGTCGGCCGGGTCGGAAGCGAGGCCGCCGATGACTATGTTCTCCGTCGCCGGTATCTGGCCCCACCAAATCGTATCGCCGGGCTCGGCGAAGGCCGAGGAGGCCAAAGCGACGGCCGCGGCGTATATATAAATATTTACCCTCATAAACGTACCTCCTTCTCTTCCTTTATAATAATCTAAATAAACGCCCGCGTCAACGAGCTCTAGCGGCCGCGGCGCGCGGCAACCGCAGCGTAGTAACCAACCGGACCCCACGCCGTTTACGGCCATACTTTATATCGATTTCCTAAAATTTTTGACATATTATAAATGCGCAACCTTGCGCCGCCGGCCATTTTATGTTAAAAATATAGAAGACTTCAGGGGGTGAAAAAGACCTCGTGTCCCGCCTGTTAACCGTTTCCAACCGCCTTCCTTTAAGCGTAACCAAAAAGGGGGGCCAACTATCGTACGTGCCGAGCGTCGGCGGCCTGGCGACCGGCTTAGGCTCATTTTACAAATCCCGCCCCAGCGCCTGGGTCGGGTGGCCCGGGATACCGTCGGGCCGGATAGGCGATGCCGAAAGCAAAGACATCGGGAAAAGATTAGCGTGCGAGAACTGCCACCCGGTCTTCCTTTCCCGATACGAACTCGAGAACTACTACCACGGCTTCGCCAATAGGACGATCTGGCCGCTCTTCCATTACTTCCCACTATACGCGAAATACGAAACGTCCTATTGGAACGTATACCAGCGCGTGAACGAGAAATTCCGCGACGCGGTCCTGGATATCGCCGAGGTGGGCGACGAAATTTGGGTCCACGACTACCATCTAATGCTTCTGCCGCGCCTTATTCGGGAGGTACGTCCCGAAGCCGCGGTCGGTTTTTTCCTCCACGTTCCGTTTCCTTCGTCCGAGATATTCCGTTTGCTCCCGTGGCGAGAGGAGATTTTGCAAGGTCTGATGGGCGCGGACCTGATAGGGTTCCACACGCACGGCTACGTGCACCACTTCGTCAGCGCCGCCCGAAATATCTTAGGTCACGAATACGCAGACGGTGAGATCGCCGCCGGGAATCGAGTAGTCAAAGTAGACGCCTTCCCGATGGGCATCGACTTCGAACGCTGGGCGACGGCGGGCGAAGACGAAGCGGTACAAAAAGAGGCTGCGAAAGCCGCCAAACAGTTACGAGGGCGGAAGATAATTCTATCCGTCGACAGGCTGGATTACACGAAGGGAATCCCGGAGCGCCTCGAGGCTTTCGAGCTCTTCCTCCAAAACAACCCCCAATACTGGGGGACCGTTACGTTGATCATGGTGGCGGTCCCGTCGCGCACGGTTGTGGAAACGTACGCGCGATTAAAAAAGCACGTCGACGAACTCGTCGGGAGGATAAACGGCGAATTCGGGACAGTGGGTTGGGTACCGATTTGGTACCTTTACCGCTCGCTGCCTTTTCATACCCTTGCCGCTTTTTACCAACTGGCGGATGTGGCGCTGGTAACGCCGCTGAGGGATGGCATGAACCTCATCGCGAAAGAGTTTTGCGCGACGAAAGGCGGCGGCCGGGGCGTACTGATACTTAGCGAATTGACCGGGGCCGCGCAAGAGCTCGGCGAGGCACTGCTCGTAAACCCCAATAACAAAGAGGAGATCGCGGCCGCCCTCGCCGACGCGTTGGCCATGCCCGAGGAAGACCAGGGCCGGCGCGCCGAAGCGATATGCCGCCGCCTGCGGCGCTACGACGTTACGAGATGGGCGGAGGAATTCGTCCGCGAGCTTAAACAAACGAAGAAGGAGCAAAGCGAATTGGCCACGCGCCGGCTGCCGGCGCGGGCGCGCGAAAAAATCGTCCGGGATTACCGAGCCGCCGCGAAGCGCCTCCTCCTCCTCGACTACGACGGCACGTTGGTACTTTTCACGCGGAGGCCCGAACACGCAAAGCCCGACGGGGAGCTGCTAAGGCTCCTGGCCGCGCTCGCACGCGACGAAAAGAACGAAGTAGTCGTCATGAGCGGCCGCGAACGCGAAACGCTTCAGGAATGGCTGGGGGCGCTCGCGCTCTCGTTCATAGCCGACCACGGCGCTTGGGTCAAGGAAGGCGGTAAAGACTGGTTGCTCATCGAACCGTTGCGCGACGACTGGAAAATTCGCATCGGCCATATAATTGAACGCTACGCGGACCGGACCCCGGGTGCGCACGTCGAAGAGAAAAACTTTTCCCTCGCGCTCCATTACCGCGCCGCGGCCCCGGAGCTCGCGGCGATGAGGATCGCCGAATTGAAAGAAGACCTATACCACGAAACCGCCAACTTAAATTTAGAAATCCTGGAAGGCAATAGGGTAATAGAGGTCCGCAACGCGGGCGTAAACAAAGGCCGGGCTAGCCTGCGGTTCCTCGATAACGAGCCGTGGGATTTCATCCTAGCGATCGGCGACGGCCGCACCGACGAAGACGTATTCGCGGTCCTACCCGACGACGCGTACTCGATTAAGGTACGGCTCGAGCCGTCCCACGCCCGGTTCAACCTGGCTTCCGTGGCCGACGTCCGGGCCTTACTCAAAGAACTAGCGAGGTAACCCCATGCGAAGCTTAGCCGACTACCGACAAATCGTAGGCGACGACGTCATTCATTCCATATGCCTAAAGGCGAGAAACCTGTACGGTAAACACGTCTTGCACCTCAACTCGACTTATCAAGGGGGAGGCGTCGCCGAAATGCTCGTCTCCCTTCTCCCGTTGATGAACGATACGGGCCTGGACGCCGGCTGGCGCATTCTACACGGCCACCCCGACTTCTTCACCATCACCAAAAAATTCCACAACGCGCTACAGGGCGACGCCGTAAACTTAACGCCGATCAAAAAGCGCTTATACGTGCAGGCCAACGAAGATTTTTCCGTATATACTCACGTAGACCACGACTGCGTCATCATCCACGACCCACAGCCGTTGCCGCTGATAATGTTCTACAAGAAACGGCAGCCGTGGGTATGGCGCTGCCATATCGACCTTTCGAGCCCCAACGCCGAACTCTGGGAATATCTCAAACACTTTATAATAAGGTACGACGCCGTCGTAATCTCCAACCAAGCCTACCGCAAAGACGACCTACCGGTCGAACAACGCGTCGTCTATCCGGCGATCGACCCGCTCGCACCCAAGAACATAAAGCTCTCGGAAAAAGACGTAACGAAGTACCTTAAGAAATTCGACGTCCCCACGGATAAACCCTTCATAACGCAAGTCTCGCGATTCGACAAACACAAGGACCCCTCCGGCGCTATCCGCATATTTAAAAAGGTCCGCGACAACGTCGATTGCCGGCTGGTGTTGTGCGGCAGCATGGCCACCGACGACCCGGAAGCCCTCCAGATATACGAAACGCTCGCGCGGAAAGCCCGCCACGAAATCGAGGCCGGCGACGTCGTTCTCACGACGTTAGAGAACGACATCCTAGTAAACGTCCTCCAGGAGACGGCCGCCGTAATCCTCCAAAAGTCGAAGAAAGAAGGGTTTGGCCTCGCGGTCACCGAGGCGCTTTGGAAGGGAAAGGCCGTCGTGGCCTCCCGCGTGGGTGGCATCCCGCTCCAGCTCGAGGACGGCGTAAACGGCTTTTTGCTCGAGCCGGACGACGAGGACGGCTTCGCCGACCGGCTCGTGAAGGTCCTGGAAGACCCGTCGCTCGCCGGGGAGCTCGGCGCCCACGGCCGCGAGACGGTCCGCGAGAAGTTCCTCATAACGCGCCTCGTGGCGGACCACCTGGACCTGCTGAACGACCTCCTCACGTAGGGCCCGCGCGAGGCGAGAGCTTAATGATGAACCCGGCCGCGAGGCCGGGCCTTTTATATGCTTACTAAAAACTATTTTGCGCCTAATTCTCGGTCCTTAACACCGCCAAAAACGCCTCCTGCGGGACGGCGACGTTGCCCACCTGCTTCATCCGCTTCTTGCCCGCCTTTTGCTTCTCCAACAACTTGCGCTTCCGCGTGACGTCGCCGCCGTAGCACTTGGCCGTGACGTTTTTGCGCGCAGGCTTCAGCGTCTCGCGCGCTATTACGCGCGAGCCGACCGCGGCCTGAATGACCACCTCGTATAGCTGCCGCGGGATCTCGCGGCGCAGCTTCGTCACGAGCTCGCGACCGCGGCGGTACGCCCGCTCCTCGTGGACAATAACGCTAAGCGCATCCACCGCCTTGCCGTTGAGCAACACGTCGAGCTTCACCATTTTGGAAGGGCGGTAGCCGACGTGGCCGTAGTCGAGCGACGCGTAACCCTGCGAGAGAGCCTTCAGCTTGTCGAAGAAGTCGACGATTATTTCGACGAGCGGCAGCCGGTACTTGACGGCGACGCGGTCGCCGGCGAAGAACTCCATGCTCACGTGTTCGCCGCGGCGCCCCTTCAAGAGCTCGACCACCGGGCCGATGTAGCGCGCCGGCGTGTACACCGTCGCCTCGACGAACGGCTCGCCGATAATTTCTATCCCGGCCGGGTCCGGCAGCTTAGCCGGGTTCTCCACGGATTGCGTCCGGCCGTCGCGCGTCGTCACCTCGTACGCGACGTGGGGCGTCGTCGTGATGACCTCGAGCTCGTACTCGCGCTCGAGCCGCTCGCGCACGATCTCCATGTGAAGCACGCCCAGGAAGCCGCACCGGAAGCCGAAGCCGAGCGCCGCGGACTCCTCCGCCTGCCAGCTGAGCGACGCGTCGTTCAACGCCAGCTTCTCGAGGCCCCGCTTGAGCGGGTCGTAGTCGTCGGCCTCTACCGGGAAAAGCGAGGCGAAGACCATCGGCTTGACCTCCCGGTACCCGGGGAGAGCCTTGGCAACACCGCCCTCGGCGTAGGTAACGGTGTCGCCGACGCGCGCCTCGGCGATCTCCTTGACGTTAGCCGCGACGTAGCCGACGTCACCCGCGGCCAGCTCGTCCGTCGCCGCCATCGCCGGCTTGAAGATGCCGACCTCGTTGACCTCGTAAACCCGGTCCGATGCCATCAGCCTTATGCGGGTACCGCGACGGAGCGCGCCGTCGACGACGCGGACGTACGCCAAGACGCCGCGGTGGGGGTCGTATTGAGCGTCGAAGATAAGGGCGCGCAACGGCGCCCCGGCGTCGCCCGTCGGCGGCGGCACCCGCGCGACTACCGCCTCCAAAAGCTCGACGACGTTGGTCCCGTCCTTCGCCGAGACGAGGACGGCCTCCGCGGCGTCGATGCCCACCACTTCTTCGAGTTCGTCGCGCGTCACGTCGACGTCCGCCGCGGCCAGGTCGATCTTATTTATCGCAGGGACCAACGCTAGGCCGTTCCCGACCGCCAGGAGGGCGTTGGCGACCGTTTGCGCCTCAACGCCCTGGCTCGCGTCGACGAGCAAGACCGCGCCGTCGCAAGCCGCGAGCGACCGCGAAACCTCGTACGTAAAGTCCACGTGCCCCGGCGTGTCGATAATGTTGAGCTTATATTCTTCGCCGTCCCTCGCCGTGTACCCGAGCGTAACCGGGTGCATTTTAATTGTAATGCCGCGCTCGCGCTCGAGCGCCATAGCGTCGAGGAACTGCTCGCGCATTTGCCGCGGGTCGACCGTACGCGTGATCTCGAGCATACGGTCCATCAGCGTCGTCTTACCGTGGTCGATATGCGCGATTATCGAGAAGTTACGGACGAATTCTTGGGGGCTATCTCTCACGCTTCCGTCTGGCTTAATTATACGGAAATGCTCCGTTTCTCCTATATGGAACGCCGCCCGCGCGGCTTGGGCGGCGCCTGCCTATATGAATAGTGCCTATTATTGTTGGGCACTACATCACAATAACGACGAATCACCTAGGCCAGTAATACTAAACATATTTTTATAAGAGTAATTAATAAAACAAAAATGGGCACTACAAACCCCGCCCTTTTATTGGCCTTTCCCGCTTATTACCTGGGCAAGCGTTCGGAGAATTACCTTGAGGTCGAAAAGGAGGGACCAATTTTCTATATAATACAAATCGTACTCGACGCGCTGGGCGATGGACGTGTTGCCGCGGAGGCCGTTAACCTGGGCCCAGCCGGTCATGCCGGACTTGACCTTGTGCCGTTCGACGTAACGCGGGACGTCGGATGCGAACTTTTCAACGAAATAAGGCCTCTCGGGCCTCGGGCCTACTACCGACATGTCTCCTTTAAGTACGTTGAAGAGCTGGGGTATTTCGTCGAGCGACGTCCGCCTAAGGAACCTCCCGAAAAGCGTAACGCGCTCGTCGTTAGCTTGGGCGAATACCGGCCCCGTCTCCGCTTCGGCGTCTTGTCGCATAGAGCGGAACTTCAAGAGCTCAAAAGGCCGACCGTCCTGACCCACGCGGTCTTGCCGGTATAGGACCGGCCCGGGCGACGTAAGTTTGATAATCAGCGCCATTACCGCCCATAGGGGCGAAAACGCCACCAACAAGAAACCGGCGAATACTACGTCCACAGCGCGTTTCAGGAACCGGTTGAACCCCGTAAGTCGGAATTGCCTGAGCGCGAAGACGGGGACGCCCAGCGCCTCATCCGCGTGAATCTTCGAGGCCATAAGTTCGAGCGCAGAGGGCAGAATTCGGACCTCGACGCCTTTGAGGTCGCATTCCAACACCAAATCCAATAAAACCTGGTCCGGGACGTCGCCGCCGAAGAACACGACGGCGACCTTCTCGCGCGAGACGACGTCGAAGAAATCCTCGAGGCCGCCCAGCACCTTACAACCCTCCTCCGGTTCGCCCTCGCCGGTGGGTATCACGCCCACCAGGTAATAGTCGCTCGCGGGGCCGGCCAAAAGACGCCGGCAGAGCTCGTTAGCCGCGACCGACGTACCCACAACAAGCGTCCGCTTCGCACCCACGCCCTTCCTCAAAAGGCGCGCGCGCACCTGGACCGCGGCCGCGCGCGCCACGCAAAATCCCAAAAAAGCGAAGGTCCCCGCTATGGCCAAAACCAATCGCGAATACGAGAACCCCCGGTATACGAAGCCGACCGCCCCCAAAAACACTAACCCCAGCAGAACCGCGCCCAATAACGCGAATATGGTATCCCAGCCGAAATTCCTCCTCCGACGACCGTACAGGCCCAACGCCTTTAATATTATCAGCCAGAGTACGATAACCACGGGTACGGGATATAAATAAGGCTCAAAGGGCGGCTGGCCTATCCCCGGCGGCATCGGCAGCAAGCCGAACCGGAAGAAGTACGCGCCTATCAAAGCCACGGCTATGACAAGGGCATCCAACGATACCAGTATAATCGTAAACGGCAAGACCTCACCTCTGGGCCCCGCGTAGGGGCTTAGACGCCAAGATTATTTCCTTTTTTTCCACTCGGTCCACTTCTCGACAAAATTTGACGAATTTTTTATACTCGCGGGGCGATATGTCGCCCTGGCCTATGAAAAGATGGCGTTTTATCGTCAACGCGTCGTCTTCGACGCCCAGCTCGAGTACGTATTCGGATTTAGGCCCCCGTATATGCGCGCCGCCCGGCATCCAATCGACTTCGCAACCGTTCGGGATTCGTACGCGGACGTCGTCAATCCACGCCTCGGGCCTCTCGATGCGCAGGGGATAACGCCTCTTCTCCGCGCTGATGAACACCTGGCCTAACGTAAATTCGTAAGGCACGACGCGCACGGCCAAATTGTCGCCCCTGACCCGAGCGAAGTTCGGCACCCGGCCCTCGAAATTCAACGCGAACTCGCCGCCGAGTTCGTGCAAATTATCGAAGCTATAGTCATCGATGGTTGCCGCGGCGAATATCTGGGATAAACTTATCTCGACGTTGGCCTGTTGTTCTTCCGGGTTCGAAAAGCTCTCCCGGTAAGCGCCGCGTAGGCCGCGGTACGCGCGCCGGCCCGAAAACTTCGCCGCGCCGCTCCAATCGAGCTCGAGGTCCAACTCGAGCGCGATGCTGTCTTTTTCGAAAGGCACCGTCGGCACGCGGCGGACCTCGAAGCCGGCGTCGTCAACGATAAGCGCCGGCTTCCCATAGGCCACGGTCCATACGTCGCCGAACGCAAACGTATCCAACAACGGGTCCGCGTACAACCCCTCCGGCCCAAGCGTGGGGAAATAGACCAAAACGGTGTCGAAAATTTCCGGGGTAATTACCTCCCACTCGGCTTTCGAGCCGCCGGTCCCCACCAACGCCAGCTTGGCCTCGATGCCGAGCTCCCGGCACAGCGCCACGATCAACACGGCCCGTTCCACCGTACGGCCGCGGCCGCGGAAAGCGGTAAGGCGCGCGGGCGCCGGGTAGTAGACGCTCCCGCCCGAGCTCTCGACGTTGCTTACAACGTAATAATATACGGCCCCGGCGCGGGCCGTGTCGTCGCCGTCGGGAATCTCTATCGCCTCGAGACGCGCCCTCAAGAAATCGTCCACGCGGAATTTTCCAAATAACTCACCCCGATACCACTCGCCCAGCGTCGCGATATCCGAAAAAGTAGTGACGCGCACGTAAGGCGCAAACGCGTCTTGGGAGGGCATCATCGGTTCCTCGATTATCGCAGGGATGTCGCGACGTTCGAACACGTACGCCGTCCGGCCGTCGCCACGAACGCGCCTCGTTCTCAAACGCTGGTTGCCCACCTCGAACTGCAAACGCCCCTTAGCCGGAAAATCGTCGTCGACGACGACCGCGAATCGCGTCCGGAGAAGCGCCTCCTCCACCTCTGCCATATAGAACGGTTGAGAGTAGTACTGCAGGAGATTGAATATCATACGCCGGTTAATGTTGAGATCGTAAAACACCTCGAGCACGGCGCCGGGAACGACGCGCTCCATCGATATAACCTTATAACCGTTCGAATCCTTTATCGAGACCGCGTCCACGACCTCGGCCCCGGGCAAGTGGGTTCGCGCTTCGGCGATCTCGGTCCCCGCGCCCGACATGACGGTGACCTCGGCCCACCGTTCGCGCCCGGCTTCGTTCATAATCTTTATCAGGTTGTGGTTCGATTCCCGAAAAGTAAAATCCTCGTTGACGTAAACTACCGTCTGGTCTAAGAGCATCGTCGTGTCGGCGTGAGGGTAGTCTCGGGCGTCAACCTCCCTCGCCAGTACGGCCTCGACGTCGACGGCAACCGCCTCCGTCACGGCGTCGGGCTCGAGGGCGCCTTCCCGCTCGAGATACTGGCGGGTACGGTAGTCGCTCACGTCCAGCCCGACGGCCCGGCGCAGCGCGGCATAGCCTTCCTCGCGCGCGCCGAGGGCGCACAAATAGTGACCCCATTGGCGCCAGATCTCCGCCGAGCGGGGGTGGGCGGCCGCGCCTTTCCCGAACCACTCCCGCGCCGCGGCCGCGTCGCCGCGCCGCGCCGCCAAGTCCGCCATCCCCAAGTACGCGTCTTCATTATACGGGTCGAACTCTAAAATCGCCCGGTACTGCGCCGCCGCCTCGTCAAGCCGGCCCTGGAAAATATAAGCCTCGGCCAGGTTGGCCCGCACGTCGGCATCGTCGGCCTCGACCGAAATATACTCTTCGTAATATTTGACCGCCTGCGCCGAGTTGTCGTTATCGTAATAATAATCCGCGAGCTGCAATAACGCCCGGTGGGCCGCGGGGTTAAGCGTCAACGCCGCCCGGGTCTGACGCAGAAGTTCCCCCTCCCAGCCTTCGTGAGCCGCAACATCCGCCAGGCCGCAAACGGACGATACGTACGAGGGCTCGGCCTTCAGCGACTCCCGGTAGTAATCCACCGCCTCGTCGCGCTTCCCCTCGTACGAAGCGAAGACGGCAAGCTCTTCGGTAGCAACCACGCAGGCCGGGTCCTCGGCGCGGGCGCGGCGCAACTGCGACTTAGCGTCCGCCAAGTTGAACTCGCCGCCGGCAAGTATTCGGCCGTACGCGCCGGCGACGTAGAACAGGGCGCACGAAGGCGCCCGCGCGGTAACCTCGTCCATTACGTCGACGCCGTCCACGTACGCGCCAACGGCGAAATCGCTCAGCGCCCCATAGAATCGGGCCAGCGTTCCTCCGGGCGGCGGCCGCTCAGCTTCCGGCTTAGCGACCGCCGGCGCCCCGCCTTCGTAAAAATTGTCACGCTGCGCCGTGACCGGAACGGGCCGGTAATCGCCGCGTCGCAAGAACCGCGCGCTAAATGCCCATCGGCCGTCGGTAGCGAAAACCGAATCGTTGTTCCTGAGCGTCTTGATCAATAACCGCTGGCGTCCCCCGGCGTTTGCGAAACGGCCGCGGTGAAGGGTCCGGCTCGGGCCGGCCGCGGGATGGTTCGATAAAACCTCGACGCCGCCGAGGAACGCCCGGAACCAATCGTCCGTCTGGACCTCGAGCCAGTATTCCCCGGCCGGCAAATCGAAAACTGCGGTAGCGTAAGCAACGCCCACGTTAAACCCCAGCGCGCCGCCGACGTCCACTCGGCCGAACCGGCCTTCGACAGGGCGCCACGCCGCCTCCCCCAACGTCACGGGCGGAGCCGCGGCCAGCTCCGCCTCGGGTTCGAACGCGTAGTCGATATCCGCTAAGCCGTACTTATTGAATATACCGCACAGCGCGAACTGGGATACGTAACCTTGCTCGCGCGCCAATGCGGCGGCATCTGCCCACCGCCCGGATTGCAGGAGAAGCGGTTCCGCGGCGCGCCGGGCGGCATCGCACGCGGGCGCCGGGCACTCCGGCCGCGCCGCGAGCTCGAGCAAGAAGTCGGGCGCCTCCCGGTACGTCGGCACGACGCCGTCGAAAAACTTCAACGTCGAAATCAGCGCGACCGCCGCGTCGCCGTCGGGGTAGAGCTCGAGGTAGCGCCGCCACCGCTCGAAAGCGGAAACCATCCGCCCCTGCGTAAAGTCGAGCCATGCGGCTCCCTCGAGCGCCGCCGCGTCGTCGGCGTCGGCGGCCAAAGCCTGGGCGAAGAATCCGCGGGCCCGGGCCTCGTCGCCCGTGTAAACCATGGCCAACCATCCGGCACGAGCCCACTCGGCCCCGGTACGGGCCCCGGCCAAAGCCGCGGCCGCACCCTCCTCGCCGGCCACGCCGATAAATTCGTCCGAAACGCCGTACGCCGGGCCTACGGCCCCACCGACCGTAAACGCCAGGACGATTAACGCAATACTCCTTACCGCCGACCTAGACGCCATAGGCTAACTTTAAAGTAAATAACTTTGCATTCTACGATACCCCTCACCGCTTAGCAAGGGAAACCAAATATCGGCCGCGCAGTACTTAATGCCTTTTATGCGGCGCCTCGAACACCGACTGCTCTTTTGCGATATCCAAAATAGCGTCCCGGTCCTCGCCGAAGGCGACGTGCCGCGCCGCCAACACCCCCATCTTAATCGAGTGGTCCATATTATTGTAGCGGAAAAGGCCCCCTCTCCCTATCGTAAGCAGATTTTCTATGGGCCAAATGAAATCCAAAACCGTTTTCAGTTTGTCTCTGTAGGCGAGGTCGTAAACGGGATAGGAATATTCTTCGAACGAGCTGCGGTAAGCTTCGACGTCGTCCGCCATATCCAAACCGAAGGCGGCCAAATCGGACATACACACGGCCTTTACTTCCTCGTCGGACATCCGCCACTTCTCGTCCCCGGCGTCGCAGGCGATCTCGAGTTCCAGCGCCGACTTGCCGGGCGGGCACAACGACGGCGACCAATTGCGGAGGTCTTGGACGCGGAAGAAGAAATACTTCGGCTCCGGGACGTACACCCACGTGTTGTCCGTGATCGCGGGACGGTCGATTACCAGGTTTAAGAACCTGAGAGAGCGAAACCCCATCCGGGCGGCAGCTTCTACAACTTTGCCGTCGCCGGCCGGCTTGATCATCTCGGCGAGGCGCGGCAGCGGCGCCGTCGAGATCACGAAATCGGCGCTCTCGAGCTCTTCGCGGCCGTTCCGGCGAAACACGACGCGCGCCACGCGGCCCCCCTTACGGCGGACCTCGAGCACCTCCGCGTTCACCCGGATTTCGGCGCCCGCGGCCCGCGCGCGCTCGGCCAACGTCTCGTAGATGCGCCCTATCCCGCCCCGCGGGTAATGAAATTGCGCGGCGTACGTCTTCGGCTGTTCCTTCTTTATCTTCAACAAGAGGAGCAAAACGTCCCAAAGGTTCAAGAGCGATATGCGCTGGGCCGCCCAGTCCGCGGATATCTCGGCAGGGGGCCGCCCCCAAAGTTTGGCCGTATACGGGCCGAAATATATTCGGTAAAGGGTCCTCCCGAAACGGTTGACCACCCAGTCCTCAAACGACACGTCGGCTCGAGGCGCGAAGCTTTGCCGCGCGGCGGCCACCAAGTAATCGATACCCGCTCGAGCCGTGGTCAGCGGGTTCATACCCAACAGTAAATTTTTGAAATCTAAGGGGTACGCGAAATCCTTGCCCCAAAGGCGGATGGTGCTCTTACGGCGCCTGAGCTCGAGGCCTTCGCCCATTAACTCGAAGACGTAGTTCCTCACCTCGTCGTCTTTGGTAATGAAACGATGGCCGCCGAGGTCGAACGTCGCCCCGGAAAAAGAAACGGTCCGGCACAAGCCGCCGACGCGGTCCCTGCCTTCCAGAACGAGGACGTCGAGGCCTGCGGCCGCGAGGCGGTCCGCGGCCGCGAGGCCCGCGGGCCCCGCGCCAATCACGATTACGCTCTTAACTTTGGCCAAGGTTCAACCTTCCCTCCCTCGTTCGCGCCGCGGGTCACGGCTTTAAAAACATGACCCACAAGAACCGGACGCACGAGCGCCCAGCCTCGCGCCGAAAAGCCGCGTTCGTATGATTTTTTTCCTAATCCTTAACGAGTTCCGCCTTCCAACGGTTCCTCGTAGTCCGCTACGTGGACCTCGGCCTTTACGAGCGATATCTCGCCGTTCATTCGCGTCGGCGCGTATTGGGAGGTGAACGTCAAGCCCGTGGTCCTGCCGCCGGGCGGTACCATATCGCGTATTTCGAAATCGTGGCTCTCGACTATTTCGTTGTCGACGTTCACCAACTTGACGTAGAACGTTCCCTTCCACGAGTAATCGGAGTGGTTGACGGCGGTCACGGTCCACTCGTAGCCGCCGTCGACTTGCCTCACGTCGTCGACGTCGACCCTGTAGTGTGCCGCCACCGCGGTCGCAACCAGGTCCGCGCCCGTGACCGGGGGCTCCGGCCTGGGCCCGCAGGCCAACAATATGCCGCAAAACATGATACACGCCACAACCGCGCTGAGCCTATGCATAAGAGCACCTCCATTTGTCCATTTACGCGAAAACGTCAATCCACGCCCAGAAGCGTCGCCGCGGCACTCGGCATACG
>WVWN01000013.1:69569-87276 GCA_011773985.1 Candidatus Zixiibacteriota bacterium | reverse complement strand
AGGTTTCCCTTCACGCGCGCGTACTCAACCGCGTCGTCAAGGCCACCCAACTCGTCAACCAGGCCGACCTCTTTTGCCCGCGCCCCGGTGTAAACGCGGCCGCCGGCCAATTCCTCGAGCCGCGAAGGTTCTATGCCCCGCGCTTCGGCGATGACGCCCATAAACCTAACGTACATGTCCTGGAGCATTCCGGCCACCCACGCCTTTTCCTCTTCCGTCAAATGGCGGTGGTACGTGAGGGCGTCGGCGTGTTCGTGCGATTTGACCGGGAAGCGACCTACGCCGTATTTCCGGTAGAATTCTTCCAGCGCCGGCTTAGCGAACGCGATACCTATGGACCCGGTCAACGTCGCCGGCTCGGCGAATATATACTCCGCGCCGCAGGCGATAAAGTACCCCCCCGACCCTGCCACGTCGCCCATAGAGGCGACGACGGGCCTTCCGCTTTCCCGGCACTTTACGACCTCTTCGAAGATGTTTTCGGAGGCAATACCTTCGCCGCCGCCGGAGTCAACCCGCAACACGATCGCTCCTACGTCGGCGTCCTCGCGAGCCTCGCGCAATTGCTTCACGAGAGTATCCTCGCCGATGGTTCGGCCGCCCGTTATGAACGAGCGTCCGCTCTTCCCCGACATAATAGAACCCTCGGCGGTAATAACCCGAACGGCCTTGGGCTTGCCCCACCTGTCGCGCCAGCGCTCGCGCAACGAAACCTTCGTCGTCGGCGTTCGTTCCTTTCCGTCCGCGCGGGCAATAACGTCTTTCAAGTCCTCGTAACGGACCACTTCGTCCACGAGGCCGGCGTCGCGGCACCCCTCCGCGGTCAAGGGCGGGCCCTCGCAAAGCTCCCGGAACCGCTCCGGAGTCAGGCCCCGGTCCGCGGCGACGTCGCCGACGAACTGCTCGTACCCGTCCTCTACGAGCTCTTTGACCTCGCGTTCCATGGCTTCCGTCGGGTCGTCGCCGATTATATGGAACGCGCCCTTGTATTCGCCCGCGGTCAAATAATCCCATTCGACGCCGTAGCGCTCCGTCAGCTCGGTAATGCGCCACATCGTCATATAGGTACCGACGCCGCCGAAGTAGCCGCTCGCAGGCATCGCGACAACGTCTGCTGCCGACGCTACATAATACCCGGCAGGCCGGTTGACGCCCTCGATATACGCGTACACCTTTTTACCCGCGCCGCGGACTTTCTTTATCTCGGCCCGTATCTCCTGCACTAAAGCGCTAACGCCCGGGCCCAAGCCGGGGTCGACGGACCCGACTTTAATTATTACGCCCTTAATCCCTCTATCCTCCCGGGCGAGCTTGAGGCGGCGGATCACATCCCGGCCGCCGGTTCCCTTCCCCCCCAGAAGCGAAAAGCCGCGCGCCGTCTCGAGCAAATCGCCCGCCACCTCGAATTCGGCGTACCGCCGGCCTCCCACGAAGACGGAGCGCCGGCGCTCGAGGTTGAACCGGACCGCGGCGCTGTCGGCGGTGACGTTGCCGTCTTCGTCGAGCGACGTTTTATAGGCGGCGCCGCCGTAGGGAAAACCCAGGCTCAGGCCGACGCCGAAATTCTTGTCGTCGTCCGCGTCGGCGCCCAGCAACACGCCGTCGATAAGCTCGACGTCCATCCCGACGCGGACGCTCACGTCCTCAAGCGGGTCGCGCTCGCGCCAGCCGGCGTCGCAGCTTAGCGTTAGCCGCTCCCAAACGGGCCGCACGGCCAACGCGGCTACGTACGTCCGCCCCTCTACCTGGCGCAGGAAGCGCGGCTCGTTGATATTGCGCGCGACCGCGGCCAACGAAATATACGGAAACGGCCGCAACAGCACGCCGCCGTCGATGGTCCAGGCGGAGGTCAAGTACGGCTTCGACGCCGCCAGGCGGTTTAGCCCCGCGCCCACGCCCACCCAACGGTACACGGGCGCGCCGTACGTCCAGCTGAAGCGGCTCGAGCGCACGTTCTTGTCCCGCGCCCGCATCCAATCGTAGCCGAAGCCGCCTATCAAGGTATCGAAATATGCGTGCCAGTTTTCGGGGCCGAGCTTGCGGACGTGGCGGGATATATAAAGGTTAAAGCCGTGGCCCGCGGCGAGGCCCGCGGGATTCAACGGGACGCTCGCGGCGTCGTCGGCGACCGCGGCGGAGCCGCCGGCCCCGAACGCGGTCGGCTCCCAATAAGAATATACGTCGAACGCGCCCGCCGCGGACGCGCCCCATATTAAAACGACGCCGAATACTGCCCATACTCTCATGACACTACCCCTTTCCCGGAAGGATTATCGCGGTATAGTAGCTTAACATCGCCGTTTACGCAACCCGTTTGCTGAACGCCGCGCTCGCCCCTCAAAATCCATTTCTCTTGACTAAACCTCCGCCCAATAATATATTCTCTTATATTTTACCGATAAAGAAAAGGCCTAGATGGAAAGAGTGGTCGCAACCAACCGCCGGGCCCGGCGCGATTACGAAATATTGCATACGTACGACGCGGGCTTAGTGCTCGCCGGCGCCGAGGTCAAATCGCTACGCGCCGGCCGGGCTTCGCTCGGGGACGCGTACGCGGCGGCGGAGGGCGGAGAGATTTTCCTATACAACCTCCATATCGCGCGCTACGACAAGAACACCACGTCGCCGCTGCCTACGCGGAGGCCGCGGAAACTGCTCCTCAGCCGCACCGAGATCAACCGGATCGCCCGCGCCGTGGCGCAAAAGGGCGTGACGCTTATCCCGTTAAAAATATACTTCTCGCGGGGTTACGCCAAAGTCGAAATCGCGCTCGCGCGCGGTAAGAAAAAATATGACAAAAGAGATAAAATTCGCGAAAAAGACGAGGGCAGGCAACGTTGGCAACGCTGAGCGACAAAAAGATCGCGGTCCTTTCGCCGCTGGGCGTTAAGGCGACGCTGGCGCGGATGGCGACGGCGGCGGTCGCGGCGGCCGTTCTCGCTCCCGCCGCGGCCTACGGCGGCAATCGCGTAACCGGCACGCAGGTTCGCGACTACACCGACTACACCGCGGTCATCGTAAAACTCGAAAAGCCGGCGCTATTCAAAGTGAATACCACGAAAGACGGCCGGCTCGTGTTGGTAATAGACGACTGCGCCGTGACGCCGGGCGCGGCCAAATTGGACCGGGCCGTGGGGGTCGTCAAAAAGGTCACGTCGGCTACCGCAAAAAACCGGGCCTACATCTACGTCACGCCCGGCAGAGGCGCCAAAAACTACGAGGGCAAGTCGCTCAAAAGCCCGCCCCAGATCTTTTTTAAAATTTATAAAAAGCCGCCGACGGCGCCGAAGGCCGCAATCCCCAAGGAGCGGCCGGAACCGATAAAAGAAAAACCGGCCGTCGCGGCCAGGGGGGAATTCGCCACGTCGGCGAAAGAAGTAAAGCCGGACAATACGCCGACCGTAATCGATACCATATGTATCGACCCGGGCCACGGCGCCCACTTTAGCGGGGCGGAGGGGCCCGGCGGCG
Source organism: Candidatus Zixiibacteriota bacterium (assembly GCA_011773985.1). Lineage (GTDB taxonomy): Bacteria > RBG-13-66-14 > B26-G2 > WVWN01 > WVWN01 > WVWN01. The sequence continues at coordinate 83,805 of WVWN01000013.1, read as the reverse complement.
TCCTCGAAAAGGACGTCAATCTCGAGATCTCGCTCCGCCTTGCGCGCCTGCTCCGCGACGAGCTGGGGGTCCGCGTCGTCATGACCCGCCTCGACGACAGCCACGTATATATGCGCGACCGCACGCGCCTCGCGAACGCCGTCAACGCCGACCTGTTCATCGACGTCCACAACAACGCGGTCCTCAACGCGAAAGTGGGCGGCACGGAGACGTACTTCCTCTCGGAATCGAGGAACGATTGGGAGCGCGCGGCGACCATAGCCGAAAACCAAGACTTCCTCGCCGAGAACCCGAATTTCGCGGCCGACCCCGGAAGTTTGAACTTCATCCTCTCCATACTCGCGCAGAACGAGTACCTGCAGGAATCGTCTGAACTCGCGCATTGCTGTCAGGAGAAGATGGTCAAGGAGCTCGGCCTACGCGACCGGGGCGTGAAGCAAGCGCCTTTCTACGTCCTCGTCGGTTGCGAGATGCCGTCCATATTGGTAGAGATCGCTTTCATATCGAACGCCGCCGAGGAGAAACTGCTTACGGACCCGGCGTGGCAGCAGAAGGCCGCAGAGGCGATCTTCGCGGGCATAAAGGCGTATAAAGAAGGTTACGAGAAGAACATGGGCCGGGGCGGCGGTTAATCCTAAACTATGACCGGCATCGAAATAGCGATCGCCGTCCTCGCCGCGCTTGCGCTTTTGGCCGCGGCCGCGGCGCTATGGTACGGCCAAAACTCGCTTCGGCGTTTGGCGGAAAACTTCGCCCGCTCCCAGGGTTCGGGGGCGACCGCCGCGGACGTCGCCTCCCTCCGCCAAGCGATGGACAACCGCCTCGACAGCTTCACCAACCTGCTCGCCAATACTACCCATAATATAAGTACACAACTAGCCAGCGCCGGCGACACCATCGCCTCCGTACATCAAGGGGTGGGCGAAATTCGCGAATCCTCGAGCCAGGTAATCGAGCTCGGCCGCGACATCAAGAAACTCGAGGAATTGCTCCGGCCGCCGAAAACGCGTGGGGCCGTCGGGGAAGTACTGTTGGATAACATCCTGGCCCAATTGCTACATCCCTCTCAATATCATCGCCAATTCCCGCTCGGCGGCTCGTTCGTCGACTTCGCCGTCAAAATCGGCAACAAGCTCGTGCCCGTAGACGCCAAATTCCCGCTGGAAAGCTTCGAGCGAATGACGAACGCCGCGGAGGCGGAACGGGCCGGCTGCCGGCGAGACTTCGTACGCGCCGTCAAGGAGAAGGTCGACGACATTGCCGCCAAGTACGTCCGGCCGGACCTCGGGACGTACGACTTCGCGTTGATGTACCTGCCCTCGGAAAACATTTATTACGAGACGGCCATCGCCGAGGGCGACCTGTTCGAATACGGCGCCGGCCGGAGGGTCTTTCCCGTTTCGCCGGCGACGGTATACGTTTACCTCGTCACCGTGGCGCTCGGCCTTCAGGGGATGGCGTTGGAAGGACGCGCCGCTACGGTGGCCGCGGAGCTAAGGCGGCTGTCCGACGAACTAGACGCCTTTCAAGAGGTCTTCCGCATAACCGGTAAACATCTCCGCGACGCGTACAATAAGTACGACGACGCGAGCCGGGCGCTGGCCGCTTTCGACTATCGCCTCGCCGCCGCGGGAACGCTGGATAAACTCGAGGAGGGCGCCGCCCCTCGCCGCGACGAGGCGCAGCTCTTCGACGACGAATAATGACGCCGAGCGGGTCCAAACGGATTTGGAAATTCGCCGTGGCCGCGGCGGCCTTCGCCGCGGTGGCGGCGCTCGTCTGGGGCGCGCTCACCTACCGTTCCACCTTACGTAAACCCTCCGCGCCTGAAGAGGAAGTAAGGGAAGAGATGCCTTCGCGGGCCCCGGCCGAAGCGGACATCTTCTTTGCGGACGCCGAATATACGAAATTGGTCCCGGAACGCCGGGATATCGGCGCGACCGAAGGCGCGGAAGAACGGGTCCGCCGCGTCGTTACGGCGCTCGTCGCCGGGCCGCGAAAACCTAATCTATCCCCCACCCTCCCCGCCGACGCGCAGTTGAAATCGGTCTTTCTCCGCGACGGCGTCGCCCTCCTCAACTTTGACGAACGCTTGCAATCGAAGCGTTTTGGCTCCACCGGCGAATTGTTCGCGTTAAACTCTCTCTACCGTACCGTCACCGCCAACGTCGACGGCGTCGACGGCGTCGTAATACTTATCAACGGGCGGGCCCACCGGACGCTGGCGGGAGAGGGCGGGCACGTCGCCGCCGGCTTCCCCATCTACGGCGAGCTTGGCCGGTACGTATACCCGGCGCCCGAGGAGAGGCGGAAATGACGGCCGCGGCGCCCATAGCGATCTTCGACTCCGGCGTAGGGGGCTTGACCGTCGCGCGCGAGCTAAGGCGCGCCCTAGCTAACGAGGAGATAATCTACCTGGGAGACACCGCGCGCGTGCCCTACGGCCCGAAATCCGCGGCCACGGTGAAACGGTTCGGCGGCGAGTGCGTCGAATTTCTGTTGCACTTCCGGCCGAAACTCGTCATCATCGCCTGCAATACGGCCTCCGCGACGGCACTCGAGGACCTCGACCAAATCGTGGACGTCCCGCTCTTGGGGGTAATAGAGCCGGGCGCGCGCGCCGCTTTGGGTGCCAGCAACCTCCGCCGCATCGGCGTAATCGGTACGCGGGCCACCATTACGAGCGGCGCTTACCCTCGAGCCGTCGCCGCCCTCGACAAAGGCGCTACCGTCTTCAGCCGGGCGTGCCCGCTCTTCGTCCCTATGGTCGAAGAGGGCCGGACGAAGGGGCCCGTAGTCAAGGCCGTGGCCCAGGAATACCTGACGCCCCTCCTTGAGCAAGAAATTGATACGCTAATATTGGGTTGCACCCATTACCCGGTCTTGAAATCGGTCATGGCCGAGGTAGTCGGCGCCGGCGTCACGTTGATCGACTCCGCGGAAACGATGGCGACGGCCGCCAAAGAGCTACTCGCGGCCCGCGGCGAGGGTCGGCCCGAAAGCGCGGAGACGCCGAAACAGCACTTCTACGTTACGGACGTTATAGACGAATTCGAACGGGTCGGCCGGATCATATGGCCCGATATGACCGGCCGGATTGAACGGGTGGAAATAGGACGGGCCGCGTTGCGCTGACGTACGGGCCGCGCGGCGAAGGGGAGAAGGACGACGCTTATCGGCGACGGCTATTCGATCTTATAATCGTAATAGATTTCACAAGCCTTCGAGAGCATCGCCGACGCCGAGCAATACCTTTGCCGGGAGAGCCTTATCGCCTCGGCCACGTCCTTATCCTTTAGGCCTTCGCCCCGAAGGAAATAGGTTAATTTAATATCGGTGAAAACCTTGGGGTGTTCCGCGGCGCGCGTCGCCTCGGCCTCGAGTCGGAACGCCTCGAGCGGGGCCCGCTTCTTCGTGAGTATGGAGACGACGTCCATGCCCGTGCAGCCGGCCAGGCCTATCAACAACAATTCCAAGGGCCGGGACGCGGCCGCGGCACCGCCGAACTCCGGGGGGCCGTCAAGCGCAAGCCAGTGATTGGAATCCGATTTGGCGACGAAAGATAACCCTTTTACCATACGAACCTCGGCCTTCATAATATGTACCTCCTAAGCTCTTATACTTATAACACAAACGGGAGTCTTTATGCCCAAAGATAAGGCGCGCGCAGACGGCCGTCGCGCGGACCAACTTCGCCCGGTCAAAATAACCCGCGGGTACCTAAAATATCCGGAAGGGTCCTGCCTCGTCGAAGTGGGCGAGACCAAGGTCATTTGCGCGGCCTCCGTGGAAGCCGGCGTCCCGAGTTGGCTCGAGGGGGGCGACCACGGCTGGGTAATGGCGGAATACGCGATGCTTCCTCGCGCCACCCACTCGAGGTCCCTTCGCGAGGGGCGAACCGGGAGGCCGCCCGGGCGTACGATGGAAATACAACGCCTCGTAGGGCGTTGCCTGCGCGCGGTGACGGACCTCCGGGTACTTGGAAACCGGCGCGTCGTCGTCGACTGCGACGTCATTCAAGCCGACGGCGGAACGCGGGCCGCGGCGATTACGGGCGGCTACGTCGCGCTACGCGACGCGCTCGTTTCGTCGCGCGTTTTGGCCGAGGACGGCGAGCCGCCCCTTTCCGACGCCGTCGTGGGAATATCCGCGGGCATCGTCGCCGGGCGGCCCCTACTCGACTTGGCCTACGCCGAAGACAACGAGGCGATCGTGGACATGACCTGCGCCTTCACGGGGGCGGGTCGCATCGTCGAAATACAGGCGACGGCCGAAGAAAGGCCCTTCGCGGACGCCGAACTCCAAGAACTCCTCGCGCTCGCCCGCCAAGGTGCCGCGCTACTGGCGAGGCTCGTCAACCAACTTTTCGAAAGGGACCTCCCGTCGATCCGAACCCACGAGGGTACGTAACGCCCACGATGCCCCACGTATTCTCGTTCGAAGTGGACGCCTGCCGTGGCCGAAGCCGCGCCGGCGTCCTTACGACCCCGCACGGCGCCGTAAAGACGCCCGCGTTCATGCCGGTCGCAACGCAGGGCGCGGTCAAGCTCCTCACGCCGGACGACCTCGAGGATACCGGCACGAGCATCGTGGCCGCCAACGCGTTCCACCTTTACCTCCGGCCCGGGACGGACGTCGTCGCCCGCGTGGGCGGCCTGCACCAATTCATGTCGTGGCCCCGCTCCATCCTGACGGACAGCGGCGGCTTCCAAATCCACTCCCTCGCGCCGCTGCGGGAAGTGGACGACGACGGCGTGACGTTTCGCTCCCCCGTCGACGGCCGTACGCTCCGGCTTACGCCCGAGCTCGCGACGCGCGCCCAGGAGGACCTCGGCGCGGACCTAATCATGGCCTTCGACTATTGCACCTCGTACCCGACGAGCCGGGAAGAAGCGGAAAAGGCCGTAGCGTTGACGACGGCCTGGGCGGCTCGCTGCCGGGCCGCGCATACCTCGAAAACGCAGCGGCTACTGGGCATCGTCCAGGGCGCGGTATTCAAAGACCTGCGCGAGCGGAGTGCGGCGGAACTCGTCGGGATGGACTTCTTCGGCTACGCCGTCGGCGGCCTTTCCGTCGGCGAAGACACAGAGCAAACGGCCGAATACGCGGCCTTCACCACTTCGCTGCTCCCGCAAAATAAAATTCGTTACCTTATGGGCATAGGGCGGCCCGAGGACATCGCGTGGGCGGTGGCCGCGGGCGTCGATTTGTTCGACTGCGTCGTGCCGACGAGGGAGGGGCGTCACGGTACGGCGCTAACGGGCCAAGGTCGGTTAAACGTACGCCTGTCGCCGCAAACGAGCGACGAGCGCCCGCTCGAGGAGGGGTGCGGTTGTTACACTTGCCGCCGCTTCAGCCGCGCGTACCTCCGCCACCTCTTTCTCGCGGGCGAACATCTTGCCGGGCGCCTCGTATCGGTCCACAATTTACATTATCTTCAAAAATTCGTCGCCGGCCTCCGCGCCAAGATCGTGGGAGAAAATAATTGACGCCGACGGCCGGAGCTTTTAAAATATAGTATCGTGAGACGAATAGCATCGACGTTGTTGGTCTTTTCGACGGCGGCGCAAGCCGCGGTCTGGGTAGGCCACGACGGGGGTCTGCGGCAATACACGGACGAGGGAGAATACGTCCGCAGTTACGGGGGATACCGCCGCCCGGTCTCGCTGGCCCTCGACGCGGAACGCCGTCGCCTATGGTTTCTCGACGCGTACGATTACAAGCTGGTGTGCTTCGACGTGGACGGGGAAAAAGAAATCTTCAACGTCCGGGAAGCCGCGCACGCCCCCTCCATCGGCGCGAGCGACCTCCGCCTGTACCTGCTCGAAAAAAGGCCTATTGAACCCTCGCTCTCGCTCGACGCCGGCGACGGCTCGGTTTGGGTAGCCGATTTTTACGGGCACCAGGTCGCGAAGTACGACCCCGAGGGCAAGGAGGTCTTCCGCTCGGGCGCCTTCCACGAGCCGTTCGCGGTCGCGGCCTTGGGCGATTGCCACGCGTGGGTAGCGGGCGGCATCAGGACGTTGACGTTGGTCGGGCCTGCGTGCGAAAAGCAGCGAACCGTCTCGGGCGTGAACGAAGCGCGGGGGCTCGCCTTCGACGCGGAGCGAGCCCTCGTCTGGGTAGCGGATTATCGGAACAACCGCGTCTTCGCGATGAACCGGGAAGGTAGACTCAAAAGGAAAATAACGGGGGTGGAACTGCCGCAGGACCTCGCCGTAGACGGGCCGCGCGGGACCGTTTGGGTAGCGACTCATTATTCCGGCATCGTGAAAATCTCCGCGGATAAGGAACAGATAACCGGCACCATCCCCGAACCCGAAAGCGTTACCGCACTCGACCTGGACGCCGAGGGCCGGCTATGGGTGGCCTACGACGAGGCGGAAGAAGTAACCTGCTACTCGCCGATGGGGGAAAGCCTTATAACCCTAAAGCGGATCAATCGACCTACCGGCGTCGCCGCCGAATAACACGCCGGGGCGGTACGCGTTACCAACTCCACTCCACGTGATATTGCGCGCCGGGTTTCATACGGCCGAGGCGCCAAGTGAGGACCTTGCCGTCCGGGGACGCCTCCAAATCGGAACCCTTGGGCGCGCGGCCCTCGACTTTCACGAACGCCCGCGTCCGGTGGGGCGTCCGCCCGGGCGGGAAGTTAACGCGGAAGACGGCGTCATCAGTCGGGTAATCGCCGACGAACATAAACGAGACGTCTTCGCCCGTGAAGGCGTCGTAAATATTATACGCCACTTTGCGCGAGGTCGGTACGCCCGGGGCCAGGGGCGGTTTGAAAACGACCTTTATAATGTAATACTTGCCGACGCTCATCCTCTCGCCTATCTCGCCGGGCGAAACCTCGAAGTCGTCCAGGCGGCCGCGCGTAAAAAGGTTCCGGTCGCGAATATCGCCGAGCGGTTGCCCCAACGGGACCAGCTCCTGCACCTTCCCGAAATGCGCGACCTTCCCCTCCGCGTCGAGTAGGTCGAGCGACAGTTTAGCGCTCTTAACCCTTAAGAAACGTCGTTGGAACGTTAACGCGGCCCAGGCGAAAACGGCCACGGTCAACGCGGCCGACGCAACGCCCGGCCATTCCCACCCGAGCGCGAAGCAAACTACGGACGCGGCCGCCAGAACTACAACGCCGATTACCTTTAAAATGGTACTCACCATATCTGCCCCTCAGTATCAGTGTATGAACATGGCGTCGCCGTACGAGTAGAAACGGTAAACCTCGCGCACCGCGGCGTCATACCACGCAAGGACATTCTCCACGCCGGCGAACGCCGCTACCAACGCCAACAAGCTCGAGCGCGGCAAGTGAAAATTAGTGAGCAGCGCGTCCACGGCCTTGAATTTATACCCGGGGTAAATAAATAAATCCGTCTCGCCGCGGAAGGGCGCCACGACGCCGGCGTCGTCCGCGGCCGTCTCGAGCGCCCGGACGGCCGTCGTGCCCACCGCGACAACGCGGCGTCCCTCGAGCTTGGCGGTGCTCACCGTACGGGCCGCGGCGCGGTTTACGTTCATCTCCTCGCGCTCCATCTCGTGCTCCTCGAACGCGTCGGCGCGGATGGGCTTGAACGTACCGTAGGATACGTGGAGCGTTATCTCGACCACGTCGACGCCCATCGCCCGGATTTCCCCGAGGAGGCCGCGCGTGAAGTGCAAGCCCGCGGTGGGCGCCGCCACCGAACCGCGGTGGCGGGCGTATACGGTTTGGTAGCGTTCGGCGTCCTCGGCCGTGGGGCCGACCGGCCTTTTGATATAAGGCGGCAGCGGGACCTCTCCCAACGCGTCGATGGCAGCCTCTACGTCCTCAGCACCGTAAAACTCGACGACGCGCTCGGGCCCGGTCAGCACCGCCACGACCTCGGCATTCAAGCCGGCCTCGCCGAAAGAAAACCGCCTCCCGACGACGGCCCGGTGGGCGGGGCGGGCCAACGCCCGATAGCGGCCCGGCGCTAACTTCCGGAGCAAGAGAAGTTCGGCGTCGTCACTCGAGCCGCGGAGGCGTGCCGGGTAAACCGACGTGTCGTTGATAACGAGAACGTCGCCCTCGCGCAAGTAGTTTGGGAAATCGGCGAAGGCGGCGTGGGACGGCTCGCCGCCCTCCCGCCGGCAAATCATAAGGCGCGAGCGGTCCCGCTCGGCCGCGGGCCGTTGGGCGATGAGGTTACGAGGTAGGTTGTAATTTATTATTTCAACTTTCACAGGCTTGCATCGAAGTTTAACACAGCTCCCAACCCGTTTAAAGGTAAAACGGCGCGCTGGTCAACCTTGCGTCCGCGGCTTCCAAGTGATAATATAAAAAGGAGGTTATTATGTTAAGGTCAATGACTGGGTTCGGCCGCGGCGAAGCCGCTTACGGCGACGGTTCGGTAACAGTAGAGGTCACCACCGTGAACGCGCGTTACCTCGACGTCTCCGTCCGCGGCCTGCGGGAACACGGCTCGCTCGAGCTCAAAGCGCGGGCCCACGTCGGCGAGCGGCTCGCGCGGGGGGCCGTTAGCGTAAACGTAGTCACACGCGGCGCGACGCCGACGGGGAAGCGCGTCACCGCTGACGTCGAGCTCGCTCGGGAATACGTAAACGAATTCGAACGGCTACGGTACGCGCTGGGTTTGAAAGGCCGTTTCCCCGTCGAGGCGTTGACGTCGGGGGAACGTTTCCTCGTAATCGATGAGGAGGAGGGCGACGAGGAAGCCTTTACGGAAAGCCTACTGGCCGCGCTCGAGCAGGCGCTCGAGCGGGCCGTCGAGATGCGCGAAGGGGAGGGGGCCAAGTTGGCGGCGGACCTCGAGACCAGGTTGGGCCGCCTGGAGCAGCTTGTCGACGACGTCGGCGCGCGCGCGCCCGCGGCGGCGGATGCTTATCGCAAGAAGTTAACGGCTCGCGCGCGAGAACTCGCCGAGAGCGCAACCGTCGACCCGGCGCGCCTCGAGGCGGAAGTGGCGCTCTTCGCCGAGAGGTCCGACATCAGCGAGGAGGTAACGCGCTGCCGGGCCCATACTCGGGCCTTCGCTGAAGCGCTGGCCAGCGAAGGTAGGGTCGGTCGCCGCCTCGATTTCTTGACGGTGGAGATGAACCGCGAAGCGAACACTATCGCCGCCAAAGCCCAGGACGCCGTGATAGCCTCGTCAGTTATCGAAATAAAAGACCTCCTCGAGCAAATGCGCGAGCAGGTCCAAAATATCGAATAAAGGGCACCGGTTAGTATTTCTTGACCGCGGCGACGGAATTGACGATCTCTTCCCACGCGCGGGCGTGGGCGTCCCAAGTATAACTCCGCTCGACCGCCAAGCGCCCCCACCGGCCGTACTCCTGCCGCAAACCCGCGTCGGCCAATAAACGCACGACGGCGGCCGCGAATTCCGCCGGTTCGTCCGCGGCGATAAATTCCCGCCCCGCGACGAAGTCCATCCCCTCCGCGCCGCGCGTCGTACTCACCACCGGCAAAGCTACGGCCATCGCCTCGAGTACCTTCATCTTCATCCCCGCGCCCAGCCGCATGGGGCAAACGTATACCTGGATACGCCGCAGGTAATCTTTGACGTCCGGTACGGTCCCCGTTACGACGACGCCGTCGCGGCGCGCCAACGCGCAGACCTCGGCGCTCGGGTCCTTTCCCACGACGTGAAAGTTCGCCCCGGGAACCTTGGCCTTCACAAGGGGAAAGATCTCCGTCGCGAAATATACGGCGGCATCGATGTTCGGCGGATAATCCATTACCCCCGAAAAGGCGACCGAAACCTCCTCCTTCTCCACGACCCGCTCGGGCGGGATATCCGTCCCCGAGGGCGCGAAGTAGATGGGGAGGCCCGGGCACAACTCGCGGATTACGTCGGCGTCGCGACGGGCCACCATTACGCAGGCGTCGTACCGGCTATATGTTCGGCTTTCGTAACGTCTCACTTTCCAATATTGCAGGAGGCAATAAGCGAACGCGGCCGGGTTGAGGGCGAGGCCGAGCTGACGTTTGTAATATAAGGAAATCGCGTCCAAAGGGGCGATAACTTTGGGCGTATGCTTGACGTCGACCGTATACTGGGCCATGTTGATGTGGCCACCGATTATCACGTCGAAGCGTTTGCGCCTCAGCAGCCGGTCCGTGACGGCGGCGAAATCGCGGTTGCGATACAACAAGACGCCGAAGGGCCAAATCGTAAGCATGCTCAACAGTCGGCGGAACGGCGTCTTGGTGAGCCTGTGTTCCACGAGGGCCAATTCCCTCACCATACCGCGGACGACGGCAACGTCCTCGGGGTCGTCGCCCGACGTCATAGCGAGCATCGTGACGTCGTGCTCTTTTCTGAAATGGCGGAGGAGGTTAAAAACGACCGCGCGGTTCGAATCGGTCGGCGGGTACGGAACCTCGGATGCTATGATTAGAATACGCAACTTTACTCCCCGGCGCCGACTTTATTATAAAGCGTTTAGGGCGCGAAAACAACCCGAAGCGTCCTTTCCGTAAACCGCGCTCGCGAGACGGGAAAATGCACTACCGCCACGGCGCCGCTCCCGGCCTCGAGCGCATTTACGCTTACCGGCCATAATAAAAAAGCCGCCCCTTCGGCGGGCGGCCCGCTTAAAACCGCGAACCTCACTCCTCCTCGGCCCACTCCTCCAAAAACTTCGCGATCAAGTCCTTTTCCTCTTCATCTACCTCGAGCCGCTCCGCGGCGGATATTGGGACCAACTCCCCCTCGCAAAGTTTTTTCAGCATCAATTCGTGTTGGCTTCGCATAGCCCGGCGTAGCTTCTCGAGTCGGCCGACGCCCTCTACCGCCCCTATCCTTTGTTTGGCGCGCGCCACTACGGCCCCCGCCTTGAAAATCAGCGTAATTAGATTATCGCCGACATTCTCGGTCTGGACGTGGTAAAGCTCGCCGCCGACCGTGACTTGGCAATTAAGGCCTTGAATGATCATAAGATTCGACTATTGCCGAAAGAACTTCTGTCAATTCCGCGACGCCCTTGCCCGTGACCGCCGACGTCGTAACGACCGCCAAGCCGGCCGCCGCGCGAAGTTCATTTAATGCGCGCGGGGCATAAGGTAAATCGACCTTATTCGCGACGAGAGCCTTGACGCGCGACGGCAAGTCGCCCTTAAACCGGCCCAATTCGCTGAGGACCGTTCGATAATCTTCGGCCGGCGCGGACGCGGTAACGTCAACGACCACGGCTATGGCCTTGACACGTTCGACATGGCGCAGGAAATCTTGACCCAGGCCTCGCCCCTCGGCCGCGCCCTCGAGCAAACCGGGGACTTCGACCGCGGCGAAAGCCGCGGCCGGCGTCACCTCCACGATGCCGAGCTGGGGCGCGAGCGTCGTAAACGGGTAAGGAGCTACCTTGGGGTTAGCCGTACTCATCGCCGCTAAGAGGGACGACTTCCCGGCGTTGGGCGGGCCCACCAACGCCACGTCCGCGATTATCCTCAGCGTAAAGCGGACGCGCCGTCGCTCTCCCGGCCTTCCCTTTTCCGCGTAACGGGGGGCCTGCAACGTCGGCGTCGCAAACCGTACGTTCCCTCGGCCGCCCCGCCCCCCGCGGGCAAGCAGGACGCGCTCGCCGGCCGCCGCTATCTCCCCCAGAACCTCGCCCTCCGCCGTAATTACCTCGGTCCCGCGCGGTACCGGTATATCCCTATCTTCGCCCGCGCGGCCGGCCCGCTTCCGGCCCGCGCCACCCCCGCCGGGGCCCGCGGCAACGACCTCGACGCCCGCCAAACGGTTGAGGGTACGTAAGCGTCCGTCGCCGACGGCGTATACCGAGCCGCCCCGGCCACCATCCCCCCCGTCCGGACCGCCCCGCGGCGCGTACCGCTCCCGGCGAAACGACACCGCGCCGTCGCCGCCATCGCCGCCCCGGACCTCGAGCTCGACTTCATCGATAAACACGATAAGCCCGGCGAGTAAGGCCGCGCCTCCGCGTCAAGCGCTTTCCACCCCGCCGGGCATTGACGTAACGCCCAAAACAACCCGCTTACGAACCTACACCACGTCTACGACGTGGACCTCACGCCTCTTTTTGCGTCTTATAAACTCGACCCGGCCGTCGGCCTTTGCGAACAACGTATAATCCTTACCCATACCGACGTTTTTACCCGGGTAGAAGCTCGTACCGTTTTGACGGACTATTATAGAACCGGCGGTAACTAATTCACCGCCGAACGCCTTCAGGCCCAGGCGTTGGCCCGGGCTATCGCGCCCGTTGCGGGATGAACCGCCTGATTTTTTATGAGCCATTTCTACCTCCGGACGGTACGGCGCTAAGCCGCAACGTCTCTACGACCTAGTAACCGCTAGGACCTTCAGCAAGGTATAAGGTTGCCGGTGGCCGCGCAACCGTTTATAACCCTTACGGCGTTTGAATTTAAAGACCTCGACCTTGGGCGCGCGCTCGTGGGCAACGACCTCCGCGGTAACGCGGGCGTTATCGACGAGGGGAGTACCCACCGCAACTCCCGCTTCGTCGCCGACCAAGAGGACTTCGTCGAACTCGAGCCGCGCGCCTACGTCCGCGTCTATCTTGTCGAAGGCGACAACGTCTCCCTCGCTGACGCGGTATTGGCGGTTCTTCGTGCGGACGATGGCAAACATAATTATCGTTTATTTTATCTTATTTTTTAACATATCGCGCCTCGCGTGTCAAGACCTCTTTAAACCCAACCGGTCGTAATTATATATTCAGAAAAATGAAGCCGGCGGAGGAACGGCCGTCACGCGAAGCGCACCCACTTGCCCAACCACCCCGTCGTGCGACGTGCGCGGCCCCGACTAAGCCGAATCGACCGCGGCCCGACCTGGAAACGCCGTTTTTTTTACTTGACAAGGAAAATCCGTTTCTATTATAATACCGCGCCAAGGGAAAGGCCGAGGGTTTGGCGGCCTCGGCTATAAGCAATCATAAATATCTTCGAGTTTCCATCAGGCTCTCGAAGGGAGGTGAACCGCGAGGATGAAAAAAGCTATTACGCTAAGCGTCCTTGGAGCTTTCCTTCTTGGCTTCTTAACGCTGGCATGTGGCCCGAACAAAAAGCTACTTGACCAGTACTACGACGCCAAAATGAAGAAACAAGAGGCCGAAGACCGAATGGCGAAGGCGAAATCGGCCAACGCGGCTTACAAAGCCGAGTACGACAAGGCCGTGAAGACGGTTGGCGAACTTCGCGCCAAACACAAGGAGCTACACGATAAGCGTAACGCCATCGAGAAAGCTCGGAAGTTGGAAGTCACGCCGCTGCTCCACGGCCACCCGAAAGAACCGACCTGGGAGTAAGGCGTTAAACTCAGCCGTGTGGCTCTAATATGCCGATAGGTTTTCACGCGAGCCACGGCGCAAAAATACTCCTCGAGAAAGGGGTGTAAAAGGGTGAAAAAGGCTGTCTTAGTTTGTGCGGTTCTTGCGCTATGCGTCGCGCCCTTCGCCTTGGCCCAGGACTACAAAGCGCTCAAGCGGGAAGTCAAGATGAACGAAGGCGCCGGCGAAGGCGACATTCACCAGCAGATCAAAACGCGCCAAGACGACGCGGCACGCCTGAACAAAGAGGCCGAAGGCGTCGAGTTCGAAAACAAGGCGCTCGAAGGTAGAGTAATGAAAGTCCAGAAAGTCCACGACTTCTGGAAGGAGCTCATCGGCGAGGACAACGCCTTCCTTGCCAAATACCCAGCGGAACGTGCGGGTACCCATACCGTCGTCGAAGGCGAGTGCCTTTGGATGATCGCCGGTATGGAATACGGCCATCCTTATTATTACAAATGGCCGCTCATCTACAACGCCAACCGCGACAAGATTAAGGACCCGGACCTAATCTATCCCGACCAAGTATTCGATATACCGCCGATGCAGTAATTATCGATTTTGACGAAAAAGACAGTCGCGTGGAACGACTGTCTTTTTTTTTTGAAAAGGCAAAATTTGTGCGCGCGGTAGTGCAAAGGGTTTCCCGGGCGTCGGTGGCGGTAGGGGGCAAGGCTGTCGCCGCGATAGGACCGGGAGCGGTGATACTCCTGGGCGTGGCCGCCGGGGACGGCGAGCGGGACGCCTCTTACCTCGCGGGCAAAATCGCCCACCTCCGCATCTTCGCCGACGCGGAACGAAAGATGAACCGGTCCCTCTTAGAGGAGGGGGGCGAGGCGCTCGTCGTCTCGCAATTCACGCTCCACGGCGATTGCCGGAAGGGCCGGCGCCCCGACTTCACGCGCGCCGCGCCGCCGGCGGATGCCGAACGCCT
>WVWN01000013.1:46430-69564 GCA_011773985.1 Candidatus Zixiibacteriota bacterium | reverse complement strand
CCGTCTCGCTCGTCAACGACGGCCCGGTGACGCTCATCTTGTATTCGCCTTCCGAAAGCAAATAAAAACGGCCCTCGCGGGCCGTTTTTCATTCTCCCCCGGCGCCCGGGCCGAACTTCTCGCGCAGAAGGCCCAGCAAGCGTTCCCGGTCGTTGAGCGACTGGTCCTCCAAGACGCGCTCGAGGAGGTAACTCAAAGCCTCACCCACCTTCGGCCCGGGGGGTATCTCGAGCGCGGCCATCACGTCGCGGCCGTCGAGGGCGAGGTCCTTTTCCGTAAAGGCTTCCTCGCGCGCGATGGCCTCGTTGATGCGCCGCTCGAGCGCCCGCAAGTAGCCGGGGAAGCCGTAGTTCGTGCCGTTCCCGAACCAATCGGCGATGCGGAGGTCGAAGAGGTCGGCGATGTTCTCGCGGCCCACCTTGCGGATAAGGCGCCTTACCGCGGCGTCGGTCCACGACGGCGTATAGCCGAACATATGGTAGTAAATAAGGTGGAGGACGTGGTCGCGCTCCTTCTTACTGAAGCGGAGGCGGTCCAGGATGTGGCGTGCCATCCGACGGCTCACGGCCTGGTGGTTGTAGAAAGTCACGCGGCCGTCCCGGACGACCCGCGTCCGGGGTTTGCCGACGTCGTGGAGGAGGGCGGCGAGGCGCACGAGCGGCTTCTCCGCCGGCGCCGCGTCGCACGAGTAGAGCGAGTGGGTATAAACGTCGTAAGCGTGGAACTCATTTTGGGTAACGCCGTAACCCTCCAGGAGCTCGGGGATGTATAAGTCGAGCAAACCCGTCTCGCGCATAAGGTCGACGCCGTACGAGGGCTTGGGCGCCGCGGCCTGCATCTTCATGAACTCGTCGCGGACGCGTTCCGCCGCGACCATGCGGACGCGCTCGAGGACCTTCGGTATCGCGTTTAACGTCTCAGCCTCTATCTCGAACTCGAAACGCGCCGCGAGGCGCACGGCGCGGAGCGGCCGCAAGCCGTCCTCGGAGAAGCGCTCAACCGCGGCGCCGACGGCGCGGACAACGCCCCGCTTGAAGTCGTCGACGCCGCCGAACAAGTCGATAAGCTTGTCGTCGACCGGGTCGTAGGCCAACGCGTTAAAAGTAAAATCGCGGCGGCTAAGGTCCTCCTCGACGGTTCGGGCGTACGTTACGTCGTCCGGGTGGCGGGCGTCGCCGTATTTACCGTCGCGGCGGAAAGTGGTAACCTCGTAATTGCCGCGCGAACCGAGGACTGTGACGGTGCCGTGTTTTATCCCCGTAGGCGCGGTGCGGCGGAACAGGCCCCGTACTTCCTCGGGCCGGGCGTCGGTCGCGACGTCGAAGTCCACCGCCTTCAGGCCCGCGAGCAAGTCGCGCACGCCGCCGCCCACGAAGTAAGCCTTTTTTCCCGCCGCCCTCAACGCCGCTACGACGGCTCGAGCTTCGGCCGGAATCTTTTTGAGGTTAGCGCGGTCAAAACGGCACTTCGATTTCTTCCCCAACTTCGACTTCATTTCCCGAGCGCCACGGCGAACGCCAACGCGTATCCCCGCTCGTGGCTGATCGTTACCATAACCTCGCCGACGCCTCGAGCCGCGGCCAGCGCCGCGGCAGCGCCCGTAAGCGTAACGGTGGGCCTTTTACCGTCGGTTTGGATTGCAACGTCGCGGTAGGCGAGGCCCGTCGCCGCAGCCGGCGAAAGGGCCTTGACAACCGCTTCTTTGGCCGCGAACCTACCCGCGAGCGCCGCGGCGAGGTCGACGCGGCCGAGGCAATATTCCCGCTCGCGCGGGGTAAAAAGACGTGCCAAAAAGCGGCTGCCGAAACGCCCGTAGACGCGGGCGACGCGCTCGACTTCTATCAAATCCGCGCCAATGCCGACGACCGCGGGCATCATAAACCCCCGCGCGCCTCGCGCATCAGCGCGAGCATTTGCCTCGTCGCCTCTTCCAAACCCACGAATATCGCCCGGGCCACTATGCTGTGGCCTATATTGAGTTCCTCGATCCCGGAAATCGCCGCGATCGGCTTCACGTTATAATAATTAAGGCCATGTCCGACGCTAACCGAAAGCTCCAACGACGCGGCAAGCCGCACCGCGGCCGCGATTTCGGCCCGTCGCTTAAATTGCTCGTCGGGGCCGCGCGCGTTGGCGTACGAGCCGGTATGGATTTCGATGGTCCCCGCGCCGGCCTCCCGCGCCGCTGCGATCTGTTCCTCCACCGGTTCTACAAACATGCTCACGGGAACGCCGCCTTCGTTGAGTGAGGCCGTTACCTCGGCCAGCCGTTTACGATTGCCGGCGACGTCGAGGCCGCCCTCGGTCGTCAGCTCCTCGCGCTTCTCCGGGACGAGCGTCACGAAAGTCGGTTTGTACTTCCGCGCGAGCGCTACCATCTCCTCGGTCGCGGCCATCTCGAGGTCTAGACCCGTGGCGACGGTACGACTCAGTATCTCGAGATCGCGCTCTTGGATATGGCGCCGGTCTTCGCGGAGGTGGATCGTTATGTGCGCGGCGCCACCACGCTCGGCGGCGTACGCGGCGGCGACCGGGTCCGGCTCGAAGGTTCCCCGAGCCTGGCGTAACGTTGCAACGTGGTCGATATTCACTCCCAGACGCATAACATCTCCCTTTAAAAAAATCTGAATTTAAACGGACTCCTAAGGCAAAGTTAAGCCAACCTTTTCACGCCGCGAAAACGTCGTATAGGTTCTGTATCCCGCCTCGCGCGCAAGGGTCACGGCGCGTTTGAACTCGTGCCCTACCTCGCCGGGCCGGTGCGCGTCGGAACCGAACGTCACCGGTATCCCCGCGGCGCAAGCGCGGCGAAGTAATCCCAGTGAAGGATAAATTTCGCGGGCCGGCTTCCGCAAGCCGGAGGTATTCACCTCGATTACCATACCGGCCGCGGCGACGGCCTCCAAGGCCACGTCCTCGTCGTCGTAAACGGGCTCCGCCGGCCGGTAGCCGAACTTCTTCGGAAGGTCCGGATGGGCCCACACGTCGAATAAACCCGAAGCCGCCATCCCGGCGACCAATCCATAGTAATCTCGGAAAAGTTTATTTATATCGGCCCCCTCGTAGCGACGGCGATGGCGCGAGTCGTCGAAAGGCCAATCCCCTACCCAATGAACCGCGCCGTATACGTAGTCCAGCGGCAATTCCCCGAGTATATTCGCCAGCCGGCTTTCCTGGCCGGGGAAATAATCGGCCTCTATTCCCAATAGCACCGGCGTATCCGACTCCTCCCGCAAACGTCGAACGCCGCCCAAGTAAACCGGCAGGTCATCCCAGGACATAGCGAGCGCCGGGTCGGCCATGGCCGGCTCGAGATACGGTAAGTGGTCGCTGAAGCCAACGCCGGCCAGCGCGCCGGCCGCGGCGACGTATTCCGCCGGCATCCCGTCAGCGTGGCCGCATAAGGGTATATGTAAATGGTGGTCTACGGGAAGGCGACGGTCTCCTAAGCCATTCATTCGCCAGACTCCCCCTCGCCCTTGCCGCCGAAGCCCTCCGACGGTTCGTCGGTCCTTTCCTCCGACTCCAAGTACTCGTCGATCAATTTTTTTATATCCAAACCCTCGTGTCCTTTTCCCCGTACTTTCTTCATAACCGCGCCGTATATCGCGGGCGCCACCTCCGCGACACGCGGCCCGAGCAGGCTCGTGTTTAAATCCTTCTCGAGCCGAGGGAAGAACGGAAACAGCGCGAAGGCCAAGGCCGTCACGCTCGCGAAGACGAGGCCGCGGGCGAAGCCGAACGCGCCCCCCGCCAAACGGTCGAACCAGCCCACGAAGAGCCTTCGCGCGCCTATTTGGAGGAGGTGACCGAGCCAACTAACGCCGAAAGCGATAACGCAAAATATGGCCACGAAAGCGACGAGGTTAGCCACGGGCGGACGGGCTTCCAACCACCCCTCGATATTCCAGGCCAACGCCTCGTAAAGCCTGAAGCCCGCGACCAGGCCCAGTACTATGCCGGCCAAATTAAATAGTTCTCTAAAAATCCCCCTCTTTATCCCAAAAATGCAATTGGCCGCGATTATTACCGCGAGCACGGCGTCAACCCAGTTTATGCCTCTCATTTCCTTCCCGGCGCCGATTTAGATAATACCACTCGATATCGGTCCACGAGCGGAGGCCGGCCTGTTCGTTCGCGACGACGTCGGCATGCTCGGCGCCCGTTGCGTCGACCCACTCGGCGATCAGCCAAAGGGCGCGAAAGCCCGCCCTTAACCCATTTTAATTTATACAAGGTCTTAGTAGGCGTATATTGCGGCGGCGCCGCGGGTACCTTCCTGGACGAACCGCACGAGCCGAGGGCCACGGCCGCGAATACCACCACCTTCCGCCGCACGTAGTAAATTCCCCGTGAATTAAAGCCGCCGGGATATCGCCACCGCCCGCCGGACGACCTCCATAGGGTCCCGGCCGAATATGCGCACCATAGGTTCTTTCCCGACGGCACCTTTATCGAAAATGATATCGGGGACGAACCCTACTCCGGAAACCGCCTGGTCCACGCCCCACTGTGCGGTACCGCCCTCGCTATCGGCGCTTTCGGCCGGTTCCCGAGACCGGTCGAAACCCGCCCCCCGGTAGTTTAACTCGGAGCAGGCGGCCAGCACGTCCTCGCCGGACCGGACGTTCATACCTGCGCGAACCGACGCGTCGTGCTTCATAGCAGCGAGCACGGCGCGGGCCATATGGTCACTGGCGCCGAACGCGGGCATCCCGCACGCCCGCACCCTCCCGCCGACGCGGTTTATCCGCCCCGATACCGCACATACCTCCTCCGTCGTTCGCGCGCCGGGCAAGGCGTACGCTATGTTCGTGCCCACTTCCGGGATCAACTTATACGTGCCGCTGGACGCCTCAAAAACGCTGACGGCACGGAGCAAATTGTTGTACGCGCGCCACCTCTCGGCGTCGCCGAAAACGGCCGCGGTGCGGCCCGGTATCAAATTACCCCGGCCCGGAGCGAAGGCGCCGGTAAAGGCCGCGGTAACGTACTCCTCCGCGTGCTCGAAAGCGTCCAGGAGTTCCATCCCCGAAGCCAAGTAAGCCGTAACCGCGGCCGCCACTAAACAGCCCGTCCCGTGAATGTTGCCCTCCACGCGGGGACGCTTGTACTCCCGCATCTCCGCGCCGGTGAATAATAGGTCGACGACGTCGGCCTTGCCGCCGACGTGGCCGCCGGTGGCGAGCACCGGCAGGCCGTAGCGGCCGTGGAAAACCCTTACCTGCGTCCTCAGCTCGCCGAGGCTCTGTGCCGGCTCGTCGTCGACGAAGTAGGCCAACTCGGCGCTGTTGGGCGTCACTAACGAAACCTGGGGCAGGATGACGTCGGCGAAAACCTTCTCCGGAACCCCCTCGTACAGCGGTTGTCCGGCCCCGGTCTTTATCACCGGGTCGAATACTAACGGAACGCCCTCGCGCTTGAACTGGGCGAGATAAGACCCGAGCTCGCGCGCCACCCGGTCCGAGGCCAACATCCCGAGCTTGACCGCGGCGACGTTTACGTCTTCTAACAGGACGTCCAACTGCGCCTTCAGGTCCCGCTCGCCCACGGCGCAGAACCCGGAAACGCCGCGCGTATTCTGATAGGTCAGCGCCGTCGCCACCGCAACGCCGTGGACGCCGATAATGGAGAAGGTTACGACGTCCGCAGTTATGCCCGCGCCTCCCGAAGGGTCCAAACCGCCGACCGTTAGTGCAACTTTACCCTTCATTTGTTCGGCCGTCCCACCTTCGCCGCCGGGTTGCCCGCCGCCCCGACGGCGTGGTCGGAAACTTCCTCCTCGCGCGCGTCGAAGACCTCGTCCGGTATAAGTAAATCCGCGTCGTCGGGTAGGTCGACCACCTTAAGCCTGCTGCCGTCAACGATACGGGCCGGCAACCTAACGTTGAGGTAGTTGTACGGGTCGACGGGCACGCCGTTAATCCGTACCTCGTAGTGGAGGTGGCTTCCCGTGGCCAGGCCCGTCGCTCCCACCCGGCCTACAACGTCCCCCTGCTCGACGCGGTCGCCCACCTTCGCGGCGGCTGCGGAGAGGTGGCCGTAGCGCGTCGAAAAGCCGCCGCCGTGGTCGATGAAGATAACTCTACCGTAGTAGGGATAGGTGCCCGCGACTACGACTACCCCCTCCGCCGGAGCTCGGACGGGCGTACCGGGCGGCGCGGCGATGTCCAAGCCGCCGTGAACCCGACCGCGCCAGCGGCGCCCGCCGAAGAACGAGCTCACGACGCCTTTTACGGGCGGCATATCGGGAACGTCGGCCAAAAGGGACTTCCGCCGCTCGAGCAATCGCCGCAATACAAGGAACTCCTCCTCGCAACCGGCGTAATCGGCGCGAAGCCTTTTCTCGTGCCGTCGGGCCTCGGCGCGGAAACGCTCCTCGTCGAGCTTATAAAGCGCTTCGAAATACGCTCTCTCGCTTATACCGGGGCCGCCAGCGCCGAGCATCTTCGCCGATTCCGCGTCGAGCTTGAACCCGGCGATTATTCGAAGGTCCGTGTAGAATTTGCCCAGCCTCTTCAGCGCGGAGTCGAGCTCCTCGAGCCGGAGCGCATAGTCGTCGCGTTCCTTCGAAAGCTTGAAGCTCAAAGTCGATATGACCTTGTCACGTCGCTTGATCTCGCGGTCTAAGCACATGTTCTCGGTGGTCAAAACCCGGTTCCGGTCAAAGGTTGGCCGGACCGCGTCTCTCATCGCGCGATAGTCGTAATATAACGTCGCCGCGACGACGCCCCCGGCGGCCGCGGCACATAAGAAGAACGTCAAAAGCGCCCCGACGATTCTGCCAGGTAAATAAATCGACCGCGCGCACCCGGAAGAATGAGAACAAAGCATCAACGTATAATTGCGTTTAAACATAAGAGTACCGCCTTTTTATAGAAACAATCTTACCAGAAACCCCCGCTTAAATCAACGGCCGAGAAAGGCGTAATTCCCCGGCCGGGCGCCGGCGGTTAATCCCTAAGTTATTAAATTATATCCTGGGTAACAGCGGAACGATAGCGGCCTTGGCCCACGCGACCAGCAAATGGGGCCACACGCCAAGTAAAAAAGTAAACAAGAAGCAGACGACGAGCGCGGCGGCCGCGGCGGGCGAAAGGCGCCGCAAGTCTTCGCCCACGGGCTTGCCGAAGTACATCGGCTTCAGCACGCGGGCGTAAAGGAAGAGCGCGACCACGCTCGCGAGGATCGCCACTACCGCGAGGAAGATGTATCCGCGGCCTATCAACGCGGCCAGTATGTAGAACTTCGCGAAGAAACCGGCGAGCGGCGGTATCCCCGCCAGCGCGAGCAGGAAGACCGCGAGCGCCGCGGCGAGGACCGGGTGCCGCCGACCCATGCCGGCGTAATCCTTCAAATCGTAGCTGCCCGTCACGTGCCCTATAACGGCCACGGTCCCGAAGGCGCCGACGTTCATCGCGGCGTACAACACGAGGTAAACGAGAACCGCCGCGAATCCCAAATGCGTATCCACGACGACCCCCAAAAGCGCGAAGCCGGCGTGCGCGATCGACGAATACGCGAGAAGACGGCGGACGTCACTCTGCACGATGCCGACCAGAACGCCGAGGACCATCGACGCCACCGCCAGCGCCGCGGCGTACTTCGTCCAAGGCGCGTAAACGAGGTCCAGCGGCCCGTGGAGCGCAAAGACGAGCCGCAATATGACCGCGAACCCCGACGCCTTGGACGCCACGGAGAGGAAGGCCGCGATGGGAGTGGGGGCCCCCTGGTACGCGTCCGGCGCCCACATGTGGAAGGGGACCGCGGATATCTTGTAACCCAGCCCCACCAAAACGAGCGCGAACGCGAGGAAGATGAACACGGGCGAAAGCGCCCCCGCGACGGTCCCGGCGGGAGTCACCACCGCGGCGTGGCCCCACGTCCCGAACAGGAGCTCCGCGCGGGGCAAATTCGCCGCGAGCGCGTTGACGTCCGTCGTGCCGGTCATGCCGTAGAGGAGCGCAAACCCCAAAAGCATAACCGCGGAGGCGGCGGCGCCGTAGAGGAAGTACTTCAGGCCGGCCTCGCTCGAAAGGCGGTCGCCGCGGAGGTACCCCACGAGGACGTACGAGAGTATGCTCGAAAACTCGATCGCGACGTAGATCAAAACGAGGTTGGTCGCCGACGCCATAAACGAGACGGCGCAGGTCACGAGAATGAGGAGCGAATAATATTCCGGGCGGTCGGCGCTCTCGAGCGGCGCGTACCCGGCCGATAGGAGCGCCACGAGTGCGAGCGCCGCGGCGAAGATGACCGCGAAAATAACGAAGAACGGGTCGACGGTCAACGCACCGAACCAGGACGTCGCGGGCGCGCGCCAAAGGGCCAACGCGGCCGCGGCCGCGGCGACGGCCACGGCGACGGTGAAATAGGGCGCGACGCGGCCGGCGAAGCGCCTCGACGCCGCGCCCGCCAGCACCAGCAAAAGCGCGCCGCCGGCGAGGATTAAATGGGGCGAAAGGCTGAGCCAGTTATAATCCATAACGTCCGGCCGCTACTTCAAGGTCGCCATAACCCGCGAGAGCTCCGTTAGCGCCGGGTCCATTAACTTTATTAAGACCGAGGGGTAGACGCCGATGAGGACCGTGAGTATCATGAGCGGCACGACGGTCACGAGCTCGCGGAAGTTGATGTCCGGCAAGTTCTCCCACCGCGGCGTCAACGTGCCGAGGAACATCCGCCTTATGGTCCAGAGGAAGTAGGCCGCGGTTATAATTATCCCCGCGCCCGAGATGATGACCAACACCGGGAACACCGGGAAGCTGCCCACGAGCGATAAAAACTCGGACACGAAGCCGGCGAGGCCCGGCAACCCGAGCGAGGCGATCATCGTGAAAGACATTATGCCCACGTATACCGGCACGCGGACGCCCAGGCCGCTGAAGGCGCTGATCTCGCGGACGTGCGCGCGGTCGTAGAGAACGCCCACCAAAAGGAACAAGGCGCCGGTGATGATGCCGTGGGTGACCATCTGCATTACGGCGCCGTCCAGCGCGGTGGGCGTCATAGCGGCAGCCCCCAGGAGTACGAAGCCCATGTGTCCCACCGACGAGTACGCGATAAGCTTCTTGAGGTCCTTTTGCGCCATCGCGACGAGCGAGCCGTACACGATGTTTATCACGCCCAGGATGGCCAAAGGCCAGACGAACCAGTGGGCCCCCTGCGGCAGTATCGGGTACGAGACGCGGAGCAGGCCGTAGCCGCCCATCTTCAACAGGACGCCGGCGAGCAACACCGAGATCGCCGTCGGCGCTTCGACGTGGGCGTCGGGCAACCACGTGTGGAAAGGAAAGACCGGCACCTTGATGGCGAAGCCGACGTAGAAGGCCAAAAATACGATTATCTGGAACGCGCGCACGAAGGTCCCGCGCTGGCGCATCAGCTCGAGCATGTCGAACGTGTGAGGTTGGGAGGTGAAGTACAGCGCCAGAATTCCCAAGAGCATCACGACGCTCCCCAATAGCGTGTATAAAAAGAACTTGATCGCGGCGTACTCGCGCTTCTCGCCGCCCCAGATGCCGATGAGGAAGTACATCGGGACCAGCATGACCTCCCAGAAGACGTAGAACAGGAAGAGGTCGAGCGCGACGAAGACGCCCAGCATCCCCGTCTCCAGCAACAGGTACAGCGCGAAATATTCCTTAACCCTTTCTTTTATCGAGAAGGAGGCGATGGCGGCCAAAAACGACAATAGCGTCGTCAGAATAATGAACGGCATCGATAGGCCATCGACGCCGAGGTGGTAGAAGATGTCCACGGACGGAATCCAACGGTGCAACTCCTCGAGCTGCATCGCGCCCGTTATCTTCGGGTCGAACGCCGCGAGGGCCCATATCGAGAAAGCCAACGCCGCGGCGGTGAAGGCGACCGCGACGGCCCGGATGCCGTTCACCCAACGCTCCGGTAAAAGCAGGACTACTATTATCCCCACTAGGGGGGTGAAGACGGTTAGGGTTAAAATGGGAAATGCCATCGCCCAAGCCTCCTAAGAGGTATGCAAGCGCCAGCGGGCCTTTAACGTAGGCCGGCGAACTTTTCCAATTCTTCCGCCTCGGCTTCCGAACCGTACGCCGGAACCGTGCCGGGCGCGAGGTCCGAGTACATGTAAGCCACGCTAAAAACCCGGCGCGCCCGCTCGCCGCGACCCAAATGGTACTCGGCCCGCGCAAGCAGGTGGAGAGCTGCTACCGCGGTAATAGTCTGCGGGTACGCCGCGACTAAACCCTCCGCCTTCGCCGCGGCCGCCTCGTAATCGTCGGCCCGAAGAGCCGCGGCGACGTCCTCGTACATCGCCCTAAGCTCGGGCGGCTCCGGCGGGATTTTTTGCAAGAACTCAGTTGATTTTTTATCGTTTCCTTCGGCGTATTCGAGCTGGCTCAGCAACAGGTACGCTAAGAAACAGCCGTCGTCTTCCTTCACCGCTCGCTCGAGCTTGGCCCGCGCTTCCCCGAGCTTCCTCTCGCCTATCGCGTCCACGCCTTCCCAGAAAAGGCCCCGACATCGCGCGCTCGCGGAAATAATCTCCGGGTAAATCCCTTCTTCCTGGGCGGAGGAGACCGCCGGCATCCCCACGGCGACGACCGAAATTAAAAGCGCTACTCTTCGAATAGACCTCATAACGCCCTCGCATAGAGGAAGAATCCGTCCCCGTTCGGTATTTGTTCGCTACTGACCAAATCGAAACCGACCTTAAGGAACCGTTCTTCGGGGGCCGCGGCCGGCGCAAACACGCGGCTTACCCCCCGCGATGCGAGCGACGCCGCGAATGCGTCGAATATCGCGCCGACGTCGTCGTCGCTCAGCGCGTCGGCCGTGGCCGCGGCAAGGAGGTAACCCGGGCGCCGAGTATCCGCCGACGCCCGCGCCAAAGCGGCCGCGCCCCAGCCCCCCGACGCTATATCGGCCCCGCCCGTCAAACGCGCGTACAGCGAACGCCAACGCCGCCTACGGGCGAGCCAATGCGCCGGCGCCGCGACGTCCGTCGTTCCGCAAGCTACGCCCACGACGCTCGCGCCTTCCAATGCCGCCGTCCCGACGGTATAGTCGCGGTTGGCGTACGCGTCGTAGAACGCGTGGAGCACGCGCCGCGTATTCTTGCCCCGGTAGCACCAGGGCCGCGACGAGCGGTGTAGCTCGACGGCTCCTCTCAAGTGCGATCGGTTGAGCGGCACGACCTTCAAACCAACCTCTTAGGTTATCACGAGCACGGCGACGAGTATCGCGACGACGCCGCACGCCAGGATTAGCAAATATTCCTGAACGTAGCCGGTCTGGACGCGCCGGAAGACCTTGCCGAAGCCCTGCGTAATCCAACCGGCGAAGTTAACCAGGCCGTCCACCACCGCCAGGTCGAACCAGCCCTCGAATTTCGACCAGAGGACCAGACCCCAGCCGGTCGCGTTCACGAGGCCGTCAATAACGTAATTGTCGAACAGGCCCCACAGCCGCGCGAAGAAAACGGTCCCCTTGACGAATAAGAAGCCGTAGGCGTCGTCGAAGAAGTACTTGCGCTCGAGCACGCGCGCGACCGGCCAGAACGCCCGGTAAATCTTTTCGACTGGGTAAATTCTCGCGCGGTACAGCGCCCAAGCGAGCGCGATGCCACCCGCGGCCAGCGCGAACGACGCGCCCATCGCGCCGACGTTGACGCCGTGGTGCTCGCCGCGTACGTATAATCCCGCGAGACCGGCGAAGCCCTTGCCTACGCCCGGTATACCGACCCACCCCGCGCCGACCGCGAATACGCAGAGAAATATCATCGGCCCGAGCATGTTCCAGGGCGCCTCGCGGGCGTCTTGCGCCTTCTCGCGCGCCTCGCCGCCGAAGGTCACGAATATCGCGCGGAACATGTAGAAAGCGGTCAGGAAGACGGTGAAGAAGGCGGCGAAGGCGAGGTACGCGCCGCCGTGGTCGACGACCGCGGCGAGGATCTCGTCCTTGGAGAAGAAGCCGGAGAGGGGCGGCACGCCCGCGAGCGCGAGCGCGGCCAACACGAAGGTTGCCGCGGTCACCCTCATCCTCCGGCCGAGGCCGCCCATCTCGCGCATGTCGTTGGTGTGGCACGCGTGTATGACGGCGCCGGCGCCCAAAAAGAGTAGCGCCTTGAAGAAGGCGTGCGTATAGAGGTGGAATATCCCCGCGGCCTGGCTGCCGCACCCGAGCGCGAGCATCATATAACCGAGCTGGCTTATGGTGGAATAGGCGAGCACGCGTTTGATGTCAACCTGGACCACCGCTATGGTCGCGGCCATAAGGGCCGTCGTCGCGCCGACGTAGGCGACTACCTCCGAGGTGGCGGCTGCGGCGACGAATATGGGGAAGGACCGCGCGACGAGGTAAACGCCCGCGGCTACCATCGTCGCCGCGTGGATGAGGGCGCTGACCGGCGTCGGGCCCTCCATCGCGTCGGGAAGCCAGACGTGCAGCGGCAGCTGCGCCGACTTGCCCACCGCGCCGGCGAATATGAGAAGGGCGATAGCGGTAATCATCGCCGGCGCCAGCGCGCCGTAACCCACCAGGTCGAAGATGGTCCCGAAGTGGAACGTACCCGTCAACGTGAAGATGAGCATTACGCCGACCAACAGGCCGACGTCGCCGACGCGCGTCGTGATGAACGCCTTCATGCCGGCGTCGGCCGCCTCCCGTTTTTCAAACCAGAAGCCGATCAGGAGGTACGACGTAAGGCCGACCAGCTCCCAGAAGATAAACGCCTGTAAGTAGTTGTTGGCCAGAACCAGGCCCAGCATCGCCGCGGAGAAGAGGTTCAGGTAGGCGAAGTAGCGGCCGTAGAGCTTGTCGCCGGACATGTAGCCGGTCGAGTAAACGTGGATTGCGAACGACACGGCCGCGACGACGACGGCCATTATGCCGCCGAAGCGGTCGAGCTGGAAGCCGACGTCCAACGTGAAGCCGCCGACGCGGAGCCACGTGTAGGAGAAGTCGCCGCCGTAGCCGAGCAATATGCGCGCGAAGAGCGCTACCGCGGCGGCGAACGACACGCCCAACGCGGCGACCGGCGCGATCGCGGCCTTGGGCTCGCCGAGCCGTTTGCCCCAAAGGAGGGCGATAACGAAACCGACGAGCGGCGCGAAATTAACGATTGCGGCTAGCCAAGGCATCGCGTACGTTTACTCCGAAGCCGCCGGTACTATTTTAAAAGAATTTATCATCTGCTCCGCTATTGCTCCCAGCCGCGCGTCGTCGACGACCGCGAACGAGATTTCCAGCCGGTAGCGTCTTTTATCGCGCGAAAGGAACAAAACGTCGAGGCGCCGCCGTCCGTTTTCGTCACCCACTTCGTACGAGGCCCGCAGGCCGTCTTCCGCGCCGGCGCTCGCAAGCTCGACCTTACTCAGCGGTTCGCCTTCGACGTCGAACCCGGGCGACACTCCCAACCGCCGCTGGAACAAGCCGGCGAGTACGACCACGTCCGCGTATTCCGCCTCTCGCGCGACTATCAACGCGTTCAGGCCGGCGTACGGGCCTTCGCGCCAACTCAGCTCGAGCGCCCGCGTCCCGCCACCTTCCGCCGGCGCGGGTACGTTGGCCTTGAAACCCGGCGGTACGTGAAGCGCCACGCCCAGCGCGTCGTTCTCGTACAGCTCGGATTCGGCGCCGGTGGCGTAAGTGACCGCGCAAACCACGCCGAGCATCGTCGCTACTACTAGCCGCCCCACTAATTTAAAACTCAGCCGCGCAAATCGCGGAGTTCGTCGACGGCGACGGTGGCGCGCGAGCGATAGATCGCCAGGATAAGCGCCAGCCCCACGACGGCCTCAGCCGCGGCGACGGTTATAATAAACAACGAGAAGAGCTGGCCGTCCAGGCGCGCGGGGCCGTAAACGCGGTCGAAGGTAACAAACGCGACGTTAACGGCGTTGAGCATAAGCTCAACTCCCATAAGGACCGCGACGGCGTTGCGACGGGTCAAAACGACGAGCAAGCCGACGCCGAAGAGAAGCACGGAGACGCCGAGGAAGTGGACCGGCGTTATGCTCATCGCCGCTCCTCCTTGCGCGCGAGCACTATGGCGCCGACGAGCGCCCCCAAAAGCAGCAGCGATATCACCTCGAAGGGTAAAAGATACGTCGAGAGGAGCAGCTCGGCGAGTTCGTCGAGGGGGCTCGCCGCCGGCAGCGCCGCGGCCGCGGGCAGCCGCAGTTTAAGCATGACCAACGCTGCCACGCCGGCGAGGCCGAGCGCGACGAGCACCGCGGGCACAAGCGCGCGCGTATAAGTTTTAATGTGCCGCGACGTCAACCGTTGCGTCAACATTACGGCAAAAAGGATCAGGACCGCGATGGCGCCCACGTAGATTAGTACCTGGACGCCCGCCAAAAACTCCGCCCCCAACAGGACGAAAAGCGCCGCCACGGCGAAGAACGACAGTATCAAGCTCAAACCCGCGTGGAAGAGGTTGCGCAGGAAAAGCACACCGAACGCGCCGAGCAACGCTACCGCGGCGGCCGCGTAAAAGGAACCTACGTAAATCCAATCGGTCATATCTTCGCCCGGGCTCGCAAGATACTCGAGCCGAAGGTCACCGCTTGAACTCCGGCTCGAGCTGGCGCGAGAGCAGCTTGGGAATGTCGTATACCAACTCGGCCTTGTCGTAGACCGACATCTCGTACTCGGGAATCATCGCCAGCGCGTCGAATTTGCAGGCCTCGACGCACAGGCCGCAGTATATGCATAAACCCAAATCTATGACGTACGCGTCTACAATAAACCCCTTGACGCCCTCTTCCCGGTGACGCTCGAGCGTGATGCACGCCGCCGGGCATACGGGAATGCACTGGGCGCAAGCGACGCACTTATGGCCGCCGTCGTCGCCCGCCACCATCGCCACGCGGCCGCGGAAGCGAGGCCACTGCTCGAACCGCTCTTTAGGATATTGGACCGTTATCGCGTGGCGCAACAGGTGCTTCGTCGTCGTCACGATACCGACGAGCAACCACCACGTTCCCTTTACAATTCTACCGACG
This sequence comes from Candidatus Zixiibacteriota bacterium, assembly GCA_011773985.1. GTDB lineage: Bacteria > RBG-13-66-14 > B26-G2 > WVWN01 > WVWN01 > WVWN01. The sequence goes on along the minus strand of WVWN01000013.1, from coordinate 54,577 downwards.
GCCCGGAATAACCTCATCCTTCTATCCCAACGCGATTATAAGGCCCGTCGCCAACAGGTTTACGAACGCGAGCGGCAGCAAGAATTTCCACGCGAACGACATCAGCTGGTCGACCCGCAGGCGCGGATAGGTCCAACGGAAGAACATCAGCAGGAGTACGATCGCGAACGATTTGATTAAAAACCAGAGCTCGCCCGGCAACCACGGCCCGCGCCACCCACCCAGAAAGAGCGTCGCCGCGATCGCCGAAACCAGGAACATATTAGCGAACTCCGCCAAAAAGAACATCGCGAACTTCATGCCCGAGTACTCGACGTTGTAGCCGGCGACCAACTCCTGCTCGGCCTCCGGAATGTCGAAGGGCGTCCGGTTGACCTCCGCCGTCGCCGCGATGACGTAGACCGCGAACGCGAGCGGCTGGTACGCTACGAACCATACGCGGCTCTGCGCCTCCACGATCGCCCCCATCTTCATCGAGCCCGCGAGCATGATGACGCCCAGCGCCGAGAGCACGAGCGGCACCTCGTACGACACGAGCTGCGCCGCGGAGCGAAAGCCGCCCAAAAGCGAGTACTTCGAGCCGGAGGCCCAGCCGCCCGAGATTATCGCGATGACGTTTATGGTCGTGATGGCGAAGAGGAACAACACGCCTATGTTGAGGTCGCGCACGATGACGCCGTCGCCGAAGGGGATGACGACGAAGGCCACGACGGTGGGGGCGAACGCCAAAAACGGCGCCACGTTGAAGACGGGCCGGTCGCACACGCGCGGCGTCGTGTCCTCCTTCTGTAACAACTTGAACGCGTCCGCGACCGTCTGGACCGCGCCGTGCCAGCCCACGCGCATGGGGCCGAACCGCAGTTGGATATGGGCCGACACCTTGCGCGTAAGCCATATGAGGAATAAAACCAACACCGCGATGAAGGCGCCTATCAGAATGGCCGCGAAAACCATCTCCCCCAAAACCGTCACCCAAGACGGCAACCCCGCCGAGCCGACTAAGCCGGCCCACCAATCGCCTAATATCTCGAGCAACCTTTTCATAATTACAAGCGAAACGCTACGTCGCGCGCCAAACCGCCGCTAAGCCGGACTTACGTCAAGTCGTACACCAGCCGCCTCGACGGCAACCGACCACTTTCCTCTCGCGCGCCGCCCATTCACGTCCGGCCTCTATCACCGATCCACGTCGGGCAAGATCACGTCCAGCGAGCCGAATATAGGTACGATGTCCGCCAGGTAAACGCCCCGGAGCATCTCGCGAATCATCGAGAGGTTGTTGAAAGACGGCGTCCGAAGTTTATAGCGGTACGGCTTGTCCGTACCGTCGGAGACGAGGTACAAGCCGTAGTCGCCGCGCGGCGACTCGACGCGCACGTATACTTCGCCGGCCGGTAATTTCGGAAATTTGGAAACTTTCTCTTTCTGCGTCGGCCCTTCCGGTAAACCTTCCATGCATTTCTTAATCAGCGCGTGCGAGGCGCGCATCTCGAGGATGCGCGCGAGGTAGCGGTCGTAGCAGTCACCATTAGGGAGGACTACCGGTTCGTAGCCCAACTCGCCGTACGCCTCGTACGGCATATTCTGGCGGAGGTCGAAGTCGACGCCGGAGGAGCGGAGGTTCGGGCCGCTCCAGCCGTAATTAATCGCCCGGGCCGCATCCACGACGCCGATGCCCTTGGTCCGCGCGAGAAAGATCTCGTTCTCGTTCAATATGCGCTCGTAATCGGTTACCCTGCCGGGGAAGACTTTGATAAACCTCTCCACCGCCGGAAAGAACGACTCGGGCAGGTCCGCGGCGACGCCGCCGAAGCGGACGTAATTGAACGTAATCCGCTGGCCCGAGGTCATCTCTAACAAGTCCATCGTTAGCTCGCGCTCGCGGAAGCCGTAGAGGAAGGGCGTTACCGCGCCGAGGTCGAGCGCGAAGACGCCGAAGAAGATGCAGTGGGAGGCGATGCGGTTGAGCTCCATAAACATCGTGCGGAGGTACTTCGCCCGCGGCGGCACCTCTATCTCCATAAACTGCTCGACGGCCTCGCAGTGCGCGACGGCGCAGAACATCGAACTTAAATAATCGATGCGGTCCGCCATCGGCAGAAACTGGATGTAAAGGCGGTTCTCGGCCATCTTCTCCATCGAGCGGTGGAGGAAGCCTATGTGCGGCTCGCAGTCGACGACGCGCTCGCCGTCCATCGTCAGCACCATGCGGAAGACGCCGTGGGTCGACGGGTGCTGTGGCCCCATGTTGACCTGGAATTCTTCCGTACGTATCGCCGTGTCGGTGGCCATAAAACTTGCTCAAGACCCCTTGCGCTATTTTGCCGGCATCTTGTCCGGGAACGGTACGTAATCCTCGTTCGCGAAATCTTTGAGGAGCGGATGGCCCTGAAAACCTTCGGGCGTGAGGATACGCTTGAGGTTAGGATGCCCCTCGAAGGTCACGCCGAACAGGTCGTAGACCTCGCGCTCGAGCCACTCCGCGGCGGCGTAGAGGTGCGCCACGGACCGGACGCTGCCGCCCCGCCTGGGGACGTCGGCCTTTACCATTAGCGACTGCTGGTTTCGGTAGGAGAAATAATGATATACGAGCGTTAGCTTGTCTTCTTCCGGCAGGTCGACGGCCGTAACGTACATCAAGTAGTCGAAGGACAGCTCGGGCTCGTCGCGCAGGAAGTGGGCCGCCCGGGCGACGGCGTCGGCCTCCACCAGCACGAAAGGTACCTTATTCCCCTCGTTCACCTCGACGACGGCGTCGCCGAAAGCGTCTTTCATCTTGGCAGCTATCTGGTCGAAAGGTAATCTGGCCATACGAGGTCGTCTAAAGTCGCGTTAAAATGACGGCAAAAACCAGGGAGGTTTAACTACTTTACGAGAATCCAACGGCCGTCGAGGCGCTCCCGCGGCGCTTGGTCTTCTTTGAAGTTGCCGAAGGCCTTCGTGAGGCTCTCGCGCTTTATCTTTTCTTGTAGTTTCAGGCAGCCGTGCATAAGGGCCTCGGGGCGCGGCGGACATCCGGGGACGTATACGTCCACCGGTATGACCTTGTCTATGCCCTTGAGGACGCTGTAAGCGTCGTAGTAGAAGCCGCCGCCGGAGATGGCGCAGGAGCCCATAGCGATTATATAGCGCGGCTCGGCGAGCTGCTCCCACAGGCGGCGGATGCGCGGCGCCATCTTGAGCGTGATGGTCCCGGAGATGAACATGAGGTCCGATTGCCGCGGCGTCGCGCGGAACATCATGCCGTAGCGGTCGAAGTCGTAGCGCGAACAGCCCGTGGCCATCATCTCGATGGCGCAGCAGGCGAGGCCGAATATCATATACCAGATGCTCGAGGCGCGCGACCAGTTAAGCACCTTCTCCAAGTTCGTCGTTATAATGCCGCCGCCGGGCAGCCTTTCCCAATAGACCGGTAGCCTCGCGATTACGCCCACTTCAGGGCCCCCTTACGCCACGCGTACGCCAACGCCACGAGCAGGATGCCGACGAATATCGCTATCTCGACGAAGGCGTAGAGGCCCAGCTTCTTCGCGGCGACGGCCCAGGGGAAAAGAAGAGCCGCCTCGACGTCGAAAATTACGAACGCCAAGGCGATGATGTAAAAGCGGACGTTATACCGAACCCAGGAGGTGCCGCGCGTGGTCTCGCCGCATTCGTATATTTCGCCTTTAACGCGGCTGGGCCGCTGCGGGCGTATGAACCACGCGCCGACGAGCGCCGCGGCGACGAAGAATAAACCGAAGATTATAAAGAAAGCGACGAACGCGTAATCCGTCAGCAACGCGTACACCTCGCAGAAATTTACCCTCTCGATAACACAGCTCAACGGCGAAGTCAAGCCTTTTGTGATTATTGGCACAGTTTGACCCCGGCGGCACGCCGTGCTAATATCCGCCGTCGTCATGGCGTTAACGCATTACCTAAGAAAGATAGCGCGCCGTTCGCCGGGCGAGGTCCTGCGGGAGGGCTTTAGGCGCGCGCGCGTCGCCTTCCCGCTCGAGCGGCGCCTCGGCCGCGGCCGGGCCTTCGCGCCGTACGCCGTCAGCTTCTGGCTCACGCGGCGGTGTAACCTAAACTGCGAGATGTGCTGGGTGGAGCGGTCGCGGCGGCTCGAGGGGGACGACTACGTCCGCGGCCGACGCGAACTGACGTTGGCCGAGCTCAAGGGTGTGATAGACGACGTCGTCCGCTGGCGGCCGCGCGTCGGCATAACGGGCGGCGAGCCCTTCGTGCGCGGCGACACGTTGGCCTTTATCGCGTACGTTAAGAGTAGCGGCCTGCGTTGCGGCGCTAACACCAACGGCACGTTCCTCGGGCGCGACGCCGAGGCGCTGGTCGAGTCGGGCCTCGACGGCATTATGGTCTCGGTGGACGGCCCTCCCGCGGTCCACGACCGCATACGTCGCTCGCCGGGCTCCTTCGTCAAGACGAAGGAAGGCCTCGAGGCCTTACTCGCCGCACGCGAACGTCAAGGCGGGCGTACGCCGTACGTAAAGATTACGTGCACAATAACGAACGCCAACGCCGCTTCGCTCGCGGGCCTCCCGACGCTCTTCCTAGACCTCCCCCTCGACGAATTCACTTTCCAACACCTGTGGTTCACGGAACAGGATACGGCGGACGCGCAACGCGCGCTCTTCGCGAAACTCTTCGCCGAGGATACGACGTATTTACAGGGCTTCGTTACGCCCGACGTACCTCCCGTGGACGTAGAGGAGCTGCGGCGCCAGGCGAGGGCGATAAAAAATAAACGCTGGCCTTTCCCCGTGAACTTCTACCCCGACCTCGACGACGGGCAACTCGGGACTTTTTACGAAAGGCCGCGTCAAAACTTCCGGGAGAGATGTTTCTCGCGTTGGCTGCGCGTGGACGTGCTGCCCGACGGCGCCGTGACGCCTTGCCTCGGCCTCGAGGTCGGCAACGTACGGGATAAACCCTTTTGGGAAATATGGAACGGCCCCGCGCTCCGCCGCTTTCGGCGCGAGCTCGCGGCGCGCGGCGTCTTCCCCGGGTGCGGCCGCTGCTGCGGCCTATTCAGCGACTAGCGGGCAAAGGCGAAAGCTTGTGCGGACGGCCGCGCCGTGGTAGTATTCAAAGTTGGGTCGTACCGCTCACTTTTTCTAAACCCCGGAAACGGAACGGCGCAAGCCCGCCCCGGCGAAACGGCCGCGGTCGAAGGAATGATCGAAGAAAAAAAAGGGAAGCCGGATCGGTGGGGCGGCGCGCGCTTGTGGCTGGGGCGCCTCGCGCCGTTCGGCTTCGCGGCGTTCAAGATCGCTATCAGCGCGGCCTTCGTCTCCTACTACGTCTCGCGTTTCTCGAGGATTATGTACATCGCCGACGGCCCGGGGCGCGGCATCGAGGCCTACCGCCTGGCGTACGCCGGCTTCAAGCTCTTCCCCCTTCACCAATTCCCGCCACTGCCCCTTTGGATATGGGCGGGCCTTCTCAAGATCTGGCCCGACATCTACTTCACGGGCACGGCCGTAAACGTCGTCGCGGGCGGCGGCGTAGCCGCTTTCTTGTACCTCCTGGGGAAACGTCTGGCGGGGCCGCTCGCGGGGGCCGTGGCCGCGCTCGTCTTCACCTTCTCGCCGGTGCACCACAACCTCACCCTCTCGATGGGGATGGCGGAGCCTATGTTCTACCTCGGCCTCGTCGCGGGCATCTTCTTCGCCGCGCGAGGCGAGGCCGGCCTACGCGGGCCGTCCGCCGCGGCCTTTTGCTTCGCCGCGGCGGCGCTGTCCCGCTACGAGGGGATGTTGTTCCTATTGCTATACGCCGGCTACCGCGTGTTTCGCCGCCGGCCGCGGAGGCTGGGGGGATGGCTCCTGTGGGCCGCGCCGCTGGTTGCCGCCGGGATATTCGTCGCCCACAAGGGGCTACAACCCGCTCACAAAGGCCTTTGGCCTGCGCTCGCCGGCGTTAGGGCCGACACGGCGAGAGTCCTCTCGAATCCCACCTGGTATCGGCGCCTGGGTTACGGCGTATACCGGTTACTATTCGACGGCCGGGCGGCCGCGGCCTTAGCGTTAGCGGGCGCGGCGCTCGTATTTCGGCGGCGGTGGCGGACGCCCGACCGCCTTACGATTTGGAGCGGGTGGGCGTTGACGTTCGCGGCGCTCACGTTCATCGCGGTCGCCGTCGGTTTGGGGTTTTGCCCTGAACGCTATTTCGCGACGCCGCTGGTTCTCATTTTCCCGTTCGCGGGCCTGGCCGTCGTCGAACTCGTCCGCTTTACGCGGTCGCCGCTCAGAACCGCCGCGGCCGGGGCGGTGCTCATCCTAGCGCTGGTTATTACCATCGGTTGGGATGCCACGATCGTAAAACCGGGGTACGGTTTCCCCGGCCCGTGCAATACGAGGCCCGCTTTCGCGACGGAAACCGCGCTAAAGCTGAGGGAACTTTGGAGGAGTGGCGAGTTGGGTCCTCAGGAGGTGGTCCTTATAGAAGTCGCCGACCCAGGCGCCACCGGCAAATGGCGGTTTGAACAATACCCCTTGCGGGCTTTCAGCGACCACCCGCTGCACTTTATGCGGGACAGGGGGGCGGAATTGAAAGGCGAGTTGCGACACCTCGTCCCGCTCATGCGCGAAAACGCCATCCGCATCGCCATAATCCTAAGCGATGAAAACCGCGAACGGGTCCGCTGGTATTACGACGAAATTTGCAGAGAGGCCGTAGTTTACGAAAACCCTACGCAGACGGTCGTCGTATTGCGCGAAGGGTGGAAGAAAATACCCGACTTTTCGTCGAAGATGTGTCGCGACTTAGTCACGGTCTACGACGCACCCGGGATATATGGGCCAGCGCCGGAGGGGGAGCAGGCGGCCCGGGGGCCGCGAGCGGCGGGGGCTCCGCCAAGTTAAGACAGGCGGGCGATATTTAACAAAATGGAAAAGTTGCAAACGAAAACCGGATGGCCCGAGCGCCTCGCCCCTTGGGGCTTTTTCGCCCTTAAAATCCTGGTCTCGATATACGCCCTTAACGCGTACATTCCCCGCTACCTAAGGTTGACATACGTCGCCGACGGCCCGGCGCGCGGCATTTTAGCCTACAGCCTCGCCTTCGGGAAGCCGGAACTATTTCCAACCCACCAGTGGCAGCCGTTCCACCTTTGGATTTGGGCGGGGCTGCTGAAACTCTATCCGGACATATACTGGACCGGGACGGCGCTAAACGTCGCCGCGGGCGCGGGTACGGCGCTGTTCATGTACTTACTTGGGCGCCAGCTGGCGGGGCCGGTGGCCGGGAGCGTCGCGGCGCTGGCCTTCATCTTCTCGCCCGTTCACCACAACCTGACGCTCGCGGAGGGAACGAGCGAGAGCCTGTTCTTCTTTTGGGTTGCCGCGGGTATTTACGCGGCGAGCCGGGGGGCGACGGGAAGACGCGGGGCCGCGGCCGCGGGTTTCTGCCTGGCCGCGGCCGCCCTTACGCGTTACGAGGGCACGATGCTGCTCATCTTGTATTCGGCTTACCGTCTTCTCAGGCTTCGGCCGCGCGACGTCGCCGGTTGGCTGTTGTGGGGGGCGCCGCTCGCTCTGGCCGGCGTTTTGCTTGGGCACAGAGCCTTGCTCGGGGCGGGGCGCGGCTTCTGGCCCGCGCTCTCGGGCGTGAGGGCCGATATGGGGCGCGTCCTCACTAACCTCCACTGGTATCGACGAACGTACTACGGTTTGGAACGGCTATGGATCGACGGCCGTTTGCTCGCGGCCTTGGGGGTACTCGGCGCGGTTATGGTTTGGGGCCGCCGCATACGCAACGAAAGCCGCCTCCTTATTTGGGCGGCGGCGTTCATCCTCTTCGCGGCGCTCTCGGTCATCTTCGTAATCGTCGGCGTCGGCTTCTGTCCCGAGCGCCACTTCTCGATAGTACTCATGCTTCTCTTCCCCTTTGCCGGCCTGGCGGCGGTGGAGGTCTGGCGGCGGGCCGGGGGGCGGCTCGCGAAGGTGGCGGCGGCGCTGGCACTTACGGCGGTCGCGGCCTATACGGCGTACTTCGACCGGGCGATCAAAGACTACGGCTACGGCCACCCCGGCCCTTGCTACTCGTGCCAAAGCGTGGACGCCGAACTGGCCCTTAAACTACGCGAGCTGTGGCGCCGGGGCGAGCTCGGCCCCAACGAGATTATATATATGGAAGAAAAT
>WVWN01000013.1:44933-46299 GCA_011773985.1 Candidatus Zixiibacteriota bacterium | reverse complement strand
TCCCCGACCTATCCTTGAAAGTCAGTACCGACGAGGCCAGAGTGATACGCTAAGGGGGGCGGGGACGGCGGCGGCCGGCCCCTACGGTACGGGCGAACTATTTTTACTTAAAATGATATTACGCGCCACGAGGAGCAAATGGCTCGCCCGCCTCGCTCCCTGGGGCTTTTTCGCCCTGAAGGTCCTGGTATCGGCGTACTCCTTGGGCGTATTCCTCCCTCGATATTTAAGATTCACTTATATGGCCGACGGCCCGGCGCGCGGCCTGACGGCCTACAACCTGGCTTTCGGCAAATTCGAGCTGTTCCAAACGCATCAATTCCAGCCGCTGCACATTTGGGTATGGGCGGCGCTCCTGAGGGTTTTCGGGGATATCTACTGGACCGGGACCGCGCTAAACGTCGCCGCGGGCGCGGGTACGGCGCTGTTCATGTACTTACTCGGGCGCCAACTGGCGGGGCCGGTGGCGGGGAGCGTGGCCGCGCTCGCCTTTATCTTCTCCCCCGTCCACCACAACTTGACGATCGCGATGGGTATGGCCGCGAGCCTTTTCTTTTTTTGGGTCGCCGCGGGCATCTACGCCGCGGCTCGAGCCACGGAGGGAGGGCGAGGCGCCGTGGCCGCAGGTTTCTGCCTGGCCGCGGCCGCCCTCACGCGCTACGAGGGCGCGCTGCTGCTCGTCTTATATTCGGCCTACCTCTTGTTCCGGTCGCGGCCTCGCGGCGTCGCCGCCTGGTCGTTGTGGGCCGCGCCGCTAGCATTGGCCGGGCTTTTTCTCGGCCACAAACTATTGGTGGGAACCATCCGCGGCTTCGCGGGCGCGTGGGTCTTTTCGGCCTTGAAGGCAGACACGGCCGACGTCCTCAGCAACCTCCGCTGGTACCGACGGACTTATTACGGCTTGGAGCGGTTATGGTTCGACGGCCGGCTGGTCGCCGTTCTGGGGATGTTCGGCGCCGTCATGGTTTGGGCCCGGCGTCTGCGCGACGAAAGGCGCCTCGTCATTTGGGCCGGGCCCGCGGCCCTCTTCGTCGGCCTTACCGCGGTCGCCGTCTTCTTGGGCGTCGGCTTCGCCGCCGAGCGGTACTTCGCGACGGTCCTTATGCTCCTCTTCCCCTTCGCCGGCCTGGCGGTCGTGGAGGTCTGGCGTCGGGCGAAGGGCAAGCCCGCCAAGGTGGCCGTAGCGTCCGCGCTGGTGGCCGCGGCCGCCTATACCGTTTACTTCGACGCGAAAGATTACGAGACCGGCCTCGTCGAGCCGTGGCACTGGTCGCAGATCAACGACGCGGAACTGGCACTCAAATTACGCGAGCTGTGGCGCCGGGGCGAGCTCGGCCCCAACGAGATTATATATATGGAAGAAAAT
>WVWN01000013.1:0-44835 GCA_011773985.1 Candidatus Zixiibacteriota bacterium | reverse complement strand
TCCCCGACCTATCCTTGAAAGTCAGTACCGACGAGGCCAGAGTGATACGCTAAGGGGGGCGGCGACGGCCAAGGCCGCCGGCGAAAGCAGCGAAAGACGCCGGGACGCGATTTCGTTTGCGCGGGCCCGCGACAAGCTAAAAAAAGGGCACCCCGGGGGGCGCCGTCTTTACGGTTCGGAGACGCTTCGCTTGCCGAGCGCCGGTTCCGGCATGCCGAGGTGCACCAGCCCCAAGTTCAGAAAACCGTTGACGATTTTCAATATATATAGCTGGTCGTCAATGTTTAACACGTCGGCCATCGCGCGAATGGTGGAACCCTCGTTGGCCAAGCGGAGGACCTCCTTCTCGACGTCGGAGAACTCGTAATCCCCTCGCAGCAACTCGGCGAGGGGCCTCGTCTCCCTGCGAACGACGAGGTCGACGGACGGGATTTTCTTGCTTAGGCGTTTGTAGTCGTCGACCCGTCTGGTGGACTCCATCACGAGCTCGGTGACCGAGATCGAAACGGTGATGTCCTCGTCGAGGCGGTAAGGCGTAAGCTCGTACGTGAACGTCCCCTCCTCGATGAGGAACATATCGAAGAGTTTGATCTTTATCTTTCGTTGGATAAACTCGACGAGCGTCTCACGGTCGATCGTGCCGCGGTGAAGGAGGTAAGTGCCGAAGCGAGGCCGCTCGGGGCCCAGCGCTTCGTAATCCGCCAGCGTCCCCTTCAACTGCTCGCGCGTGATCGCGCCGGCGTTGACGAGGTCCTCGCCCAGCGGGGCGTACCGCTTGCTCGAGTCGGCGTAAACGACGAAACCGTCGTCGAAATACGTCCGGTACCACAAGCCGGATTCGTCGTCCAACGTCAAGACGCAAGTGCGCCTTCCCAATTGGATTATCTGGAAAAGGTCTACTAAGCTCAGGTCCCTTAAGCTGCCGATTACCGCCATGGGAACGGACCGCCCGCGAAGTTGTTACTTTTCACTTATTTTAAATATAATTATAACAGTCCCGTTTCGAGCCGTCAAGCTCGTCCGCGCCTAGCGTCCGCGCCGGTTACGCTTGACCGGGGCGGCGATATCGGTTATATTTTGCCGTCGAACATTACACCCCCGAACGTTCTTTTCGACGAAGGTACCGAGATGGCGAAACAAAAACCGACCCTTTCCGCCCGGGCTGCGGCACTCCCCGCGTCTCCCATTCGCAAATTCGTACCCTTGGCCGACGGCGCCAAAAAACGCGGCGTGCGCGTATATCACCTCAACATAGGGCAACCCGACGTCCCGTCGCCCGAGACTTTCCTGAAAGCGCTAAGCGAATACCCGAATAAAATAATAGCCTACGGCCGCTCCGAGGGCGAGGTCGCCTTGCGCGAGGCCTACTGCGAATATTACCGCCGCTTCGGGATCGACCTCTCCCCGGGCGAGATCCTGGTTACTACGGGCGGGTCCGAGGCACTTCTCTTCGCGTTCTTTTGCGCCGCCGCGGCGGGCGAGGAGATAATCGTCTTCGAACCTTTCTACACCAACTACAACGGCTTCGCGGCGGTAGTGGGCGTTACGCTAAAGCCGCTCGCGACCGAACCGGGCGCCGGCTACCACCTGCCGCGGCGCGACGTCGTAGAAGCCGCCATCGGCCCCCGTACGCGCGCCATCGCGATATGCAATCCCAATAACCCGACGGGAACCGTATACCGCGACGACGAACTCGAGATGCTGGCGGAACTCGCCCGAAAGCACGACCTCTTCATCATCGCGGACGAAGTTTACCGCGAGTTCGTCTACGACGGCCAAAGCCATACGTCGACGTTGAGCCTGCCCGCCGTCGCCGGCCGCGTCGTCGTGACCGACAGCCTCTCGAAAAGGTTCAGCGTCTGCGGTGCTCGCGTGGGGTGTCTGGTGTCGCGCAACGAGGAGGTCGTCGCCGCGGGCCTCAAGCTCGGCCAGGCGCGGCTCTCGCCGCCCGTCGTGGAGGAGTTCGCGGCGACCGCGGCGCTGAAACTACCGCCGGCAGAATACGTCCAACCGATGATAGAGAAATTCGAGCGGCGACGCAACGTCGTCTACGAGGCGGTGGCGGAGATGCCGGGCGTCGCGGTACACAAACCCGCGGGCGCATTCTACACGGTGCCGGCGTTCCCGGTGGACGACGCCGAGAAATTCGTCGCGTGGATGCTGACCGACTTCGAGCTCGACGGCGCGACGACGATGTTGGCGCCCGCGGCCGGTTTCTACGCTACCCCGGGGCGGGGCACGCGCGAAGCGCGCATCGCCTACGTCCTCGAAGAAAGCGAGCTGGTGCACGCGATGGCGTGCCTCGCCGAAGGGCTCAAGCAGTACCCGGGACGGACTGCGTAAGTGGCGCGTAAAAGGCAACGCCCCGCCGACGGGACGACGTTCCCCGGCGAAAAACTCAATTCCCAGCAAAAGGCTATCTTAGCCGCGAAAGAGGCGGACCAACTGAAGGCCCGAGACATCGTCATACTCGACGTCCGGGCTTTCCCGGCCCTGGCGGAATATTTCGTTATCTGCACCGGCGAGACGAAAAGGCACCTGCGCGGCATCGCCAACCGCTTGGAAGACGCCGCCGACGAAAACGGCTTCGCCGTCCATCACGCCGAAGGTTACGCGCTCGCGCGTTGGATCCTTATGGACCTCAATAACGTCGTCGTGCACATCTTCGACGCCGATACGCGCGAGTACTACGAGCTGGAGCGGCTCTGGGGCGACGCGCCGCTGGTGCCCTACGAAGCCGCGACGAAGTGACGGAGGAAAAACTACAAGCGCTCCTGCAGGAGGCCCTCGCGCGCGCCGGCGCCGAGGCGGGGGAAGGCGAGGCCGAGTTCACGGTCCCGCCCGACGCGAGCCACGGCGACCTTACGACGAATGCCGCCCTCGTCTTCGCGAAAAAGCTCGGCGCCGACCCCCGTAAGCTCGCCGGGGATATCGCCCGGGCGCTACGGGGCGCCCCCGGAACTACGGCGGTCGACGTCGCCGGCCCGGGCTTCGTCAACGTGCGCCTCGCCGACGAGGTCATCCTTAACGCCATAACGGAAGCGCTTCGCCGGGGCGACGACTACGGCCGGAGCGAACTCGGCCGAGGGGCCAAAGTCCAAGTCGAGTTCGTTTCCGCCAACCCTACGGGGCCGCTCAACGCCGTCAACGCCCGCGCCGCGGCGTACGGCGACGCCCTCGCGCGCCTCCTCGAGTTCACCGGCTACGACGTCGAGCGGGAGTTCTACGTCTGTAACGTCGGCACGCAAATGGATTTGCTCGGCCGATCGGTGCGCGCGCGCTTGCTCGAGCTATTGGGCGAAACGGGCGAGCAAGCCGAAATCCCGGAGGGCGGTTACCGCGGCGAATACGTCAAAACGATCGCGAACGCTCTTTACGAGCAAGGTAAAATTTCGGCCGAGGACGGCCACGAAAAAATCGGCCAAGCCGCCGCGGAAGAAATTCTAGCAGGTCAAAAACGCGACTTGGAGGATTTCCGCGTCCGTTTCGACAACTGGTTCTACGAAGACTTGCTATACCGCGAAAACAAAATCCCGAAAACGCTCGATATCCTCGCAAGCCGCGGCACAAGTTACGAAAAAGACGGGGCCCTTTGGCTTAGGACGGCGGCCGCGGGGGACGACGAGGACCGCGTCGTCGTACGCGCCGACGGCCGGCCGACGTATTTTTTAACCGACATCGCCTACCACCTCGACAAATACGAGCGCGGTTTCGCCAAGGTAGTCGACGTCCTGGGGCCGGACCACTACGGCCACGTCAAGAAGCTCCAGGCCATGGCGACGTTGTTGGCCTTGCCGGGAGGCTGGCTCGAGGTAATCATCTCCCAACAGGTCAACCTGCTCGAAGGCGGCGAGAAGGTGAAGATGTCGAAGCGCGCCGGCGCGCTCGTTACCATGCGCGAAGTGATGGACGACATCGGCGTGGACGCGGCGCGGTTCTTCTTCCTGATGCGGTCGCCGTCGTCGCACCTGGATTTCGACTTCGAGCTGGCGCGGATGCAGACGCCGGAGAACCCCGTTTACTACGCGCAATATTGCCACGCCCGCGTCGAAAGCATTAAGGGGGAGGCTGGCGAAGAATGGGCCGCGGCGCCGCCGGAAAAAGCGGACCTTGGCGAGCTGGACCTGCCGGAAGAACGGTCGATGGCGCGGGCGATCTGGGAGTTCCCTAAGGCGGTCGAGGCGGCCGCGACGCGCCGCGAGCCCCACCGCCTCACGACCTACGCCACAGGCCTGGCCGCGCTCTTCCACAATTACTATCATCACCACCGCGTTCTGCAGGCGCCCACCGCGGCCAAGGCGCAAGCCCGCCTCGCCCTCGCGCGCGCCGTAGGCCAGACGGTAAAAAACGCGTTGCGTCTCCTGGGTGTGAGCGCCCCGTCGCGCATGTAGCCGAAAATCTTAACTTCCGGGGATTAATCCGGCCCGCGTGAAGGCGCGGGTTTCAACTTTTGGGCCGGCTCGACAAATACGACCTCGCCGCGGCCGTACGTAGCGCGGCCCGCGCGACCTTTTGCCCGGCGGACGTGACGCCGCTCCGCCACGACGACAGGTACCAGGCCGGCGTGCTTGGCGGATGAATAAAACGCCGCCAACGCCGCGGCCTCCTCCACCGTGCGCCGCGGCACGGGTTTGTTCTTATCCGCGCGCCGAACGATGACGTGCGAGCCGCGTGCCTGTTCCGCGTGGAGCCAGAGGTCGTAAGGGCGCGCGTACTTGAAAGTTAGCTCGTCGTTCTCGGCGGCGCTCCGGCCGACCAAAACCGTTAAGCCGTCCGTCGAGAGGAAACGGCGCCCCGGCCCTACCGCTATTCTACGCGCTTTCGGCGGAACTTCTCGCCCCTCGAGCCAAGGCTCGAGCTCAGCCGCGTCGAAGGCCCCCCGGACCCGCTCGAGGTCGTCGCGAACGCGGCCGAGTTCCTTTGCCAGCACCTCGAGCCGCGCACTTACCGCCTCGACGCCGCGCTTCGCCTTTCTATAAAGGGCGAAAAGACGTTCCACGTTCTCCGCGGGCGAAAGCGCCGGCTCGAGCTCCACGTCAACGTCGCCGGAACCGTAAGGGTCCGGCAGCGTGACGCTGGCCATGCCCTTACGGACCGCGGCGAGGTTATACTTCAACGCCTCGCCCATTCGTCGGTACCGGCCGTAGCGGCTATAATCCTCACGGCGGTCCTCGAGCGTTTCCCGTTGGCGCCCGAGCCTCTTCAACCGGGCGAGCAAACGCCGTTCTACGTCGCTGCGCGCGGCCGCGAGCTCCCCGGCTCGTTCCGTCTCTACATAAGCGAAGGCCGTGGCCGCGTTTAAACTATCGAAAGGCCGCACGTCGTCGGCACGCGCGGCGCCGAAGATGTCGCACGGGAAAGGCCGCCACACGCCCGCCAACGAGACCGCCACAGGCTGGATGTCTTCGCCCGCGGCCGCCCGGGCGAAGGCCGCCAGCCGGCGCGCCGCAGCCTCCGCGTCGCCGTCCGCCAAGACGGCCCGCGCGGCCCAGGGAGACATGTAGGCCACGTCCCGTACGAGCGCCCCGGCGCCGTCCGCGGCCATATATGGCGCCATCTCCTCAGTGGAAAGCGGCGTCGCCGGAGCCCGGCCACGGTCCGCAGGCCAAGGATACGCCTCCCCCACGGCCAAGCGCCGACCGACCAATCGGCCGTTTACGGCACCGCCCTTTAAAATATGTACGCCGCCGGCCCGGCCGAAAAATTCGGCCACTAACTGGAGCGCGCCGCCGGGCGACGCGAAGTCAAACACGACCAGCCGGTCGTCGTGCCACTGCTCGGCGCGTACGAGCTTGGCACCGTCGAGGGTTGAGCGCACCCGCTCGCGCCTAACCCTGCCTCGCTCTTCCCCGTAGAACAAGGCGCCGCCTTCGCCCGCCGCCAACGTCAACGCTCCGCCCGCAAGCTCGAGCGAAACCGCCCTCGACGAGACGCGGTAAACGGACGCCACCGAGGCATCACGTAGGGCCGGGGCCAGCTCGGCCAGCAATACTTTTACGGTTAGCTCGTCCACGGGAAGCCGTTCGGTTTTTACCTTGACTTTCCGAACGCGCGTGTCGATAATAATTGGTCGGTGGAAGCATTATTCGAGGCCTTGGACTTATTCATCTACGGCGGGGCCGTTATAGGCGGCCTCCTCGCGATCCTGTGGATCTATAATAGCACGATTAAGGAGCGCCGGGGAATACTGCGGCGAGCGGGCAAGGCGGGCGACCCGGCGTTGAAACGCCTCGTAAAACAAGGGATCTTACTACAACGGCTGGGCTTCAGCGCCGCGGCCGTGGCGACCGGCATCGTCATATTGTGGTTCGCCCGGGGCTATTACCAAAAATATGACGTAAACATCGCTCCCGCGTACGTCGTCCTGGCTATGGTGCTGATCGCGCTGGGATCCGCAGGTGCTTTGTTGTCCTATCTACTTCGGGATAAGGAGTGATACGATGAAAACGTGGCCGAAACTCTTTGTGGCTTACCTCGTGTGCGCGGCGGCTTTGGGTAGCGGGTGCGCAAAAAGAGGCCGCGAAGGCATTACGTGGCTCAAGTCGATGGACGAGGGCAAGGAACAGGCGTCCGCGGAGGGCAAAAACCTCGTGGCGTATTACAGCGCCGACTGGAGCAAGATGTCCGATAAGTTTGAGGACGAGGTTTTAGCCAACGCCGAAGTGGAGAAGAAACTCGCGCCCTTTGTCGCCGTCCGCATAGACGAGGAGACGGACGAAGAGACCCCCAAAGCGTACGGCGTCAGCGCGTTCCCGACAACCATATTTTACGACGCGCGGGGCGACGAGCTCAAGCGGGTCGTCGGCGCCGTTACCGCCGAGGAATTCATTAAATTGCTCGATGACGTCGCGGCCGGCCGCGTCGAAACGCTGAAAGACCTCTTGGCGCGAGAAAAGGCGAACCCGGACGACTTGAAACTGGCTTACAAATTAGGGACGACGTACGTCGAAACGGGCCGTTACGAAAAAGCCCGTCCTCGCCTCGAAAAATTAGTAACGCAAGACCCAAAGAACGAAACCAGCCTCTGCCCCAGCGCGCTGACCCAACTGGGTTTTATCGACCTTACGGCGCACCAAGCAAACGAAGCGCTGGCCTTTTTCAACGACGTAATCGCTAAGTACCCGGAAGCCCCCGAAACCCGCAAATGCCATCTGTACGCGGGCGACGCCCACCAACTACTGGAGAACGTCGACGACGCCGTCGCCGCCTACCGTAAAGTCGTGGCCGACTACCCGGGAACGCCGGAAGCGGAAGAAGCTCAGCGGAAGCTTACGCAGCTTACGATGTTCGAGGAAACGGTTAAGGCTTTTACGCAAGGGCCACGCCCGGGCGAGACCGAATAGCCGACCTGCAGCCTTAAATGTCGAAGCCGACCTCGCGGTCGGCTTTTATATTGTGGCTGGGCCTGGTTCCTCGGGGGCGGGCGACCGCGGTTCGCGGAGTATAAAGTAACGCGGGTTTACGGCGACGCCGTTCTTACGGGCCTCGTAATGCACGTGTGTACAACTTGACCGGCCCGTGCTCCCTACGTACGCAACGACTTGGCCGCGCTTCACGCGCGTGCCGGCCTGCGCGGCGTTCCTCATATTGTGCGCGTAGTGAGTCTGGAAGCCGTTGCCGTGGTCTACCTCCACGGTCAAACCGTAGTGCTCGTCCAGGCCCGCGAAGGTCACTACACCCGCAGCCGTGGCGACGACCGGCGTGCCCCTCGGCGCTACGACGTCGAGGCCCCGGTGCATTTCCACCCGCCCGGTGAACGGCGATATGGTATTGCCGAAGTCGCGGTACAACCACCCCCGGCAGGGCATGATGGAGGGGATACTCGCCAGCGCGCCGGGGTCATCTTCGAAACGGCGGCGCACGAGGCGGAAGTTTTTTTCCAACCGCTCGAGCCGCCGTTCGATATCATCCAAAGGCCCTCCGGCCTCCCCCCCGTCTCTCGGCGATAAATCCTCCGGCGGCCGCACTTCGTTCAAGCGATGTTCGCGTATCAACACGTCGTACTGTTCGTCGACCTCCGCGGCCTTCGCCCCCAACTCCTCCAATCCCTTCTCCATAACTTCTAACTTATAACTCTCCTCGCGGTCGCGCCGCTCGTATACCGCGAGCTGCGAGATTTTTAAAACGTTCCTCCAATAATCGGACACCATCAGCCCGGCGAGAATCAAAACGGCCGCGCTCGCGAGCAAGAGGAGAGCAAGCACGAAGCCGTGGACGTATAGACTACGGTTCCGGCCGCGGCCGTGCGGTACGACCATGAGGTTCATACGACGGCGCAACCACCAGGCCTGCCGGGGCTTTTTTTCTTTGTCCGCCATCTCTCCGCTTATATTACCGAAAAAGGGCCGCGGCGTCAAGGTCGGTCGCGGCGTGGCCCGAAACGTCCGCCCTTTGCCGCGAGCCGCAAAACGCCGACGAACGCCGACACTATCTCGCCCGGCGACAGGTTGGATTCGCCCCGCCGCCGGTTTACGAACTCGGTGGGGACCTCCGCGAAACGGAAACGCCGGCGGTAAAGTTGGTACGCGATTTCGCTCAGTACTACATAGCCCGAGGCGTCGACAGCGCCGACGTCGATCGCCTCCACCGCGGCGCGACGATAACATCGGAAGCCGTTCGTATAATCGGTGATGGGGATACGCAGCAAGAACCTGGCGTAGCGGTTGGCCAATTTGCTAAAAAAAAGCCTCCCCGGCGGCCAATTCAATATCCGGGAGGCGGGGAGGTACCGCGAGCCGACGACGACGTCGGCTCCGCGTGCCGCCTCTAAAAAGAGCGGTATCTCGTCCGGCCGGTGCGAGAAGTCGGCGTCCATCTCGAAAAAGAATCCGTAGTCCCGCCCCAGCCCCCACGAGAAACCGGCGAGCACCGCACCGCCCCGGCCCCCTTTCTTTTCGCGGCATAACACGTGCATTCTGCCCGGGCATCGTGCCCCGACGGCGCGCGCCTCGGCCGCGGTACCGTCCGGCGAGTTGTCATCTACTACGAGTACGTCCGGGCGCTCCGGCCGCGCCAGGAGCTCCTCGCACAACGGCACGACGTTGTCGCGCTCGTTATAAGTCGGCACGACTATCAGAATTTCGGACGACACGGCTTAGCCCCACCCCGGCGCCGGGGAGGCGGCCGCCTAGTATTTCTTCATAAACTCGTCGAAGGCCGCAACCACGTACGCGGCGTCCTCGTCGGTTATATTCTGGTGGCAGCCGATGTAGAAACCCCGCGCGCCGACGTGCTCCGCGGCGGGGAACTCCCCCTCGCGGTGGCCCATCCACTTGTACGCCGGCTGTTGGGTGGGTACGCACCCGAAGGCGGGCCTCGTCTCAACGCCCCGCTGTTCCAAGTACTTCGTGAGCTCGAACCGCTCGAAGGGCGCCTCGCGCTGGACTACGAGCGGGTAACAAAGCGGGCTTATCTCTTCGCCCGGGCCCGCGCGAAATAGCTTCAGGAATTCTTCATGGCGCGCCAGGTGCCGGTTGAAGTAATCGAGCCTTTCGCGCCGGGCGCGCACGATGTCGTCCATCTTTTCGACCTGCTCGACGCCCAAAGCCGCTTCCAGCTCGTTCATCTTGCTGGAGAACCCCACCCGTTCGAAGTGGAAGCGTATGTCGGTATCGTCGCCGTATTTATAGCGGAGGGGACAATAGCTCGAGTCCACGTTCAATACGCACACCTTGCAGTCGCACGCCCGGCCGTGGGCCCGTAAGCTCCGGCAGAGCCGCGCTAACTCGTCGTCGTCCGTGATTACCATGCCGCCTTCGCCCGTCGTCAAAATGTGGGCGACGTAGAAGGAGTAGGCGGCCATCGCGCCGAAGGTCCCTACGAGCTTCCCGCGGTAGCGCGCGCCGTGCGCCTCCGCGGCGTCCTCGATCAGCATCAAGCCGTGACGAGCCGCTACTTCTGCCAGCTCGCCCATAGGGGCCGGCCGGCCGAAATTGTGGACCGCCATAACGGCTCGTGTGCGCGGCGAAATCGCGGCCTCTGCCGCCGCCGGCTCGAGATTATAACTGTCGGCGTTTATGTCGGCGAAACGGGGCACGAGGCCGGCATGCAAAACCGCGTTCGCTACCGAAATAAACGTGAGGGCCGGCAAGATGACCTCGTCGCCACGGCGCCCGCCGCGCTCGAGGAGCGTAGCGACGGCGACGGCGTCGGCGTCGGTGCCGGTCGATACCGCTATGCCGTATTTCAGGCCGTGGTAAGCGGCAAAGGCCTCTTCGAATTCCTGGACGAATTTACCCCCCGAAATGCGGCCCCGCGCAAGGGCTTCCATAACGCGCTTTTTACCGCCCTCGCCCACGGCGACGGTCCCGACGGTAATTCGGCGCTCCCGCGCTACTTTCTTCTCCTCAACCACGGCACGCTGCCACGCGCGTAACGGCCGAAAAAAATCTCCCCGCCGCGCGGCCCGTTAAAAAATTGGGCCCCGCGAGCTTTACCTATTAACGAGCCGAGGAAGGGCCGTTTTAGTTGACGCTCAAATGGCCGAATGTTATGTTATAATAACATAAAAAATATATGTTGCGGGACAAAATAAGGGCGTACGTCGCCCTCGGCTCGAATGTGGGCGACCGGTTCGCGAACCTTAACGCCGGGGAGGCTGCGGTGGCCAGCGCGCGAGGTATATACCTCGACCGTTCCTCGCCAACGTACGAGTCGCCGCCGGCGGGCCCGGGCGACCAGCCGG
The DNA here is from genome assembly GCA_011773985.1 of Candidatus Zixiibacteriota bacterium. Lineage (GTDB taxonomy): Bacteria > RBG-13-66-14 > B26-G2 > WVWN01 > WVWN01 > WVWN01. The sequence goes on along the minus strand of WVWN01000013.1, from coordinate 34,151 downwards.
ACTTCCTCAACCGCGTACTCGCCATAGATACCTGGCTTCGACCGCGGGAGCTCCTCGAGGCGTGCTCGAAAATCGAGAAAGATTTGGGCCGCGCGCGCAAGAAGGCCAAAGGGCCGCGCGTCATCGACGTAGACATCCTCCTCTACGGCGACCTCGTCGTTGACGAGGCCGACCTCAAAATCCCCCACGAGGCCCTTACGCAACGGCCTTTCTTCCTGAAACCCCTGATGGACGTCGCCGGGGATATCTTAATCCCGGGCGAGGGGGTACCCGTAAGCCGCGTGCTCGCCAAACTGGCACCGTACGAACTCAATACCTACGAAGTAAGCTACTGAAAATTTATGGCCAAAATTACCGCAAACGATATCATCAAGCTGAAGCGCGAAGGCACGCCCATCGTCTGCCTTACGGCGTACGACTTCCCCACGGCGGCGACCGTGGACGAGGCCGGCGTTGACCTTATCCTGGTCGGCGATTCGTTGGGGATGGTCGTCCAGGGTCACGATAACACGCTCAACGTTACCGTCGACGAGATCGTCTACCACGTTTCGATGGTCTGGCGCGCGGTTACGCGAGCAACGTTGGTAGCCGATATGCCGTTCATGTCTTTTCAGGAGAGCGACGAGAAGACGATGGCCAACGTGGGGAGAATGGTCAGGGAGGGAGGCGCGGAAGCGGTCAAGCTCGAGGGCGCCCAACCCGAGACGGTCGCCCGCATTCGAAAGATAGTCGGGGCGGGCGTCCCGGTGATGGGCCACCTCGGCTATACGCCGCAAAGCGTCCACTACTTCGGCCGCCGCGTCGTTCGGGGTAAAGATGCGGCCGAGGGCCGCGTCCTCCTCGAACGTGCCCTCACCCTCCAGGAGGCGGGCTGCTTCTCGATCGTGTTGGAGATGGTCCCGTGGCAACTCGCGGGCTTGATATCGCGCGCGCTGCGCATTCCCACCATCGGCATAGGCTCGGGGGCGGAGTGCGACGGTCAAATCCTGGTGCTCCACGACCTCGTCGGTTTCTACCGCGGTTACAGCCCGAAGTTCGTCCGCAAGCTGGCGGACGTGACCGCGGCGATGCGCGACGCGGTGAAGGAATACGGCGAGCTCGTACGAAGCCGCCGATACCCGGCCGAAGAAGAATCGGTCTCGTTGGCCGAGGAGGTATGGGCCGAAGTATCGGAGCTGGAAAAACGGCCCGAGAATTGAGCCGTGGAAATCGTAACGTCGCCCCGCGAGATGCAAACTAAGGCGGAGGAATTCCGCCGGAAGAAGCTGAGCCTGGGTTTGGTACCGACCATGGGGTACTTTCACGAAGGCCATCTCTCGCTGATAAGGCGCGCGCGCGCCGATTGCGACGTCGTCGTCGTAAGTCTCTTCGTTAACCCGACACAATTCGGCGCGGGCGAAGACTTCGAACGGTACCCGCGCGACATCGAGCGCGACGAAAGGCTGGCCACCGCGGAGGGCGTCGACGTGATGTTCGCCCCCGAGGCCACGGACATGTACGCGGAAGGCTACACAACGTACGTCGACGTCGAGCGGCTCACGGAAGTCTTGTGCGGCGCTCGCCGGCCCGGGCACTTCCGCGGCGTCGCGACGGTAGTGGCGAAACTACTAAACATTTGCCGGCCTGAGGTCGCTTACTTCGGGCGGAAAGATTACCAACAAGCCCAAGTTATCAAAAGGCTTGCCGCGGACCTGAACTACGGCGTGAAAATCGAGGTCCTACCCATCGTCCGAGAGGCCGACGGCCTGGCGATGTCGTCGCGCAACTCCTACCTTTCGCCCGAGGAGCGGCGGCAGGCAACCTGTCTGTACCGGGCGCTGGCGCGGGCCCAAGCCCTCTTCGCCGAGGGGGAAAGGCGCCCCGCGAAATTTCTCGACGAGATGGCCGCGGTCGCAAAAGCCGAACCCGCGGCCGAAATCGACTATATAGAAATCGTCCACCCCCTGGAATTGACGCCGGTCCCGAAGGTAGAAGCGGGAAGCGTGGCCGCCCTCGCGGCGTTCATAAACAAGACCCGGCTCATCGACAACACGATAATAGGGGAAGAAGATCTGAAGGTTGGTGCAAGGCCATGCTGAGGCGGTTTCTAATAGCGAAAATCCACCGCGCGACGGTAACGGCGACGAAAGTCGGCTACGAGGGCAGCCTGGGCCTGGACGAAGACCTTATGGACGCCGCGGGCTTTAGGGCCGGCGAAATCGTGCACGTTTTTAACATAAATAACGGCCACCGCTTCGAGACGTATACTATACCTATGTCGCGCGCCTCGAAAGCGGTCACGCTTTACGGCGCCGCGGCCCGCCTGGGCGACGTAGGCGATCGGCTGATAATCCTCGCGTACGCCCTCGCGGAAGAACCGCCCACGGCGCGACGCCTCGAGCTCGACGAAAACAACGACGTAGTCTCACCTTAGCGCCGACGGGAGGTAAAATCACGCACGGCGGCACGGCCAAAGGGATCATCGCTCGAATGACGGCGACGTTTGCCGCGGCCTTGGCCTCAACGGCTTGGGGCGCCCGGGCCGAAGCCGCGGCGTCCGAAGACGACGCCTTCGCGCTCGGCCGCAAGATGTTCGACCGCGGCCTGTATAAAGCCGCGTACCGCGACTTCGACGACTACCTAAGCCAAAACCCGGCGGGGGAATGGGCCGACGAAGCGCAGTTCTACCTGGGACGGTCGCTGCAGGAGATGGGGAGCTACAACGAGGCCATCGCGGAATACAGAAGGGTCGTAAACAACTACCCCACCTCCCCCCTCGTCGCCCCTGCGCTCGTTAACAAAAGCGAATGCTACACGGCCCTTGGGTCTTACGACAAGGCGATAGAGACGTATAAACGCGCGCTGGCCGCGGCGACGGACCCCGGCGATTTCGTCCAGGCTTATTTAAAATTGGGCGAGACGTACTTCGTCGTCGGCAAAGCGGCCGAAGCCAAAGAAAGCTACGAAGAATCGCTCCGCAAATTCCCCGACCAGGACGCCGCGGGGGCGCTCCACTACCGCCTGGCGTTGTTATATTTCTCGAGCGGGGACCTCGAAAATAGCGCGAACCATTTCGAGGCCGCGAGGTTATCGGAGAACGTCGACGTCGCGGCCGTCGACGCCACCTACGGGCGGAGCCTCCTCGCGGTGGGCGACGCGGAAGACGCGAGGGCCGTTTTCGACAGGGCGTGCGCGGAGAACGGCGAAGCGCGGCCTCGGCCGAACCTCTTACGGGGCGTCAGTTACGTCGCGGTAGGCGACCCGGCGCGGGGAGCCGAGGCCTTGCGGGATATGTTAGCGGTAGATTGGGGTGCCCGGCTCGAGCCCGCGACGGCGGCGGAGGCCCGGTACGTGCTGGGGCTGGCGCTGCTGGAAAGCGGCGACCGAGGCGGCGCGCGCGAAGCGTTTTTAAAACTCGTCGAATCCTACCCCGAGGGAAAATACACCCCGCCGGCTACGCTATGGGCCGGCCGGCTATTGCTCGAAGACGGCGAAGTCGACGACGCCGCGGCCCTCTTCCTCGAGCTCGCGCAAGGCGGCGGAGCGCTCGCGGACCAGGCGAACTACTGGCTCGGGTGGTGCTACTTCGTCTCCGGGCGCTACGACGAAGCCCGACAGACGTTCGAGGCCTTGGCCCTCAATACGGGCGATGCCCCGTTGGCCGCCTTCGCCGAATACTGGGCCGCGGACGCAGCCGCGCGCGAGGGGAATAACGCAGCGGCCCGCGAGGCGCTGGCCTTATTTCCGGACCGGCACCCCGAACACGAACTGGCGGACAACGCCCTTTTCAGGTCGGGTAAGCTGCAGCTTGCCGCGGGTAAAAATTCGGCCGCGCGGGAGGCGCTCGCGTCCCTCACGGCGCGTTACCCCGGCCGCACGTTGGCGGACGACGCCGCCTACCTCTACGCCGTAAGCTTACTCGAGGAAAAAAACTACGAGGCCGCAGCCGGTGCCTTCTGGGACCTCGTAAAGAAATTCCCCGCAAGCCCGTACGCGCCCCGCGGCTTGTTCAACCTCGCCCGGGCGAGGTTCACGAACCACGACTTCGCCGGCGCCGCGGAAACGTTGACCGCGCTGTTGCGGCGCTACCCGGCCACGAGCGTCGCCGACGACGCGCTTTTTTTGTTGGGCGAAAGTTATCTCAACGAAGGCCAATACGGACGAGCCAAAGAGAAATACGCCGAGCTCGTTGAAAAGTATCCCCAATCCCCCCGGGCCGACGAAGCCCGTTACGAGATCGAGCTCAGTAATTTCAAACAGGGTAAATACGCCTCGCAGATCGAACTCGCGAAATCTTATATCGCGATGTACCCCCAGAGCCGGCTCAACGGCGAGCTTTTGATCTTGCTGGGGGAATACTATTATCACCGCCGCGATTACGACCAAGCTGAGAAGTACCTCGCCGCGGTCACAGAGGTCAAAGCCGACGACGAGACGATAGCCGACGCGCAAACCAAGCTCGCGGAGGTTTACCTCGCGCGGGGTGATGCGTCGAAGGCGATTACCCAATACCTCGCCCTAGCCGCGGCTACCCCGGACGACGACGTGGCGCTGTCGTCCCTTTTCAAGGCCGCGGATATATACGAGCGCGCGGGCAATATGAGCGCCGCCATCGATACGTACGGAAAAATCGTGGGCCGTTTCGGCAAGAAGGCGGAGACGGCCAAAGCGCAATTCAAAATCGGCGAAAACCTTCGCACGGCCAAATTACATAAAGAGTCCAATACCGCTTTGGCGAACCTGGTGGGGGAATGGCCCGGGGGCGAACATACCGCGCGCGCGGAGTTTTGTATGGGCTTGAACTTTCTGGATTTAGGTACGGAGGGCGAGGCGGTGAAGCACTTCTCGGCGGCCGCCTCGGCCGGAAACCGCGCCATCGCCGCTCAGGCCTATTACTACTTGGGCGTTTGCGAACGCGATCTGGGCAACGATAGCTCGAGCCGAAAATACTTCACTAAAGTATTAACCAACTACCGTGATTTCCCGGAATGGGCACGCAAAGCGGCAAGGGAATTGAAGCGGTGACGCGTCTGGGGGCGGTATTCCTCGCGGCGTTAACTTCGAGCGGCGTTACGGCCGGGGCCGCGGCGTCGCCGTTCTCCTTCGCGGATGCCGACCTGAGGCTGGCCTGGAAGGAAAGCGCGGGCAGCTTCGCGATGCCGTCGTTCGCCGACTACCTCGAGGGCCGAACGGAGGCGTTCGCGGAAGATATACCGCGACTATTCAAGGCCGGGGCCGCGCCGAGCGCCGAAGGCGGCGGGGCGCTGTCCTTCGTTCCCGAAAACGAACGCCCCGATTCTCACTCCTTCACCGAGGTCGGGGCGAGCGCCGGGACGGCCGGGCGCGTAGAACTCGCAGGATTTCAAGGATGGGAGATAAAGTTTTTGGACGCCGCGGCGTCGTTCCGCGATAGCCGTTATACCAGCGGCGACGGCCTGTACGACAACGACTTCGTACGCGCCGACGCCGAGGTCGCCTTTTCGGACCAGGCGGGCACGACCGTCGCCTTCGCGGCCGACTACGAGGGAAAAACCGAAAAGCTACAAGAGGGCAAAGCCGCCCTCGTTGGCCAAGCGGGCGATAACGTGGCCCGGAGCGGTCAAGGCTCCGCCGGCTTTCGCAGCAACCTATGGGGCAAGGCCAAGTTCGCCACCGAGGTATCGGCGACGTTCTCCGAAGGCGACCACCTCGAGGGCAGTACCGTCGACCAAATCATCACCGCGAACTCGAGTTACGGTTTCTTCTGGCTGGGCGAAAACCTGTCACGCGGCGCGCTCGCGCTGAGCCAGGAGAATTACGAATTCGAGGGGGAGGAGCAAGGATTCCTCGCAGGCCGGGCGAGCCTGGAGAACGATTTCCCGATAGCCGACCGGTTGTATTTATTGGGGGGCTTCGGCGCTTATCTTTTCCGCGGCGATACGCCCTTATTCCGTTTGTACCCGCGGGGGCGTCTCTTGTTACGGCTCACGCGGGGTTGGGGCTATTTCGTAAACTACCGCCCCGGCTTCCGCGTCCCGAGCTTCCGCGAATTGTATATGCATAACGATTACGCAATCCCCACCGCCTTCCGGCCCATCGAGGACGAGCACTTTGCCGCGCGCTCCGGCCTAAGTTATTATTTCCGGCGACGGGGCCGCGTTACGGCGGCGGCATACGAGAAACGGTTCCGCCAAACCTACGCCGCTACGGACTCGTACGCCGCCGGCGTAACCTACTTCAACGCCGGCCGGGTACGTATCCGCGGCGCGGACTTCTCCTACCGGATGACGTTGGGCCGGGTGGAACACTACGCCGGCGCGGAATACAAACGGGCCTGGCTACGAGATACGCCCGAGGGGCGCTTTCCGTATCTCCCGGCGTACGAGGGAACTGCGGGTTTAACGTGCAAATTCGGCACGGGCCATTCGGCCTCGCTCGAGGCGAGGTTTCTGGGAGAACGGTACGCGACGCCGAGGGCGCCTACGCCCCTTGCCGCGGCGTGGGTCCCCAACGCGAACCTGGCTCTTCGCTTCCGCCCCGGCGTATCGATCACCGCCGCGGCCGAGAACTTCACCGACGAAAAGTACTACGACGCGGGGGGCATCTTGGCCCCGGGGCGGTCCTTTCGGGTAGGTTTAAAATTTGTTTTATGAAAAAGACGTGACGCCGGTCGAGAACAAAACGAAGGAACTGACGCCACGGCAGATTGTCGAAGAATTGGACAAATACGTCGTGGGGCAGGATGCCGCCAAGAAGGCGGTCGCGATAGCCCTCCGCAACCGTTGGCGCCGGCGCCAGCTGTCGCCCGAGATCGCCGAGGAGATCGCGCCGAAAAACATAATTATGATAGGCCCCACGGGGGTGGGTAAGACCGAAATCGCCCGCCGCTTAGCGCGCCTCGCCAACGCGCCCTTCGTCAAAGTGGAGGCGTCGAAGTTCACGGAGGTAGGCTACGTAGGCCGGGACGTAGACGGCATCGTCCGCGACCTGGCGGACGTCGCCGTCGCCGCGGTACGCGAAGAGCTGATGGCCGAAGTGGAGGAGCGGGCCGCCGAACTGTCCCAGGAACGGCTTCTCGACATCCTACTACCGCCCCCTTCCGCGGAAAAGGTAGAGCCGACCGGCAGGCACCGGTTAGCGCCGAGGGCCGACGGGGCCCCGATCCCGGTAGGCCCCTCGGCCACGCTCGGGCAGAAAAAAGAGGCGGAGCGGCGGAAATACGAACGCGCGCGCGAGGTCTTGCGGCAAAAATTACGCAACGGCGAGCTGGACGGCCGGCTCGTCGAGATCGAGGTCGAAGCGAAAATCTCGCCCACCGTCGAGGTTTTCACCGGCCAAGGCTTCGAGGAAATGGACATGAACCTGGGCGAAATATTCAACCAGTTCCTGCCCAAAAAGACGGCCACGCGCAAGGTGACCGCGGCCGAGGCGTTGGGAATCCTGACCGAAGAAGAGGCAGCCAAGCTCGTCGATATGGACAAGGCCGTCAATAGCGGCCTCGAGCGTATGGAACAATCGGGCATCGTCTTCGTCGACGAACTGGATAAGATCGTAGGGCCGAAGACGACCGCGGGCCCGGATGTCTCGCGCGAGGGTGTCCAACGGGACCTCCTCCCCATCGTCGAGGGATGCTCCGTTAACACCAAATACGGCATGGTGCGTACCGACCACATTCTCTTCATCGCCGCGGGGGCCTTCCACGTCGCGAGGCCGTCGGACCTGGTTCCGGAACTCCAGGGCCGGTTCCCCATCCGCGTCGAGCTCAAGAGCCTGACCGCGGAAGACTTCTACAAAATTCTCACCCAGCCAAAGACCGCCCTCGTAAAACAATATCGCGCGCTACTGTCCACCGAGGGCGTCGACCTCCACTTCAAAGATGAGGCAGTACGGAAGATAGCCGAAATATCGCAAGCGCTTAACGAGAAGTTGGAAAATATCGGCGCGCGCAGGCTCCACACCGTCATGGAGACCTTGTTAGAGGAACTCTCATTCGAGGCACCCGACAAAAAGGTCGCCCGGCTAACGATCGACGAGAAGTACGTGGAGGAGAAGCTGGCGGCCCTCGCCGGCGACGAGGACCTGGCAAGATATATCCTATAAACTTTGCGAGTAAACCGCCATCGGCGATAATTCAAAGGGGTTTAGATATGAGGAAATACATAATATATGCGCTCGTGGTCGCCGCGACCGCGGCGACGTGTGCCCAAGCCAAGAATTGGGCCAAAGACCTCGACAACAAAGACGAAGCAAAAAGGGAGCGCGCCGCCCGGGAGCTTATGGGAAAGGCCATCGAACGGGGGTTGACGGGCGAGGAAATCGAGGCGCTGGTAGAGGCCACGGACGACCCCGCGCTTGAGGTCCGGCGCCACGCGATCAACGCCCTCGCCTCTAACACCAAAATCGCGACCTCCCAGGAGTACGCGCCCTACTACGCCAACCGCGGCCATAACTTCGTCGCATTCCTTCTGTGGTACTCGATTTACAACACCTACTCCCAAATCAAAGCCATAACCCGCCCCGGGCCCACGGGCGACACAGACGAGGAGATGGCGTACGCTAAAAAAGAGGCGGAGCGCGCGTTCGAAAACATGTTCGACCCGGAGTGGAAGAGCGAGGCTCAACGCTACTACGACGAGTTGAAGCGATGAACGAAGAAAAGCGCGTCGTAGAAGCCTCTTACTGGCACGCCGCAAGCGACGGTCGCGTGGAGTGCGAGCTCTGTCCGCGGCGCTGCGTCATCTCCGAGGGGAAGCGCGGCGTGTGCGATTTGCGCGAAAATCGTGCGGGCGTGCTCTACGCCGCGGCGTACGGCGAGTTGGCGTCGACCGCGATTGACCCCATAGAGAAAAAACCCATCTACCATTTCCATCCCGGCGACGACATCCTCTCGACCGGGCCGAACGGCTGCAACCTGCGCTGCCGCGGTTGCCAGAATTACCAGATATCCCAAAACTCTTCGCCCACCCATTATCTCTCGGCTGAGGCGTTGGCCCAACTCGCCGTTTCTCAACGGTCGCCCGGCATCGCCTACACTTACACCGAGCCCCTCGTGTGGCTCGAGTACGTCCGGGACGCCGCCCGGGCCGCGCGCGACCTTGGCCTCTACAACGTCGCCGTAACCAACGCCTACCTCGAGGAGGCGCCCGCCCGCGAGATAGCCACGCTCCTGGACGCTGCCAACGTCGACATCAAATCGCTTTCCGACGACTTCTACCGCGATTACTGCGGCGGGAGTTTGGAGCCGGTCCTGCGTACCTGCGCCATCTTCAAAGAGCACCTCCACCTGGAGATCACCAACCTCCTCGTCACCGGCCTGAGCGATTCGGAAGAGGACGTGGAAGCGCTCGTCGCGTGGGTAGTCGAGAACTTGGGGCGGGATACGCCGGTCCACTTTTCGCGCTACTTTCCCCACCACAAAATGGACGCGCCCCCCACGCCGACCCACCACTTGCTACGTGCCAAAGAGATCGCCGACCGCGACCTCTACTACGTATACCTGGGCAACGTCGCCGGCATCGGCGGGACGGACACGCGCTGTCCGCAATGTGGTAACCTACTCGTAGAGAGGACCGGCTACCGGGGCGTGGTCATCGGCCTGGAAGACGGCAAATGTAATAATTGCGGCCGGGCGAGCGAAATAATATTATAGTTGCGCAAAACTCGGGTTTGGGTTCGCATATTATGAGGCCGATCGGGTTGGCCTTTATTGCTTGGTGTTTACTCGCGGCTGGGGGCTGTACGCCGCCGGGCTCGGTAACCGCGCGGGATTACAACCGCTTCGCGATAAAAGCGCAGGAGGCGGGGCTTTGGCGCGAAGCGGAGTACCGCCTCCGCCAGGCGCTGGCCGAAGACCCAAACGACGCCCGCCTCCACAACAACCTCGCCGTCGCGTTGGAGGCGCAGGGAAAACTCGAGGAGGCCCACGACGAATACCAAAAAGCCGTTAAACTCGACCCGGGTAACTACGCTTACCGGCGGAATTTCCAAGAGTTTAAAACGGCCCACCGCTGGGAATACGAGCCCGCCGAAGAGGAAGAGGCCACGGCCGACGAGGAGCGTTGACGGCGTATGAAAACTTACCTCCGAAATATTTTGGCGAATGCGCCGTGCGATTACGCTGAGTTACGCTTCCAGGAATCGGCGTCCACCTCGCTCGTCTTCGACGGCGACGGCCTTAAAGACGTAGCCACGCACACGGCGCGGGGCGGTTTCGTGAGGGCGTTGGTAAACGGGCAATTCGGCACGGCGTCGTTTGAGGACCTGGACGCCGCCGCGGAATACCTCGCGAAGGCCATAGGCGCGGCCAAGCTCAGGTCCGGGAATTTCGAGGGGTTCGCGCCGGCGGAGGTGAACGTCGGCGACGTCGAAATAGACGTATCGCGGCCGGCGCACGAGGTCGACCTCGACGAGAAGGTCGCCGTCGTAAGCAAATACAACGACATCCTACTGAGCCAAGACCGCGTCCCCGGCACCGACACCCGCTACGCCGACTTCTACGATTACCGGCTCTTCGTAAACACCGAGGGGGCGGCGGTCTCGGTCAAGACGCCGCGCGTCGCGCTCTCGCTCAGGCCCATAGCGAGCGAGGGCGGCGTGGTCCAAATGGCCGTGCAAAATATCGGCGGCGTAGCCGGCTTCGACCACGTCCCGGGGCGCGAGGGCGAGGTGGAGGAGCTGGCCGCTCGCGCCGCGGCGCTCTTGGACGCGGAACCCGTCGCCGGCGGCACTTACGACGTTATCACCGATCCGTTGCTAACCGGCATCTTCGCCCACGAGGCGTTCGGCCATACGGCCGAAGCCGACGACATAGCCCAGGACGAGAAACTGCGCGAGATAATGACGGTAGGCCGCCGCTTCGGTTCGGATATAATCTCGATCGTCGACGACGCGACGTACGAGGGCCACAACGGATTCGTACCTTACGACGACGAAGGCCTACGAGGCCGCAAAAAATACCTACTCCGCGAGGGCGTACTGACGGGCCTGCTTCACGACCGCGAGACCGCGACCCGGATGGGCGTCGAACCCACGGGGAACGCCCGCGCGCTGAACTATCGCCACCCGCCGCTCGTCCGCATGACCACCACCTACGTCGAGCCGGGCCAGATAAGCTTCGACGAGATGCTGGCTTCCGTAGCCAAGGGGATATATGCCCGAGGGGCGAAAGGCGGCACGGGCGGCGAGACCTTCAGCTTCACCGCTGAAGACGGTTACTTGATAGAGAACGGCAAACTTACCAAACACCTCCGCGACCTCAAGCTCCAGGGCAATCTCTTCCGGACGTTGGAGAATATAGTCGCCGTCGCGAACGACTTCTCTATACCTGAAGAGGGCGTCGGCGGGTGCGGCAAATGGGGCCAGGCGCCGCTCCCCGTCTCGACGGGCGGCCCCCACATGCTGATCAAGAACGTTCGGATAGGAGGACGATGATGGTGGTCGTCGAACGGTTGCTGGAGAGCGCCACACGCAGGACGGAAAAGGCGGAGGTACTTTACGCCGAAAGCGAAGCGAGCCGCGTCAGCTTCAAGGCCGGTAAACTTCGCGAAGCGGGGATAGTGAACACGCAGGGCGTCGGCGCGCGCGTCTTCGTGGACGGCCGCGTCGGCTACGCCAGCACCACGGACCTCGCGAGCGTCGACGACGTACTCGAGGCGGCGCTGGCCGCGGCAAAATTCGGCCGGAAAGCCGAGTACGACCTGCCGGACGGTACCGGCGACTACGCGGAGGTAAAGACGTACGACGAGGCCACGGCGGAGCTCTCCGTAGAGACTATGGTCGACGTCGGCGAGCAAGCCGCTGACGTGGTGAAGGGCGCGGACGAACACCTCGTCGTCGCCGTAGAGGTCGAACGCACGATAGGCCGGACACGCCTGGCTAACACCGCTGGCCTGGACCGCGCCGTGGAGCGAACTGCCTACGACTTCGCGGTCGTGGTCCAACGCACCGCGGAAGAAGACATATTGTTCCACTACGATTACGACGCCTCCGTCGCACGCGACTTCGACGAATTGGCCGTCGCCCGCCGCCTCGCGGACAGCCTGAAATGGGCGGACAGAATCGTCGACGTGAAAACCGGGAAGATGGACCTTATCTTCGACCCGGCGGAGGTACCCACGTTGCTCTTCCCGGTGACGACATGCGTCAACGGGGCGCACGTCGTCGACCGCTCGTCCGCGCTGGCGGGCCGCCTCGGCGACGAGGTCGCGGACGCGCGCCTTTCCATAATTGACGACGCCACCGAAAACTTCGGCTTCATGGCCGGGGCCCTCGACGGCGAAGGCACACCCACGCGCCGCACGCCCGTCATAGAGCGGGGAGTACTCAAGTCCTACCTCACGGACCTCGCGACGGCTGCGCGTTTAGGCACCGCGTCCACCGGGCACGCCCGCCGCGGGTTGACCACGCCGCCGACGCCCGGCGCGACCAACGTCATCGTAGAACCCGGCGATCGGACGGCGGCGGACCTGGTGGCGGACACCAAAAACGGCATCCTCGTCCTCCATACCGCGGGAGGCGCTATGGGCAACTTGCGCGGCGGCGAGTTGAGCGCATCCATCGCCTACGCGCTGAAAATAGAGAGCGGCGACGTCGTGGGCCGGGTCAAGGACTGCATCTTCGCGGGGAACGTATTCGAAATGCTGGGGCCGCGGCTGCAGGCGATCTCGAGCGACTCCCGGCGGTCGGGCGGCCGCTACATGGCGCCCGCGGTCGTCGTAGCGGACCAAACGATAACCGCGAAGGGATAAAGGAAACCACAACCGGAACGTGCCACCCTCGCGGGTGGCGCTTTTGTAATAAAAAGTGGACTTACCGGAAGAAAACGCGACCGGCACGCGGCGCGTTGCCGCGAACGCGGCGTACCTCTTCGCCACGAACGTCTACCGCATCCTCCTCAACATGGCGATATTTTTCGTCATCGCGCGCGTCCTGGGCGCCGACGAGCTGGGCCGTTACGCCTTCGCGCTCTCGTACGCGACGCTCTTCTCGATAGCGGTTCACCTCGGCCTCAACGACCTCATAATTCGCCAGGTCGCCGTCAACAAAGAGGACGGCCCGTTGTACTTCACCGTCGCGGTAGCGGTGAAGTTGGCCATGGGGATATTGGTCACCGCCGCGACGGCCCTCACCATAGGCGTAAGCGGCAAGCCCACGCTCGTGCAAGAGCTGGTCCTCGCCGCGGCGCTGACGACGAGCTTCGTCGCGGGCGTGGAGACGGTCGTAGTAGCGTTCTTCTACGCGTACGAACGCATGTCGTACGTATTGGCGTTGGGGATTATCAGGGTAACGTTGAACGCCGTCGTCGGCATCGGCGCGGCGTTGGCCGGCTTCGGCGCCCGGGGGATACTCTGGGGGTTCTTAGCCGTGGAAACGTTGGTAGGCGCACTCGCGTTCTATTGGGTGCGGCGGCGCCTCGGCATCCGCTTCGCGCGCCCGCCGGCCGGCGCCTTCCCCTCGCTCCTGTGGCGGAGCCTGCCTTTCGGCCTCAACGGCATCTTCATAACCATCTACATGCAGCTCCACTACTCGCTGCTCTCCTTCTTCGCGGGCGACGCCGCGACGGGGGTTTACGCCGCGGCGGCGAAGCTGGTTACGTTCTTGTGCTTCATCCCCTCGGCGCTGACCCAGGCCCTTTACCCCTACCTGTCGCGACTCGCGGCGGCCGGCGACGGCGGCCCGCGGAAAACGGCGGCGCGCTCGATTCGCTACCTCGCACTCGTATCCTTCCCCGCGGCCGTATACCTTCTCTTCCGCGGCGACGCCGTTATTTCGCTCGTTTACGGCGCGGCGTACGCTGACGCCGGGAAGCTCCTCTCCTTGCTGGCGCTGACGCTGCCGTTCGTATTCGCCACCTACCCCGCGGCCGTAACGTTAAACGCGCTCAGGCGCGAACGGGCCAATACCGCGGTGGCCGGCGGCGCCGCGGCCGTAAACGTCGTCGCCAACCTCATCCTGGTGCCGCTGTGGGGGCCGTTGGGCGCCGCGGCCGCCTTCCTCGCCACCGAATCCTCCCAGAGCATCGCCCGCCAAATATTACTCCGCGTCTTCTTAGGGCCCCTCGCCTTAGTCCGCAACGTCGTGCCCGTAGCGGCGGCGGCCGCGGTCATGGCGGCGGTTACGTACTTCACGCGGGCGTTACCTCTCTTCGGCGAGCTCCCGATACTGGCCGTCGTTTACGCAGCCAGCGCGCTTTTGACCGGCGCCGTCCGGCGCGACGACCTCGCCGCGGTGCTCCGCCCGGGCCGCGCCGCGGACGCGTCATAATTCTATAAAATTTATAAAAAGGGATTTGCGAGCCGCCGCGCCTCGGCGACGACGTCGGCGCCGAGCGCCTCGAGGGTTTGGCTCGAGCGGGGATGAAGGGCGAGGCCCGCGGCGCGTACCCTCTCCACTTTCAAAACGATCCAGAACGCCACCGCTAACTCGAGAGAGACGGCCAACGCCTCCCTCGCCGTAGGCGCCCACGCGTAGCGCCGCGTTCCCTCCGCGGCATCCGCGGCCATGATTATCTTATCGGCCAGCGCGAGCTCGGACCTGCCCGTGACGTGGTAACGAACCGCGGCGGCGCCCTCGGCCGACAACCCGACCGCCCGCGCGACCGCCGCCCCCGCCGGGCCGTGCAGCAAGTTGGCGCCGGCGGCCCACTCATCATCATCGGGGGGCCACCCGTGCCAATTGGTGATGCCCTTCAACGCCGCGAGGTCCAACGTACGGCCAACGTCGTGGAGAAGGGCCGCCTGCCGGACCGTGTCGGCATCCGGATGGCCGTACCGCGCCGCAAGGTCCGCGGCCAGGTCCGACGCCGCTTCGCCGTGACGGCGCTGCGCTTCGAGCATAATAAGGCGAAGGCCGGAGGTCAAATTCGCAGCCCGGTTCAACGCCCCTACGAGACCTTCGAAATCGTAGCGCGGCCTCATCGGTAGAGTTGAGAGGAGAGAATAAAATCGTAGACCGCGGGCGGCACGAGGTAGCGGAAGGGCTTACCCTCCCGCACGCGCGCGCGGACGAGCGTGGAGGAAATCGGGACCGGCGTTACCTCCAACGGTTCGAACAGGCCCTCGAGGTCGCGCGGCGCGGCGGCGAGGTCGTAGCCCGGGCGCGTCAGCGCTAGCAGGCGCACCTCCCGCAGCAAACGCCGCCAATCCTTCCAGGTAGGGACCTCGACGAGGTTGTCAGCACCGACCGCGACCGCAATTTTCGAAAAGCCGGCGGCGCTCAGGGCGGCCACGGTGTCGACAGTATAGGAGACGCCGCCGCGCGCCACCTCGAGCGGCGAGGCCACGAAGCGGCGGTCGCCGGCCACGGCTAACCGGACCATATGGAGGCGCGTATCGGCCGGCGTGTGCCGTTCACCCTGCTTATGGGGAGGCGTAGCTGCGACGACGAACATAATTGCCGAGGGCTCAAGGCGGTAATAAACGTCGTCGGCCACGATAAGGTGGCCGAAGTGGGGCGGATCGAAGGTGCCGCCGAAAACGACGACGGTACGTTCCCGATTCAGGTTGGCTAAGTAATCCTCCACGTGTTTTGGGTTTACGCGGCCGGCTAACCCTCGAGCGCGGCGAGCCGGGCCGCAGCCGCGGCCGCGAACCGGCTTTCCGGGAATCGGCTCAGGACGTCGCGGTAGCTACGGGACGCGGCCTCGCCCTCCCCCAACGCGAGGTAACACTCGCCCGTCAGGAAAGAGGCCTCGGCCAGACCTTCGTATCCCGGGTAATCGCCGGCGAGGTTTTCAAAATATATAACCGCGGCCTGCCACTCGTGTGCCTTCTTATAAAATTTGCCCGTCGCCAACAACTTCGCGGCCTTCAGCCGGCGGGCCTCGGCGATCCCCGCCTGGGCTTTGGGCACGAGGGGAGAGTTCTCGTATTCCTCGATCAGCGTGGCGAACTCGTCGAGCGCTTCGTCCACCGCGGTCTGGTCCTTATCCAAGGGGGGCGCCGAGGCCAAGCGCGACTTCGCCTTCATGTACTGGGCGTCGTCGCACCATTCGCTCGCCGGGTAACGGTCGATGATCTCTTCGAAACGTACGTAAGCCTCCTCGTACAGCTTCTGCTCGTAGTAGGACAACGCGATAAAGTATAGCGCCTCGTCCGCGCCCGAACGTGTCATCATCCGCTCGAAGATCTCGCGCGCGCCCGGTTCGTCGCCCGCCTCCAGCTTGGCCAGGCCCGCGGCGCGTAGTTGTTCCGCGGTAAGGTCCGGCGGGACTTTACTCCCCCGGCACGCGCCGAGGACCAACGCGACGGCCAGCACGCCCAGTACGGCAAAACTGCGGTTCATGGCTGATTACTCGGCGGACGCGGAAACGGCGAAGAGGTAAATCAACGCGCCGGTGATACCCGTAACCAATAGCGGCTCCACGAAAGGGTTCTGGCCGGCCTCGGGGAGCTGCGGCCCGATCTGCTCGATCCGTTCGTCCCGTAGCTTGCTCACCACGTTTTTGGGCACGACGTTTTCGAATTCACCTTCGTACTCGCCCGCCCAGAAAAGCTCGCCCCCGGCGCCGTAAAAGCGGACGTGGGCTATGGTGCGGCCTATCCGCTTTACCCTGCCGCCCTCCGCCTTGGCGTTGACGATGCGCGACTCGACGAGGCGGTACTTAATTACCGTCTCTTCCTCGGTCGCCTCGGGCGCCAATTCCAAGCCACGGCTCGAGATCTCGGCGGCCACGACGTCCTCGAAGCGGTCGTACAACCACGCGTGCTCCTCCTCCTCGCCCACGAGCCTCTCGAGGACGAAGGGCTGGTTCTCGGGCTTGAGCATCGGGTTCTCGCCCATCTCGGCGGCCGCGGCTGCCATGGAGGCGGCCAGCAACTCACCGTCACTCAAGAATTCGTCGGGCAGTTTGTAAGTAACCTTACCGCAAGCGAGCAACAATAAGAACGCCAGCGCCGCCGGCAATCTAAGGTCGCGCCTGAAAGCTTCCATCACGTTTTACCTCCGCGTTGCAACGCCAACGCCGCGGTAAGCGGCTAATCCGACCGTATAAGCCGTCCGTAACCGGGGACCGTCGACGCGTCGAGCTCGAACGTGCCGTCACCGTCTTTGTCCACGAAAACGAATAGTACGTATTGATTGTCGACGCCCGCCGCGGTGTAGTACTCCCACGCTTCAAAAGGTTCCGACTGCCAGGTGGAAGTATCTATCGTTACCTCGGACCTCATCCCCATGGGCGACCTTAAAATCTCATCCGGCTCGCCGTATTTTAAATAAACCCGGCCCATATCCGTGGCCACGCCCTCGCGGAAAGGGGTAGTGAAATGTTCCTGAACGTAATAATACCTCTGGTAAAAAGCATTCTTGAACTCGTTCGTCGGCGTACTCCTGTCCGGATCCCGTCGCTCCCAGAAATTCTCGACGAATATGGGCTTCTCCTCCGCGGGGAGGGCGTCGAAGGCCGCGAGTTCCGCCTCGCTCGCGACGAGCGCCAGCTCCTTGCGCCTTTGCTTTTCCTCCTCGAGCGAATACGGCATAAATTTGCCCTTGAGCTCGATTAACTCGCCGTCCGTATATTCGTGGTAAACCATAAATTCTTTCTTCGCCTGCAAAACAGCTTTACCGTCACGATCCTCGAGCAATAAATCCAGCTCGTAACTTCCCGGGGGTATACCCGCCAAATCCAACGTGTCCACGCGTACGACGCGCGGCGCGTCGGCCTCCAGCACGCGCTCTACCCTTACGAAACGGCGGCCGTTGAGTTGGGATACGTCGTAACGGACGACGAAAGCCGCCCTCCCGCTCTCCTCGAGCGGCAACCGGTAAAGCTCATAATATATTGGTAACGACGCCTCGCCGTCGCTTACAACTTTTGTGGGGTTGGGAATGACGTTCAAACCGTTCTTCACGAATTCACCGCGCGCGCCCGCTTCGACCGGCGCCACGGAAGTGGCGAGCTCTATACCGGAAGGGAACGGCCCCGGGGCGGGCGGCGGCACGGCGAGGTCAACGGTACTGAGGCGCGAGCCGGCGCCGCGAACGTCGCCCACGCCTACGGTCAAGCGGTAGTCACCCGGCGGTACTGCGACTTTCACTTGGCTTATGGACAGCGGCGCTTTGACGTTCTCGCTCGCGGCTACCTCGGCTGTTTTCGGCAGGACCCGACTGGCGACCACCGCCTCGTCGGAGGGGCGGCTAACGTTAACGCCCACGTTGAAGTTGTATATCTTCCCGCTTTCCGACTCGGCGGGCGTCAACCAGTCCAACGGGACGGCAATATATACCTCGACGACGACGTCGTCTCCCGAAGGCGCGTAAAAGAAGGCGTAATCGAAATAGAAATCGTCGGCGGCAGGATACGCCGCCGCTCCCACGAGCAAAGACGCTGCCAAGGCAACCGATTTCGAAACGTTCTTCACGCGCGTGCCGTACATATAACCTTATAAATTATAAAACAACGTCGCCTCTTCCGCAAGCCGTAAGTGTGAGCGCGAGGCAACCTTCGGCGCGGTAAAGAAACCCCGGGCCGCGAAGGCCCGGGGTTATCGCTAGCACGAAGCGGCCTTTAGAAGTCGTAATTAAGCGTCGCCTTCAGAGCCTGGCCCAACCGGCCCATGTCCGTGTACGAGAGGTCGGGACGGAAGCCGGCGATTTTGAAGCCCACGCCTCCCGCGAACCGCGCCTCGTCGTAGTTGACTTTGTACCCGGCGCGTACGGCCACCACCTTGATGGGCCACCACTCGCCGCCGAAGTCGATGGTCTCGTCGCCGTCGTTGGGGTGCGCCGCATTCACGACCACCGTCATATTTTCCAGCGGGTCGTACGCAACGCCCAAACGGACCACGACGGGCAAGCTGAAGCTAGCGTACTCTTCCTTTTCCGCCGTCACTCGGGTACGTTGAAGCTCTTCGTAAGTACCGCCGTACTGTAGCTCCGGGCCGAGGTTCTGTAACGCGATCGCCATCCGGAGGGTACGAAAGCCGGTCATGTACTGGGTGCCGACGTCGAACGCTACGCCCATCGCCGGGTCGACGTCGCTGAGTACGTCACCGCTGAAGGACATGCGCAGGAATTTAACCGTTCCCCCGACGGAGAAGCGGTCCGTCAAGCGCCGCCCCAAGGCGACGCCCGCGGCCATATCCATAGCGCTGAAGGTTTCGTCGGTACCGTCAGGCTTTTCAACCGTGGTGACGTCCATATCGCCGTACATCAAGGACGAAACCATAAAGCCCAAGGTCCCGAAGCCGAACCTACGCGCGTACGCAGCACCTACCATGCGGGTTTCGGCTATCCACTCGTTGTCGCTGATGGATATACCCTGGTTCTCGACGTTGACCAAACCAGCCGAGTTCCAGAATATCGCTTCCGGCCCTGACGCGATCGGGTCGTACGCGTCGGCCATCGCCGCGGCGCGAGCGCCTATACCTACGTTGAGGAACTTAGCGCCCGACGTACCTTCCTTTCCCTCGCCTACGGCAAAGGCGGAAGACGCGCCGACCATCGCCAAAACCGCTAACGCTACGATGATTTTTTGCACTTGGCTTCGCCTCCCTTATTGGCTCTGGCGGCCGACCAAAACGGCGAACTTTCCGATCTTCTCGCCGTAATCGGGCGCGTCAATGTGATAGACATAGATACCGCTCGCCACCTGTACGCCGGCCTCGCCCGTGAGGTCCCAAGGCTCGGCGCCGGAAGCGACGTCGTTGTGTTCTAAGGTACGGACCAGGTCGCCGGCGATCGTGTAGATCCGGATAGTGCACTTCGCCGGCAGGTTCATGAAGTAGATCTTACCCAACCGTGCGCCGGAGCCGGTCCACTCCTCCCAGTCAGCACTACCCTTGTAGGGGTTAGGTACGACGCGAACGTAGTCGAGTACGTCGCGCACGGTGGACATCGGGATGACGGCGAGGCCGTTGACGTTTTTACCGCCCATGGTGGGTAAGAATTTTGTTTTCCCTTTCGTGTTCCCGAAGTCGTAAGCCACCACGGCGTAATAGTAACGCGTGCCGTTGGCCAAGTCCCCGGTAACCGCGCCGCCGCCGTCCACGCCGTCGACCATCTCGTAGTAGTCGCCGACCCTACGCAGGCGAACGTCACTCCTGCCATTTACCGGCTTACGAAGTTTAGTCGGGAACTTCCCGGTGATAGACTCGTACGTCACCGCGGGCGCGTTCATCAGGTTGGGATCGTTTTGGCCTTGGCCGGGTTCGGGTTTCGTACCGGGCTTGGGCGGTCCCTTCGGAACCCGTTCCCTCAAGGGGTTATTCGGCTTCAAACCCTGCCCTTCGCGCCAGCCCCAGGCGAAATTCCTGTACTGCGACGTCGAGCGTTTATCTACCCACAATATGGGTATCCAACCGGAGTCGAAGCCGATGTTGGAGCGCCATACGATGTAACCGTCGAAGTCTACGACCTTCGTTCGCGGGTCGGGGTCCTTCTCGGTATTCTTGCCGATCGCGTAATTCGGATTCCAACGGAGCGTTACCCTGCTATCGCCCCGGATGCCGACGAGACGGGGTGACGCCGGCGGCGACACCACCTGCCAATCGTCCTCCGTGCCGGGTAAGCCGTCCGGGCCCAGGAAGTCGGCATATAACGCGTCCGCGTTCTGGCGTAGGGCGAGGAGGTCACCGCCCATGATGACGCCCGTCCACCAATGCACGACCTGGTCCGGCTCCAACTCGAACGGCCCGAAGACTGGGTCGATGCGCCAGTCGTACGGCGTGGTGATCTCCTCGAAGACGCCGACGTCGATCATGTACCCGTACTTGTAGGCGTCGGAGTCCGGGTCGTTCATGATATCCCACGAGTGTTGGCCCGAGATCTCGATGAGGGTTTCATTTCTCTTCTCTTGGCTCGAGCCGTCCATCCAGCCCATGACGCGGAGGCCGCAGTAACCGGGGGTGTCGCGGGATTCGCCCCCGGAGTCGTACATGTAGTCCAACATCCGCTTGAAACCGTTCGTGCCTTTATCGAGCGGCTTCGTCGCAGAGGAGGACGTAAAGTTCACGGCGTCGTTCTCATCCCAGATGCCGTCGGGCTGCGAGTTCGGGTCCCACGGTGTGCCCGGTTCGGTCGGGTTCGTCAAAAGGTCGTAGTTGTCGTTGCCGTCGTAACCCACCAAGTCGTCAATGTAGTCGAGCGAGCCGCCGATATCCAAGTCGTAGGCGAGCGAGACGAAACAATCCTCGATCCGGGTCGTCCTCTTGTTCTGTATCCAGCACTCGAGCACGATCCAATCGTCGTGGCCGGGCGCGGACCACTGGATGGCGTGCATCTCGGTTATGAGCGGGATCGGACCTTTTTCGCCGGCGTCGGAGTCGTCGCATTTGGCGTAAGTGTCGAGGTCGCCCAGCTCCCGGACCTTTTCCACCGGCCGGTTGCCCCACGTGCGCGGCTTATTGCTCATCAAAAGTTCCGTCTCCGAAGGCGGTAGTTCTTTCCATTCGGCGCTGCCGAGGTACGGAAAGTCGCCGCTGACGTGGATATTGGTTTCGATCAGGGTCCCGAACCACAAGTTGCCGATGTACACGTAGTTAACGCCGGAGCCGCCGGGCCACTCGCCGGCGTGGTCACCGTCCTGGTCGCCGATGTACATCCGATTCCAGATTTTATTCCAGAAGTTGCCGACGGTGAGGTAACCGAAGGCCAGCGTATCCAATTCGCCGCCGGACCCGGGGCGGACGCCCTTCTTCACGGCCCCGGTCAAGAGAAAGACCGCGGCCACCGCCACGAGGCCGGCCAATACGAAATAGGGAACGGGTCCGGCGCGTCTTAATTTCCTCAACTCTCCTCTCTCCTTTCTCGCGCGAAGAGCGGGAAAAAGGGGAGAAGCCGCCCGGCGGGGCGGCTCCCCCACTTGTTAGCTCTTAGAAGCCTATATCGAACCCGACGCGTAAGCGTAACGGGTCGCCGTAGCACTCCATATCGTCGTAAGGCCCGTCCGGGTCCCCGTAGAAGTAGTACCACGGTAGCCAGTCCGAGCCGGCGCCGTCGCCTTCATCCTCGCCGAAGTTGAACACGTTGTCGCGGTTGAGGAGGTTGATGACTTCGCAGTAAAGGGTGTAGGTAAGGCCCCAGTAGGTGAGCGAGTACTCGCCCTTCACGTTCCAATTGAGGGTCCAGGGCATCCGCTCGGAGTTAATGGAGGGTTGCCCGGTTCCGCTCGCGGGCTTGGAATAAGGCATGCCGGAGCCGTAGGAGAGCGTGGTGTTGGCGCCGAAGTTATGTATCTTGAAACGGGTCCGGTAGTCCATCGTAAGGTCGAGTTTGTGGGTCTGGTCCCAGTCGAGCAGGTTCTCGTGGTTGGGCATTTCCCAACCGCGGTAAGCGTAGTTATAGCCCTGGTAATACGAGGACGCAAGGCCTTTAGCCACGGAGAACGTATACCCCAGGTTGCCGGAGAAGTTCTTCGTCATGCGCTTGTCGATGGCGAGCTCCATTCCCCGTACGGAGCCGAAGTCGGCGTTGATTATCTTGGTGTAGTTGAAGCCGGTCTCGTAGGTGATACGCTCGGTGTCGATGAGGTCGCGGATATCCTTGAAATACGCGGAGACTTTCGCCTTGAGGTCGTCGGTGAAGAGGTGTTCGACGCCTATCTCGTACTGTACCGTCCTCTGCGGGGAAAGGTCCGGGTTACCCATGATGGGGTACGCACCCGTCAACTCCGTCTGGCTGCTGCGGTAGAGGTAGACCAGCGGCGGCACCTGGAAGAAGTGGCCGTAGGAGAAATGGAGTTTGTCGCGGTCCGAAATCGGGTAAGAGACGCCCACACGCGGGCTGACCTGAGTCTTCCTGTCGCCGGTTTTGCGCGGCATCTCGGCGTAGGTACGGTACTTCGAATCGGGGTCGACGCGCTCCCATTCCGGGCCCGTGACCGGGTTAAAAGACTCACCCCATTGGTAATCGAAGGGGTCCTCGGGGTAGGAAGCGGCGGGGTCAAACACGTCGAACCGCAACCCCACGTTAATGACCATACCCGAGTACTCCAGCTTGTCCTGGACGTAAGCGTGTCCTTCGAAGGGGTAGACGTGGAAGATGTCGGTATAGATATTGGCGGGATAGGCTTGTATCTGATAGAAGTCGACATCCTGGTTCTTAAGGCCGAAGCCGCCCTTTATGACGTTCATCGAGAGCGCGCGGTTATCGCCCACGCGCGCTATCTCGTACTGGAAGTCGGCCTTACCGTCGAAATACAGCTGGTCGCGCGTCTCGTAGATCGGATAGTCGCCCGTAGTCACGAACCAGCCGGTGGCGTCGTTCTTCTGGCGGTTGAGGTCGTAGTCGCTCCAGTACTTTCCGCCGGTGATGATCGAGCGGAAGTTCTTGAAGGTCGCGCCGGTCACGCTGTAGTAGAAGCGGTCCGTTACGTTGTGCGTGAAGTTGGCGCTCAACCGATTGGACCTCTCCGTGCGGAAGTAGTAGCCGTCGAGGTGGTACTGATATTCGTTTTTGAAGAGCTGGCGTTCTTCGTTCATCCGGCCGCCGCTCAGGACCATACGCAACCGACCCGTGGGCCTTATCGAGAGCTTGCCGTTGGCGTTCCACTCCAGGGCCGGTTCGGGTAAGGGGTAAACGCTCCAGTCGCGCGTATAGTCCCCCGAGGCGAAGTAGCTGAGCTGTTCGACGCCGGGCCAAATCGGCCCGCCGAACGAGCCGCGGTACTTGGAGAATCTGGTCTGGCGGGTCGCGGTATGCCACGTGACGAGGGGGCTCGCCGGGTCCTCCAGGCCGGTGGCTTCCAAGGCCTTATGGGAGTCCCACTCACGCTTGGCGGTATATACCTCCTGCGTGGCGCCCACCTTGCCCGTATATTTATCGCGGCCCTCTTTCGTCTGGATGTTGATAATCCCCGATTGCGCTTCGCCATATTCGGCGTCCCAACCCGCGACGATAACGTTCATCTGTTCGATGGCGTCCACCGGTATCTCCATACCGGCGCCGCCGACGATGGGGTTGGTGATATTAACGCCGTCAACGATGTACGCAACCTCGTTGCCGCGGCCGCCGCGGATATGCAGGTTCAACGTCGACGCGTCGCTCGTTTCGTAAACGATGCCCGGCGTGCGCACGAGCATGTCGGCGAATTCGTCGACCACCTGGGATTCGATCTGATCGGCCCCGATTACGCTCTCCGTATCGGTGCGGTCGAACTTGATAAGAGGTTCCTCGGAGGGGATGTAAGTTACGCCCGTAATACCCGAGCGAAGTTCAAACGAGAGGTTGGTCCTCAAGCCGGCGATAACCTTCACCCCCGACTTGACCTGTTCGTCGAAGCCGATGCGCGACGCTTTCACGTCGAACGATCCTACCGGGACCGGCGTAATGACGTAGTACCCGTCGGCGTTCGCCGTCGAAAAGCGGTTTGCCCCTTTCACCACGACTAAAGCACCGTTCACGGGTTGACCGTCCTGGTCCGTCACCAAACCGGAAATCGTCCCGGTGTCCACAGCGCCCGCGATGCCCGCCGTCAGCGCTACCAACGCTGCCCCGGCGAGGCTACTCTTTAAATATTTAACGCGCACGTTTAGAGGACACCCCCTTTCGAACGTTCAGGGAACTTTGGCGTCCAGCGCCGTTGTTGTCTATTGTTGCCGAAAAATTTATCTCCTCTGTTTCCTTGGACTTCGGTTCACCTCCTGTTCCACAATTACTACACCTTATTATCGGCGTGTGCCCGGCATTCTTTTTTAGGCCACACGCCCCTTCTAATTAACTCGCAAACCTTCTACCATCTCCAAACTAACATACCCGAAACGAAGCTGTCAAGCGAAAAAAATCCCTTAGCCGCCGTTCGCACCGCTAGTAATTTAAATATTAACAATAAATTCAGTATCCGATATAATACGTCCGCCCCCCACCGCTTAAACGTTCCGACGGCCCAGCCTTTTCCCCGAGCGGCCTGAACGAAATTTACGTAAATGCTCTTTAGGCACCGCCCAGGGAACCACGTACGCTGGCACGACCCACCTTTTCGGCCTTCGCCCGGTACCGCCGACCAATGGCCGGCCTCGCTCGCGACCTCACCCTATTCAAATAAGGCCTTGACCTTCCCCAGCGACGCGGGCGTAACGCCGACGGTGGACACCGGGCAATCGTAGACCCAGACGTACTCGTCGGGACTGCCCCCCGAGGTACTCACGTAGAGGCGCCGTTCGTAATAGGCGATGCCGTAAGGCGCCGAGACGCCCGACCTCAGCCGCCGCGACTCTTTGAGGGTACCCGCGGGGGTCATGCCGAAAACCCAAAGAGTACTAACGTAGAGCCGCGGCGCGCGTCCAGCGCCAGCGAAGGCTGTAGCCGCCTCCTTCCTTCCCTATGCCGGGTCAAGCTCGTTTCGGCGTAAGCCGTTGGCCTTCAACCACCACCATTACGTATCAACAAAAAAATCTTGATTTTCTGGAGGTTAGGTTTTATACTGTAGGAAATAAAAATGGCCGACCTCAACGCCAACGTACTGCTCCTCAACGCCAGTTACGAGCCGATGGCGATCGTAGGCCTAAGGCGCGCGGTAGGTTTATTGTACCTCGAGAAAGCCGAGACCATAGAGACTAACGGCGTCGTACTCCGGTCACCCAGCACCGAGTTTCCCGCTCCTTCCGTGGCCCGGCTCGTACAATACATAAATCCGGCCCGCCGCCGGATTAAATTTAACCGGAAAAATGTTTTGCGCCGCGACGGCTTCCGGTGTCAATATTGCGGCCGGCAGAGGCCGGACCTGACGATCGACCACGTCATACCTATAGCCGTCGGCGGTAAACACGCGTGGGAGAACGTCGTGGCGTGCTGCCAACGTTGCAACAACCTCAAGGCCGATCGCACGCCGGAAAAGGCGAGGATGAAACTCCTGAGCCGGCCCAAAGAGCCCGCCTTCCTGCCCTACCTCCAAAAAATCTACGCCGCGGACTTAGCGGGCAACGCCGAATGGCGAAAATACCTTTTCCTGGATTAAGGGGAGACGTCGAGATGCGGAAATTAGTTACGGCCAACCTCGCGTTAGCGATTACGTTTGCGGCCGTGCTAAGCTGCGGCCCTTACACGTTTAACCCCAGCCTCCCGGGGCATATCAAGTCCGTCGCCATACCCCTGTTCAAAAACCCGCGGACCTATAAGTACGGCGCCGAGCGCATACTCACGGACGCCGTCATCGACGAATTCGTTGCGGACGGGTCCCTCGACGTCGCGGACGAGAACGTCGCCGATTCGAAGCTACAGGTGGAAATCGTAAACTACAAAAAAGAGGCCCTGAGCTACGACGTCCAGGAAGTGGTCAAAGAATACAACCTCGCCATCGTCGTCTCGGCCACCTTTACGGATTTGACCAACAACCAAGTCTTATGGCAGGAACCGTCGATGTACGAATCGGTTCCGTACTACGCCGTGGGGGCGAACGCGGAAACCGAGGACGAAGCGCTCGAGCGGTTGGCGGAGAAACTGGCGCGCAAGGTCGTCAACCGCACGCTCCAAGGGTGGTAGCGCGCCAATGCCGGAAGAACGGCTCAAACGTCTGGCGAAAGATTTGGAAGAAGGCCGGCTCAAGCCGGTCTATCTTTTCGAGGGCCCGGACGAGTACCGGAAGCTCCGGGCGCTCGAGGCGCTTAAAAAGGTCGCGATAGGCGAATCGCCCGCGGCGATGGCCTTCGAGTGGCTTGAGGGAGTAGGCGCGGCGCGGGTGTGCGAGCTGGCGCGTACGGTCCCGTTCTTCGTCGGCAAACGGCTGCTCGTAGCGACGGGCGTAGAGAAGTACGGCGACGCCGACCTGGCCGCGCTAAGCGAATACGCCGAGGACCCGGCGCCCGACGCCGTAGTCGTGTTCTGGGCCGAGAGGAACTTGGACCGCCGCAAAAAACTTTTCAAATTCTTCGAGAAAATCGACGCGGCCTACGGCTTCGATCACCTGGCCGGCCGGGCCCGGGCCACCCGCATAGCCGCGGAGGCGGAGAAACTGGGCCTTAAGCTTTCGGAAGACGCCGTGGCGTTCCTCGACTACGCGTTAGCGCCGGACCTATTCACCGTCGTGCGCGAGCTCGAGAAGCTCGCGGCCTACGCCGGCGACGAGGGACTATCGGCGGCCGCGGTCGCGGAAGTCGCCGCGACGAGCCGCGTCGAGAAAGCCTACGATACGGTACGCTACGTAGGCGAAGGTAAATTGGGGCTCGCGCTCGCGGCGCTTCGCCGCCTGATGCTCTCGGGCGAGCGACCGGAGTCGATGATTGGGTTATTCGCGCGCCAGGTCCGCCTTATCTGGCTCGCCAAGGAGCTCCGCGACGCCGGCCTCGGCCCCGCGGAGATAGCCTCGCGGCTGAAAGTACCGCCGCTGTACGTGGGCGAGTACGTAGGGGCGGCCGAGCGTTTGGACGCCGACCGGCTCGCCGAGCTCCACCGCCTCCTCGCCGAGCTCGACCGCGGCGTCAAAACGGGCCGTGTGCCCGCGGCGCTTGCGCTCGAGCTCTTCGCCGCCCGCGCGGCCACGTAAAAAAAGCCCCGGGCAGGGGCTTTCTTCATTCACGAAAAATTAAACCTACTCGCTCGCCGCGGCCTTGTTCACGCGCCGCGCGAGGCGTGACTTCTTACGCGCTGCGGCGCGTTTGTGGAGAACGCCCTTGCGCGCGGCAACGTCTATGGCGCGCTGGGCGCGACGGTACGCGTCGGACGCCTCCTCTTTGGCGCCGGCCTCCGCAGCGACGACGGCCCTCTTAATCGCCGTCCTCGTCGTACTCCGTACGGCGCGATTGCGCTCGCGCCGCTTGAGCGATTGCCGATATCTCTTCTTCGCGTGCCGCTTGGTGCCCAACTTCTCCTCCGGTTGAAAGCGGATATTAACAAAGCGGCGCCGCAAAGTCAACCGCGAAGTTATATGCACCCACCTTTGCGCCGACCCGGCCCCGCCTTCGCGTCGGTTGAATTTGAAAAATAACTACACTTATTATATTATTATCCGCGAGGGTGAACCCCCATAAATGTTAACCCCCAAGGACGTCGACGTTTCGTATCGCTACCTGCGCGGCAAGTGCGAGCTCGAGCCGCGGGTCGCGGTCGTCCTCGGCTCCGGCATACGACGTCCCGCGCTCGACTACGTCTGCGAAGTGCCCTTCGCCGAAGTGCCGCATTTAACGAAGCCGACCGTCGAGGGCCACCGGGGCAACTTCCTGTTCGGCCGCGCCGGCACCGTCGGCGCCGTCGTCAGCGAAGGGCGGCTCCACGCGTACGAGGGGATACCTCCCTACGTAGCGACGCTGCCGGTACGCCTCTTCGCCAAGCTCGGCTGCCGTACCCTCGTCACGACCGGCGCGGCGGGGTCGCTGCGCGAGGAGTTCGCGCCGGGCAACGTCGCCCTCGTCCGGGACCATATAAACCTCCGCGGCGGCTCGCCCCTCAACGGCCCCCACTATGAGGAGTTCGGGCCCCGCTTCGTAGCGGCGGCGGACGCGTACGACGGAACGCTGCGCGCACGCGCCAAAGAGCTCGCCGCGGCGCTGGGATTCTTAACTAAAGAAGCCGTGTACGTGGCGGTGGCCGGGCCGCAATACGAGACCGCCGCAGAGGTTCGGGCGCTCGCGGCTTTGGGGGGCGACGTCGTCGGCATGTCGATACCGAACGAAGTGTTGGTCGCGCGCCAGGCCGGCCTGAGGGTTTTGGCACTTTGCGCGGTGACCAACGTCGCCGGCCTGGCGGAGGTAAACCACGAGGAAGTGCTGGCAGGCGCCGAGGTAACCGGCGAAAAGATCAAAGCTTTAGTAGGCGCGCTCCTACCCTACCTCGGCGGAAGATGATATAATATAAATATGATAAAAGCGGTCATATTTGACCTCGACAATACGCTCACGGACTTCATGAAGATGAAGGAGCGGGCGATAGAGGCCGCGGCGGAGGCGATGATCGACGCCGGCCTACCCCGCACCAAGGAGGAGGTCATCGCCGGCATAAAGGAGGTCTACGACGCCGAGGGCATAGAGTACCAGCGCGTCTTCGACCGCTACCTTATAGAGGCGTACGGCAGGCTCGAGCCCCGCATCCACGCCGCCGGCGTGGTAGCGTACAGGCGCGCGCGCGAGGGGACCCTCGCCCTCTACCCCCACGTTAACCTCACCCTTCTCGAGCTTTTGCGCCGCGGCATAAAGCTGGGGGTCCTATCGGACGCGCCGCGGCTCCAGGCCTGGCTCAGGCTGGCGTACCTGCAATTGCACAACGTCGTCGACGCCGTCGTTACGTACGAGGATACCGGCCTCCGCAAGCCCGCGCCCGAGCCGTTCCTCTTGATACTCAAAGAGCTTGGCGTGGCACCGGAGGAGGCGTTGATGGTGGGCGACTGGCCGGCGCGAGACGTCGAGGGGGCACGCGCGCTCGGCATCAGGACCGTCTACGCCCGGTACGGCGACACGAGCGGCGAACGCTGCCGCGAGACGGACTACGCCGTCGACGACGTCGCCGACGTCATCCGCATAGTGGACAAGCTGAATGAAGAAGAAGCTGAAGAAAACTAACGTAGCGCTGACGTTAGTCGTCGCGGCCTGCCTCGCCCTCGCCGTTTACGTCGGCGTTCAGGGCATCGTCGCCGCGCGAGGAGGCGCGGACGCCGCGGACGAGGCCGCGCGCAAGAAGGCCTTCGAGAAGGCCATGGCGGGGGGTAGGCTTTCCTTCGAAGAAGCCAAGTACTGGCGGCAGCTCGAGCCGGCCGAAGGGGAGGAACCGCGATGACCGCGCTCGCGGTCGAATGCGAGCTCTGCCCGCGGCGCTGCATCCTCGCCAACTACCAGCGCGGCGACTGCCGCGTCCGCGTGAATGTCGACGGGACCCTCTACACGCTCGTCTACGGTAAACCCTGCGCGACGCACGTCGACCCCGTCGAGAAGAAACCCCTCTTCCACTTCCTCCCGGGGACGCCGATTTACTCCATCGCCACCGCCGGCTGCAACCTACACTGCAAGTATTGCCAAAATTGGGAGATAAGCCAGACGGACCCGGAAGACGCGCGCAACGTCGACCTCGAGCCGGCGCGCGTCGTCGCCGAGGCTCAGCGAACCGGCTGCATCTCGCTCGCCTACACCTACTCCGAGCCGATAATATTTTACGAGTATACGCTCGAGGCGTCGCGGCTCGGCCGCGCGCGGGGCCTCAAGAACGTCCTCGTCACCGCCGGGTATATCGAGCCGGCGCCGCTGCGCGAGCTCTGCAAGGTATCGGACGCGGCGAACGTGGACCTGAAGTCCTTGTCGGACGAATTCTACCGGGAGATCTGCGGCGGCCGCCTCGAGCCGGTCCTCAAGGCGCTCACCATATTCCGCGAAGAGGGCCTCTGGCTCGAGGTAACCAATTTGATTGTGCCGGAGCTCAACGACGCGCCGTCGTCCATAACGAAGCTCGTCCGCTGGGTGCGCGACAACCTCGGCGCCGAGACGCCGATGCACTTCTCGCGCTTCTACCCGATGTATAAGCTCGCGAACCTGCCGCCGACGCCAGTCGCGACGCTCACGATGGCGCGCAACATCGCGCTGGAGGAAGGTATGAAGTACCCGTACGTGGGGAACGTCCCGGGCCACCCGGGCAACAACACGTACTGCCCGGGGTGCGGCCAGGCCGTCGTCGAGCGCCACGGCTACGCCATCCTCGCGTACCGCCTCGACGGCAACAAGTGTAACAAATGCGGCGCGACCGTCGCCGGCCTCTGGGCCCCGCCGCCGGGAGACGTTAGGTGGGTGTTTTAAATATAAACCGGCTTCTCCACCCCGCGTTTTTATCTCCCCTCCCCCCTTGCCCTCCGCGCCGCCTTCGGTTATAATCGTTCCGAAATAAACCCCCTGTAACTTTTTCGAAGGAGTAAATGATCTTGAGATATATTCTACTAACCGCTCTCGCCGCCGCCCCGGCCTTCGCCGCCTGGCAGACGCCCGTCAATATGGGCGCGACGCTGAACACCGCCTCCAACGAGTGGTACCCCTTCCTGAGCCGCGACGGTTCGTTCATGCTCTTCGTATCCGAACGCCCCGGAGGCCACGGCGGTATGGACCTCTGGCGCGCCAACTACGCCGGCGGCTCGTGGCAGGCGCCCGTCAACCTCGGCGGCGTCGTAAACTCCAGCTACGACGATTCGGTGCCGTTTCTGGCCGCGAACGACACGCGCCTTTACTTCGTCTCGGACGCGCCGGGCGGCTCCGGCTCGTTCGACATCTGGTGGTGCCCGGTGAGCGGCGGCAGGCCGACCGCCGCCAAGGCCAACGTCGGCCCGCCCATAAACACGGCCTACGTCGATTGTTGACCGGTCCTCACGAGCGACGGCCAGACGCTCTACATATGTTCGACCCGCCCGGGCGGCTACGGCGCCGACGACATCTGGGTTTCGCGGAAAGCGGGCGGCGCGTGGCAGGAACCCGTCAACCTCGGCGGCGTCGTCAACAGCTCCGGGAACGAGTTACCGCGGTGGATATCGGACGACGGCCGGACGTTGCTCTTCAACTCCGACCGCGCCGGCGGCCAGGGCAGCGTCGATATGTGGTATACCGTATACCGGGGCGGCGCGTGGCAGGTGCCCGTCAACCTCGGCCGTGCGGTCAACTCCCCGGCGATGGAATTGGGCGCCTCGTTCAAATGCAACCACGGCGCGATGGGCGGCTTCATCTTCTTCGGCTCAGGCCGGGAGGGCGGCCTCGGCGGCCGGGACCTGTGGCAATCCACCGACAGCGAATACCACGACGTCGAACCCGCGTCGTTCGGCCGCGTTAAGGCGGCGTTTGAGTAAATCTTAATATCCCGGCGAAATAAAAAACGGCGGCCCTAAGGCCGCCGTTTCCATTGTGTAGAAAGGCCGGCCCCGGGCCGGTTCGTTTTGTCCCCCCTCCGGCGTTGACGGCTCCGCCGCCGTCGGTTATAATCGGCCTCGAATCCAACGCGCGATAATAAATTCCCAAGGAGGGTTTAAAGTCGAGATATATCGCAATCGCGCTGGCTTGCACCGCGGCCGCCTTCGCGGCCTGGCAGACGCCCATCAATCTGGGCGCTACGTTGAATACCGGCGCCAACGAGTGGTACCCCTTCCTGAGCCGTGACGGTTCGTTCATGCTCTTCGTCTCCGACCGCCCCGGCGGCCACGGCGGCTGGGACCTATGGCGGTCGACCGACAGCGAGTAACGCGCCGTCGCGCCCGCCTCCTTTGGCCGCGTGAAAGCTTTGTTTAAATAACTGAAGCGCAACCGCATAAAATCGGGAGAGTCGGCGTGCGGGCCGGGGCGGGATAATTATTAATTACGCACCGCCGGACCGTGTATTAACTAAAAACTTGTGTACCTCTAAATTTGGGAGGTATCAGATGGTACGCGCAAAAGGAATCGTCCGGAAAGCCGCGGCCGCAGCGCTGGTCGCGCTGGGAGCCATACTATTTTCGGCCTGTTACTCCGGCGAAAAAACAAACGAACAAGACGAAAAGGAAGTCATCGTAGTGTCGGAGGAGGAGATATCGGACATAGACTTGTCACGCCTCAGCCATGAGTACGACGAACCGCCGGTGATTATTAAAACCGTCAGGCCCAAATACCCCAAGGAGGCGAGCGAAGCCGAAATAGAGGGCGACGTCACGCTGGTCGTCTAC
Organism: Candidatus Zixiibacteriota bacterium; assembly: GCA_011773985.1. GTDB lineage: Bacteria > RBG-13-66-14 > B26-G2 > WVWN01 > WVWN01 > WVWN01. The sequence goes on along the minus strand of WVWN01000013.1, from coordinate 1,675 downwards.
ATCGACGAGAAGGGCGACGTACGCGAAGCCGCCGTTAAATCTTCCCCTGGCGTAGCGGGTATGGACGAGGCGGCGAAAAAGGCGGCCTTGGAATGCAAGTTTAAACCAGCGACATGGCGAGGTAAACCCGTGGCCGTATGGTATTTCGTCGTGATGGAATTTCGACTAGAACCCGACGAATAGGCACGCCTTTCAGACACCTTTCCCGCAAACACACACAAGAAAAAGGCCCGCACGGGCCCTTTTTTAATCCATAACGCCAAACTATATAAATAATATTTATTTTATCACGATTTTCATATAAAAACGCGGATTTTATAATTTTTTATACTTGACATGTAGGCTTAAATGTGTTATAAATATATAAATGCGTATGCTATTATAAAAATTAATTAACCACCCACGTTAAATATGATTCTCTTGAGCTATTTTAAAATTATAATATTCAAAAACTGATACATTCGGAGTAGCAATTATAAAAGCTAAGGAAATTAAAAAGTTAAAAATAAAATTATTCGGCGCGAATCAAAGTATACGGCGGGTGTTGGGCGGCGAATCGTAAGCCATATTAATTTAAAAAAATAAAAAATAGCGGAAATAACGACGGACGACCTTATTTAAAATGAGGGGTATTGGTTTAAAAAAGCTGAGGTGGGAAAAGTTCGCGCGTAACTTTCCTAAAATGCTCGAAAAACTTGTCAAGCAAAAGCCGCTCCCGGTAAAGGACCTGACGATGAAAAAGGTAAACGACGCCTTGAAAAACGGAAGTACCGCCGGGGTATATGTATTCTCCCGCGTTAAACGCGATATACCGTTCTACGTGGGGCGGTCCAAAAACCTTCCCCGGCGCGTGGGGGTGGACCACCGTTCGCAATACAAGAACTCCGCGCACTTCGTCTACGCGTTGATGAAACGTAACGGCTTCAAAACGGTCGAGGAGGCCCAGCAGCACTTCTTCGAAAATTTCCACGTGCGTTTTATCGCCGTCGCGGACCCGGTCGTACGGGCCGCGTTCGAGCTTTACGCCGCGGTGGAATTGGGGACCGTAGACTCGTTCGAGCGACGCTAAGGCGGGCGCCGCTTCCCGCTTACTCGCGACGCGACCGAAAAGAGAACGGCGGCCCTCGAGCCGCCGCTTCCTTTCGCGTAATTCACCCTAATGGAAGACCGCTTTGACTCTACCCAAAGAGGTGGGCGCCACCGCCGCGCCCGTTACCCGGACCGATACGTCGTCTACGCCCACCGCGTAGTCCAGGCCCGATTCTCAACCTATCGTGAACGACGGCTTGACGTAGACGTAATCGAAGGGCAACGTAACAAGCCTTCGCGGGAACGTTACGCGGTTCCAGCCGCGCGCGAGCTCCCCCCGCGACGAGCTCAGGCGGAGCTCGTTCGGCCCCAACGCGAGCTCGAGGTGCCAGGGGTTACCGAGGTTGTCCGGGGCATAATGTATCCACAGGTCCGCGGCGAGGAATTCGTTCGGCCTAACGGCCCGCCCGAGCTTTTGCTTGAGGTCGCACCAACGCGTAAGCTCGGCGTCCGCCGCGTAGCGCGTGCCGCCGGTCCGCGTAAAGTAGTAGGCCCAATAGCTCCCCGTTCGCGCGCCGCTCGAGGCAACGGCCATGCGCGTCGTCGTCCAGGGCGCCATAACGCCGGCCTCGAAGCCGCCGTTGGC
>WVWN01000028.1 GCA_011773985.1 Candidatus Zixiibacteriota bacterium | reverse complement strand
GGCGGCGTCGAGCTGGACCGTGTAGCCGAACGCCGATGCCGCCGCGAAGACCGTGAGCCACGATCCCTTCTTCATCTAGCTTTCCTCCTTAATCTCATTCTCGAACAGCTTCCGCCGTTTTCGTAACCTTTTTTCACTCTCTCCTGATATCAAATATAACATATTAAGCGTACCCTTTCCAAATCTTTTTCCGGTACCGCGTATCCGGCTCGGCCGGGAAATCGCCGGGACCGCCGCGGCCCAAACTTTGCCCGCCCGCTCGCGGCCACCCTTACTCAAAAAGGCCTTGCGCCCGGCCGCTGCTTTTTTTACTATGACCCACGGAGGCGCGAAAAGTGGCCACGCCGATGCTCAGGCAATATCGGGCGATCAAGGATCGCTACGCCGACGCCATAATTTTCTTCCGCCTTGGCGACTTCTACGAGATGTTTTACAAGGACGCCGAGGTGGCGAGTAGCGTGCTCGGCCTTACCCTCACGGGCCGCGGCAAGGGCGAAAACCGCGTGCCGATGTGCGGCTTCCCCCACCACGCCGCCGCTGGTTATATCGCGAAGTTGTTAGACGCCGGCTACAAGGTCGCGGTCGCGGACCAGACGGAAGACCCGGCGCAGGCAACGGCGCTCGTCCGGCGCGAGGTCGTCCGCGTCATCAGCCCCGGGACCGTCTACGAAGACGAGCTGCTCGCCGGCGCGGAGACGCGCTATCTCGCCGCGGTCGCGTTCAAGAAGAACGAATGGGCCGCGGCCCGCCTCGACCTCGCCGGCGGCTCGTTCGAGGTCTGGCCTGGCTTGGATGCCGCCGGCGCGGCTTCGGCGGTTAACCCCTGGAAGGCGGCGGAGCTGGTCGCGGAGGAGGGAGTACACCTACCCGAGGGCCTCGCCGCCGAAGGCGCGGCGCTGACGTACCGCGAGGCCGTGGAATTCTCGCCCGCCGAGGGCACGACCCTTTTGCAAGACCACTTCGGCGTCGCCAACCTCGCCGGTTTCGGCCTGGAGGGGGAGGACGCCGCGGTCGCGGCCGCGGCCGCGCTGTTGCGGTACGCCGCCGCGGCGCAACTCGGGCCATTGTCGCACGTCGTCACGATAAAGACGCGCGTACCCGGCGACCGCATGTACCTCGACGCTACGACGGTCCGCAACCTCGAGGTATTCGAACACCCCGGGCCAGGGGGCGGGACCCTCTACGACCTCGTGAACCGTACGCGGACCGCGATGGGCGCCCGCCGCCTCCGGCGATACCTGGCGGAACCACTGTATTCGAAGGAGCCAATCGACCGCCGCCTCGAGGCCGTAGCCGCCCTCCTCCGCGACGGCGAGGTGCGGCATCGCGTACGGGAACTACTCCGCCCCTGCGCCGACGTCGAACGCCTCGCGGGGCGCGTCGCGTTAGGGACGGCGAGCCCCCGCGACGTTCGCGCCCTCGGGCAAAGCCTCGCCCTCCTCCCGACCTTCAAAAAAGCGCTCGCCGGCGCCGAGGGCGCGCTTCTCGCGGGCGTGGCGGATGACCTCGTCGACGTGGCCGACCTGGTCAAACTTATAGAGGACGCCGTCGCCGACGACCCACCCGCGACGCTGGCCGAAGGCGGCATAATACGCCGCGGCTTTCGGGCGGACCTCGACGACCTCCGCGACCGTTCCGCCCAGGCCAAAGAATACATCGCCGGCCTCGAGCGAACCGAGCGCGAACGGACCGGCATCGCCTCGCTCAAGGTGGGCTACAACAAAGTATTCGGGTACTACGTCGAGGTGACGAAGCCGAACCTGGGTAAAGTCCCGCGGGACTACATTCGCAAACAAACCCTCGTCAACGCCGAGCGGTTCGTCACGCCCACGCTCAAGGAGTACGAGGAGACGGCACTCTCCGCGGACGAGAAGATCGCCGCGCTCGAGCGCGAGATATTCGTAGAGCTGCGCGCCGAACTCGCCCGCCACGTCTCCCGCCTTAACCGCGTCGCCGGCGCCGTCGCCGAACTCGACGTGATGGCGTCGTTCGCCCAGGCCGCGTTGGAGAACGACTTCGCGCGCCCCGAGATTACGACCGAGCCGGTTCTCGACTTGGAGGACGGCCGGCACCCGGTAGTCGAACGCTTCTACCTGGACGAGCCCTTCGTTCCCAACGACCTGCACCTCGACGAGAGCGAACGGTTCGTCGTCCTCACCGGCCCCAACATGGCGGGCAAATCAACCTACCTCCGCCAGGCGGCGCTGATAACGCTTTTGGCGCAGGCGGGGTCGTTCGTTCCCGCGCGCCGCGCGACCGTCGGCCTCGTCGACCGCATCTTCACGCGCGTCGGCGCCGCGGACGACCTCTCGCGCGGCCGCTCCACCTTCCTCGTCGAGATGACCGAGACGGCCGACATCGTGAACAACGCGACGCCGCAGAGCCTTATCCTCCTCGACGAGGTAGGCCGCGGGACGTCCACCTACGACGGCCTGAGCCTGGCGTGGGCCGTCGCCGAGTACCTGGTGGAAAACGTCGACGCGCGGACGCTCTTCGCGACCCACTACCACGAGCTCGCGGCGCTGGCCGAGGGCGGGCGCGGCGTCGTAAACTACACCGTCACCGTGCGCGAAGCCGGCGGCAAGGTTCACTTCCTGCGGCGAGTCACGCGGGGGGTAACCAGCCGCTCGTACGGCATCCAGGTCGCCCGCCTCGCGGGCCTGCCTCCCGCGATTCTGGCCCGCGCGCGCCAGATACTCGAAGAGCTTGAGGTCGGCCGGGGGCCGCGCGCGCTCGCCGACGACTCCCGTCAAAAAACGCTATTCGCCCCCCGGGCGCCGATACTCGAGGAATACGTCGCGACGCTCGAGCCGGACCGCATGTCGCCGCGCGCCGCGCTCGAGGCCATATACGAACTGCGCGAATTGCTCGCCCGCGAGGCCGACGAACAACCGGAGAAGGACCAGTTGCACGGCGATTGATTTTATGGTAAATTCCAACAGCGAACGACCAGCCGGCGGTTCGTCCGCCAGTCCCATACCTCTGGGCGGAGAGCCGCCGCCTCGTTTTATTATAAAATCCGAAGACGCGAGCGAGGGCATAGTCCGCCTCCGCGGCGCCGAGGGCCACCACGCGCGAAACGTCTTGCGGTTGGGACGCGGCGACCGCTTCGTCGCCGTCGACGGGCGAGGGGCCGAATACGAAGCGGTGGTCGAAATACGCGCCGCGGACGGCCTGCTCGGCAAGGTGCTGCGGACGACGCGGCGCAGCCGCGAACCGCTCGCACGCGTGACGCTCGCCCAAGCCGTCCTAAAGCCTCCCTCGCTGGCGGACGTCGTGAGTCAGGCCACGGCGCTGGGCGTAAGCGAGTTCGTCTTATTCGAATGCGCGCGCTCGGCGCGGCGCGAGGTGACGGCGCGCGAAATCAGCCACCTCGAGAGCGTCGCCGCGGCCGCGGTCAAACAGTCGCTCCGCGCCGTTTTGCCGAAATTCACGGGGCCCAAGACGTTCGGCGACGTCCTCGCGTACGGACACGGCTTTGACGTCGCGTTCTTGTGCAAGCCGGACGCCGCGGCGGAGCCGCTGGCCGACGCAATCGGGGGGAAGAAGGCGGCGCCAGGTAAGATACTCGTGGCCGTCGGGCCGGAGGGCGGTCTCGACGCCGAGGAGGAGGAACGGGCCGCCGACGCCGGGTTCCGGACGCTGGACCTCGGGCCGCGGCGGTTACGCGCCGAGTTGGCTGGGGCGATAGCTTGCGCTTTGATATTTTATGCCGCGGGCGACCTCGGCCCCGCCGGGCGCGGCGGAGGGTAACGTTATGGAAGATTGTATATTCTGTAAAATCGCCGCGGGGCAGGCGCCGGCGGAAGTTTTGTACCAAGACGACGACGTAATAGCCTTCGCCGACATATCGCCTATGGCGCCCGTGCACGCGTTAATTGTACCGAAGAAACATCTCGCGAGCGTCGAGGAGATAGGCGCCGACGACAGCGAAGTCGTCTCCTGTTTAATAATGACGGCGAAACGGCTCGCGCGGGAACTGGGTATATCGAACTCGGGGTACCGCCTCGTCATCAACTCCGGCCCGGACGCCACGCAAGCCGTTCCCCACCTCCATATGCACCTTCTGGGGGGCCGGCCGCTCGAGCCGAAGCTCGGGTAAACGCCGACCCGTGTAGACTAAAGGGTGAGTTGAAATGAAACGGATTAGTATGAACGTAAAGCCGCGCGCGGCGACGGGAAAGCGGCACGGCCGGGCCGCCCGGCGCCAGGGCTTGATTCCCGCAATTATCTACGGCGCGGGACAACCCAACGTGCCGGTCACGGTCGCGGAGAAAGATTTCCGCGCCGCGCTGCGTACCGGCGGCGCGAAGGCCATAATCGACCTCAAGGTGGAGGGCGAGGAGGGCGAAACGCTCGCCATAATCAAAGAAATCCAGTACGACGCCCTCGGCGACGAAATCCAGCACGTAGATTTCTATCGCATAACGACGGGCAAGCCCATTCAAGTCACGATCCCCGTTACCGCCAGCGGCCGCTCCGAAGGCGAAAAGGAGGGCGGCATCGTCGAACACCTGACGCGGGAGGTCCGCGTCGAGTGCCTGCCGCAAAACATCCCGGAAGAAATACCCTTTGACATCTCGCCGTTGGACCTGGGGCAGTCGCTCCACTTGAAAGACGTCACGCCGCCGCCGGGAGTCGCGTTCCTCGACGCGCCCGACACGGCACTCGTCGTCGTCAAGGCGCCGCGGATGGCACGCGCCGCGGCGGTAGAGGAAGAGGCGGCGCCGGCCGAAGCGGCGGAGGTCGAAGGGGAAAAGGCCGAAGAAGAACAAGAAAAGCCGCCCCCGTCGGAGGCGAGTTCTTCTTAGTCGTCGAATAGAATTATCAAAACGATATCAAAGGCGGAACCTATACCTACGCCATATTCGGCCTGGGGAACCCGGGCCGGCGATACGCGGCCACGAGGCATAACGCGGGCGCGATGGTCGTACGCATACTCGCGCGACGCCATCGCATCCGCCTTTGGCGGCGGCGCTTTCGTGCGGCGTGCGGGAAAGGCCGCGTCGGCGACCGCGACGTCTGGCTTTTCATACCCCGCACCTACATGAATCTGTCCGGGCACTCCGTAACCGCGGCAATCGATAACCTCGGCCTGAACCTCAACCGTGTTCTCGTAATATCCGACGACGTCGACCTGCCGCTCGGCAAGATTCGCCTTAGGACGAAAGGTTCCGCGGGAGGCCACAAAGGCCTCCGGTCTATCGCAGAAGAAACAGGCACCGAGGAATTCGCCCGGCTTCGCGTGGGGATAGGCGCCCCCGCGGAAGACGACGCCGCGGCGTACGTACTCTCACCCTTCGAACCGCCGGAAAAAGAAATCGTTGACGCGGCGCTCAGGCGAGCGGCGAACGCTGCGGAGGCGTGGCTCGCCGAAGGCGCGGCGCGGGCGATGACGGCGTTCAACGACTAACGCGGGAGGAAAAGTGGACGTATCCTTCTCTTTGGGCGGCGCCAGCCTAGCGCTCGTATTCGGCTTTCTAAGTTTTATATCGCCGTGCGTATTGCCCCTCGTCCCGGCCTACCTTTCCTACATTTCCGGGCACACCTTCGAGGAGCTGACGGGCAAAGAGCGGCGGGGCCACATCGTAGCGAAGACACTCCTCCAAGCCGCAGCCTTCTGCCTCGGCTTCACCGCCGTTTTCTTGGCGATGGGCGTCACCGCCACCGAACTCGGCTCCTTCCTCCAGGCTAACAAGATGTTGTTTAACCGCATAGCGGGCATCATTATCATCATCTTGGGTTTTCACATGGTGGGCGCGTTCCGTATCAAGTTCCTCCTGATGGAACGCCGCTTCGAGGGCAAGAAGGGCCGGTGGGGCATCGCCGGGACGTTCATCGTCGGCGTCGCCTTCGCCTTCGGATGGACGCCGTGCATCGGCCCCTTCCTCGCCAGCCTTCTCGTCCTCGCCTCCGCCCAGGAAACCGTCTGGCAGGGTTTCTTCCTGCTGTTAATCTACTCGCTGGGCCTGGCCATTCCGTTCCTACTCGCCGCGATCGCCGTCAACGCGTTCCTCTCGGCGTTCCAGAAGATAAAGCAATACTTCCGTACCGTAGAGATCGTGGGCGGCATCCTTTTAATCGAATTCGGCCACATAATATTCTTCAACAAGCTCGGGTGGCTCGCCGGGAAGCTCGGCTTCGTCGATTTGGGCTTTTAGGGAATAAGGTTTAACTTACGACGGGCGGCATCGTCGCCTTGATCTATCTAACCAGGCAGGAACGGCTCGTCCTCATCTTCCTCGCCTGCGCCCTCGCCGCGGGCGCCGCGGTCAAAGTACTACGCGGCGAGAAGGCGCCGCCGCCGCCCCGGCCGGCTGAGCTCGAGTTCGACCTGACTAAGCCGAAGCCGCCGGTAGACGCCGCGGCCCTCGCCGCCTTAGCCGCGCCCAAAAAAATAAATATCAACGCCGCCGACGTCGAGGAGTTGTGCGAACTTCCCGGCGTCGGCCCCGTTTTCGCCCGGCGCATCGTTGCGCACCGGGAGGCCCACGGCTCTTTCGCGAAGGCCGAGGACCTTACGGCCGTGAAGGGGATAGGGCCGGCGACGGTAAAAAGGGTAGAACCGTACGTGACGTTCGAAACCTCCGAATAAACTTAAAACCTTAGGGAGCGCCGGCCTTCTTATCGTTTGAAAAAATCGCTATTTATTATTAGAATATCAAAAAATGCGATTATTTAACCTCACGCGGGGAAGGCAGGGGATTATGAAAAGGGTAATAGTTATCGCCGGGGCGACGTTGACGTTCGCGGGCGTGGCGGATGTGGGTTGGAGCTATGGAGGCTGTTGGGGTTCGTTCGGTTCCGGGGACGGCCAGTTCAACGAGCCGAAGGGAATTGCCGTAGCTCCGGACTACGCCGTTTACGTCGCCGACAGCCGCAACCACCGCGTTCAGTACTTCACGCCTATGGGGTCGTTTTTAGGTAAATGGGGTTCGTATGGCACCGGCCCGGGCGAGTTCTCCTACCCCGTCGGCATAGCCGTCGCGCCGAACGGGTACGTATACGTTACCGAGGAAGGTAACTACCGCGTCCAGTACTTCCGCTGGTCCGAACCGGCTGTCTCTCCCACCTCGCTGGGCCGGGTGAAGGCGTTGTTCCGATAAAGGCCGAGGCGCCGGTTGTTACCGACCGGCGCCTGAACGCGTCGTTTGGGTAGGGGCGACCGGCCGGTCGTCCTACAATAACGGCCTTAGCCCCTTGTTAACGCCGCTGGTCAACCGCGGCTTGGCTCCGCGGGGGCCCGCGGGGCCATTTTTTATGGCCTCGGCACGGGAGCAAAGGCCCCTAATTAAGCGCAACGCGGGCGCTACGGCGAACCGGGGCGGCCCGAACGTTGCACCGGGAATAGGAATGTGCTATACTTTATAAAAGGGCATAATAACAAAAGGAGGTAAGGCGTTATGAAGAGGACGGCGTTGGTTTTAGCGTTTGCCGCGTTGGCTCTCGGCGCGGCGGCGCCGGCGGTGGCCGCGGTCACGGTACTGGAGGAAGATTTCGAGGGCCAAGGGTATAAGCAGAAGTGGACCTTTGCGCCCGAGGCGGCGTGGAGTCAAATGGCGCAAGGTACCAACCATTACATGGCGTTCGAGGGCAAGAACGGCGGCACGGCTACGAGCAATAAGGAAATACGGGTGAACGCCAGCGAGCAGTACAAGATAACGTTCCGGTACCGCCGCGGGCCGGCGACGGTGAAGTGGGGGCCGTACGTTTTGGGGCAGGTCGCCGCGGCGACGACGTGGCAGCGCGCAAGCTTCGCGAAGCTAACCCAGAAGCAGGAGCGGCTTAAGTTCCAGATAAGCGTACCCAATACGACGGCGCGCTTCGACTTCGACGACGTGCTAATCGTCCGTTGCGAGACCGCGGTGGGTCCCGCCAGCCTGGGCCGCATTAGGGCGTTGTTCCGGTAGGGGCGCACGACGCGTCGCCCACGACAAGGGGCTTAAGCCCCTTGTCCCCAGGATA
>WVWN01000080.1:1189-1392 GCA_011773985.1 Candidatus Zixiibacteriota bacterium | reverse complement strand
TGTCCCGGTCAATAATTTGCGGGATCTCGACGGAGAACGCTTCGCCGTCGCTCGTGTTGTAAGTCCACGTACCCAGGTAAGTGTCGTTCCTCAAAATACCGCCGATGGTCGAAGGACACCAGTTCCCGTAACCCCGCTCCTTCCTGGCGCGCACCTTCCCCAGGTCAGCGGGAGTGGGAACGCCGCGCGCACTCAATTTCAGC
>WVWN01000080.1:789-1075 GCA_011773985.1 Candidatus Zixiibacteriota bacterium | reverse complement strand
ACGTAGTAGCCGTAAGGCGCCTGCCCAGCCACCAGCACGTTGCCCCGCTGTACCGCCCGGCGCCTCCCCCTCTCCATGCGCTCCACTATTTTAAGACGTTCGTATTCGGCGACGCTGGCGCGCACCAATTTCTGCAATTGGCCTTCCGGCGTGTCGTCGTAGGAGGCCAAGGCGTACTCGATCACGACCCCGGCCCGTTTCAGCCGGTCCTCCACGATCATCTGCTTCGCCAACGACCGCGCAAGCCGATCCATCTCCCGGCACACTAGCACGTCGAAATCGCCCG
>WVWN01000080.1:384-770 GCA_011773985.1 Candidatus Zixiibacteriota bacterium | reverse complement strand
CGCGCCTAACTCGATGGCCCGGTTCAGTTCGGCCGCCTCAACGTCAGCGCCGCTGACGCCCCACTCGTCCTCGGCCAACTCGCGCACGACGACGTAACCGCGGCTCTCGGCGTAAGCCCGGCACAACTCCAACTGGCCGCCCAGGCTGTCCCTTTCCCTGTCGTCGCCGCTCACCCTGGCGTAAAGTAACGCCCGTTTCTTCATTGCGCCCTCCCCGCCCCATTATAGCACGCCCGTCCCGCGCGCGAAACAGGCCGCCCGATTTTGTAAAGGTTTCGCAAAACAAACCTTAAAATTTCCAGAATAAACCTTAAAAGAGGCAAAATAAATAAAAAAAGTCTTGACATTCATAAATAAAAATGCTATAATATAGCCAAGATTTAAGA
>WVWN01000080.1:0-318 GCA_011773985.1 Candidatus Zixiibacteriota bacterium | reverse complement strand
AATCTGAGCAGAACGTTAAAATTTCCACCAGAGGCAGGGTAGAAAACGAAACGGCGGGCGCGACGACACCGGCGGCACCACCAGACCGGGCAACGGGCACCGCGCTGAAGCCGGGAAACCCCCCAGACGGAGTAACCGCCAAGAGCGGCGGGGAAGCGGAAGAGGCGAAAACCGAAAAATAGAAAAGCGTTTTTGACGCTAACAGGCGAGCGGGGGCGAGAGCCCTCGTTCGCTTTCTGCAAAGCGGGCGAGAGCTAAAGGCTTTCGCCCGTTTTGTTGAGCGGCAAAATCAACAGGCAGGAGGCAAATGATGAAAGC
>WVWN01000014.1:293-50569 GCA_011773985.1 Candidatus Zixiibacteriota bacterium | reverse complement strand
GCCCGCGGGATTGTCGCAGTTAAAGATAAATATGACTATTAAAGTCAGCGATAGGAAATAAAAAATAATTCTTTTTTTCGCTTGCATTTTACTCGCTCCACCGTTAAGTTTTACAATAATACATATTGCTAACATAACCACCTAACGTTGTCAACGATAACCTTGGCCCCTGCCTCGAGTTATTAAAGGCGTTATAAACGTTTTTTCCCGCACCCGCCGCGCCCGCTTCGGCGCCTTCTTTCCTTAAATCGAGCTCGGCCCTCCCGGCCGGCATATATTTGCCTCTCGCCGTTCGCGCTTTTTTTATTCCGTAGCTACGACGAGGACGCGGCGGCCCAAGATTTCCTCCGGCGCCGGCGTCGTTTTATAAAGCGGGAGCATTTTCGCCACCGCCATAAGCGCCTCGAAGTAAAAATTAATCAAGACGCGGTACCAGGGGAGGCGCCGGTTGAAGGCGAAGGCGTACGTTTGGTCGAAGGTCTGCTCCTCGCCCCGGTCGCCGCGGCCTCGCGGCCGCCGCCGGACGCGCCGGTGGGCCGACAGCGGCAACTTTACGAAGGCCGAGTAGATTATCTTCAACCACGTCGTCGGCTCGAGCACGTCGAGGGTGCGCGCTTTCAGGCCGGCGGCGGCGAGGTTTTGCGCGAGCTCCGTTTTCGTTCGGAAGCGGGTTACGCCGTGGCCGGGGGTATTCGGAAAAGTTATCAGGGCCGCGCCGCCCTCTTTCAGCAGCGACGCGACGTTTTGAAAGAAAGCGGCCGGCGCGGAAACGTGCTCGAGGACGTCGGCGGCGTAAAGGCGGTCGAACTTGCCGGCGAGCTTTTTCAACGCCGCGTCGTTGACGTCGGCTATGTCCGCGCGGACGAATTCGACGCCGCGGCCCCACGGAAGGCTTTTTAGGAAGTCGATCACCGGGGCCGCGACGTCTATGCCCACTAACTCCCTAACGCCGGGCGCGAAGTTGAAGGCCGAGTACCCGGTGCCGACGCCGACGTCGGCGACCGCGTCGTCGCGGCCCAACGGCAGATTTTCTTTAATTATCTCGTGCCGGAGGGAGAACGTGTTTACCGGCAGCTGCAAACGGGTCCAGAAGTCCATGGCTGGCGGCGCGCGTTACGGTAAAATTTCCGACCTGACGGCTCGCCGGGCCGGCCGCTCGGCTTATACGTCGAGGGCGCCCGCCGGCGAGCGATTTCTTTTTTAATATTAACAAAATTATGCGCTTACGGTCAACGCAACAGGCCGCGGAGAAATTCGGCTAAAAAATTGACATCTCCCGCCCGGCCCTTTATAATTAATACGTGGCTGGCAGGCGGTTGAGAAAGTCGGCCGAGGAGGGCTTCGGCCAAAAGTATTTGAAGCGCGCGTTCGACGTCGCCGGCGCGTCGCTCGCGCTCGTCGTCCTCGCGCCCGTCTTCGCGCTCGTCGCTTTTTTAATTAAAGCCGGGAGCGCGGGGCCGGTCTTCTTCCGCCAGGAGCGGACCGGCCGGGGCGGCAAGCCGTTCTTTATTTATAAGTTCCGCACGATGGTGAAGGACGCGCCCGAATTCGGGCCGGACCTCACCGGCGCGGGCGACCCGCGCATAACGCGCGTGGGCCACCTGCTCCGCGTCACCAAACTCGACGAGCTCCCCAACCTCATTAACGTCGTGCGCGGCGAGATGAGCCTCGTCGGCCCGCGGCCGGACCTGCCGCGCTTCATGTCGGTCCTTACGCCTGAGCAGCGTACGATCCTGAGGTTCAGGCCGGGGATAACCGGGCCCACGCAGATCCGCTACGTCGCGGAGGAGGAGTTTCTGTCGCCCGTCAACATCGACGAAAATTACGTCGACAACGTCTTCGCGGACAAGATCGCGTCGGATTTGGCGTACGTTTCGAATTGGTCCTTTCGGGAGGACCTGTTGTTGATTTCGTACACGCCCGTCGCGCTCTTATTTAAGGTGTTCGGTAGGTTGACGAAACTTTTCCCGCTCCAGAAACGGCGCCGGGCAAGGGACGGCACGAAATGAGAAACGGGCCTTAGGCGGGCCCGTTTTTTTGAGGGGGGCGAGGGGCGCGCGGGCGCTTGCCGCCGAGGCGCCGCCAGAAGCGAGCCGTCTTTAGGCCCTCTTGGCGGCTCGGCCAGGGTATCCGGGCGAGGAGAAAGGCGGCCGCGGCCGCGAGGAGGCCTATGAAGGAGCGCCTGGTGACGTTGTTCTTAGCCTTTTTATCCATTGCGTTCGGGGCCGGCTAAGGCCGGCCTTTTTGTTTATTTGAAAACTTGAACGCCGACGATTCGACCGGGCAACGCGGCGGCGAGACGCCCCGGCCCGTCGCCCGAAGTTACGCCGTTTCGATTCGACTCTTCGTCCCGCGAGCCGGTTTGTTTATATTATACCAAAATTAAGGCTCCGCGCCAAACGGCGGGGCGTGCTCTTTAGGCCGGTTTGGGGCCGAACTTGGCGGCCCAATCCACGCGCGCCGTCGCGACCGAGCCGAACGTGATTATAAGGCCCGTGTAACCGCGGTAGAAGAAGGCGTACGAGAACAGGATGAGGGTCGTGAATTGGGGCAGCGTCGCGTAGAACAGCGCGTACCTGGCGCCGCGCGCCAACGCTACGTACGCGAAGACGAGTAGACACGAGACGAGCGTCGAGATCGCGAACGTGACGTGGATTTCGACGTGGTCCGCGAGGTAGGCGAACAAGACGTGGAAGGCGAAAAAAGCCGCGGCCAGGAAGAAGTAGTTCATCGGGTGGAGAGGCGGTACCTGGCTGACCTTGACCGCGGATGTTATGAAGAGTACGGTGAAGAAGAACAAAAGGGAGACGGGCGCGAAGAAGGACATCCGGCTCGCGATGGGGCCGGGGTTTAATTTTTTGGGCATTTCGACGCCGAGTCGGTAGCCGGTGACGAGGTCCTTGTTTTGCCACGTGAGGACCCACCCCTCGTCGGTCTCCTCCTTGGCGGTGGGGGAGACGCAGCCCTCGGGGAAGTCCACGTCTTTGAAGTCGGTCCGGGCGACGAGCTTGAAGTTGCGGACGCGCGTCACGCCCTCGCCGAAGGAATAGGCCCACCTGTCGAGGCCCGACGACTTGTGGCCGATGACGACCTCGGCCGTCTCTCCGGGCCCGAGCTCGGCGGAGGTGATTATCCGGTCGGCGCCGGGGGAGGGAAATCGGACTTCTTGGCCTTTGACTAAGAACGCGAAGTTGTCGTATAGGGTGTGGGTCGCGGGGAAGTGGTATTCGACGTACACCTTCCGCCGTTCCGAGGAATCGTTTCTAACGCGGTAGCTCGAGAAGTACTCTACGACGTAAGTGCTGAACTAAAGTAAGCCTTTCTTACGGTAGTCGAGGTCAAGCTTGACGTCGACGTCGGAGCTGGCCGGGTTTAAGTAGACGGCCTCCTCGGCGGTCTTCGCCGCCTCGACCCTGCGAGCTACGTTGTAGTAGAAACGGGGCGCGCGCTGGTATTGTTCCGTTCCCCAGAGCTCGCCGACGGCGCCGGTGGCGAATTCCTTTGCCTTCTCCGTTCGGCGGTACAACGACCCGCCCAAGATGACCCAGGCGAAAACGGAACAGAAAAAGATAAAGATTATCGCTACGGTTCTTAGCACGGTCACGATAGGACCTACTTCCCGGGAGAGGCTATTTCCGGGTATTAATGGCCCGCCTTCCGGCGCCGTAACGGCCAATATCGCCTGCCGACGCTAAACGCCGTCCAACCGGAGATGAGCGCCGCGGCCGCGGCGACGAGGTACGCGAACCAGTCGCCGTGCCTGGCGTAGAACGTCAGGTACCGGCGCCGATAGACGTTGTCCGTCAGTTGTCGGCGGACGTAGATTTTGGACTTACGAACGACGCGCCCGTTGGGGTCTATAAAGCAGGTTACGCCCGTGTTCGCGGCGCGGACGAGCCAGGAGCGCTCCTCGACGGCGCGAAAGGCCGCGGAGGCCAACGTTTGGTAAGGGGCGTTCGTGCGGCCGAACCAGGCCTCGTTGGTTATGTTTACTAGGAAATCGGCGCCGCGGCGCGCGTACGTGCGGGAGATTCCGGGGAAGATCACTTCGTAACAAATTAAACACCCGAAATCGTAGACCTTCGTGCCGATGACGTTCCACCCCGGCCCGGGCGTAAAATCGCCCGAGTCGGCGAATATGGTTTCCGTGATGGCGGGCAGGTCGGCCTCCCACGGGATGTGCTCGCCGAAGGGGACGAGGCGGACCTTGGCGTAGTAGCCGGCGACGCTGCGCGTGGGCGTAATCAGGGCCGCGGCGTTGTACCGGTAGTCGTCCCACCCGCGCACGAGATTTGGCCTCGGCTTGCGGTCGACGGTGCCCGTAACGAGGTATACGTCCATGTCCTCCGCGGCCGCGTAAATTAGCTCCCGGTAATGATTGTTTTCGAAGAGGTAGAAGGGCGTCGCCGTCTCGGGCCAAATTATTAACTCGGCGCCTTCGCGCTTCGCCTCGTAGCTCAGCTCGAAGAGGACCCGCATCGTCTCGTCGCGGTAGGCCGGGTCCCATTTGACGTCCTGGTCGATGTTCGGCTGGAGGACCGCGACGCGTATGGGCGGCCCCTCGTCCGGCGTGACGCGCGCGAGCGCGCCGTAGAGGCAAAGGGCCGCGAGCAAGCCGGCCGCGGCGCCGCCCGCGCGGAGCCACGTCGCGACGTCCTTGTAATTTCGCAGGATGTAGTATAGGAGGGCGTTTACGGAAGCCACGGCGAGCGATACCGGCCAGGTGCCGGCGACGTCCGCGACCTGGATCAACAAGTTCCACTTGTATTGCGTATGGGCCAAGAACCCCCAGGGGAAGGCGAGGTAGCCCACCGAGCGGAGCCACTCCACCGCGACCCACAGGACCGGCGCGCATACGATCGCCGGGAGGCGGCCGTAGCGCCTCGCGGCGACGTACAAAAAGCCGAAGAGGGCGCCGTAGAGCGCCAGGTATATGACGGCGCATATGAAGCCGGTCGTCGTCGCCGGCGAGAGCCAATATAGAAGAAAAATATTCCAGTGGAGGCCGAAGACGTAGCCGAGCCAAGCGCCCTGGCGGGCGTTCAGGCCCTCGAGCGCGACGAGCAGCGGCACGAGCGCCACGAACGCCAGTAGCTCGAGGTCGAAGCGGGGGAACGCGAGCGTAAGCATCGCGGCGGCGAAGATCGCGAGTAAGAAGTCGCGGCTCGAGAGTTTTCGGCTTCGTCCGTTCACGCGGGTGCGGCCTTCCATATAGGCGTATTTATACCAGAAAAAGGGCGTTCCGTAAACCAATAACTATTCTACTTTGAGCGGCACGAGTTCCGCGCGTTGACGCCCGGTTTTGAAACGCGTAGGATTTATTCGGCGGTTCGGGCAAGTTTCCGCGCCGTTCGCCGTTTGCCGGGCGAGCCGGTTTTATTGCGAAAATAATCCTCGGGCGCGTTCGCTTTTTACGGAGGTCCGCGGAGCGCGGTTTCATATTCGGCCCTCGAATCTGTGCCCGCGGCGGGCATTCGCCCTTGACACGCGTACCGCTTTGAGTTATAAGAGAGGGCGTGGCGCTATCGTCTAGGGGTTAGGATAGGTGGTTCTCAGCCATCAGACCGGGGTTCGAATCCCCGTAGCGCTAATGCCCCCGCGAGCGGGGGTTTAAAATTATCTTGGCCGCGAGAATGAGTTTAAATTTTAGAAGTTGGGTCAAGGATAACCGTTGGCCGCTGGCGCTGGCCGCGGCGACGCTGGCGACGCGCGCCGTATATCTCGCGACCGTGGCCCACGACCCTTTCTTCACCTACCTCCGCCACATCCCGGACGCGTTCTTATTCAACAACTGGGCGCAGGACATAGCTTCGGGCGGCGCCTGGCTGGGCGGCGACGCGGTCTTCTTCATCGGGCCGCTGTACGCGTATTTTCTCGCGGTTATTTACGCCGCAATCGGCCCGCAACTGGCCGTGGTTCGCCTCGTCCATATCGCGCTGGAGGTAGGCTCGGCGCTGTTCATCTACGGCTTCGCGCGGCGCGCCCTCGGCGAGCGGCCCGCCAGGGTGGCGGGAGCGATCTGGGTCTTTTACCTCCCGGCCATTTTCTTCAGCTCGATGGTACTTCCCGTGTCGCTGGACGTTTTTTTGATTACGGGTTCTTTTTACCTTTTGGCGCGCGGCGTCGAAGGCCGGAGGTGGGCCTTTGCCGGCGCGGGAGCGCTCACGGGCCTCGCCGCCCTCGACCGGTCGAACCTTCTGGTCTTCGCCGTAGCCGCGGTGCCGGTATTTTTGATTTACCTGCGGCGGCTTGGGTGGCGGCGGGTCGCGGCGTACTTCGCCCCGTTGGCGGCGATAGTATTCGCGGTAACGTTACGGAACGGCCTCGTCGGCGGGGACTTCGTGCCGATCTCCTCGCAGGGAGGCATTAACTTCTACCTCGGCAACGCGCCCGAGGCCAAGGGGGTTTATTGGAATCTGGGCGAGGTGTATCAGGGGAGGCCCGCGGAGCTAAACCGGGACCTGGCGACGCTCGTCGCTCAGGAATTAGAGGGGCGTACGATGAAGCCGTCGGCGGTGTCGCGGTGGTGGCTGCTGAACGGCCTGGCGTGGCTTCGCGACCACCCGGGGGAGGGCGCGAAGTTATATTGGCGGAAGTTCCGCCTGTTGGTAAACGATTACGAGGTTAGCTTGAACGTCGATTTTTATTTTATGAAGTTCATAACGCCGTTCCATCGGTTGCAAATACCATATTTCGGTTTCATATTCCCATTCGCGGTTATAGGCCTGGCGATAGGTTGGCGGAGGTCGCCGTTCGCGCGTACAGTGGGCGCCGTCTTCGTGGCAGCTTACGCCGTGTCGGTTATGATTTTTTTCATATCCGCCCGTTACCGGCTGCCGATAGTTCCGCTGTTGATGGTATTCGCGGGCGGGGGGCTTGTGCGGTATTACGACCTTTGGCGGGGGTGGCGGTGGCGACGCGCCGCGGCGCTGACGGCGGCCGCGATGGCGATGGCGGCCTTTTCGATGTGGCCGATGCCCGACATAAAGCGCGACGGCGCGTTCGGCCAGAGCTATTATCGCTACGGTAAGTTCTATTTCGACCAGGGTAAGTTCGAAGAGGCCGTTTCTTATTTTCATAAATCTACGACGCTCGCGCCCGAGATGTATCAGGGTTTCATAATGCTCGGCGTGGCCTACGAAAGAGTCGGCCAACCGGATACGGCGCTCGAAGTTTTTTGGCGGGGGACCGTCGTCGCGCCGGACAAGGCCGCGATGCACTACAACTTCGGCTTGGCGTTGGCCCGTTCGGGCCGACTCGCCGGTGCCGTACCGGCCCTGGCGCGCGCCGTCGAGCTCGAGCCCGACTACGTCGACGCGCGGGTGCAGCTTGCCGAGGTTTTGATCGGGTTGGGAGATTACCGCCAGGCGGCGCTGGCTTACCGGCGGGTCGTCGCTCTCGTGCCGGGCGACGGGGCGACGCTGGCGCGGTACGCCGAACTTATGATGCAATTGGGGAGAACGTCGGATATGCTCGCGGCTGCGCAAGCGGCGACGGAGGCGGACCCGAGCCTTCCCGGGCCGCGGTTGTTAATAGGGCGGTACTACTACGAAAATGGCGACTACGTAACGGCGCTCGAATATATTGAGCGCGAGGCCGAGCTTCAACCGTCGTCGCAGGTCTACGGGTTGCTTTCCATGCTATATTTGAAGTTGGGCGACGCGGCGCGGGCGCAGGCGGCGTATCGGAATTACGTTTCGTTGGGCGGCCCGCGCGACCCGGCCTTCGAGCGCGACGCGGCCTTGTCGTTGGAATAGGGAAGGGCGTCCGGCAGATTTCAACCGCGCCGCGCTTAGCCGCGGCTTTTTTTGAGGGCGGCCGCGAAAGCGGCGCGGAGCCGCCGGCGCGTCTTTACGGGGTCTTCTATTACGATTTTGGCGCCGGATAAGATGTCGACTACGCCCAGCTCGAGCGGGTAACGGGGCACGACGTGCAGGTGAAGGTGGGGGATGGAGGCGCCGGCCGCGGCCCCGACGTTGTAGCCGACGTTGAAGCCGGCGGGGCCGTATTCGGCCGCGAGGACGTCGAGCGCCAAGTTCTGCAGGCGAGCGAGCCTTGCGTGCTCTTCCGCGTCCAACTCGCGCGGGTCCTCAACGTGCCGCGCCGGGAATATCATTACGTGGCCCGGGTTGTAGGGGTAAAGGTTCAGGGTGATTATAAAGTCGCCTTCGCGCGCGATCTCAAGGTTCACGACGTCGCCCACGCCGCGCGCGACGTCGCAGAGGATGCATTGCCCGGGGGGACGCGCGGCCTTTTTCTTCACGTATTCCATTTTACCGGGGACGAAGAGGTTGGGCCGTCGAACCATCGCTATTGCTTGAAGTCTTCGGGCCCAGTGGGTACGGGCCGCTGGGGGATCTTGATCTCTCCGAACTGGCCTTCGAAGCGCGAGACGTTTTCGGAAAGCGTCAGGAGGAATTGCTTGGCGTGCAGCGGCGTGGTGATAATCCGGCTTATGATTTTAAAACCCGAACGCCCGGGGACCGCGCGGCCGAAGTCGAATACGAACTCCGCCGGCGAGAAGACTATCTGGGCGACGTTGGCGTAAGCGCCGTCCGCCACTTCGTCCGGTATGTCGGGTTGTACGAAAGCGGCGTCGGGCTCCGGTTTCTTTTTCTTTTCCTCCGCCATGGTTCCTCCGGGTTGAGCGGCCCCGCGGTCGAGGCGAAATAATTCCCCGGGCCCGTTACGGCCACGACATTTTATTACTATCCCGGCGGAGCGCGGTTTGATGGTGGGCCGGGAGTTGTGCCACGGGGGTTTGAGTTAGCCTTGTTCCGCGCCGGTAAGGCTCTTTACGACTTCGAAGGAGAGTTGGTCCTTTTCTTTGTTGACGTCGATGGCGACGGTGTCGCCCGGGTGGATTTCCTCGCGGAGCAATTTTTCTACGAGCGGGTCTTCGACGTACTTCTGGATCGTCCGCCTCAGCGGCCTCGCGCCGAAAGTCGGGTCGTACCCTTTCTCCATCAGGAACTCGTTCGTGTCTTCGGTGAAATAGAGCTCGAGCATGTGTTCCTCGAGGCGGCGTTTAAGCTCGTCGATCATGAGCGTTACGATGGCGCGGAGGTGCGTTTTCTCGAGGGGGTGGAAGACGATGACTTCGTCCACGCGGTTGAGGAATTCCGGGTTGAAGAGCTTCTTGACCTCGGTCATCACGGTCTTCTTGATCTCCTCGTACGTGGCCTCGCCGGGGGCGGCGCCGAAGCCGATGCCGCCGCCGTCCTTAATCTGGCGCGCGCCGATGTTCGACGTCATAATGAGGACCGTGTTGCGGAAGTCGACGGTCCGGCCTATATTGTCCGTCAGGCGGCCGTCCTCCATCACCTGTAAGAGGACGTTGAATACGTCGGGGTGGGCCTTCTCGATTTCGTCGAGGAGTATGACGGAATACGGTTTGCGCCGCACGCGCTCGGTCAGCTGGCCCCCCTCCTCGTAACCGATGTAGCCGGGCGGCGCGCCGACGAGCCGCGAGACGGTATGTTTCTCCATATACTCGGACATGTCCACGCGGATAATCGCGTCCTCGTCCTCGAACAAAAATTCGGCGAGGGCCTTGGCGAGCTCGGTTTTACCCACGCCGGTGGGGCCGAGGTAGATAAACGAGCCGATGGGTCTTTTGAGGTCTTTGACGCCGAGGCGGCTGCGGCGTATGGCGCGCGTCACGACGCCGATGGCCTCGTCTTGCCCCACGACGCGCTTATGGAGGTCGTCCTCCATACGGAGTAGCTTCTCGAATTCTTCCTGCTCGAGGCGGTCGACGGGTATGCCCGTGGTTTTGGATACTATGTAGGCCACGTCTTCGACCGTGAGGACATTCTCCTCCTGTTCCGTAAGCACGCGCCAGCGCTCCTTGGCCTCCTCGACTTTGAGCCGGTACTCGCGCTCGCGGTCGCGGTAGCGCGCCGCGGTCTCGAACTCCTGGCGCTCGATGGCCGCCTCCTTCTCCGCGCGCATTTCCGCCATCTTGGCCTCGATGTCGCGGATGTCGGGCGGCAGCGTGGAATGGCGGAGGCGCACCATTGCGCAGCCCTCGTCGATGACGTCTATCGCCTTGTCGGGGAGATAGCGGTCGGAGATGTACCGGTCCGCGAGGCGGGCCGCGGCGAGGATGGCCTCGCCCGTGATTTTGACGTGATGGTGCGCCTCGTAGCGGTCGCGAAGGCCTTGGATTATTTCGATGGTCTCCTCGACCGAGGGCGCGTCGACCATTATGGTCTGGAAGCGGCGCTCGAGCGCGCCGTCTTTTTCCACGTGCTTGCGGTATTCGGAGAGGGTCGTGGCGCCGATGCACTGGAGCTCGCCCCGCGCGAGCGCGGGCTTGAGCATGTTGGAGGCGTCGATGGCTCCTTCCGCGGCGCCCGCGCCCACGATCGTATGAAGCTCGTCTATGAAGATGATGACGTCTTCGTTCTTGCGTATCTCGTCGACGATCATCCGCATCCGTTCTTCGAACTGGCCGCGGTATTTCGTCCCCGCCACGACCGCGGCGAGGTCGAGCGTCAACAGCCGCTTCCCTATGAGGGCTTCCGGGACGTTGTTCTCGACGATGCGCTGGGCGAGCCCCTCGACGATCGCGGTCTTGCCGACGCCCGGTTCGCCGATGAGGACCGGGTTGTTCTTCTTGCGCCGGCTGAGGATTTGGACGACGCGTTCGATTTCGTCTTCGCGCCCGATTACGGGGTCAAGCCCTCCCTCGCGGCCGAGCGCGGTGAGGTCGCGGCCGAATTCGTCGAGGACCGGCGTCTTCGATTTGCGGCGGCGGGCGCGCGTCGCCTTGTCGGTCGTTCCCAGGCTCGAGATGACCTCGAGGCGAAGGTCGTCCGGGTCGACGTTGAGGTGCGTGAGGACCTTGACCGCGACGCTCTCGCCCTCGCGGATAATGCCGAGCAATATGTGTTCGGTCCCCACGTAGTTGTGGTTGAGGAGGCCCGACTCCTCGACGGCGTGGCCTATCACGGACTTCGCGCGTGCGGTAAAGGGGATGTCGCCCACGGTGCGCATGCCGCCGCCGGGGGGGACGAGCTTCTCGACCTGGCGCCGAACCATCTCGAGCGACAGGCCGAACTTTCGCAGGACCGCCGCCGCGCCGCCTTCGCCTTCGCGAATCAGGCCCAGGAGGATATGCTCCGTGCCCACCGCGTCGTGGTGGAGGCGCGTCGCCTCTTCGCGCGCGATGAGGATTACCTTGCGGGCCCGGGCCGTAAATTTATCCAGCATAACTTGGTTGTATTACAGCGCAAAATATTTTTCGGGAGGTCCCTCCCCGCCCTGGCGAATGTATTATACCATTTTCAACGGAAGGCCGCAAGTTTTAACGGATTTCGACGGGGTGTAAAACGCCCCCCTCCAACAGCAACGTCCGGCCGCAGCGTCCCGCCAGCGCGCGGTTGTGCGTCACTATTATGAACGTTTGCCCCAAGGCCGCGTTCAAATCGAAGAGGAGGTCGTGGAGGCTTTCCGCGGTCCGTTCGTCGAGGTTCCCGGAGGGTTCGTCCGCAAGGATTACGGCCGGCTCGGGGGCGAGCGCCCGGGCGACCGCGACGCGCTGGCGTTCGCCTCCCGAGAGCTTGGCCGGTCGGTGGCTTTCGCGCCGACTTACGCCCACCGCCTCCAGGTATTTACGCGCGCGGCCCTCGGCCTCGCGCGGGCCCATACGGCCTATCAGCAGCGGGATGACGACGTTCTCGAGGGCGGTGAATTCCGGCAGCAGGTGGTGGAATTGGAAGACGTACGCTACGCGTCGGTTGCGGAAGCGCGCGCGGGCCGTGTCCTTGAGGGCGAAGATGTCGGTCCCGTCTACGAACACGCGGCCGTCCGTCGGTTTGTCCAGGCCGCCGAGCAGGTTCAGGAGCGTCGTCTTGCCGGCCCCCGACTCGCCGGCGACGGCCACCGTTTCGCCGCCTGCGACCTCCAGGTCCAGGCCCAAGAGGATCTTAAGCGTCTGGTCGCCGCTCCGGTAGTATTTGTGGAGGCCTCGAGCCGCGATGACGTTATTCATGCTGGATTGCCTCCACGGGCTCGAGGCGCGCCGCCCGCCAGGCCGGGTATATCGTCGCGGCGACGCTTATCGCGAGCGCCACCAAACAAATGAGCAAGACGTCCCACGGTTGGACGACGACGGGGAGGGTCCGCAGCGCGTATACCTCCGCGGGCAGTTGTACGAATTGGTATTTCTTGAGGAGGTGGCAAAGGCCCAGGCCCGCGGCCAGACCCAACGCCGTCCCCACGGTTCCGATAATAAACCCTTTGAGTACGAAGATGCGGACCACCGCGCCGTTGGTGGCGCCCATGGCCTTCATGATGCCGATCTCGCGCGTCTTCTCGATGACGATCATGATTAGCGTGGCGAGGATGTTGAAGGCGGCGACGAGCACGATGAGCGTCAGGATGACGAACATGGTGTGCTTTTCGAGCGATAACATGGCCCACAACTGCTCGTGGGTAACGGTCCAGTCGCGGGCGAAGTAGGGCAGGCCGACGGCGTCGTTTATGCGTGCGGAGACCGCGGGCGCGTCGAAGACATCGCCGACCCTGATCTCCAAACCGTTGACTTTGTCCGGGATGCCGAGGAACTCCTGAGCCGTTTTGAGGTCGACGTAGGCCAAGGACGAGTCGAACTCGAACATGCCGACGTCGAAGATGCCGACGACGCGGAAGTTCCTAAGCCGGGGCGGTACGGGCGCGAGCGGGTTCCAAATAACCTGGGGCGAGATGAGCGTCACGGTGTCGTTCAGGTCCACGCCGAGGTTCCGCGCGAGCTCGACGCCGAGGACGATGCCGTCGGCGGGCGGGACGTAGCCGCCCAATTTGGGCTCGAGCTTGGATTTCGTCGCGACGTCGAAGGCCATCGTGCCCTCGACGATTTTATCCTCGATGGTGGAGATCTTGCGGTGGCTCGCCATGTCGACGCCGCGGATGACGGCGCCGATGGAGTCGTGCTTCGAGGAGAGGATTCCCTCGACGAAGACGAAGGGGGCCACGGCCTCGACCCCCTCGACTCCTTCGACTTTGGCCGCCGCGGCCTCGTAATCGTCGATGCCCTCGCGGCCTATGTGCAGGAACGTGATGTGGGCCGTGGTACCGAGGATCTTCTCGCGCAGGTCGATCTCGAAGCCGTTCATTACGCTGATGACGACGACGAGGGCCATAACGCCGACGGCAACGCCGCCGACGGAGATGAGCGTGATTACCGAGAGGAAGGTGTCCTTCCCCCGCGCCGTGAGGTAGCGCCGCGCGACGAAGAGCTCGAAGGATTTTTTCATTTACTTAAACAAAGCCTTCACGCGCCCGAGCGAGGCGGGCGCCACCGCGGGTTCGACGTCTTTGAAAAATTGGATGCGGTTGTTATTGGTGTCGGCGACGTAGACGCGTATCCTCGCGGTATCCCCGCCCCTCCACCAGTTGGCCACGACGCCGCAAGGGTAGTTGAGTTCGCCGTCGGCCCACCCGTAACGGCCCCACTTACCTACGAAGCTGCCCGCCAGAGTGAAATACTGGACGCGCTGGTTGTAAGAGTCGACGACGAAGACGTTGCCCGCCGGCCCGACGGCGACGCCGTTCGGGGTATTGAATTCGCCGTCGCCCGTCCCGCGCGTACCCCATGTGCCGACGTAACTCCCGAGCGAGGAAAAGTACTGGACGCGGTGATTGCCGGCGTCGGTTACGTAGACGTTGCCGTTCGTTGCGACGGCCGCTCCTTGGGGGTTGTTGAATTGGCCCGCGCCGCTGCCCGGGCCGCCCCAACTGCCCAAGAAGCTCCCCGTCGACGTGAAGTATTGGACGCGGTTGTTGCCGGCGTCGACGACGTAGACGTCGCCCGTCGCCGCGGCGGCGGTGCCCAGGGGCCTATTGAATTCGCCTTCGCCCGTGCCGCGTGTTCCCCAGCGGCCCAGATAGCTCCCGTCCTTCGTGAAGTATTGTACGCGGTGGTTGAAGGTGTCGGCGACGTAGACGGCTGTTGCGGAGACGGCGATGCCCGAGGGGCGGTTAAACCGGCCTACGCTCGTGCCGTACGAGCCCCACCTGCCGCGAAAGCTTCCGGTCGACGTGAAGTATTGGACGCGGTGATTATGTTGGTCGGTTACGAAGACGCGGCCGCCCGCGGCCACGGCTACGCCCCAAGGGTGGTCGAACTGGCCTTCGCCCGATCCTTGCGTTCCCCATTTCCCTTCGTACGTGAAGTCGGCGAGAGCTGCCGTCGCGGCCAGTAGTAAGGCCGCCGTCGCGATCCCGTTCTTCATACTTCCACCTCCCTTAGTACACCGAGAGAAGTAGAAAAGTTTGGTTAAGTTCGAGCTCGTCCCTTTCCTACGCCGAAGGAAGGGGAGCTCGTTTTATTTAAAGAGCGCTTTGACGCGACCCAGCGAGCACGGCTCGAGGCCGTATTCGACGCGGCGGAAATACTGTACGCGGTCGTTCCACCTGTCGGCCACGTAGACGCGTTTTCCGAAATTCGCGGTCGCTACGCCCCGCGGGTGATTGAATTCGCCCGGGCCGCGGCCGAACGAGCCCCACGTACCGAGGAAGCTGCCGTCCTTCGTGAAATATTGTACGCGTTGGTTAAAGTCCTCCGTAACGAACACCAGTCCATCGAGCGAAATGGCGATCGCTACGGGATAAAAGAATTCGCCGTTCCCGGAACCCCAAGAGCCCCATTTGCCGAGAAAGGTTCCGTACGCGGTGAAATACTGGATGCGCGCGTTAGCTCCGTCTACGACGTACACGCGGCCGTCGGGCGCGAGGGCGACGTCGGCCGGGAAGTCGAACTGGCCGTCCCCTTTCCCGCTGCGGCCCCACCGCCCTAAGTAACTCCCGTTGGGTTTGAAACGTAGGATACGGTCGTTTTCTGAGTCGGCGACGAAGACGTTGCCGCTCGGCGCGAGGGCGACGCCGCGGGGTTTATCGAACTCCTTTAGGCCGGTTCCTAAGCGGCCCCACTGGCCGAGGTAGCTGCCGGCGGCGGTGAAGTACTGGACGCGGTTGTTGTACGTGTCCGCCACGTAGACCCTCCCGCTCGAGGCGACGGTTAGGTTGAAAGGCCGGTTGAACTGACCGGGCGCGTTTCCCGGCTTGCCCCACCTACCGAGAAAGCTGCCCGTCGGCGTGAAATATTGGATGCAGTTGTTGCTCGCGTCGGATACGTAGACGTTCCCGTTCGGGGCAACGGCGACGCCGGAGACCTCCATGAACGCGCCGTTTCCCACGCCGAGCCGGCCCCACTGGCCCTCGTACTCGTACGTCGCCGCCGCCGCAGAAACTAACGACGCCGACCCTATCGCGATTATGGATAAACGCTTCATTCTTTCGTCGATAATTTTTAGAATTGGCCTATCAATCCCCGGTTCATAGCGGCGCGGTCGAGTTGTCGGAAGGCGAGCAGGCCCGCGGCGAAGAACGCCACCGAGCCCGCGGCGAGCGGGACGACGTTGCCCGTTTTAAGAATGTGGGAAAAACTTTCGCCCTCGACGAGGACCGCCCGCAAGAGCCGTATCGAGTGCGTATAGGGGAACCAACTCAACGCGGCCTCTGCCGCCGAGTGGTAGGAGCCCAGCGCCGCGAACGAGAGAACCATCAGTACGATCTGGGTTACGGAAAGTAAGTTGCCGACGCGTTTGAAAACGAGCGTAAGGCCGGCGAAGGTAAGGCCGAGGCCGGCGAGGAAGATATAACAGAATAATAATATGAACAATATGCTCGGGACGTCCACGGCCAACTTGATGCGGAAGATGAGCGCGCAGATCACCGAGATGGCGGCGTAGTGGAGTAAACCGGTCGCGCTCGTCGCGAATATTTTAGCTACGACGGTCGCGCCGTGGCCCGCGGGGGTGAGGAGCTCCCGTTCGATATAACCTTTGTCCGCGGCCGTCTTTATTCTCCACGACGCCTGTGATACGGTTAGTACGTAGAAGGTCCAGAATATGTAGCCCACGTAGACGGCCGCCATAGTTTCGCCGATAACGTGGCCGGCGGGGACGAAGGCGTAAACGCCGAGAAATATGCCGGCCAAAAGCAGCGTTACGATGACGTACATCGACGCCAGGTCGAATGGGTAACGAAGAAGCGTGATGAATTCGGCGGTGAAGTGCGCGCGCGTGATGTGAAACCAATATCTCATTGCGGCCGCCCCCTTTCGCCCTCGACGACCGAGAGGAACACGCGCTCGAGGTCCGGCTGGCGGCGGGCGATCTCCAAGATCTCGCATTCCTCGCTTCGCAGCCAGGCCAGGATTTCGTACAGGCGGTCCTTGCGGTCCGTATGGAGGTGGATAGTCATATCACTTTCGTGGTCGTCGGCGGGTATAAGCTCGACGTCGGCGGCGTCGAGGCCGATCGACGCGGGCGCGGTTCCGGGCCAACGAAGGCGGATGACGTATTGGTGATAACGGAAAAGCTCCAAGAGTTCCTCCATCAACCTAAAGGTGACCAACCGCCCCTCGTTGACGATGGCGATGCGGTCCGCGACGTTTTGTGCGACGGCCATCTCGTGCGTCGTAAGCAATACCGCCCGGCCCTCCCGGGCCATCTCGCGTATAATATTTTGAAGCTCAAGGCCCGCTTGGACGTCGAGGCCTAACGTCGGCTCGTCGAGGAGGACGAGCTCTGCTCGCGTAAGATAAGCGATGGCGACCGACAGCTTTTGCTTCTGGCCCTTCGAGAGGTTGCGAACTTGTTCTTTGGCTTTTCCGGCGAGGTCGAAGCGCTCGAGGGTCGCGGGCGTCTCCTCATTGACGCGCCGCGGGTCGCACCCTGCGAGGCTGGTGAAAAAGGTCACGTTCTCTTTAACCGTCAGCCGAAAGCGGAGGTTGCGGTCCCCCTCGAGCACTACGGCCATGCGCGCCAACGCCCGCCGACGTTCGCGCGCGAGCGAATAGGGCCCTATGAATATTTCGCCGGCGGTAGGCTTCAATAGGCCGCAGATAGCCTTTATCGCCGTTGTCTTGCCGGCGCCGTTGGGCCCGAGAAGCCCTACGACCTCGCCGTCGCGCACGTCGAGGTCGAAGCCCCTGACCGCCTCCACCGCGGGCCGGCGCAACGTTTTCGGGTAAGTCTTCCTAAGGCCTACGACCTTCAGGCCGAGTCCGTCCATGGCGTTTACTTCTTTTTCTTATATTCATACGAAGCCCAAATCCACACGACGAGCAGCAGCGCGCCCGCGACGACGAGGGCGTAGTCCTCGTAGTAGCGCCACTGGACCGCGGGCCCGAAGCCGCCCACCACGGACCAAAAGAACGGGATGAACGTGAACCGCCAACGCGGCTTGCGGTCGAACGTGAAGAGTAGCACGCCGCAGGTGTATATGGCGATGGGCGTCGCGCAGCCGAAGAGCGCGAGCTCGGGCCAGCCGTGTTTGAATATCAGCGCCGTGACCGGGTACCCCAAGAAGGCCCAGCCGGCGACGGTGGCGCCCGCGTGGCCGAGTTTCGGGTGGACGTACGGGCGGAATCGAATTTTAGGCCAAAAGATCTCGACGGCGAAGAAGACCGCTTGGAGGAGGAACAACGCGCCCCAGGCGTAGCCGGCGGAGTTTATCCGCGTGTAGAACTTGAGCATGTAGACGGCGCCGAGCCAGGCCCAGAAGAAGGCGAGGCTGCCTTTGGCGACGACGTCGGCCCATTTGCCCGGGCGGGCAAAGACGAGGAACGCCGCGCCTATGCCGACGGCGTAGAAGACGACGTGCGCCGGAAAGATGGCACGGTTGTAGGTTGAGAGGAAGTTCCGGAAGACGGCCTCGTCGATCATAGCGTTGCTCCTTCGACGGTTTCGGCCTTGGCGGGGCCCTTCGGCCGCCAGGCGGTGGCCGCAAGCCATAGTAAGACCACCAGCGCGACGCCGGCCGGGACGAGCTCCTCGTAGAAGTGCCACCCCTGGGCGACGGCTATCCCGGCACCCAGCGCCCAAGCCGCGGGAATCAGGAAAAAGGAAGGCTTCGGTTTATGTAGCGTGAACATTAACAGCGCCAACGTCGCGGCCGCGGTGGGGCCGGGGCCGGTCCCGACCAACGTCAGCTTGGGCCAACCGCGGCCCAGCGCCGACGCCAAGACGGGGTGCACGACGGCCGCGGTGAACAATAGTATAAGGGCCGCGATGAGGGTGCTGCCGTTTTTGTAAGGCCGAAACTCGAGGCCGCCGAAGAGTATGTCGACGAAAAAGTAGGTCCCCTGTAACGCGAACGCCGCGGCGAAGAGGTAGGCGACGTGAAATTCGGGGGCCAAGCGCCAGATGAAGAAGATTATCCCGGTCCAGAGCCAGAGCAGGTCGAGCACGATTTTCGCGACCATGTCGCTGAATATACCGGGTCTTATCAAGACGAACGCGAGCGCGGCGAACGCGGCGACGGCGCCGACGGCGGGCATGGGCCAGGAAGCGCGGTTGTACAGGCCGACGAGGCCCAGTACGACCTCGCGCGTCGGGATCTCTACCTCTTCTATGGCGGCGGGCGAAGGGAGCATATATTAGGTATATAAAAAGTTCTTATTTTTTGATTCTAAGTTGCGGGAACGCGATTACCTCGCGGATGTTTGGCGCGTCGGCGAGTATCATCGCGACGCGGTCGAGCCCTATCCCCAGGCCTCCCGTCGGCGGCATGCCGTATTCGAGGGCCTCGAGGAAATCCTCGTCGAGCTGTTGCGCCTCCTCGTCGCCCGCGGCTCGAGCCTTCGCCTGCGCCTCGAAGGCCCGCCGTTGCTCCTCCGGGTCGTTCTGCTCGCTGAAGGCGTTCGCTATCTCCATCGTCGCGATATATAGCTCGAAGCGCTCGGCGAGGGCCGGGTTCGCGCGCTGCCTTTTGGCGAGAGGCGAAAGTTCCGCCGGGTAATCCGTAACGACCGTAGGGCGCCACAGCTCCGGGACGACCAACGCGTCGAAGAGTACGTCCACCGCCCTCGCCCGCGACCACCGCCCTTCGACTTTGGGCCACAGTTCGCTTAGCGCGTCGGCGCGGAAGACGGCCTCCAAATCTTTCTCCGGGCACGTCAGCACGTCGCCCAAGCCGTAGTCCTCCATCCGTTCGTTTAGCGTTCCGACCATGCGGATTTCCGGCCAGGGAGGCGTAAGGTCGACGTCGCGGCCTTGATACTCGAGTTTCAGCGTCCCACGGATTTCGGCGGCCGCGGCGGTTATAAGGCCAACCGTTAACGTCAACATCGTGCGGTAGTCGCCGTAGGCCTCGTAGGCCTCGAGCATGGTGAACTCCGGGTAGTGGACGCGGTCGATGGATTCGTTGCGGAAGTCCTTGCCGATCTCGTAGACCTTTTCGAAGCCGGCGACGAGTAGCCGCTTGAGGTAAAGCTCGTCGGCGATGCGGAGGTAGAGGTTCGTCTCGAGGTCGCGGTGGTAGGTCGTGAAAGGGCGGGCGTTGGCGCCGCCGTATAGCGGCTGCAGGATGGGCGTTTCGACCTCGACGTACCCCTCCCCGTCCATGTACCGGCGGGCGGCGCGGAGGACTTTCGCGTTGGTGAGGACGCGGTCGCGCGCCGGCTCGTTGACCATCATGTCGACGTAGCGCTTGCGGTAACGCTTCTCCGGGTCGGCGAACTCGTCGTGGACGACCTCCCCCGCGGCGGTCTTTTCCGTCTTTACGACAGGCGGCGTCAGAAGTCCCTTCGCCAGGACGTCGAACTTCTCCACGGCGACCGTTACCTCGCCGGTCTTCGTTTTGAAGACCTTGCCCGCGGCCGCCAAAAAGTCGCCCAGGTCGAGGAGGTCCAATAGCTCGAACCTATCACCCAAAAAGTCGCTTTTGAAGTAAAGCTGGATTTTCCCGGAGGCGTCGGCGAGGTCCGCGAAGGAGGCTTTGCCGTGGGTGCGGAAGGCCGTGATGCGGCCGGCGACGGCCACCTGCTCGCCCTCGAGTTCCGCGAAAGAGGACACGACGTCGCGGGCGAGGTGGCTTCGCGCGGCGGCGACGGGGTAGGGGTCCACCCCTTTTTCGCGGAGGCGTTTGAGTTTCTCGAGCCGGATTTGGCGCAAGCTCTTAGTCTCTTCCGCCATCGTCCTCTTCGGGAGTCGGCGCCTTTTCCGCGGTACCGGCTTTTTCCTCCGCGCCCGCGTACTCGCGCGTCCGGTATGCCGAAAGGCGGTAGTAAATCTGGTAGTAAGATACTACCGGTTCGCCGTCCTGGGTGGCCGGTTTGAATAGGCATTTGCGCGCCGACGCCAAACCCGCGGCGTCTATGGCTTCGTCGCCCGAGGAGGACCAGACCTCCGCGTCCTCGACGCGGCCTTCCTCGTCGACGGTGAGCTTCAATATCACCGTATCCGCGAAGACGGCGCCGGGCGCGACGTCGATTCCGGCGAGCGGTTCTATGTGGATAGGTTGTGCCGGGACGAAGCCTTCCTCGGCTACGGCCGCGGCGGCGAGG
Source organism: Candidatus Zixiibacteriota bacterium (assembly GCA_011773985.1). GTDB lineage: Bacteria > RBG-13-66-14 > B26-G2 > WVWN01 > WVWN01 > WVWN01. Next base: position 30,210 of record WVWN01000014.1, on the reverse strand, counting down.
GCCGATATCATAATGAGCTTGCGCATAGCTTTACCGCCCGTAAGGCCCGCGGCGACGTGGAGCCTCGAGCCACTTTTATTTAAATTCAAACACGAACGGATACCACGTCGCCGTCGGTTCGCCCGACAGGGTTGCGGGCCGAAACTTGAAACGGCGGGCCGCGGCGATAGCCAACTCGACGTAGAGGGGGGTGGCCCCCTCGTCGGCCGGTTCCGCGTACCAAACGGCGCCGTCCGGGCCGATGAATAAATCCAGCGTGACCTCGGTACGTACCGACGGGGCGCCGGGGGGGAACTCGGGCGCTACGTATTCCACGAGTTCCGGCGGCGCGTAAAGTTCCCGCGGCCGGTCCCGCGAGACGTCGTTCGCTTCGGTATTTCGCATCAAGCGGAAGACGTACCAAATGGTCGCGTGGTCGCGCGCCGCCTCGAACGTGCTCTCCTTCCACGCCGCGACGGCCGCGCGCGCGAAGGTGCCCGCGCCGCCGTTGTATAAGACGTCGCCGTCCGCGGCTTCGCCGCCGGCGAGCGGCCCGGATATTACGACGTTAACGCGGAGCGGCTTGTCGCGGATATCCGTCGGGTAGGGGGGCTCGGCCAGAACTTCGGCGCCGGCCGCCGCAGCCGAGGCGACGGCCACGAGCGCCGCAAGGCTAAGTAGGAGGCCCCGCCTATTGAACTGGCATCCCGGCATTAGCTTTTGCCCCCCTCGGTGCCGCGCCGTTTCAGGGCGACGCCTATCAGCTCGTCCAGCGCGCCGTTGAGGACCCCTTCCACGTCGGCCGTCTCGTAGCCGGTTCGCAGGTCCTTTACGAGGCGGTAGGGGAAGAGGACGTAAGAACGTATCTGGTTACCCCAGGCGATGTCGCGCTTCGGCCCTTTGAGGTCCTCGAGGCGGGCGCGGCGTTCGGTTTCTTTCAACTGGTGAAGCCTCGCGCGCAGGACGCCCATAGCCCGGGCGCGGTTGAGGCGTTGCGACCGTTCGGCCTGGCAACTTACCACGATGCCCGTCGGGAGGTGGGTTATGCGGACCGCGGAGTCCGTTACGTTTACGTGTTGGCCGCCCGGGCCCGACGAGCGGAAAGTGTCTACCTTGAGGTCGTTTTCGTCGATGTCCACGCGGACCGTTTCGTCGAGCTTGGGCCATACGGCGACGTTGGCGAAGGACGTGTGGCGCCGGCCTTTCTGGTCGAAGGGGGAGATGCGGACGAGGCGGTGGACGCCGGCCTCGCAACTTAGATACCCGTAGGCGTAATCGCCGCGCGCCTCGAACATGGCGAGCCTTAGGCCCGCTTCCTCCGCGACCTCGGCCGCCAAGATGTCGCACTCGTACCCGCGTTCCTCGCACCACTTCAGATACATACGGAACAACATCTCGGCCCAGTCGGCGGCGTCGACGCCCCCGGCGCCCGGCTTGATCTCGACGATCGCGTCCGACGCGTCGTAGGGTCCGGCGAGGAAGGTCAGCAACGAGAGTTGTCGGACTTCTTCTTCCAAGGCCCGGAGTTCGCCCGCCAGGTCCGGAAACGCGGCCTGCTCTTCGAGGCAGAGTTGGTAAAGAACCGTCGCGTCCTCCAACTTTTTTTCGGCCGCCGCGAACGCCTCCGCCCTTTTCTTCAACCGGTTTAGCTCGGTTAGCAAATTTTGGGCCGCGTCGCGGTCTTCCCAAAGGTCCGGCGCCGCAGCCTTTTGCTCCAGGTCTACGATACGGTTAGCGGTTTTTTCCACGTCAAAGGCCGTCGCGGACGTCTTCCACGGCGCGTGTAATCTTCTCCAGCCTTTGCTCGAGGCCACTTATATCGTCCATCTTAACCTCCGTTTTGGTTTTACATAATATCACAACGCCCGCTTCGCGGCAAGCGCGCATTCACGGCGTCTGCGTATCGTAACTGCGCGGTACGGCTTGGCTTGCCGTAACTCTTATTGACACCGCTCGCCGCGGTATGGTAACCTCGCGCGTACTCGGCGGGCCGCCCACGTAGGGCCGTCGGCGCCGTACGGTGATTACTCCCGAAGATAATATCGTCCTCGTCGGTTTCTCCGGGACCGGAAAGACGGTGGTCGGGCGATTACTGGCCGCGCGACTAAAGCGTCGCTTCGTCGACATGGATACGGCTATCGCCGGCCGCCTCGGCGAATCGATACCCGGAATCTTCGCCCGCTACGGCGAACCGCGCTACCGCGACGAGGAAAGGCTTCTCGTGGGCGACCTCGTTTCCCAAAAGGGTCTGGTTATCGCGGCGGGCGGCGGGACCATCCTCGACGATCGGAATTATCGCCTCCTCGCGGATTCGGGCGTCGTAGTGGCCTTGCGCGCGCGACCGGAAACGATTCAAAAGCGGCTCGAGCGAGAAGAGGAACGGGCCCTACTCCAAAGCGCCGACCCGCTGGCGCGCATTCGCGAGCTGAAGGCCGCGCGTCGGCACGTCTACGACAAGGTACCGTTCCAGGTACAAACCGACGAACTCTCGCCCGCCCAGGTAGTCGATAAAATAATCGCGGCCGTAGGCGTGAGCGGCGAGGAGTAGAGACTTATATCGGCTACGGCGTGGGAGGCGGGCGGTGAACGTCGGCCCTGACGGCTTTCAGGCTTCCCCTTTCTCGAGTTCTGCGGCCGCGGCCCGGCGCATAACGTCGAGCGGCGCCTCGGCGCCCGTCCACAATTCGAAAGCGCGCGCGGCCTTGTAGATAAGCATGGATAGGCCGTCGGCGGCGCGGAGGGCCCTGTCTGCCGCGGCTTTTAGCAGCGACGTGGGGCAGCCGCAATTCAAATCGTACACGAAGCAACCGCGAGGGATGGCGTCGTAGTCAAATGAAGGCGGGCCTTCGGCGGCGGCCTCCGTTAACGTTGCGTCTATCAGGGCCGCCGGCTTACGCACGGTCAAGAAACGTTCGGCGTCGTTCCACGCGATGACCGTTGCTCGCGTCGAGACGCCCGGCCTCGGCCGCGTCAGGTCCCGTGCGGCGTACGTAACGGCGGCGCCGGCTCGCTCGAGCGCGAGGCCGCACGCCCGGGCTGCGGCGCCCGTACCCAGGACCAAAACCGCCTTGCGGGCGACCTCGAGCCCCAGTTCGCCGAGGGAACGCTCGAAGGCGGACGCGTCGACGTTGTGACCGCGTACGGCCTCGGCGCTAATGCGAGCCGTATTTACGGCCGCCAGGAGTTTCGCCTCTTCCGAAAGCTCGTCGCAAAGGCCGACGGCGGCTTCCTCGCAGGGGTAGGCGAAGTCGGCTGCGGCCAAGCCGTTGCCTTTCAATCGCGCGAACAACCCGGGCAACGTAGTCGCGTCGGCGCGAAACGGAATGTAAGACCATTCGAGCCCCGTCGCCGGGAAAGCCGCGTTGTGCATCGCGGCCGACAACGACGGCGTTACGGGGTGGCCGAAGAGCGCGACGATTTTTTGTACCTCGCCCACGTCGGCCTTATATTATAATTAATCGAGGACGAAGTCAAAGGAACGCGTACGGGCCACGAGGTCCGCTCTCCCGATGCGCCCAAGGAGGAGGAGGTTTTCGGTCGGAACGGCAAAGTCGGCGTGAGGCGCGGGCAGGCCGGTAAATCGATTGGCGGGGCCGGTAAAGGGTACCTGGGCGGGACGTGGGTCGTGTACGGACCTTCCGACATATCCGTCGTCGTACCGGTGGGTAACGGTTCGCCGCGCGCGGCCGGCGTCGTGGGGAGGGTGCTTTCCGCTTCGCCGCCGCCGGGTGAAGTCGTCGTCGTGGATGACGCCGTTAGCGACGGCTCGCTGGACGGCTTGCCGGCGGACGAGAGGGTCCGCGTGGTAGCCAACGGCCGGGGCCGCGGGCCGGCGGGCGCGCGCAACGCCGGCGCGGAGGCCGCCGCCAAGGATATAATATTATTTATCGATGCCGACGTGTTCGTGCCGCGGGATATCTTCGCGCGGCTAACGGAGGCCTATGGCGACGCCGTCGACGCCGTTTTGGGCGTCGAGGCCGAGTCGGCCGATTTGCCCAATTTCGCGAGCAGGTATAAGAACCTCTGGATGAGGTTTACGTACCTGATATTGCCGCGGCAAGTGGGCCTGTTCTATACGAGCTGTGCTTCTATAAAAAAAGACGTATTCTGGGCCGCGGGCGGGTTCGACGAAAGTTATAAGGTGCCCTCGGTCGAGGACACTGCTTTCGGCCGGGCGCTCGGCGCGCGGGGCGCGCGCGTAGTACTCGAAAAAGACATAGAAGTAGAACATCGGAAGACGTACGGGACGAAGGAGGCGTTGGTTACGGCGTTCAGGCGGGGCGCGGCGCTCGCGCGGTGCGTCCTCCGCGCCGGGAGGAGGCCCGGCGGCAACCGGACCTCCGTGCCCACCTCCTTTATCGCGTCTTTGCCTTTGGCGGCGCTCTTCGTGCTTTGGGCGGCGTTGGCGCCATTCTTTTGGAAATTGGCCGTCGTCGGCGCCGCGGCGACGTTGGCGGCGATATATATTTTCAACGTTAAGTGGCTGGCTTTTCTGGGCCGACGCGGCCCGGCTATGACTTTGGGCGCGCTTTTTTTCCTCCCCTTGGAGCTCGCCTTCGGCCTGGGAGGGGGCGCGTGGGGAACGGCAAGTTATTACTTGCTCAAGCGGCGATATTGAGTTAACGTTTCACCGGTTATGCGCCACGGCTTAAAGATATCGGTCGTCATGCCGTGCTACAACGAGGAGCGCGGCGTCGCGGAATGTTTGCGCCAGATGCCGGACTTCGTGGACGAGGTAATCGTCGTGGACAACAACTCGAGCGACCGGACCGGCGCGGTGGCGCGCGAGGGCGGCGCGCGCGTCGTCTTCGAGGTGCGCCCCGGTTACGGCCGGGCTTATAAGTCGGGGCTATCACAGGCCACGGGGGACGTCGTCTGTACGCTGGACGGCGACGCGAGCTACCCGGTCAACGCCATCCCGTACCTCGTCGACGTTCTCGCGGCCGACGGGCTCGACTTCATCAGCGCGTGGCGCGTCGCGGCGGATTGGCAGGAGAGCTTCGACTATTTTCTCCGGTACGTCGGCAACCGCATCTTCAATCTCACCATCGTGCTCCTCTACTGGTTCCGCATTCGCGATTCGCAATCCGGGATGTGGTGTTTTAGGCGGGACGTACTCGAGCGCGTCAACGTCACCTCCGACGGCATGGCCTTCTCCGAGGAGTTCAAGTTGGAGGTCTTCGAGAAGCGGCGGCACATCCGCGCGCGCGAAATACCCATCCACTTCCACTACGTGAAGAGGCGAGGGGAGTCGAAGCTGTCGCTCTGGCGCGACGGCACGAAGAACTTCCTCTTCCTTTTCGTCCGCCGTTTTAAAAAAGTGTTAGGCCTTTGGCGGCCGGGACCTCCCATAGCGGAAGAAGAGCCTCGATCGGGAACATAGGGCCGACGGGCCGTTAATTTTCGGGGAATTTAAACGGGGCCGTTTTTGCTTAGCCATATGAAAAAAGGTATTCTTTCTTATTGACAAGGATCAGGTACCGGGTTAAAATATATTTAGGACGATTTCCAAGGAGGAATGACAATGGCAAAGAAGGTGGCAATTCTGTTCGCAGCGTCGTTGCTGATAACGGCGTGGGCGGTTGCGCTCGAGGTAGGCGACGACCGCCCGGCGCTCGCCAATTACACCATAAATAACGTCCCCCCCAACTATCACGGCCCCTGGCTCGACATCAAGTCCTACGACGGCAAGGGGATCGTCGTCGTCCATTGGAAGGCCTCTTGAGGCCAGTGCATTACCGAGCTGGGTCAGCTCGAGAGCTTCTACAATAAATACCACAACGAAGGTAAAGGCGTGGAGGTCATCTCCTACGACGGTTGGGACGACGCCTACACCCAGTATCGATATAAATACCTACACTTCGGGCGCAAGTTGCCGCAGGACTTCCTCGACGCCGAAGTCAGCGATTTTTACAATTGGCGGAAGACGAGCAGCAGTTGGTACAGCCAGACGGCGGTCGTCGGCACCACGGGCAAGATCTACTGGCTTGAGGCCTATAGTTTCAACGAAGGCGAGATCATTAAAGCGTTGAGGCGAACCATCAACGGCGACACCAAACCGCCCTATTGCCACAGCGCCAACCCCGTCCCCAACGCCACGAACGTCGGCGTGAACGCCAATATCTACGTCAATATCAAAGAGGACGGCTCGGGCGTCGACCGCGATTCCGTCAAGATGGTGGTGACGGTGCCGGGCGACGCCGTCGTCCCCGGGAAACTCAACTTCTCCGGGAACTTTCTCGACTTCCGGCTGGAGTTCGACCCGACCAACCCTCTTCCCGCCTATACCAAAGTGACGGTGAAGGTGGACGGCAAAGACCTCTTCAACAACGTCATGCCGACGTACCAGTGGCAATTTACGACCGGGCCCTCGGCCGTCACGCCGACCTCTTTGGGCAAGGTCAAGGCCGTCTACTGGTAACGCTCGAGATAAGTTAACGGGCCGGCTCGCCGGCCCTTTTTTATTTGTTGACGACGGCGGTCCGTTATGTTATCGGGGAGGTCGGCTAAGCGCCCTCGCCGGAAATGCCGTTCGCCGACATAAGTTCTTTCTTCGCCCGCTCGTCCTTGGCCGAGCGTCTTTACGCGCGGATACGTTACGCCACGACGCCGCTCGAGAGAGTCGCCGCGCTCGTACCGCGAGACGTAAAAAGCGTGGTCGAGCTGGGTTGTTCCGCGGGCGTCTTCGCGAGCGTCTTGAAGGCGCGGCGCCCCGAGCTCGACGTCGTGGGCGTCGACGCCGACGAGAGGAAGGTGAGGGCGGCGGAGAAGACGGCTCGAGGCCGTCCGGGGATACGCTTCGTCCTCGACGACGCGTTCGCGTACGTAGAGGGCCACGGCCCGTTCGGCGCGGTCGCGATAGTGGATATGTTGTACCTCATGACGCCCGGCCGTCAGGACGAGCTGGTGCGGCTCGTCGCCGGGCGCCTCCGCCCGGGCGGATGCCTTATAATAAAGGAGATGACGGACCGTCCGGTTTGGAAGAGGCGGTGGTGCGCGTTTCAGGAGTGGCTCGCGGTAAAGGTCGTGGGCCTGACCGAAGGTAGCGGCGTTCATTTGCGGCCCGGGAGCGATTATCGAGAGGTTATGGAGGGCGCGGGCCTGGCCGTCGAGACCTTCGACCTGGGCCGGGGGTACCCGCATCCGCATTTCGCGCTGCGGGGTACGAAGGGTTAAGGAGTGGGTATGGGCGAATTCGACGTCGACGCGTGGCGGGCCGTCGAGGAGGCGGTGCGCCTCGAGAACGAGCGCCAGCGCGCCGCGGGCCTTCCGCCCGCCAGGCGCTACCGCGCCCTTCATCCCAAGGCCGCGGAGTTTCTTTACCTATTGGCCCTCGCGAGCGGCGCCCGGAGGATAGTCGAGGTGGGTACGAGCGCCGGCTATTCGACGTTGTGGCTTGCGAGGGCGTGCGTGGCGACGGGCGGCGTCGTCGTAACGCTCGAGCTCGAGGCGGGAATGGCGGAGGTGGCGCGCGGGCACCTCGAGCTGGCGGGCGTCAGCGACCTCGTGGAGATACGCCCGGGCGACGCGCGCGAGACGCTCCCGCAGCTTGTGGGGCCCTTCGACCTGGCCTTCGTCGACGCGGAGAAGGCGGAGTACGTCGACTACGGCGAGCTCCTCTGGCCCAAGCTCGCCGCCGGCGCTTCGCTCGTCGCGGACAACGTCGTATCGCACGCCGAGGCGACGGCGCCGTTCCTCGCGTGGCTCCGCGCCCGGGGCGACGCGGCGACGACGGTCCTCGAGGTCGGGAACGGCCTGGCTTGGGCGGTCAAGGGCAGGACTTAGTATGGCGCGGGACCTTCGGTCGCTTGGGGCTTAGTTGATTTTATTTAAAAACGATCAAAAAGGCGCGCTCTCGGCGCGCCTTTCCTCTATTCGTTTCGGCCAGCTATCAGGACGGTACGCTCGCGACCCAGACGACGTCGCCTAACTTGACAAGCACGGCCAACGGTATTAATATCCGGCCGTGTTAATCGAGACGCTTCAGCTTGGGCCCGTCGTGACCAATTGTTATATCTACTCCGCCGACGGCAAACGCGCGGCCGTAATCGACCCCGCCGCCGACGCCGACGAGATAGCGGCGCACGTGTGGGCCCTCGAGCTCGAGCCGGTGGCCATCGTCAATACCCACGGCCACCTCGACCACATAGGCGCCAACGCGGCCCTTAAGGCGCTAGTCGACGTCCCCATTTTTATCGGCGAGAAGGACGCACCCTATCTCGGGCCGAAGGGCGAGGCCCTGCACCGCCAGGACGCGCTCGTCATCGGCCCGGAGAACGTCGCGCTCTTCCAGGTCCATTACGCCGCGTCCCCGCCGGCGGACGTCCTCGTGCGCGAGGGCGACGAAATACCCGGCGCGGGCCTTCGCGTCGTCGAGACCCCCGGCCATACCGCGGGCGGCATCTCGCTCGTGGGCGACGGCGTCGTCTTCTGCGGCGACGCGCTCTTCGCGGGCTCCATAGGCCGGGCGGACCTGTGCGGCGGCGACGAGCAGGTCCTCATATCCTCCATCAAGGCCAAGCTCTTGACGTTGCCGGGCGCGACCGAGGTCTTCCCCGGCCACGGCCCGCCGACCACGGTCCGCGAGGAGAAGGCGCACAACCCTTTTCTGTCGTAAACTAGGCGTCGCAAACCGCTCGGGCCGCGGGGTGTCCGCCAAGGTTGGGCACTACTCGGGCCCTTTCCAAAATCAATATTGACTTTCCGAGAACGCTGTGATAGTTTCAAAAATAAACGCAAAACGTTTTAACCGAGCCCGTTTCGACGGCAGTTCTTTCACGCGTAGGAGAGCGTTATGTACATCGCGAAGCGAATGAGCCGACTCGGTACCGAGACGGCTTTCGAGGTTTTGGCCAAGGCCAAACAGCTCGAGCGCGAGGGGCGCGATATCGTGCACCTCGAGATCGGCGAGCCCGATTTCGATACGCCCGTAAACATCAGAGAGGCGGCGAAGAAAGCGCTCGACCAGGGTTGGACCCACTACGGCCCCAGCGCCGGCCTCCCCGAGCACCGCGAGACTATCTCCAAGTATATGAAGGAATATTGGGATCTCGATTATTCCCCGGAGGAGATCGTCGTGGTGCCGGGCGCCAAGCCGATAATGTTCTTTACTATCTTGGCCTGCGTCGAAGAGGGCGACGAGGTAATTTATCCCAACCCGGGCTTTCCCATTTACGAGTCGATGGTCGATTATATAGGCGCCAAGGCGGTCCCGATACGGCTTCGCGAGGAGCTCGACTTCCGCCTCGACGTGGGCGAGCTCGCCTCCCTCGTGACGAAGAAGACGCGGCTCGTAATCGTCAACTCGCCCGCAAACCCCACGGGCGGCGTCCTCACGAAAGAGGACTTGGCCGCGGTCGCGGAGCTCGCCCTGAAGAACGACCTCATAGTCTTAACGGACGAGGTATACAACCGCATAATTTACGAGGGGGAACATCATTCCGTCGCGAGTTTCCCGGGGATGAAGGAGCGGACGGTCCTCATCGACGGCTATTCGAAGACGTACGCGATGACGGGCTGGCGTATGGGTTGGGGCGCGATGCCCGCGGACCTGGCGCCGCACGTAACGCGGCTGATGACCAATTCGAACTCCTGCACGTGTTCCTTCTCCCAAATAGCGGGGATCGAGGGCTTGACCGGGCCGCAGGACGAATCCAAGAAGATGGTGGAGGCGTTCCGCGAGCGCCGCGACGTCATCGTCGACGGCCTAAACTCGCTGGCGGGTATATCCTGCAAAAAGCCCAAGGGTGCGTTCTACGTCTTCCCGAACGTCACGGGAACGGGGAAGGATGAGAAGTGGCTGGCCGACTACTTCCTCGACGAGGCGGGCGTGGCGTGCCTCGCGGGCACGTCTTTCGGCGAGTACGGTAAAGGCTATATAAGGTTCTCGTACGCCAACTCCGTCGAAAACATAGAAAAAGCCACAGGCCGCATGGCCGAGGCGCTGAAGTCGATCTAGAGGCTCATTTTTATGGCGAAAGCGATCAAGACCCCCCTTTACGAGAAGCACGTCTCCCTTGGCGCGAAGATGGTCGAGTTTGCCGGCTTCGTCATGCCGGTGCAATATACGGGCATCATCGACGAACACCTCACGGTGCGCGAGAACGCGGGCATTTTCGACCTCAGCCACATGGGCGAAATCTACGTCTCCGGCAAAGGCGCGCCCGCGGCGTTGAACAACGTCGTCACCAACGACGTCGAGAAGCTGAAAATCGGCAAGGCGCTGTACACGCCGATATGCACGCCCGAGGGCGGCATCGTAGACGACATCTTGGCCTACCGCGACGCCGACGAGGAATACATGCTCGTCGTGAACGCCACGAATATCGAAAAAGATTTCGAGTGGGTCGCGGGGCACTTACCGCGCGGCTTAGCCGTGGATGACAGGTCCCTCGAGACCGCGCTCGTCGCGGTACAAGGGCCGCAGTCGGAGCTCATCGTGAGCGAGGCGTTGAGCGAGGACTTGGGCGAGGTCCATTACTACGAGTTCATACCGGCGATAGTGGACCGCGTCCCGGTTCGCGTTTCGCGCACCGGTTACACCGGCGAAGACGGCTTCGAGGTTTACGTGGACGCGGCGCGGGCGGCCGAAGTGTGGGACGTCCTCTACGACCTGACGACCGGCATCGGCGGCGTACCCGTAGGCCTGGGCGCGCGCGATACCCTCCGCCTGGAGATGAAGTATTGCCTTTACGGAAGCGACATAGACGAGGGGACGACGCCGCTGGAGGCGGGCATCGCCTGGACCGTCAAATTGGATAAGGGCGATTTCATCGGCAAAGGCCCTTTGCAGAAGCAGAAGAAAGAGGGGCTTAAGCGTAAGCTCGCCGGCTTCGTTATGGTGGATTCGGGTATTCCCCGTCACGGTTACGACGTCATAAACGTCGACGAAAAGGGCATAGGGCGCGTCACGTCGGGGTCTTACTCTCCCAGCCTCCGCGAGAATATAGGCTTGGGATACCTCGACTTGCCGTACGACGAAGTCGGCACCGAGATACTGGTCGACATCCGAAAGAAGCCGCGGTTGGCGCGCGTCGTCGAGACGCCCTTTTTAAAACTTTTAGCCGGAAAGTAACGGGCCGTCCGAGAAAGGAGCCGTGGGTGTATCCGGAGGAACTGCGTTACACGGAGACGCACGAATGGGTACGCGTGGGGGACAACGTCGCCGTCGTGGGCCTTACCGACCACGCCCAGTCCGAGTTGGGCGATATCGTTTATTTGGAACTGCCGGCCGCCGGTACGGAGGTGACGGCCGGCGGCGAGTTCGGCGTCGTCGAGTCGGTGAAGGCGGCGTCCGACCTTTACGCGCCTCTCTCCGGGGAGGTCGTGGGCGTGAACGACGCCGCGACCGGCGACCCGGCGTTGGTGAACCGGGATTGCTACGGCGAAGGTTGGCTCGTCAAGGTCGAGCTAAAAGACCCGTCGGAGTTAGAGAACCTCAAGACCGCGGCCGAGTACAAGGAATTCATTGGGGCCTGAGGCCGCGACGCGCGCCGCGCCCGTCGGCCGAGGGTGGCCGCGCTTCCTCGCCGGCGAGGGGGCGCGGCCCCTCTTTTTGTTTAATGCAGAAATCGGCCTCGCCCACGTTGGAGGAAAAAGATGGCGTACGTGCCCCACGGCCGTGAGACCGAGGCTCAGATGCTCGCGAGCCTCGGCATCGGCGCCGTAGAGGACCTGTTCGCGCCCGTGCCGGAGGAGCTACGGCGGGAAAGGCTCGAGCTGCCCGAGGCGCTGGCCGAGCCCGCCCTCGCCCGCCATTTGGCGGAGCTGGCGCGGGCCAACCGGAGCGACGGCCTCTCGTTCCTCGGCGCCGGCGGCTACGACCACTTCATCCCGGCCGCGGTAAAGCATCTCGCCGGCCAGAGCCAATTTTATTCCGCGTACACGCCCTACCAGCCCGAGGTCAGCCAGGGAACGCTGGCCGTCATTTTTGAATTCCAGTCCTACGTCGCCGCGCTTACGGGGATGGAGGTCGCGAACGCGTCGATGTACGACGGCGCGACGGCCGCGGCCGAGGCGGCGCTTATGTGCCTGCGGCTCAGGAAGGACCGCGCGCGCGTACTCATGGCCCCCAACCTCCACCCCGAGTACCGGCGCGTCGTCGAGACGTATCTCTCCAACATTCCGGGCGTCGAGGCGGCGACGCTACCTTGCTGTGCGCCCTACGAGCCGGGCGGCACGGTGGACCTCAACCGCCTCGCGGGCTCGCTCGGCGACGCGGCGTGTTTCGTAATGCAATACCCGAACTTCTTCGGCCTCGTCGAGACGCGGCTCGCCGAGATAGCCGACGTCGCCCACGGCGAGGGCGCGCTGCTCGTCGTCGCGGTGGCGGAGCCGATGGCGCTCGCGGTCCTCACGCCTCCCGGCAAGTTCGGCGCGGACGTCGTCGTGGGGGAGGGCCAGTCGTTCGGGATGGCGCCTTCCTTCGGCGGCCCGGGCGTGGGCTTCTTCGCGACGCGGCACGAGTTCCTGCGCCAGATGCCCGGGCGCCTTATCGGCAAGACCAAAGATGCGGAGGGCAAGCCCGGCTACGTTTTAACACTGCAGACGCGTGAGCAGCACATACGTCGCGAGAAGGCCACGTCCAACATCTGCACCAACCACGCGCTCTGCGCCACGACGTTCACGATATATCTGTCGGTCGTGGGGCGCACCGGCCTCGTCAACCTCGCCCGGCAGAACGTACAGAACGCCGCTTACGCCCAATACCAGACTACCGCGCTCGCGGGATATAAGATGGTCTTCGAGGAGCCGGTATTCAACGAATTCGTCCTTCACTGCCCGATGGGAGCGGACGACGTTCGCGCAGCCTGCCTCCAAAACGGCGTCGACCCGGGCCTGCCGCTCGGCCGCTTCTACCCGGAGTACGACGACTGCCTCCTCGTCGCCGTCACGGAGAAGAAGACGAAGGCCGACGTCGACCGGTTGTGCGAGGCGCTGGCGCTGGCATGAGGGAGTATACGGTGGGTAATATGATACGAATAATAATCGCTTGAATTATTTTGCCGGCCTTGGCGGTGGCCATCGCCTTAACGTTCCGCGAGGAAGTCGAACCCGGATGGTACGGGCCCGATTTTATAGCCCCGGGCGCCAAGTTACCGGAGGCTAAGTTGGGGGAGAGGCCGCCCTCTGGCCCTGTAATCCACGTAAGTAACAAGTGGGTTAAGATTCGGGGAAAGCGCGTTGCGAAGGCCGACGAGGTTATCCGTGACCCGGATTTGGTGGTCGACGGCCTTTACAAGGAGCAAATGTTGATCGCCGATGAGCTAAGAGTAAAGCCCGAACGTAACCGCGTTTCAGGTATCGTCGGCGATATAATTATTCAGGCCGATAGGAAGGTTAAATTCGAATTGCTAGCACGCGTTTTGTATACGTGTGCCCGGGCCGAGTACAAAAGGTGGAACCTTACGGCAATTAATCCCCAAAGCCGGGAACTAGAAGTAGTCGCCTTGGACGTACCTGATATCGACGCTCCTATTTGCAGGAATTTTATGGGAGTCGGGCCTCGCGTAATCGAGAGGGGGGATACGGTCGCCGTAGAATACGAGTCTATTCCTGAAATTCCTTGGTTTCCTCGAGGCGCGGGGCAACGTAACCTTTTTTTATTTGTGGGGGAAGATTGTTTTTTACTACCCGATAGTAACGGCGGCGCGACGGTCGGCGTGCGTAACATCGCCGACTACGGGTACTTCGTCTTAAGAGATAAGCTTAAGCAAATCAAAAGGCGATACCCTGAGCAAAAACGTTTGATAATCGCGTGCGGCGGCCGTGTGAAATACGAAGAACTTATGCATATTATAGAAGCTTCGGTCCGACCGGAAATCGCCCTGACGGATATTTATTTAATTTTGATTAGCCGGGAACCGAGATGAAAGCCGCGACCATCGCGATGGCCGTAATCCTCGGCGCGCTCATAACGGTCGCCGTGTGGCGGGGCGGCGGTTCCCTCCAGCGGGGGTTGACCTTCGGCGGCAAGACGTTCTTGAGCACGCTGCCGCTGTTGGTGCTAGCCTTCGCCGTCGCCGGCCTCGTACAGGTTTTGGTGCCCAAAGAGTTTATCGCGAGGTGGCTCGGCGCCGGGGCCGGCCTTAAGGGGATACTCATCGGGACCGTGGCCGGCGGCCTTACGCCCGGCGGGCCGTTCGTCTCGTTTCCCATCGTCGCGTCGCTGTATAAGTCGGGCGCGTCTATCGGGACCGTCGTCGCCTTCGTGACGGCCTGGTCCGTGTGGGCCGTGGCGCGGTTCCCGCTCGAGATGGGCCTCGTCGGCCCCAAGCTCGCGCTCGCGCGCTTTTTGTCTACGCTCGTCGTGCCGCCGCTCGCCGGCCTGTTCGCGCAGGCCGTGTTCGGCCGGTGGCTTTAGCCGTTCTTTCGGAGCGAACTATGAATTACGAGTACCGCAACATATTTGAAATACCCTGCGGCCGCGGCTTCGACGCCGGCGCCGCGGACACCCCGGACGTCGACCTCGGCGAATTTTATCCCGAAGAATTTATCCGCGACGACCTCGGACCACTGTGCGACGTCGCCGAAGCGGAGGTCGTGCGGCATTACACGCGGCTCGCCGCGATGAACTTCGGCGTCGACACGGGCTTCTATCCGCTCGGCTCGTGCACGATGAAGTACAACCCTAAGGTGAACGAGGAAGTGGCGAACTTGCCGGGCTTCGCCGCGATACACCCGTACGCCGCGGGCCAGGACGCGCAGGGCGCGCTTAAGCTCATCTTCGAGCTCGAGCGTTACCTCGCCGAGATATGCGGGATGGAGGCGTTCACGCTCTGTCCGGCGGCCGGCGCGCACGGCGAGTTGGTAGGGATGCTCCTGACGCGGGCGTATCACGGGAGCCGCGGCGACGACGGCCGCAACGTCATGCTGATTCCCGACTCGGCCCACGGCACCAACCCGGCCTCGGCCAGGATGGCCGGCTTCGACGTCGTCGCGGTCGCCTCGAGCGACGAGTGGTTGATAGACTTGGGCGACCTTAAAAAGAAGCTGGACGAGCGCGTCGCCGGCATGATGGTAACCAACCCCAACACGTTGGGGTTGTTCGAGCTCGAAATCCTCGACGTCGCGAAGGCGGTCCACGACGCCGGCGGCCTGTTATACTTCGACGGCGCCAACCTCAACGCCCTCGTGGGTCGCGCGCGCCCGGGCGACATGGGCTTCGACATCTGCCACGTCAACCTCCACAAGACGTTCTCGACGCCGCACGGCGGCGGCGGCCCGGGCGCCG
Source organism: Candidatus Zixiibacteriota bacterium (assembly GCA_011773985.1). Lineage (GTDB taxonomy): Bacteria > RBG-13-66-14 > B26-G2 > WVWN01 > WVWN01 > WVWN01. The sequence continues at coordinate 14,999 of WVWN01000014.1, read as the reverse complement.
GGCCGGTGGGCGTCGCCGAAAGGTTGGTGGATTTCCTCCCCGTCCCGCGGGTCGCGAAGGAGGGCGAAGAATATTTCCTCGACTACGACGCGCCGGCCTCCATCGGCCAAATCCGCTCCTTCGTCGGCAACTTCGGCGTCCTCGTGAAGGCGTACGCTTATATAAGGCAACTCGGCGCCGCGGGTTTGCGCGAGGTTTCCGCGGCCGCGGTCCTGAACGCCAACTACCTTCGCGCGAAGGTCGCGAAGTTCCTCGAGGTGGCCGGGACCGCGCCGTGCATGCACGAGTTCGTCGCGTCGTCGGCCAAGTTCGGCCGCGGCTCCGCAGGCGAAATCGACAAGGCGCTCATAGACGCGGGCTTCCACCCGCCGACGACGTACTTCCCGCTCGTGGTGCACGAGGCGCTGATGATCGAGCCAACGGAGACGGAGACGAAGGAGACGCTGGACGCGTTCGCGGCGGCTCTCGAGAAGATAGTGTCTGACCTGTCCGCAGACGCGAACGCTTACAAAGGGGCACCGCTCCGGGCGCCGGTGCGGCGGCTCGACGAGGCCGGGGCGGCGCGCGAGCCGATATTAACGCAAATGATGGCGAAGGGGGCGGGGGAGTAATGCGCGCGGGCGATTGGCGCGGGTATAGGCTTTTGGTGGAAGGGCCCGGCGGCGCGGAAGAAAATATGGCGCGGGACGAGGCGCTGCTCGCGGCCTATCGCGCCGGCGAAGCGCCTACCACTTGGCGTTTTTACACCTGGCGCGAGGCCGCGGTAACGTACGGCCGGGCGCAAGAGGCGCCGCGCTGGCGTAGTGTCGTGCCGGCGGTGCCGCGCCTTAGCGGCGGCGGCCTCGTCCCCCACGGCGCCGACTTCACCTATTGCGTCGTGCGGGAGCGGCGGCAAGGCCTGGAAAACTACGAGGACATAGTCGCCGCGGTGGCCGCGGCGCTGCGGGATTTGGGCGTGCCCGCGGCCGTGTGGCGGGGCGACGCGGAGGGGGCCGTCGAAAGGTGCTTTGCTTCGCTCGCGCCCTTCGACGTTCACGTGCGCGGCCGCAAGGTCGCCGGCTGCGCGCAGCGGCGCTTCAAGGACGCGATACTCCATCACGGTTCCGTCGCCGCGGACGTACCCTCGCCGTCGCTAAGGCGCCTCGGCCTGTGGGATGACGCGCGGACGACGACGCTAGCCGAGGTTGTAGGCCGGCGCGTCGGCTTAGAAGAATTCGCGGAAGCCTTTGCGCGCGTGACCGGGATGGAGCCGATTTACGGCGGCGTGCCGGGCGGCGTGAAGGCGCAAACCGGCCCGTAGAACCTATAGGTATAAAAATGGAAAAGAGAGCGGTTATTATCGTGGTGGCTTTGGCGGCCGGGTTTTCCGCTTGCAAGGGCGGCCGCCAGGTGGAGGAGTCGGAGGTCGTGGCGCGCGTTGACGACGAAGTCCTGACGGTCGCTGACCTCGAGCGGCTTGACGCGGACCAGCGCAGAATTAAGGCGCCGTCGTACCTGACCAAAGAAGAGCTGATGGAGGAGTGGGTGCGCAGCGAGGTCTTGTATCAACACGCCCTCGAGGAAGGTTTGCCCGAGGAGAAGGAATGCGCGTGGCGCCTCCGTAACAGCGCCAAGGGCATGGTTATCCAGCGCTTTTGGGAGTTGGAGGTCTACGAGAAATATCCGGACGTCAGTGACGAAGAGGCGCTCCGGTGGTACGAGGAGAACAAGGATAAAGACTACCGCGCCAAGGCTACGGGCGTGTGGCTGCGGCGGATACTTTTAAATTCCCGCGAGAAGGCGGACGACGTGATGCGGCGCCTCAGGGCCGGGGAAGACTTCGTCGCGGTCGCAAGCGAGGAATCGGTTACGCCCGAAAAGCTGGAGGGCGGCGACCGCGGTTACCGGCGCTTGCAGGATATCAACCCGGCTTACCACGACGCGGTGGCGAAGATGAAGCCGGGAGAATCCGCCGGACCGTTTAGGCTGGGTACGTTTTACGTTATCGTTAAACTCGAAGACCGCGTCGAGAAGGGCGACTACTTGAAGCCGGAAGGGCTCGGGATGGCGCGGTTGCGGGACCGGGCGAAAGTGGAGCGGTGGCGCGAGAAGGCGGCGCGGATCGGCACCGATCTCGAGGCCGCCGCCGATATCGAGCGGCACCCGGAGCGCATTCCGGAAGAGGCGGTGGAGATGGCCATAGGGGAGGAGCCGTCCGGGGCGGCGTCGGCCGAGGCGAAGTAGGTGGATAAGGATTTAAATTCGATTCAGGAGGCGCGGGATTGCGTGCGGGCCGGCCGTAAGGCCGCGGCCGCGTTCGGCACGTTTGGCCAGGCCGGGGTCGACCGCGTCGTCGGCGCGGTGGCGCGCGCCGCGGAGAAGGCCGCGCGCGAGCTCGCGCGTCTCGCCGTCGACGAGACCGGGTTCGGCGTCGTCGAACACAAAGTCCAAAAGAACCTCTTCGCCGCGCGTAACGTGTACCATTACATAAAGGATATCAGGACCTGCGACGTTATCGCGGAGGAGGAGGCGCTCGGCATCACGGAGATAGCGAGCCCCGTCGGGTTGATCGCGGGCGTGACGCCGAGCACTAACCCGACGTCGACCATTATCTATAAGGCGCTCGTTGCCCTGAAGGCGCGCAACGCGGTCGTCTTTTGTCCTCACCCGGCGGCGCTGAATTGCTCCCTCGAGACGGCGCGCGTTTTGGCGGAGGCCGCGACGTCGGCCGGCGCCCCGGAGGGGGTAATAACTTGCTTGACGCAGCCGACGCCGGAGGCGACGCGCGAGATTATGAGCCATCCGGGAATAGATTTGATTCTGGCGACGGGCGGGATGGCGATGGTGCGCGCGGCCTACTCTTCGGGAAAGCCGGCCTACGGCGTAGGCCCGGGAAACGTTCCCGCCTACGTGGACCGCAGCGCCGACGTAGGCCACGCCGTCTCGTGCATAGTCGCGTCGAAGACCTTCGACAACGGCGTCATCTGCTCCTCGGAGCAGGCGGTGGTTTGCGATGCGCCCGTACGTTCGGCCGCGGTTAAGGAGTTCGAGCGCGCCGGGTGCGTGTTTCTGACGGACGAGCAGAAGGCGGCGGTCGCGCGGGTGCTCGACGACGGCGGGAAGCTCAACACCGGGGTAGTGGGCCGGCCCGCGGCGCGGATCGCGGCGATGGCGGCTTTCGAGGTGCCGCCGGATGCGAAGGTGTTGATCGGCTTTGAGGACCGCGTCGGCCCGGACGTGCCGTTTTCGTGGGAGAAAATTTCGCCCGTGCTCGCGTGGTACGACGTTAAAGATTGGGTGCAGGGTTGCGAGCGCTCCCTGGAGATACTCGCGCACGGCGGCATGGGCCACACGCTGGCGCTCCACGCGCGGGACGAGAACGTTATTCGCGAGTTCGGCCTTCGCAAGCCCGTGTTCCGCGTAGTCGTCAATACGCCCGCGTCGCAGGGCGCCATCGGCCTTACCACCAATCTCGCGCCGGCGCTCACCCTCGGCTGCGGGACCCTGGGCGGCAACATCACCTCGGACAACATTACACCCGTTCACCTTATGCACGTAAAGAGAGTGGCGCGCGACCGCCCTTCGGCCGAGGCGGAGGCCGTTGGGGGGAGCGCGGCCGCCGCGCTCGAAAACGCCCGAGGCCAGGAAGTGAGGTCCGACCTCGTCGAAAAAGTGGTCGAGGAAGTTTTGCGCGCGTTGGGGCAAAGGGGCGAGTGAATGGTCCTCGCCGTACAGCGGCTGTTGCGCGCGTTTAAGCGCCGCCCGTTGGATTTGCATATATTTTGCGTCGCCCTTTTTTTGGTGGGAGGCGTTTTCGTATTCGGATATCAAATCCGCGTATTTTGGGACGTCGTCGTGACGGACCGTACGCCGCTCGAGGGAACGCCCGTATTCCAGGCCTTGACCGGGATGACGCTCTTGACCGACTTGACGTGGTCGCCTTTTCTGGTTGCCGCGGCGGTCGGCATTTGGCTTTTGCGCGATTGGGGGCGGAGGCTGGGGTTCATCGTCGGCGGCGTCCTGGCGTACATGGGAATGCAAGGTCTATTATTTTTCCCTCTCGCGCGGCGGTTCGGCGTGGACGCGGTCGAGGATTTCACGAGGTACTACGACTTCACGGCGTTCATGGCGTATTATTCTATTTATGCCGTGGTCGGTTTCGCGATGATATTTTACCTCTGGTTTCGTAAAATAGAACTTCGGCCAACGTTAACTGATTTTATTTAAATTGGTATTCGTAGGCGATTGGCGTTAGCTTCCGAGTGAAAGGAGCGAGGATGCCTGCAAAGACGGAGATGGCCCTCGGGATGATCGAGACGCGCGGTTTGGTGGCGGCGATCGAGGCCGCGGACGCCATGGTGAAGGCCGCGAACGTAAGGCTTATGGATAAAGTTCGAGTTGGAGGCGGCCTCGTAACGGTGTTGGTCCGTGGCGAGACCGGCGCGGTCAAAGCCGCGACGGAAGCGGGCGGGGCGGCGGCCGCGAAGGTCGGCGAACTAATATCGGTTCACGTAATCCCGCGCCCCGACGACGCAGTGGAATATATCCTCCCGGAGGAAGTAGGGCCGGCCAAGAAAGGTTAAGGGAGGAAAGTAGTTTATGGCCGCCGACGACCAGGAGGCGTTAGTGCGGGCGGCAACCGAGGCGGTGTTGGCGAAGTTGGGGGCCGCCGCGACGTCGACGTTTAAAGCGCCCGTGGGCGTTTCCGGCCCCCACGCCCATTTGTCCGCGGGCGATTTGGCGACGCTCTTCGGCCCCGGCACCTCGCTCACGGCCGTAAGGCCGCTACGTCAACCGGGTCAGTTCGCCGCGGAAGAAGTCGTGTCCGTTGTCGGCGCGCGGTCCTCGCTAGCCGGCGTCCGCGTCGTCGGCCCCACGAGGGCCAATACGGTGGTCGAGCTTCCCGCGGGCGATTTGGAGAGGTTGGACTCGAGCCTCGGCGTACGGGCGGGCGAGCCGTTCGCCGTCGTCCTCGCCGGGCCGGCAGGGGTGGTTCGCCTCCCCGAGGGGGGCGTGGTCGCGCGGCGCCACTTGCACGCGACGCCGGCCGACGCGGAGAAATACGGCTTAGCCGACGGCGTCGTCGTGTCGGCGAGGATGGGCGCGCCGGGCCGGCGCGTCACCTTCGGCGACGTCCTCGTGCGCGTGGGCGAGAGGGCGGCGCTCGAGCTGCACGTCGACCGCGACGAGGCCAACGCCTGCGGCGCGCGAACGGGCGACGTGGCCGAGATTATCGGAGCTGTTGTCTCGCCGCGACCCGCTCCGCCGCCGCCGGTTCCGGGCCGCGCGAAAAGGCCGTTGGTAACCGAGGCGGACGTGGTCGACGCGTACCGTAAGGGCGTGACGCCGGAGGTATCGGGAGCGATACTCACCCCTTATGCCCGGGACGCGTTGCGCAAATACTTTCCGGAATTGCTTAAGGTTTTAGAATAAGTTATAATTATAAGAAATTTAAAAACGGGATTCGAGCCGGGACGAATAGATTTTGGCAATATTTTTTAGGCCGGGGCAGCCACGGCCGACTCGTCGGCCGGTTTATTATTGAGGAAGAGGCCACATGATGAGGATTGCGGAAGTCGTGGGGAGCGTATGGGCGACGCGTAAGGTGGAGAGCGTTCGTTCCCTGAAGATGTTGCTCGTGCGCCCGCTCGAGGCGGGACTGAAGCCGACGGCCGAGATATGGGTGGCCGCGGACGTGGTCGACGCGGGGGTGGGGGACCGCGTCATCGTCGCGCTCGGGCGCGCGGCCCGGCTCGCGGTGGGCGACGACGCGGCGGCGGTATCGGCGGCCGTCATAGGCGTGGTCGATTCGCTGGATATGCCGGCGTAGGACGGAAATGGCCCTGGCGGAAGCCGTAAGGGATGCGGGCATTTTGGGCGCGGGCGGCGCCGGCTTCCCGGCCCACGTTAAATATAAATCCGAGGCGGATATTTTTATTATTAACGGCGCCGAGTGCGAGCCCCTCGCCCATAAGGACGGGGCGATATTGGAGGCGAGGGCCGCCGACGTCGTCGTGGCCGCGGCGGCGGTGCGGGCCGAGCTCGGCGCGAAGGAAGTGATACTGGCGGTCAAGGAAAGCCGGGCGCGCGCGTTGGCCAAGTTGTACGGCGGCGTCGAGGTTTTCCCGGTCGCCGAGGTTTATCCCGCGGGCGACGAGGCGGTCCTCGTCTACGACGTAACCGGGCGCCGCGTGCCCGCGGACGCCGTCCCCCCGGACGTCGGCGCGGTCGTTTCGAACGTGGAAACGGTCCTGAACGTGGCGCGTGCGACGCGGGGGGAGCGCGCGCGTACGACCTGGGTCACGGTCGGCGGCGCGGTCGCGGCGCCTTTTACCGCGGAGGTGCCGCTCGGGACGCCGGCTTCCTTCCTGGTCGCAGAGGCGGGGGGCGCTACCGTTGCCGACTACGTCGTCTTCGACGGCGGCCCGATGATGGGCGGGGAGATAGCGCCCGAAGAGTACGGCGCCAAATTGACGACGGGCCTGGTGTTGGTTTTGCCGAAGGGCCATAGGGTAATTACGAACAACCGGCTCCCGCTGGAGCACGTCCGCACGATCGCGGGCAGCGCCTGTACGCAGTGCCGGGATTGTACGGAGCTTTGCCCGCGGTACCTGTTGGGTTACGACGTAACGCCGCACCTCTCTATGCGCCGTTTCTTCAGTTGGGGAGGGGAAGTCGCGGACCCGTCGTTTTTCGCGAACGCCGCGGGGTGCACGGGTTGTGGCTTGTGCGAGCTTTACGCCTGCCCTATGGCGATATCGCCGCGCCGCGTGCAAGATTATCTACGCGGCCGGCTCGGAGCGGTTTCGAAGGGCGAGGGGGAGGGCCGGCCCCACGCCGACCGGCCCGGGCGCCAGGTTCCGGCGGCGCGCTTGAAGAAGCGCATAGACGTGGCGCCGTACGACCGGCCGGCTCCGCGCCGCGACCTCGGCGACTTACCGCGGCGCGTTATCGTCGACGTAACGCAGCCGTACGCGCCGTCGCTGGAGGTCCGGGTGGGCGAGGGGGACCGCGTGGAGGTGGGGCAGGGCGTGGCCGGGCCCGCGCCGGGGGACGAGATGGGGGTGCCCGTTTACGCGAGTTTGGCGGGGCGTGTGGCCTTTGCCGACGCGGAGAAGGTGATTATCGACCGCACGCAGGTTGCGGGAGGCTACGGCGGTTAAGGAGATGTTTCGTATGGTAGCTAGAACGGCGGCGTTGGTGCTGGCGTTGGCGGTGGCCGCGGCGGCCGATTACCCCAAGCCGGATATCGAGAAAGCGGGCATTGACCCGGAAGACCTCGCCAAATTTAAGGAGGCTTACACTTTTTACCTGGACGGCGTGGGATTCGAGAAAGAGGGGTCGTGGGTTTCGGCGAGCCAGGCTTACCGTAAAGCGGTTCAGGTATACCACAACTATCCGGACGCCCAGTACGGCCTGGGGCGGATGGCGCTGCGGCTCGGCCGTTTGGACGAGGCGGAGGACGCGCTTCGCGAAGCCCTCACGCTGAAGCCGGAGCTTTACCAGGCGCATACGGAACTGGGGAGCGTCCACTACCGGCGGGGCGATTATGAAAAGGCCGCGTTCGAGTATAAGGAGGCGCTCAGGCAAGACCCGGACGATACGATTGCCCGGTACAATTTGGGCAACGCTTATCGTAACCTCGATAAACCCAAAGATGCCGTCGAGGAGTACGAGAAGACGCTCTCGCTCGACCCGGGCTACGTGGACTGCTATTACAATATGGCGCTCGCGTACGAGGACATGGGGAAGCCGGAGAAAGCCATCGCGACGTACGATAAGTTTATCGAGGCGGCCGCGGGCGACCCGGAACAGCGGGAGTGGATTGACCGGGCCAAAGAATACAAGAAAAAGTTGAGGGAGGGGCAAAAGGAAAAGTAACCGTTGTCGGTGGAAGAGGCGATCGGCTTAGTGGAGTTTTCTTCCGTCGCGCGCGGCATCGAGGCCGTCGACGCGATGGTCAAGGAGGCGGAGGTACGCTTGCTCGCGTCGCGGACTTCCTGCTCCGGGAAGTACATCGGCCTGGTCGCGGGCGCGGTGGCCGCGGTCAAATCCGCGGTGGAGGCCGCGAAGGAAATGGGCCGCGGGCATTACGTCGACGACCTGGTCATACCCAACGTCCACGAGCAAGTATTGGCCGCCGCGGCCGGGACCGTGGTCTTGCCGGAGAAGGCCGCGCTCGGCGTCATCGAGACTTTCTCGCTCGCGTCGTCGCTGTTGGCCGCGGACGCCGCGGTGAAGGCGGCCCCCGTTACGCTCGTCGAGGTCCGGCTCGGGACCGGCATCGGCGGCAAGGGCTTCGCGACGATGGTGGGGGAGACCGCGGCCGTGGCCGCGGCCGTGGCTTCGGGCGCCGCGGAGGCGGCGAAGCGCGGCCTCCTCGTCGCGACGGCGGTCATTCCGGCTCCGTACCAGGAGTTGTTCGACAAGCTTATCTAGGCCCGACGCTAAGGGAGAAGTAACTCAATGACGGTAAAGGAAATAATAAACGTCAAGGGTAAGCGGCTCGGATACTTCGAGGCCTGGTGCAAAGCGTGCGGCATTTGCGTGGCGCTCTGTCCCAAGCACGTCTTCGATACCGGCCCGGACGGCAAGCCCATAGTGGCGCGGGTCGGCGATTGTATAAATTGCGGCACGTGCGAGATTATGTGCCCGGACTTCGCGATCGGATGGTACGAGGACCCCTTGCACGACGCGGATTTGAAGGAGGCCCATAGGAGGGGCACGGAGGACGAGTGGGCCAAGAAATAAGCTGGCATAGGGCGTCGACTATCCAGCGGCACCTTATTGCGAGAGGGTGATTTTTATAGATGGTTTTAATGCAAGGTAACGAGGCGCTCGCGCGGGGCGCGTTGGACGCGGGCGTACGGTTTTTCGCGGGCTACCCGATAACGCCCTCGACGGAGATTGCCGAGATAATGTCGGTCGAGCTGCCGAAGGTGGGGGGCAAGTTCCTGCAGATGGAGGACGAGATGGGTTCGCTGGCCGCGGTCATCGGCGCCTCGCTGGCGGGCGCGAAGGCGATGACGGCCACGAGCGGCCCCGGCTTTTCGTTGATGCAGGAGAATCTCGGTTACGCCTATATGACGGAGGTACCGTGCCTCGTTGTGGACGTCATGCGCGGCGGCCCGAGCACCGGCCTGCCCACGAATCCGTCTCAGGGCGACGTCATGCAAGCGCGTTGGGGATGCCACGGCGACCACCCCGTCATCGCACTCGCGGCGTCGTCCGTCGTCGATTGTTACAATTTAACCGTACGCGCGGTAAACCTCGCCGAGAGGTTCCGGATGCCGGTTATACTTTTGTCGGACGCGGTCGTGGGCCACATGCGCGAAGACGTTACGTTGCCCGAGAAGATCGAGGTCGTCGACCGCGAAAAGCCGCACGTCCCGTACGAGTGGTATTACCCCTACGACGACTCCACGACGGCCGTAGCGCCGCTCGCGCCGTTCGGTACGGGCTTTCGCTTCCACGTTACGGGCCTAACCCACGACCGCGCGGGTTTCGCCACCACGGTGCCCGCCGAAGTCGACCGCGCCATCCGCAACCTCAAACGCAAGATGGACCGGTTCCGCCACGAGATAATACAAGTGGAGCATGCCCACCTCGCGGACGCGGAGGTAGTTGTGGCCGCTTACGGCATATGCGCCCGCGCGGCGGAGGCGGCGACCGTCGAGGCGCGCCGGAGGGGCTACCGCGTGGGGTTCATAAACCTCAAAACCATTTGGCCCTTTTGTTTTAAATTGGTACAGCGGGTCGCGGAGACGGCCAAGGCGATAATCGTACCGGAGTTGAACCTCGGCCAACTCGTCCGCGAATTCGAGCGCGCGGTGTGCGACCGCGCCCAAGTGGTCCCGATAAACCGCGTGGACGGCGAAACGATTACGCCCCGCCAGATCTTGGACGTAATCGGCGAACTCGCGCGGCCGGGAGGTGGCGCCTAGTGGAGAAAGCGCGGGAACTCAATCCCTCGGAGCTGATGCACGAATACTTGCGGCACAAGAAAAGATTCCCGCACTTGTGGTGTTCGGGGTGCGGCATCGGCACCATTATGGGTGCCATCATCCGGGCGATAGCGGATTGTGAGCTCGACCGCGACAGCGTCGTGATGGTCTCGGGCATCGGGTGCAGCTCCCGGATGCCCATCTACGTCGACTTCAACACCTTGCATACGACCCACGGCCGCCCCATAGCTTTCGCGACGGGCATAAAACTGGCCCGGCCCGAGCTGGAGGTGATCGTGGTCACGGGGGACGGCGACGTCGCGGCCATCGGCGGCAACCACCTCATTCACGCCTGCCGCCGCAACATCAACCTTACGGTTGTCTGCATAAACAACAACATCTACGGGATGACGGGCGGCCAGGCGTCCCCCACGACGCCCCAGGGTAAAGTCGCGACTACGGCCCGCTACGGCGACTTCGAGCGCGCTTTCGACCTGTGCGATTTGACGGCGGGCGCGGGCGCCGTCTTCGTCGCGCGCGGCGCCGTCTATTACGCCCGGCAACTCGAGAAGTTGGTCGCGCAGGCGATACGCAAAAAGGGCTTCGCCTTCGTCGACGTGATATCGCAGTGTCCCACGTACTACGGCCGGTTCAATAAATTCAAATCGCCGGTGGAGATGTTGTATTGGCAACGCGACAACACGGTGAACGTGAAGGCGGCCCCGAAAATGAAACCCGAAGAGCTCGAGGGGAAATTAATTACGGGCGTGCTGGCCGATCGCGATTACCCCGAGTTCACGGAACTTTACGATGAGCTGATCGCCGACCTGGCCGCGGGGAGGAAGTAATGGTAGTCGTGAGATTCGCGGGTTACGGCGGGCAGGGGCTGTTGACGGCGGGCCTAATCCTGGCCGACGCCGCCGCAGTGTACGATAAAAAGAAGGTAATCCAAACGCAAAGTTACGGCGCCGAGGCGCGCGGGGGCGCGAGCCGCTCCGACGTCGTAATCTCGGACGAGGATATCATATTCCCCAAGCCGGACCATCTCGACATCCTGGTCGCTATGAACCAGCTCTCGGTCGATAGATATTCGTCGGCGTTGGCGGAGGGCGGGACGCTCATCGCCGACGGCACGTACGTTACGACCGTAACGTTCCCGGATTGTTATCTCGTCCCCTTCACGCGGATAGCCAGGGAGAAGTTGGGTCGCGAGATCGTGGCAAACGTCGTGGCGTTGGGAGCGTTGATTGAGCTCAAGGGCGTCGTTTCCAAAAAAGCGGTGGCCCGCGCGCTCGAGCAGCGCATCCCGCAAGCCACGCTCGAGATAAACCTTAAGGCGCTGGAGGCCGGCGTCAAGGCGGGGCAGGAAGCGGCGAAGGCGCGCGAAAAGGCCGAAGAGGATTACGATATCGTGTAGGTTCGGGCAAGCGTGGAGAAAACGCTCTTTATGGTCAAACCCGACGCGGTCGCGCGCGGCCTCGTAGGCGAGATTATCGCTATCGTCGAGCGCGAGGGTTTCGTCGTCGAACGGCTCGAGCTGCAGCGGTTCGACCGCGCGAAGGCGGAAGCCTTCTACGACGTACACCGTGGCAAAGCTTTCTTCGAGAGTTTAATAGAATTTATTACTTCCGGGCCGGTCGTCGCTATGGTCCTCGCGGGCGAGAAGGGGATCGCGCGCGTGCGCGAGTTAATGGGCGCGACGGACCCGGCGCAAGCCGCTCCGGGGACGATGCGCCGGAAATACGGCGAGTCCGTCGAGCGCAACGCGGTCCACGGTTCCGACGGTGCGGCTTCCGCCGCGAGCGAGATCGCCGTCGTCTTCGGAGATTGATTGGCTTGCCGGCATCGCGGCGGAACTTGGCTAACGCGCTTACGCTCTCGCGTCTGCCGCTGGCGGCGGCGGGGGCGTTTTTCCTGTGGCGCGGAGAACATAACGGCGTCGCGGTCGCCTTTTTAGTCGCGGCGGCCCTGACCGACGTCTTGGACGGCTTGGCCGCCCGGGCCTTGGGACAGATAACCGACTTCGGCAAAAAGCTCGACCCGGTCGTCGACAAGATAGCAATTGGCGGCGTGGGGTTGATTTTAGTGTTGAAGTACGGCGTCCCTTGGTGGATTTTCGTCGTGGCCGTGGCGCGCGACGTCGCCATCATAGTATCGGCGTGGCTCGTAATCTCCCGTAAGGGCGTCATCGTGGGGGCGAATTTTTGGGGTAAGGCCGCGGCGACGCTTATGGTTTGTTACGGCGTCGCGGTCGTCCTGGCCGGGGCGTGGTGGCTTACGACGCTATTTTTGTGGTTGGTTTTCGCGGCGATAATAATTTCGTCGGCGTCGTACGGATACGAATTTTCCCGAGCGTTGTTCGAAAGGAAAAAAGCTCGGGTATGATAAACCATTATATAAACCGCTCATTCAAGGAGTAGAGGTTCCTTATGGGTTTTAAGATTCTCGGCCGCGACGACATAACGACGGAGTCGGTACGAATGGTGGTCGCGGCGCCGTTCGTCGCCCGGAAGTGCGAGCCGGGCCAATTCGTAATCCTCCGGCTTGACGAGCGGGGCGAGAGAATTCCGCTCACGATCGCGGATTTCGACCGCGGCGCGGGCACCGTTACGATTATATTCCAAAAAGTGGGTAAGACCACATATCACCTGGCGACGTTCCGGGAGGGCGAGGAGATACGCGACTTCGTCGGGCCCCTGGGTCGTCATTTGGACCTCGGAAAGATAGGGACCGTCGCCTGCCTGGGAGGCGGCCTGGGCATCGCGCCCATCTACCCCAAGGTCCGGGCGCTCAAGGCGGGGGGCAATTACGTCGTTTCGATCATCGGCGCGCGGCGCAAGGACTTCGTCATTCTCGAGGACGAGATGCGGGCCCAGAGCGACGAGCTCTTCGTCACGACGGACGACGGCTCGTACGGCCTTCACGGCTTCGTCACCGACCAGCTGAAGTTGCTGCTCGAGGAGGGCCGGAAGTTCGATACCTGCCTGGCGGTGGGCCCCATACCGATGATGGAGGCCGTTTGCAAGCTCACCGCGGCACACGACCTGCCGACGCTCGTGAGCCTGGATACGATTATGGTCGACGGCACCGGCATGTGCGGCTCGTGTCGCGTTACGGTGGGCGACGAGACGAAGTTTACTTGCGTCGACGGCCCGGTGTTCGACGGTCACCAGGTGGATTGGCTCGAGGCCAAAGCGCGCCAGCGCCGCTACCACCCGCAAGAGCGCGAGGCGATGGAAAAATTCGAGACAGAACGAGGTACAGCGTAATGGCCGGGAAAGAGCGGGAGAAACCCGCTAAGAAGAAGGTCGTCGAGAAGAAGTACCCGATGAAAGAACAACCGGCGGCGGAGCGCATCCGCAACTACAAGGAGGTCCCCTACGGCTACGACGTCGAGACCGCGGTCAAAGAGGCGCGGCGGTGCCTGCAGTGTAAAAAGCCCGTGTGCATAGACGGGTGCCCGGTCGAAATCGACATCTCGGCCTTTGTCCTGGCCATCGCGAACGAGGACTTCGCGGAGGCCATACGGGTAATGAAGAGTTACAACAATCTGCCCGCGGTGTGCGGCCGCGTGTGCCCCCAGGAAGACCAGTGCGAAAAGGTGTGCGTCCTCGCCAAGAAATTCGAGCCCGTCGCCATAGGTCGCCTCGAGCGGTTTATTGCCGACTACGATTACGAGCATAATATCGCGCCGCCGACGGAGATCGCGCCGCCGAAGGACAAAAAGGTGGCCGTCGTGGGTGCGGGGCCGGCGGGCCTTACGGCCGCGGGCGACCTCGCGCGTATGGGCTACGACGTCACGCTGTACGAGGCGTTCCACAACACCGGCGGCGTCCTCCGCTACGGCATCCCCGAGTTCCGTCTTCCTAAGGCGATCCTCGACCAGGAAGTAGAGTACGTAAAGAGTTTGGGTGTTAAAGTAGAATGTAATATGGTTATAGGTAAAATATTCACAATTAAAGAGTTGTTCAACGACCTCAGCTTCGAAGCGGTCTTCATCGGTACGGGCGCGGGCTTGCCCCGTTGGATGAAGGTCCCGGGCGAGAATCTCATCGGCGTATATTCCGCGAACGAGTGGCTTACGCGCATAAACCTGATGCGGGCGTACGAATTCCCGGAATACGATACGCCGATATGGGCCGGCAAGAACGTCGCCGTCATCGGCGGCGGCAACACGGCGATGGATTCGGTCCGGACGGGGCTGCGGATGGGCGCGGAAACGGCGACGATTTACTACCGCCGGAGCGAGAAGGAGATGCCGGCGCGCATCGAGGAAATCGAGCACGCGCGCGAGGAGGGCGTCGTGTTTAATTTTCTCGTGGCGCCGGACCGCGTCCTCGGGACCGACGACGGTTGGGTTCGGGGGATGGAGCTTTGCCGGATGGAGCTCGGCGAGCCCGACGAGAGCGGCCGCCGCCGGCCCGTGCGATGCGAAGGCTCCCAGTACGAAGTCGAGTGCGACATGGTGGTCGTCGCGGTGGGCACGTACCCCAACCCCATCATCCCGGAGGCGACGCCCGAGCTCGAGGTGACGAAGTGGGGCACCATTAAGGTCGACGAGGAGACCGGCATGACGAGCGTGCCGGGCGTTTTCGCGGGCGGCGACATCGTGACCGGCGGCGCGACCGTCATCTCGGCGATGGGCGCGGGTAAGCGCGCGGCGCGGGGAATTGACGCTTATCTCTCCGACAAATAACCGCGGGAGGGCGAGATCCGGCCTGGCGCGGCCATAAAATTCGTACGGGACTTAGCGGGCGGCCTCGAGTCGTTTATATTCCCGTCG
>WVWN01000014.1:0-222 GCA_011773985.1 Candidatus Zixiibacteriota bacterium | reverse complement strand
GCTGGGCGACGGCGAGTCGCCTCGTTTCGCGCGGCTGGCGTACGACGGCCCGGCGGGCGTTGCGGTTCGGCTGCTGAAGTTCGCCGGCAAAAAGAAGATGGCGCCGCTGCTCGCCGCGAGCCTTGCGCCGCTGGCCGGGGAACTGAAAAAGGGTTATCGTTTGGATACGGTGGTCCCGGTGCCGTTGCATCCGCTGCGGCGACGCGAGCGACGGTTCAACCA
>WVWN01000045.1 GCA_011773985.1 Candidatus Zixiibacteriota bacterium | reverse complement strand
CTCTTCGCGCCCGAGGACCTCGCGCGCGGCTACTTCGTCACGGTCGACCGCCAGGGCCGGGCCAAAAGGCAGCCGTGCATGATCCACGTGACCGTCGCCGCGGTGTTGAACGACAACGACCAGTATTCGTCGTACGTCGAGATGGCGGACGTCGCGACGGAGTTGAAAAAGTACGGCAAGACGATGGAAGGCTCCGTCGTAGTATTCGACCGGCGGCGGGCTTAAGTATTAAGTTTACGGGGAGGCGCGACGAGGCCCGCGGCGGTTATTGCGATAATCGGCGCTCTTATTATTTCGGCGGCGCGCCGCAAAGAGTACCTGACGTGCTTGTTCTACGGCGTTGAAGTCGGTTTTACGTTTTATCCCCTAGCCGTAGGCCCGAACTAATTAATTATAAGTATGAGTACTCGTTTGATATTCGAGAAGACCAAGAGGGTGGCGATCGCGGACGAGATGCGGTCGTCCTACCTCGACTACTCCATGTCGGTCATCGTGGGCCGGGCGCTGCCCGACGTCCGCGACGGCCTGAAGCCGGTCCATCGCCGCCTTATCTACGGCATGCGCGAGCTGGGCGCGGGCGCGGGCAAACCGTTCCGCAAGTCGGCGCGCATCGTCGGCGACGTGTTGGGCAAGTACCACCCCCACGGCGATACGGCCGTCTACGACACGCTCGTGCGTCTCGCGCAGGACTTCGCGATGCGCTACGCCCTCGTGGACGGC
The DNA here is from genome assembly GCA_011773985.1 of Candidatus Zixiibacteriota bacterium. GTDB lineage: Bacteria > RBG-13-66-14 > B26-G2 > WVWN01 > WVWN01 > WVWN01. The sequence continues at coordinate 17,507 of WVWN01000045.1, read as the reverse complement.
CAGGGGAACTACGGCTCGGTGGACGGCGACGCGGCCGCGGCGATGCGCTACACGGAGGCGCGCCTGGCGCCGCTCGCCGAGGCGATGCTCGCCGACATCGACAAGGACACGGTCGACTTCGTCCCCAACTTCGACGAGACGCTCCGGGAGCCGACGGTCTTGCCCGCGCTCCTGCCCAACCTCGTCGTCAACGGCGCCGACGGCATAGCCGTGGGTATGGCGACGAAGATACCGCCCCACAACCTCGCCGAGGTCGCGCGGGTCGTCACGGCCCTCATCGATAAGCCCGGCATGACGCCCGCGAAGTTGGCCGCGCTGCTGCCCGGGCCGGACTTCCCCACGGGCGGCTTGATAATAGGACGCGCCGGCGTGGAGGAAGCGTACCGGACCGGCCGTGGGCGGGTCGTCGTGCGCGCCCGGGCCTCCGTGGAGGAGGGCCGCGGCGACCGCGAACGGATAATAATCAACGAGATACCGTACCAGGTCAACAAGGCGCGTCTCCTCGAGCAGATCGCGAACCTCGTCAAGGAGAGGAAGGTCGACGGCATAAGCGACCTGCGCGACGAGTCGGACCAGGAGGGCATGCGCGTCGTCCTCGAGCTCAGGCGCGGCGCCAACGCCAAGGTCATACTCAACCAACTCTACAAGCATACGCAGTGCCAGATAACCTTCGGCGTCATCGCCATCGCGCTCGTCGACGGCCAACCGCGGACGTTGAACCTGAAGGATATGCTGACCTGTTACGTCGAACATCGGCGCGAAGTCGTGATGCGCCGGACCGCGTTCGACCTCGAGGCCGCGCAGAAGCGCGCCCACATCCTCGCCGGGTTCAAAAAAGCCCTCGACCATCTCGACGACGTCATCAGCCTCATCCGTAAATCCAAAGACGTGGACAAGGCGCGCGCCGGCCTGATGGACAAGTTCAAATTTACGGAAATACAGGCGCAGGCCATTTTGGATATGCGGCTTGCGCGCCTGACCGCGCTCGAGCGGCAAAAGGTTTTGGACGAGCTCGCGGCGACTAAGAAGCTTATCGGGGAGTTGAAGGCCATACTCGCCGACGAGAAGAAGGTCTATGGCCTCGTCAAGAGCGAAATAGCGGAGCTCGCCGAGAAGTACGGCGACCCGCGGCGGACGGAGATCGTCCCGGCCGAAGGCGAGGACTTCTCGGTCGAGGACCTGATCGCGGCCGAGGACATGGCGGTGACGCTGACGCACGAGGGTTATATAAAGAGGACGCCGCTCGCGGCCTACAAGCGCCAGGGCCGCGGGACGCGCGGCGTTTTGGGCCACGCCGCCGGCAAGGGCGAGGACTTCGTCGCGCACCTCTTCATCGCCTCCACCCACGCGTACCTGTTGTTTTTTACGAACCGCGGTAAATGCTACTGGCTCAAGGTTTACAATATACCGGAAATACGGCGCGCGGGACGCGGCCGCGGCGTGCGCAACCTGCTCGAGCTGGCGCCCAAAGAGCAGATAAGCGCCGTCGTAGCGGTCGGCGACCTCGCCGCGGGAGGTAACTTGTTGTTCGCCACGAGCCAAGGCCAGGTTAAAAAGACGCCCCTCGAGGCCTACTCGCGACCCAAACGGGGCGGCATAATCGCGTTGAAGTTAGGCGAAAGCGACGACCTCGTCGGCGCCCAGCTCGAGAGGCCGCGGGGCGATGTCGTGCTGGTCTCGGCCAAAGGTAAGGCGGTTCGGTTTCCGTCCAAGGAGGTTCGGGCGCAGGGCCGGGCCGCGGCGGGCGTGCGCGGCATGAAACTCGCCCGGGGCGACGCCGTCGTGGCCATGCTCGTGCCGGCGGCCGGCGAGGACGTGCTGGTGGTAAGCGAGAAAGGCCTCGGCAAACGGACGCCCCTCAAAGAGTATCGCAAGATGCACCGCGGCGGCGGCGGCGTCATTACGCTAAAGGCGGGCGCCAAGACGGGCCGAGTCGTGGGCGCGAAGGCCGTCGGGGGCGACGAGGACCTCGTCCTCATAACGGAGAAGGGGGTCGTCAACCGCGTCGCGGTGGCGGATATATCGAAGCAAGGGCGAGCGACGCAGGGCGTGCGCGTGATGAAGGTCGAGGCGGGCGACCGCGTCGCCGCGATGGCGGCGGTGAAGGAGGAGGAGGGCGCGTAAAACCCTGTATATAAGATTACTTAAAAATAGCGCGGCCCTTAAAGGAGGCCGCTTTTTCGGTTCCTGAGAAGTAATGCCGGTTTAGGCCGGCCTTGGGCTCCGGGACCGAAGCTTTTTCCGTAAAATCCGGAGGTAACTTCGCGACCAGCCGCCGACGGGTTTAACCGAAAATTATGTCTTTATCGGCGTCCGCGTATACGAAATGGCCCGGGGCCTCGGCGAGAGCGTCGCTCAGTTGGGGAGATTCCGCGTGCAGGACTATTGGGACGGCGATTTTAAAGAGGAACCCGGTTTTGCGGAGTAGACGTTGCAGCGGAGGATATGAGGCCAGGCAGGTTATTTGGGCCACTCCCTCTCGTCCGAGGTCGAAACATACGGTCCTTAACAGATCGCCCAATTCGGTCCCCGACGACAAGTCACCGAATACGTCGATTATCCGGGCCGCCAGGCCGTCGTCGGTGACCCTTACGACGGCGCAGATTCTGCTTGGGTCGCCGGCGAGGTAGTACCGGAGGTCCTCAGCCCAGGGGCTTTCGAAAAATCGCCAACGGATATAATTCTCGTCCCTAAACGTCGTAAGGGGCGGGTTTTCGTTTCGGGCGAATATCTCGGCGAGTTCGCCGGCGGAGACGTCGGCTTTGGCCCGAGCGGTCCCCCTTCTAATCCTAAGCTTGAAGTGCTGTCTTAGTACCTGACCTAAGCCGAAAGTAAGCGGAAACGAGAGTAGTCTCAGGGCCCGCTTCATTTTTCGGACTTTTTTGGTTTCCCAAAGCCTCCACGGGAAGAGGTAAGCCGCGGCGTCCCGCCGGCAGGACCAGCCGGTTTTCAAGTGCGCGCGGAGCGCTATCGTGTTCGGGAACCCGAGCTTCCAGCATCGGAGCGCCATTATCGCCCGGTCGATTGCCGACGCCACGCCCTTCCTTCGGACCTCCGGAACGACGACCAGGTCTACGTACCAGACCGCTTCGTGGCGTTCGCCCCGGTAGGAGACGATCGTCGGTATCGTTGCGCCGAATCCAACGATTTCCCCGTTTCGGGTGGCGCAATAATTTTCGGCCCAGTCGGCCCGCGCGTCTTCACGATAAAGCCATGAGCCGTAGTCTTCGAAGAACGAAGCTTTGGCCTTGGGAAAGACCTCGTAGAAAAAGGCTACGAGGCGTTCGCGGTCAACGGACGACGTTTTTACGACGTCGAAATCTATGTCTTCTTTTTCGGGCATTGGATAAGATAGCCCCCTTCACCAGCCGAGACTAAGCCAGGTACCCCGTATTTCGGCCAACGTTATCGACGGCGTGTCATTCTTTTCTAAGCCGATGCGGGGCGGCGTGGGCCGGGACGTTTGGGGGCCCACAAGGTGCGCTACGGTGTGAGAGCCGATTTTAAATAGGGGGGGACTCGGCAACGCTTTTAACCAGTTTACAATCCGCGAAGCGCGTATCGAGCGGCATCGGCAGGTACGAAATCTTTTATTATTCCGCGTTGCACAGTCTTCGGTACCACGCCTCGGTCTCGCCGACCATCCGGCGGACGCCGAAGAGGTCGACCGCCCGCCGGCGGGCTTCCGCCCCCAGTTTTTCACGCGCGTTTTCTTTTTTTAACAATCCGTCCAGCCCTGCGGCGAAGGCCTCGTGGTCGCGGGGTGGGGTCACGATCCCTGCGCCCGGGCCTAATGCCTCGGCGTTGCCCCCCACGTCCGTTGCGACGCACGCCAGCGAAGAGGCCATCGCTTCCAATAGCGCGTTCGAGAAACCTTCCGCGTCCGAGGAGAGGGCGAAGACGTCCGCGGCGGCGAGGTATTTCTCTACGTCGCGGACCGCCCCCAGTAACCGGAGGTACGGCAAAAGGCCCAGCTGCCCGGCCTCGCCCACTATATTTTTTTTCTCCGGCCCTTCCCCGATTAGGACCAGGTACGGCCTGGCCGCGGCGTTTAGGCCGGCGTGTATTTGGGCCAACGCCCGCAACAGGAGCGCGTGGTTTTTGACGGGATGGAGGTTGGCGACGTTGATTATTACCGTCGCGCCAGCCGGCACGTGCAGCTCGTCGGTTCGTATCGCCGCGCGCGCCGCGGCGAAGCGCGCCCCGTCGAAACGGCGCGTGTCGACGCCGTTGTAGATGACGCGAATTTTTTCGCCGTCTTTGCCGAGTAAACGGCGGTAGTATTCCGCTACCCGTTGCGAATTGGCCAGGATGGCCGTCGCGCGACGGGCGGCGTAGCGGTCCGCGGCGCGGTGGTACCATCTCTTCCAGGGGTCCGTCGAGAGGAAAGAGATTATAATTACCCCGATGCCGGCGCGGCGGCCCGCGGCCGCGCCCCACAGGTTGGCGGCAGTGAGCTGGCAGTGAAGTACGTCGGCTCGAGCGGCGGCCAGGGTTTCTTTGAGCGCGCGGTGGCGCGCGCGCCGCGGCCTGTGGGGCACCGTCGTTAAGTTCGGCAAAAGGTCGTACGGAACGGCGGAAGTACGACCCTCCTCGGATACGAGCAGAACGTCGTGGCCGCGTGCCCGGAGGCCACGGGCCAGGAGGATGACTTGGCCTTCGGCGCCGCCGACGCCGAGTTGCCCTATGTAAATGGCTATCTTCACGGCGGGGCTTTTCCGAGATTAACCGGGGAAGGGCGGCGGCTCTTCGCGCGGCGGCCCTTCGGTAGGTAGTCCTTCGGGAGGCGCCGCCGTTTCGGCCGGCTCCTCTTGGGCGGCCGCGGCCTCTTCCGCGGGGGGCGGTTTCTTCTTGGGCAGCCGGTAGAGCGTCGCTACGGCGACGTCGAAGGCGCGCTCGTCTGGTCGAGTGCCCCAAACGGCGCAGGCGGCTATTATGTGGCGCCGCTCAACGTCCCAACTGCCCGCGGCGAGAGTGAGTTTCGTTTTTTCGCCCGGCGCAAGCGACGCCACCATCGCGCGGCTCGCGTGATACGGCTTTATGCCGCCGGTTCGGGCCAGGAAGACGTCGACGTCGCGGAGGACCTTTTTGCTTACGTTTTCGAGGGAGACGTCGACGCGAGGGCCGCCGACGACGCGGTTTATGCGTATCTTGAGCGGCATCGTACGGTGCCGTTCGCGGAGGCGGGTGAAGGCCGCGGCGCCGACTACGGCGTAATCCATACAGGTGAATTCCTCGCCGCGGCGGGAGTACAGCGCGCGCTCGAAGTCGTGCCAGAAGAGCCCCTCGACGTCGCCGCGGCCGTAGAAGCCGTTTACGGCGGCCACGTACCGGTCGAACATCTCGTACGGCTGGTTCACGCCCGGGTTCCATTTGTTCTGCAATAGGTAACAGTCGACGCTTATTCCCGGTATCGCGTTCACTTGCCCTTGCTCGAGGTATTCGGGCCAGCGTTTTATGAGGTAATCGAACTCGTCCTTCGTCGCGTCGTACAGCATCACCATGCCGTAGTCCACGCCGGCGTCATTCAACATCAGTATGTCCTGGCCGTGCTGGTGCCCCATCTCCCAACCGAGCGTGAAGGTAAACAGCGGCTTCGTAATGCCGGCCTCCTCCTTAATCCTCTTAACGGTTAGGGCGACTTTGCGCCCGCGCCACCACTGCCACAGCTCGATCATCCGTTCGTCGCGGCCGCGCAGCTTACCTACCAACCACCACATCTTGCCCTCGAGCGAGCGCTGGCTCCAGTCCGCGGGAACGTCGAGGGCGAGGTCGGCGATGAACTCGTCCACCAGCTCGTAACCGCCGAAGCCGGTCCTGACGTAATCCAGGCCGACGTAATCGTAGCGGGGGTCGTTTTGAAGTTTGCGCGCGAGCTCGACCACTTGGCGAAAGCGGCGCTCGTCGTTCAGCGATATGTGCAGAGTGTACCAGAACTCGCCCTCGACGAGGTTGCGCGAGAACTTGTAGGGTAGCGGCACTTGCGTTTTACCGTAAGGCAGAAAGGCGCCGAGCCAGCCGCCGAACTTGATGCCGCGCGCGTGGCATTCGTCGGCGAGCTTGGGCGTGAAGTCGAGGTTGTATTGATACCACGGCTTCTCCATCGTGGGCCCGTACATCCCTTTCGTAATGCCGACGAGCGAGAAGAACGCGTCCGCGCCCATGAAGTCCGCCCAGTCGACGAGCGCCCGCCAGTCGCGGTTTTCGCCCGGCGAGGCGACGCGGAGGCGTCCCCACTTGCCGTCCGACTCCAGCGTTACCACGCAGAGCGGTTTGGCGGGCCTTTTCGGTTTGCGGCCGACGATGGTGAAATCGGCCGCGGCTTCGGTGGGCCCGGCGCGCGTATCGGCGACCACCTCGGCGCGGTACTTCCCGAGCGGCGGGTTCCAGGGAATGGGCCAGCGTGCTACGAACGAGCCGTCCTCCCGCTTTCGCCACCTCAGCTCTTTTATTTTGCCTACCGTTGTAACCGCGTTGCCGTCGCGAGTTATCACGCCCCGCAGGTCGTCGCCGGCGACGTCGCCGAGCGCGCGAGCGTTGACGTCAACGCGGACCTCGACGACGTCGTAGCGGGGGTACGCCGTTTTCGACGTAGTTACGGCAAGGGGCCCGGGCGGCGGTTCGGGCGCGGCGGTAGGCTTGCCCCCTTCGGGTTTTTTGCCGCACGGCCCGCAGGAGGACAAAGCCAGGGCCGTGAGCGCGGCCGGGACGGCAAGTTTTATCCAAAAGTTTGTTCGGTAAGTCGCGCCGCGAGCCATAGTCTTTACGAGCCCCCGATAACGAATTCCACGCGGGCGCCGGCGAGCTTTTTGGGCAGGTAGATTTCGGCAAGGGTGGCGGCGAGGGCTTCCTCGGCTTCCGGCGATTGGGGCGGCTCGAGCGCTACCGCGCCCGGGTGGCCCTCTTTGCCTACGACGAAGGAGACGCGCGTTTCGCTTTCCGCCGTTATTATCCCCGGGGCGACGGCGAGGACCGTGTCGTATAGGGGGAACGAGTTGTACTGGAGCGCGCGGAAGAGCGAGCGATATTCCTCTTCGCTTACGGCCTTGCCGCCGCGGCTCGCCGAGAGCCGGTCGTACGGGTAAGGTGTTAACGTGACCGTCGCCGCGAACGAGGTGTTCTCGGCCCCGGGCGGGAAAACGAGGTGAGCCGCTCTCTCCGCGAACGGCGCGTTCAAGTCGGCGGGGGCGCCGGTCACGGCCGCGGCCGTGGTGGCGCCGGCCTCGCCCAATTCGATTTCGAGTCGGACCGTAACCGGCGTCACAAGATACGGCGGCGACGTCGCGAGCGTAAAGGGACGAGCTATGGTGGGAGCTTGTTCCGCCAGTCCCGCGGCTAACATCTCGGCGAGTCTCGCCGGGGGTTCCGTTCCCTCCGCGGTACGAATAACGTTTAGGGAAATAACGTCGGCACGCGGGAGGCGGGAGATGGCGCCGAGGGCCCAGGGAAAGGCGGGCGGCGCCAGCAGTTCTTGCTCCGTGGCGTAAGCTAAGCGACGGTCGAAGCCCGCGGCCGGCGGCGCCTCTTCCCTTTCGGGGCGTTTCACCTCGAGCGGGACGCGCGCGGCGCGGTGTTTATAATAACCCCAGAGCGTGAGGCCCAGGAGCGTGGCGCTAATTAAACCGTAACTGACGGCTTTTACGACCCGCGGGCGGACCAGTTTCCTATGGACGATTACCATGGGTTGTAAAAAATTTATTTCTTATAAGTTCTCCCGGGAGGCCCGTTTTACTCGTATTCCTCCTCGCCGCGGAGGCGGGTGAAGTCGGCGAAGGAGAGGAAGAGGTCCGCGAGCAATTGCATCAGCGCGAGTCGGTTGGCCCGCAGCCGCTCGTCGTCGTACATGACCATAACTTCGTCGAAGAATTTATCGACCGTAGGGCGCATCGCGGCCAGGAGCTTGAGCGCCGCGTCGTAGTCGCCCCGCGCGACCGCGGAGCGGATTCGCGGTTCGGCCTTCCGATATGCCGCGAGCAATTTTATTTCCTCGTCTTGCGTCATTAACTTCTCGTCGAGGTCGCCCCAGTTCAAGCCCCGCTCACGGCCTTGGCGCAGTATGTTTATCGGCCTTTTGAAGGCGATCGCGAGGCGGATATATTCCCCGCGGTTACCGTAGAGCGCGGCGAGCGCGGACAGGCGCCCGAGCGCATCCGCGGGCCGGCAATTCGGGAGGGCCAGGACCGCGTCCACCATGTCGTCGCGGAAGCCCCGCTCGAGGAAGATTTGTTCCAGGCGGGTCCGGATGAATTCTTCAGCCTCCCGCCGAATGCCTTCGGCGGCGTGCGCCGTCGAGGCCGTTTGCGCGACGTAACCCTCGATGGGCAAACTGGCGAAGACGTTTTCGTCGTCTTCGAGGAGCAGTCGGCACAGGCCGATGGCGGCGCGCCGGAGGGCGAAGGGGTCCCTCGCGCCCGTGGGCCGGTGGCCCGCGGCGAAGAGCGTTACGAGCGTGTCGAGGCGGTCGGCGAGCGAAAGTACCCGGCCGAGCTTCGTCGCGGGAAGTGGGTCGTCGGCGGCGACGGGCCGGTAATGTTCGCCGATGGCGGCCGCGACCGGGCCCGGCTCCCCCGCGGCCTCGGCGTAGAGTTTGCCCATCGTCCCCTGGAGGTGGGCGAATTCTTTTTCGCGGACCATTTGGGAGGTTAGGTCCGCTTTGCAGAGCGCCGCGGCCCGTGCGAGGTTCTTCCTTTCCTCCTCCGTTAAATTCAGCTCGTCGCCCAGGGCCGCGGTCAACTTTTCCAAACGTGCCGCCTTGTCCGCCAGCGTCCCGGCGCCCTCCGCGAAGACTACGCCTGCCAGCGCCGCGGCCAGGTCCTCGAGTGGCGTTCGCCTGTCGACCTCCCAGAAGTAGGCGGCGTCCGCGAGGCGCGCGGCGAGGACGCGCTCGAGGCCGGCGCGGACGTTGTCTTCCGCCTCGGCCCGGGCGTTGTGTACGGCGAAGAAGCGCGGCTCGAGTTCCCCCTTTTTATTCTTAATAGGGAAGAGGTGGAGATACCCGAGCAACGCGGCCTCGACGACCTCGGCCGGCAGCGCCAGGTATTTTTCGTCGAAGGCGCCGGCAACGAGCGACGGCAACTCGACGTCGTCCAAAACGCGCGCGAGCGTCCACTTCGCGTGATAGTCGGCGCGGTCGAAGTAATCCGCGGAAAGCCCTATCTTCTTCAATTGCGCGGCCACTCGCTGCCGCCGGTCCTCCACGTCGACGACGACGCCGAGCTCCCTCGCGTAGAATTCTTTTAGGCGCTCGAGGTCTATCGTGCCGTCCTCGTCGAAGACGGCGGCGAGGTCCTTCGGCCCGGGCGCGATGGTCCGGTGGCCATAGGAGCGGGCGCCGGCCTTAACGCCGGCAAACTCGAGTGGTATTATTTTTCCGCCCAAAAAGGATACCAGCCAACGAATGGGGCGCGGGAAAGGTTCGGTGCTTTGGGGCCAACGCATTTTGGTCAGCGCCGCCAGCGGCAAGAATAATTCGGGTAAAACGCGGCGTAACGTTTCGGATGCGTCGAGGGTCGGGGATTGTACATTCGCGACAAGGTACTCGCCTTTGTCCGTTTCTTCTACCGCCGCGTCGGCTTCGTTCAATTTCCATTTTTTTAGAAAACCTCGGCCGGCAGCGGTAAGTCTCCCGCCAGCGTCGTAGGCGGCGCCCTTCGGCGGGCCGATTACTTTTTCCGTCTTGGCTTCCTGTAGCTCGGGGATGCCCCGCACGAGGAGTACTATGCGCCTCGGCGTCGCGAACGCTTTTACTGTTTCGGGGGTCAAGCGTTCCTGTTCTAACGCCCGTTCGGTTTGCCCTTTGGATAATTCTTTGCGGGCTTGGGCGACGGCCGACGGCGGCAGCTCCTCGCAGCCGATCTCGAGCAGAAAGTCGCGACGTTTATCCGGCATCGCTTTGGGGCTCGTCTCCTTCCTCTTTTGCGAGCCACGCGGCGGCGACCGCACGGGCCAAGTTGCGCGTACGCGCTATGTAGTTCGCGCGCTCCGTAACGCCGATGGCGCCGCGTGCGTCCAGGAGATTGAAGGCGTGAGAGCATTTCAGGAGGTAATCGTGCGCCGGGTAGACCAATCCCTTTTCCGCCAGCCGTCGGCATTCCGCCTCGTACATTTCGTAAAGGCGAAAGAGCATCGTGGCGTCGGCCTCGTCCAGGGCGTAGATGGAGTGTTCGCGCTCCTCGTCGCGCCGGACGTCGGCGTACGACTTGCCCGCGCCCCAAGCTATGTCGTAAAGGCTGTCGACGCCGGCGAGGAAGGCCGCGATGCGCTCGAGGCCGTAGGTAAGCTCGACCGTAACCGGCTCGCAGTCGTAACCGCCCATCTGCTGGAAATAGGTGAACTGCGTTATCTCCATGCCGTCGAGCAAAACTTGCCAGCCCAGGCCCCAGGCGCCAAGCGTCGGCGACTCCCAATCGTCCTCGTCGAAGCGCAGGTCGTGCCTTTCGGGTTCGATGCCTATGGCGCGCAGGCTTTCGAGGTATTGGTCCATGACGTCTTCCGGGGCCGGCTTCAACACGACCTGGTATTGGTAGTGGAGGTACAGGCGGTGGGGGTTTTCGCCGTAGCGGCCGTCACGGGGGCGACGCGCGAGCGAGACGAAGGCCGCCCGCCAGGGCGCGGGCCCGAGCGCACGGAGGAACGTCGCCGCGTGGAAGGTCCCGGCGCCCGATTCCACGTCCGCGGGTTGAACGATGACGCAACCCCGTTCGGCCCAGTACGCCGCCAGGGCCGCGGCCAGGTCCTGCAACGATTTAGGGGTGTTGCCCAAGCCCATATCCGCCAAGTTAAATTTTTACGTTTAAGTTTATATTATATTTTTGCCCGGCCGATTTCAAATAAAAAGGCCGCTTTCGCGGCCGAGAGGGAATGCCCGCGGCCTCCTTCGCATTTATTCCGGTACCTCGATCGTGGGTCGTTTCTCTCCCCTCCAGGACTTGACCGCGTCTACCAACGTTTCCGCGGCCTCGCGGGGCGACCGGTGGGCGGCTATGGCCGATATGACGGCGACGCCGTCCGCGCCCGCCGAGAGCACGGCGCCCACGTTCTCGAGCGTTATCCCGCCGATGGCGATTATGGGGATGGTCACCTCGCGGCGCGCCCGGCTTAGTTCCTCGAGGCCTACCGGTTTGGCGTTGGCCTTGGACGGCGAGGGGAAGATCGTTCCCAAGAAGACGTAGTCCGCCCGCTCGGTTTGGGCCTGCATGGCCTCGGCGACGCTATGGCAGGAGACGCCGACTTTGAGGGGGGGCAACATGACTGCGCGCGCGGCCGCCACCGGCAGCGAGTGGCCCGCGAGGTGCACGCCCGCGGCCCCCGCGGCGAGCGCGACATCCGCGCGGTCGTTGACGAAGAGCGCCGCGCCGACGCGGTCGGCGATTTCACGGATTATTTTGGCCAGGGGGAAAAGCTCGCGCGCCGCGGCCCCTTTGCGGCGGAGCTGGACCGCGTCCACGCCGCCTTCCAACGCCTCCTCGGCGAGGCCGATCAATCGCTTCTCGTCGGGTTCGTCCGGCGTGACGAAGACGACGTTCATCGGACGACGCCCTCGACGGGGCTCGAGGCAGAGGCGTACGGTTTCTTCGGAATCCGGCCCGCCTCGTACGCCCGCCGACCGGCGACGACGGCGTCGCGCATCGCCTCCGCCATCTTGACGGGGTCTTTTGCCTGGGCGACCGCGGTGTTCATTAGGATGCCGTCTATGCCGAGCTCCATGGCGCGGCAGGCGTCGGAGGCCGTGCCCACGCCCGCATCCACGATTACCGGGACCGAGACCGCCTCGAGGATGAAGTGGATGTTGAGCTCGTTTTGGATGCCCATTCCGGAGCCGATGGGCGCGGCGAGCGGCATCACCGCCGCGGCGCCGGCCTCCTCCAGTCTCTTGGCCACGACGGGGTCGTCGTTGGTATACGGCAGGACGACGAAGCCCTCTTTGACCAGCGTCTCGGTGGCGCGCAATAGTTGTTCGTTGTCGGGCAGTAGCGTCTTTTCGTCGCCGATGACCTCCAGCTTCACCTTGTCGGAGAACCCCGCGGCACGGCCGAGGCGCGCGGCGCGTACCGCCTCCTCGGCGGTATAGCACCCGGCGGTATTCGGTAATATTTCGATTTTTTCGGCGTCGACGTAGTCGAGGAGGGACGGCTTCCCCGCCTTGACCGCGTCCAGGTCGATGCGCCGGACCGCGACCGTTACCAATTGGGTACCGCTTGCCTCGAAGGCTTTCCTCATGACCTCGAGGTCGTCGTACTTACCGGTGCCGAGGATCAACCGCGAGCTATATTCTTTATCTTTAACCTTTAAGGGGGACATAGTGCTCTATTCGGACGTTAGCGTAGTTGAGTTGCCCGGTTTTTTGCCGAGAGATGATAGCACAAATCGTCCCTCCGAACAAGCAGCGTCGTAAAACGGGGCCGCGTTCGCGGCCCCGTCGAATCGGCTTGGCTAACGAGCCGTCGATTATTCACCTTCGCCAGGTGGGCCCTCGGGCGCAGGCGCTTCCCCTTCAGGCGGAGCGGCCGGTTCTTCAACCGTGGCTGGCGTCTCGGGGACCGGTTCCACCGGCGTCTCGGGCGCTACTTCAGCCGTCTCGACCGTTTCGGCGGGCTCTTCCTTTTTCTTGCAGCCTACGAGCATAAGGCCGCCGAAGGCGAATAAAGCTACGAGAATAAAGACTATGAAACTGCGCATTACGGAGTACACCTCCTTTAGTTTAGCGTTATACTATATTTTTAATATACCAACTCCTAAGGCCCGTGTCAATATTTTTTTTAGCATAAAATTTCAAGCGATTTCCCGAATTCCGGTTAGACTCGGCCGGGCCGGCGCCGTTGCGCGGCTAGCCGTTTTCAGCTTTCCCGGCCCGCGGTTTTTCGCCGGCCTTGGCGGTTTTACGGCGTTCGCCCACAAAGGTGAGCACGAAGAGCGAAAGGGCGCCCACGGTGATGGCCGCGTCGGCGACGTTAAATACGTACCAGTGCCACGGCCCGACGTGCAGGTCCACGAAATCCACCACGTAGCCTAATCTGAAGCGGTCGCTCAGGTTGCCGATGGCGCCGGCGAATATCGCTGCGGCGGCAAAAGAAGAGGCGGTCCTGCCCTCCAGGCGCGTGAAGAGATAGCAGAGCAGCGCCACGGCCACCACCGAGAGGACCGTGAAGAGCAACGGCCTCTCGGCAAGGAGGCTGAAGGCGCCGCCGGCGTTATGGGATAACGTGAGGTTGAAAAAGCGGGGTATTACTTCGACGAGCTGCCCGGGCCAAAGGCTTTTTACGACGAGGTATTTAGTAATTTGATCGGCGGCGATCAGCGCCGCGGCGAACGAGGCCGCGGCCGCGTAACGCCGAGGGCCGCTTAGCCTTTTTCTGCTTCGGTTTGGCACTTCACACATAACGTGGCAAAGGGCAACGCCCGCAGACGCGCGGGGGGAATGTCGCCGCCGCATATGTCGCATTTCCCGTACGTGGCGTCGTTGATGCGCTCCAAGGCCGCGTCGAGTTCTTTTAGTATCTCGCTTTCCCGCGTAATCAACGACGCGACTTTTTCGCGTTCGTCGGACTCGTTCGAGATGTCGGCCGGGTGGGAGGTGAAGGCGGAGATGTCGCCGCTGGCGTCCCGCTGCGTCCGGGAGATCGCGAGCTCTCGAAGCATCGCGATGTAGGCAACTTTTTGCTCGCGTATCTCGAGGAGTAGCTTCTCGAATTTTTTTCTTTCCCGCTTGTTCATATTTTACCTCGAGCTGAGGGCGGGCGGCGGCCCTTTGTTACTTTCGCGCGAGTTTGAGCATTACTCCCCGGCACCGCGCGCAAAGGTCCGGATGGTCCTCGTCCTCGCCTACCGAGGGTAGGCGTTGCCAGCACCGTCGGCATTTTTCGTCGGACGCTTTTTCGACCGTTACTTCTATCCCTCCGTCGCCGGCGCCTCCCCTTTCCAATTTTACCCGCGAGGTTATAAAGTACGTCGGTAAATTTTTGTCCTCGGCCGCGAGCAGGTCGTAGACGTCGCCGTCGGCCGTCAATGTGACTACGGCCTCGAGGGGGTGGCCTATCGAACCCGCGCCGCGGGCCTCCTCCAACGCCTTGAGCACGGCGCCGCGGCCTTTCGTCAACCGCGAAAACTTCTCGTCCAGTTCGTCATCCTCGGCCGTTACTTCCACGTCGTCCCATTCCGCGAGGTGGACGCTCGCGGCCTCGCGCTCGTCGCGGGGAAGATGTTGCCACACCTCTTCCGCGGTCAGCGGTATGACGGGAGCGAGGAGTTTAGCCAGGCCGCGCGCGAGCAGGTAGAGGCAGCTCTGGGCGGCGCGGCGCGCCGGGTCGTTCGGCGCCTCGCAGTACAACCGGTCCTTGATTACGTCGAGGTAAAAGGCCGACAGGTCGACGGCGCAGAAGTTGTGGACCGCGTGATAGACTACGTGGAATTCGAAACGCCCGTACGCGCGGTATACTCGCTGGGCGAGACGTTTGAAGCGCTGCCAAGCGAAGCGGTCGAGCTCGAGCCAGTCCTCGGGCGGCAGCGCGTCCTTTCCCGGGTCGAAGTCGTTTAAATTTCCCAAGAGGAAACGCGCCGTGTTGCGGATGCGACGGTAGGTCTCGACGACTTGGTCCAGGAGCTCGTAGGAGAGGCGGATGTCGGTCCGGTAATCCTCGGACGCAACCCACAGCCTCAGCACGTCGGCGCCGTATTTCTCGACCACCTCTTGCGGCGGTATGACGTTGCCCGCGGATTTGTGCATCGCCTTGCCGTCGGCGTCGAGCATGAAGCCGTGCGTGATTACGGCGCGGTAGGGCGCCGTGCCTTTGGTGCACAGCGCGACCAACAGCGATAGCTGGAACCAGCCGCGGTGCTGGTCCGAGCCCTCGAGGTAGAGGTCCGCGGGCCACGGTAAGCCGTAACGATCGTTTAGGACCGCGAGGTGGCTCGCGCCGCTCTCGAGCCAAACGTCGAGAACGTCTTCGGACTTGTGCCAGCTCGAGCCGCCGCACTTATCGCACCGCGCGTCGCCGGCGAGTTCTTTAGCCGTGGCCCTCCAGTACGCCTCGATGCCTTCTCGCGCCACCAACTCCTCGACGCGGCCCAGAAAATCGTCGCCGAGGTGGGCCTCGCCGCACCGGGCGCAATAGAGCGCCGGGATGGGGACGCCCCAGTTCCGCTGGCGGCTGATGCACCAATCCGGCCGGCTCTCTACCATGCCCGCGATGCGCTGCTGGCCCCAGGGCGGTATCCATTCGGCCTTCTCGATCTCTTTGAGCGCGGCGCCGCGCAGCTCGAGCACGTCCATCGCGAGGAACCACTGCTTCGTCGCCCGGAACAGGAGCGGGCTTTTACAGCGCCAACAGTGCGGGTACGAGTGCTCGAGCTCCTCGTAATTTAACAGCGCCCCCGCCTCTCGCAGCCGTTCGACGATAAGGGGGTCGGCGTCGAAGACGAGCGTCCCCTCGTACTCGGGGACCTCTTCGGTGAAGCGGCCGCGGTCATCGACGGGCGAGAGGATGGGCAGGCCGTACTGTTGGCCGGCGTAGAAGTCCTCGGCGCCGTGGCCGGGCGCGACGTGCACGACGCCCGTGCCCTGCTCCAGCGTCACGAAGTCGGTCGTGATAACGGGCGAGACCCGCTCGACGAAGGGGTGGCGGTATTTCACGCCCGCGAGCCCGGCCCCTTTAAATTTTTTAATAATCTCATAATCGCCGAGGGCCGCCGCGGCCATCGTTCCCGGCAGCAGGTACTCGGCGACGACGTAGACGGCGTCGCCCGCTCGAGCCGCGACGTAATCGTAGTTCGCGTCGACCGCCGCGGCCAGGTTCGACGGCAACGTCCAGGGCGTCGTCGTCCATACGACGAGGTACGTCGGGGCTTGCGCGCGCAGCTCGTCCAGGCCCTCGACGATTTCGAGGCGGACCGTCACCGCCGGCGACTTGACGTCTTTGTACTCCAGCTCGGCCTCGGCCAGCGCCGTCTCGCACGAATAACACCAGTGTACCGGTTTAAGCGCGCGGTATACGCGCCCGTCACGTACCATTTGCCGGAACGCGCCGAGCACCGTGGCCTCGTAGTGCGCGTCCATCGTGAGGTACGCGTCGGCCCAGGGCCCGAAGACGGCGAGGCGTTTGAAATCCTCGCGCTGGAGGGCCATGTACTTCTCGGCGTAGGCACGGCAGCGCGCGCGGACCTCGGCGGGTTCAACGTCCTCGCCTTTGGCCCGGATCTCCTTCATTATCTCGTGCTCGATGGGTTGGCCGTGGCAGTCCCAGCCGGGTACGTACGGCGCGTCGAAGCCGGCCATCGTCTTCGATTTGACGACGATATCCTTGAGTATTTTATTGAGCGCGGTCCCCATATGGATGAGGCCGTTGGCGTAGGGCGGGCCGTCGTGGAGGACGTATAAGTCGCGGCCTCGGCGGGCCTCGCGGATCTTGTCGTAGATGTCGAGCTCCTCCCAGAACGCGAGCGTCTCGGGCTCGCGGCGAGCGAGGTCGGCCTTCATCGGGAAAGCCGTTTTGGGCAGGTTGAGCGTATCTTTGTAGTCCGTCATGGCTGCGCCTCCGAGGTGAGGCGGCGTTTAGCCGCGAATTTTACAAGAACGTTCCTCTTAAGTCAAGTTAAATTTCTTACGCGTGTGGCGGATTTAGCTAACGAAAAAGCCGGCCTCGGGGCCGGCTCTGGAATTAACTTATGTTATTTCGTCTCAGGGCATACTTAGCCGGCCCGACCCGGGAAGGTCGATAATTATGATTATTATGCTGGCCGGTTCGTGGTGGTTCATAATCAATGCTCGCTTCTTCGTTGAATATATAGCATAAAAGCGCCTCGGCGTCAAGCCCCGCTGGCTAAAGGGCGTGGCTAGCGCTACCCTACGCTCTCCGCCACCAGCTCGGCCACGTCCTTGACGGGGATGTCGGCGCAAAGTCCGATACCGGCCCTTTCAAGGGCCGGTGACTCAACCGCTCCGCGTACGCCGTCGGCTTAAGCCGGCGGGTGACGTCCTAGTCGTCCCGGTGGTGCTCTTCCTGGCGCGATACGTAACTTAGTACCTGTTTTACGTTTTTTAACCCCACGCTCTCGACGTAGTACCCCTCGCTCCAAAGGCTCGAGGTCGCGTCGCGCAAACGGGGGAATTTTTCCCTGAGTAGTCTGGCCGTCGTCCCTTTGAAATATCGGACCGCGTCGCTAACCCGGTCGGAGGGCGTTAGCGCGACGACGAGGTGTACGTGGTCCGGCATAAGCGCCGCGGCGAGTATTTTGTAGCCGCGTTTTTCGGCGACATCGAGTATTAACGTAAGGCCTTCCTGGCCAACTTCGCCTTCGAGGAAGCGGCGGTTGCGCTTCGTCCGGAAGACGACGTGGTAATTTAATAAAAACGCCGCTGTAGTCGACTTCTGTTCTTGGACGAGCTTTGCAATATCCTCGGCTACGTGTATGACGGCCATAAGCCAACATCCTCCCCGCCGCCGGTTGAAACCGGCGGCTCACGCGTTCCGCGGCTTAGTACCGTCCGCTAAAGCGGACGGTTTATGTTTATT
>WVWN01000051.1:78287-79880 GCA_011773985.1 Candidatus Zixiibacteriota bacterium | reverse complement strand
TGGCTCGGCTGCGACCCGCACATAGGTAAAAAGCACGGCGGCGACGCGTACGAGATAGAGGAACTTGGAAATTTCCGCGGCATCCTCGCCCACGGCAATATCCACTACTCGAAGACGGACCCGGGCCTACTCTTCGACTGGGACCGCGTCCGGGCGCTCGGGCCTATGGCGAGTCCGCCGGCATTCGCCACGTACGTCGTCTGGCGCGGGGACCCGTTGCTCATCCCTTCCGAGGGGATTATTTACCCGTGAAGATGTTAAAGCGGCTCGCCGTGCCGCTGTTGTTCGTCGCGGCGGTAGTCGGAGACACGAGGCAATGGTTTACTACGTCAACCATCCTAACGCGAAGCTCGTCGCGAATTTAGACGAGAACGGTAAATGCGCTGACACCGGCGACTCGTGCTTCCTCACGCTGTTGCAGGCGATACTGCTCCTATGGCAGGGGCGGTGGGTTCTCGTCCCGTTGGTCGAAGGACTATATCGGCAGTTGGGCGAGACGCCAGTTTGCGGCGCGCAGCTGTGGGCGGCGTGCGAAAAGATTGACTTCTACCGTTGCGTAGAGCTTTACGGGATAGATACGTCGAACGACATGCAGATACCGGGGCACCTGCTCTCGGCGATGACCGCCGCCAAAATACGCGCACCCCGGTTCGGCGGCCGGAAGTTGAGCTGGAGGAACCGGCCGGAACTCGCGCGGTGGCATTATTATTACGTAACGTTGCTGGTGGAATTGTGGTGGGCCCGCCATAACCTCTCGGCGTATACCCGCGCTAAGTATTACCGGGCTAATTTGTTGATGATGCGCGCCGCTACTACTTACCTCAATTTTCTCTCCGCGGGCAAAGCGACCCGGGCCAGGAAACTCTTGGCGAAAATGCGGCTGCTCGTCAAAACCCTGGAAGGCGCAACGAAGGTCGGAGGTAGAGTATTTCCGAATCCGTGGTTTAACCTACTCGCCGGTTTGCCACCCGGTCCCTGTCTGTGGGTTGATAACGCGCACGAGTGGGGTTATCAGCGCGACCCCCGCGACGGCAACCGCGACGGCGGCGTCTTCGGCCCGGGGAAAAGGGAGTTCCATCGCGAGCGCGTGTTGCTTCCCGACGGTACGTTGACCGAGCCGCTCGATATGACGCACCAGTTGCCGGTCGTAGCCGAACATTACGCAATTGGGTATCTGCCGACTTTTTTCGGGCGCAACCCGAAGGGGGTGCTTTACCCGTGAAGATATTAAAACGGTTCGCCGTGCCGGTGCTGCTTGCCGCGGTCGTCATAATCGCGGCGATGGCGATACGGTGGTTCTTTACGAGGGGGGATGGCCCGGCCGAGCCGCCCGGGCGGCCGGCCGCGGCTCCTCCTCCCGGTTGGCACACCGTCGAGGAGGAACGAACCTCCTCCGCGCTCCGGCGGCTCAGCCCGTTCCACCGGCCTGCGAAGGCCGACGAAATAATGCGCGATTGGCCCGCGGGCTCGCGCGTCGTGCACGTCGAGACCAAGGGCGGCGAGGAAGTCGAGGTCGGCATCCTGCCGGGCGGCGAGGTCGCGGTCCCCGAGGGCCAACCCCATAAGGTAACCGTTTACCATAAACCGGAGGCC
>WVWN01000051.1:47615-78132 GCA_011773985.1 Candidatus Zixiibacteriota bacterium | reverse complement strand
AACCTCTGGCGCAACGTCGACCTCAGACTAGCCGGTGGCTACGGGGCCGCGGGAAAGGTAGCGTTTGTCGGGTTATCTTTGACGATCGAGTGAGGGCTACGTGTACGACAGCAGAAGCCGCCCATTCGGGCGGCTTCTTTGTACGTTGTGGGGGCGAGAGGACTCGAACCTCCGACCTTCTGCTCCCAAAGCAGACGCGCTACCGGCCTGCGCTACGCCCCCGGCGCCCTTTATACTATAACTAAACGCGGCGGCGAGGTCAAACCGAAAGATGGGTAACGGCCAGCGGCTTAGTTCTTACCGTCTGTCGGAGCAGGAGACGTTTTTTCTAACCCTCTGTTAAGCGAACAGAAGGTTTGCTACGCGATAAGAAGCGCAGTAGGTTTCGTATGTTCTTTAAACCCGCGTTATCGTGAGCACATAACGGCGTCGGGAACCGACCGCGAAAAGCCGGTCGAATAGTTTTTACTTGACCGAGGTCTTTCTTCGTTTCATAATGGCCCTCGAGGGCACGTTCACGCTTAGCCGGGCGGATTTCCTAAGGGGGTTAGGGTTATACCCGGGTTGGAGGAAACGAAGGTGAGAGGAGGGCACGGCGCCTCGCGCGCCGCGCGTTGCGAAATATTACCCAGGTTCGGCTAAAGGCCGGCCTGGGGTTTTTTTAACGTTTTTAGTCTAAGGAAGCGAAAGGAGCACTAAATGTTTAAATCAGCAGCTTTCACTTTTTTCTTCTTCGTTCTCGTGGGGACCGCGGGCGCCGTAGGGAGTCTGGTAAGTTCTTTCTATAGCCCCGCTACCGACCCAATGGGTTTAGCTTGGCAAAGTTACGGGACCGGTTACGTATGGGTAGCTTGCCACTCCAACCATCGTATATATCAATGCAGGACGAACGGCTCCGTGGTCCGTAACTTTCGGTCGCTTCACGGCGGTTTTACTTACGGATTAGCTGCGGGCCAAATCGGCGCTACTTGGTACATTTGGTCCCTCGGTTATAATCCTGGGTTAATAAGAAGGTTTACGACAGCAGGTACCCAAGTCGGGTCTTTTGCCGTATACGCTAACCCGCCCACAGGATACCCCTTTGGTCTCGCTTATAAAAATTCCTCTACCCTTTACGAGAGTAACTGGAACGCGAATCGCATTTTTACAATGCACCCCACAACCGGTTCCGTTTATTCCGGATACATAGTACCCAGTGCCGCCCCCCGCGACCTCGCTTATGACTGGCGGGGCGGCGACCATTTATGGGTTGTCGATAGGCCCGCCACGGGCCGGCGAATAGTTAAAAAGGTAACCACTTCGAGTTCGACGGTGGCTTCATTCGACGTAGCCCGGTACGGCGACCCCGGCGGCTGCTGTTTCGACGGTACGTACGTTTGGATAAGCTTCGTATCCCCGGTTAACCGGGTTTTGCGATTTACCGCAGGTGAAACCGCGGTTGTCCCTACTTCCGTAGGCCGCGTGAAGGCGGTGTTCCGGTAGACAAGGGCCTTAAGCCCCTTGTCGGGGCTGGCCTTCGGGTCGGCCCCGTTTTCCCGCGCCGGCGGCCCCGATTTTTTACTTGACTTTTGATACGACGTTATTCAATATGGTGGTGTTGCGCGCTCTTTTAATCTCGGCGGGCGGTCGATTTAAGAGGTAGGTAGCAGTTAAAGCTTGGCGGTAACGGCGTCGATTTGCGTAAGCCGCGCGCGCCGCGACGATAGTTGGGGTGCAGTTATTTGTACCCGTTTGGCTTGAAAGGCCGAGCGGGTTTTTTGTTTTTACCGGCTGGTCGTTTTTTATGTAAAATCGACTCGCGGGCGCCGGGTCCCGCGCGGTGAAGGAGGCGACGATGTCAGGTTTCGTAAAAAGCGTTCCCCACCTTCCGGCGGTCTTGGCCTCTTTGCTTCTTTGGGGTTCTTTCGCCTGGGGTTTGCCGGTCGAGGCGCCGGCGGCTGAGGGCGAGGCCGAAGTAGCTGCCAACGACCCCTGGGCCGGCGTCAGAATTAGCGACGCTTACGATTACGCCACGTGCCCCCGGTGCGGAACGAAAAACTGGTTCCGGGCGGAGAGCTGTTCACGATGCGGTTACGAGTTTCCGCAACCGTCCGCTGGAATGACAGATCCGAACATCGTTTTCGTGCCAGGAAAAGGATACTACAGAGAGGGCACGTTGTTGGAGCCGGCTAAAAATAGAAAGGGTACGTTTATAGCCGGCCTGGTACTTTTAGGGGTCGGTCTTACCGCGGTAATCTTCGCGACCAGCCGGCCGAATTGGGTGGAAGTAAATCCTTTTTTGGGTGACACGCTGATAATACCCCCATGGAAATGGGCCGCTTATTTAGGAGGGGGCGCGGCCGCGGGCATCGGTACTATCCTGTTAATTAGGAGCGTACCTATTATAAAAGAACCCGTGTACGCCTTCGAGAGCGGCGGGCGCTTCGAGGCGGACGCACGCGCGGCATATGCGCTTAGTTCGCGCGATTCGGAGGATGTAGCGTTCAAGTTAGAGGTGACGGCCTTAAGTTTTTAATAACGAAGACCGGCTAGTATTCCTGCTACGTACGTGGAACGGCTTCGGGAGAATAAGATGTTACATTTCAAAAAAGGCGCGCCGCGGAGGCCGTTTGTGTTGGCCTCTTTGGTCCTATGGGCTTCTTTCGCGCGGTGTTTGCCGGCCGAGATAGCGGCGGGGAGTGAGGCGGACAGCGCTTCAGCACAGTCTAACGGAACGGCCGACGCGGCTGCGGCCGGGGCGGCCGCAAACGGCGGGACGGAAGTTAATTAGGACGACCGGCTGGTTTTATTTGGGGTTGGGCTTTGGCGAAAGTGCTATAAAAAATTTTGGCAGCGGCCTCATGGCTAACGCGGCGCTGGGTTTAAAACATGGCAGGTACCAAGGTACCGCATCCGCTACTACTGCCAGTTGCGGCGCCACGGGGTTCGACGTAGGTTTATTATTCGGGTATTACCCCCTTCGAAAAATTGGGCTTGGCGCCGGCGTCGCTTGGGCAAGAGTAGGAGAATGCCGCGAGTATACCGTCCACCACGGATGGTGGACGTACACCGTGGGATATATAGAATATTCGGACACGGTCGGCGTACCCGTAGAAATCCGGTTCGCGCCGATAAAAGGCCGCGTCGTCGGTTTGGGGTTGGTTGCGCACGTGAATTTTAATAAAGAGAGGATTTTCGGCGGCGTTACCGTCGGCATACAGCTCGGCAAATTGAAATAAGCGACGGCTCGCCGGCCGCAACCCGGGAGTTAGTGAGGGGGCAAACCCGAGAGGTGTACGATGTCGGCCAAGTTCGTATTACGGACGTTACGGAACGTCGTATTTCGTGACCGCCCGTACTTCGCGCAGCTGGCAATCACTCACAGGTGCAACCTCCGGTGCAGGTTCTGCCGCATCTGGCAAGAGGAGTACGACGAGCTAGACACGAAAGGGGTTAAACGAGTTATCGACGTTTTCGATAGCCTTGGGGCGGCGGTGGTGAGTATTTCGGGAGGGGAACCGCTGCTGCGCCGCGACTTGCCAACTATATTGGACTATGCAGGCGACAAGGGCCTTCACACTAGGGTTTCGACTAACGGTACGGTATCCCTCAAACGTTATGCCGAACTCCTCAAATCCGGAATCATGGAGATCAACCTTTCGGTGGACGGCGTACGCGGCAACGACTTACCGTACAGCCATATCGGGCCAAAAATTTTAAGGACGATCCGCTACCTTAACGACAACCTGCCACCAAAGAAGCGCCTCACGTTGTCGGTAACGGTGTCGCAGGCCAACCAGGATAGAGTCGAAGAAATCGTCGATTTCTGCGCTAAAGAATACCCCAAGGCCGGGATTTGGCTGAAACCGATCACCGTGGGCGTCGGCAAATTACGAACAGCTACGGAAGAGAAGGTCAACCCGGAATTCTTGCGGCGGTGCAAATCCCCTGCTCTACTTTATCTCGAATTCTACAACCAAGCGGTGGAGGATTATTATCGCGCCGATATTTACGATTGGGGATGCCGGGCCGGGCGGACCTTCTTCGAGGTCAAACCCAACGGCGATTTCTGGCTCTGTAATGACGTGCCGCCCAGGACTCCCCTCAACGTCCTCGATCCCGATTTCAAAAGTAAATTGCGCAAAGCCGATTTCAGTTACCGCCGTGAGTGCGGCGGTTGCGTTTACTCGTGTTATTTCATAGCTCAAAAAGGTTTCGAACCCCGCAACTGGGACCAATTGGCGATTTTATGGTGGCTTGTGAACACCCAACGCGGCGAACGTTGCCGCGACATCGCGGGAAAGCACGGTTGGTTTCCGGGTTTACTCAGTTTCTGTGCCGACCGGACGCTCGGCTTGTTTAGAAGGGTTAATTAAGGGGCGCGGTCTTCGCGATTAGAGCGTCACCGTTTGAAAACTTTGCGAAAAACGAGGGCAACGCCGTAAAACATATTGATCGTCGTAACGCCGGGCGTGTATTCCGCCCGCGCGCCGGCGGCGAGTTCATAAGCTCGAAGGCCGGGGAGGTGTAAGATGTCGGCCAAGTTCGTATTGCGGACGTTCCGGAACGTCGTATTTCGGGACCGTCCTTATTTCGCCCACCTGGCGCTAACCCACAGGTGCAACCTCCGGTGCCGGTTCTGCCGCGCCCGGGACGAGCAGTTCGAGGAATTGGACACTGAGGGGATGATGCGCGTCGTAGACGTTCTCGACCGATTGGGTTTGGCCGTGCTGAGTGTTTCGGGGGGAGGAGAACCGCTCCTGCGCGCGGATGTCGCAACGATCCTAACTTATGCCGCTCGCAAGGGTTTCTACACGAAAGTCACGTCGAACGGGACTATGCCCCTCGAACGATACGGCGAGCTGCTCGAGTCCGAAGTCAAGGAGATAGCTATTTCGGTGGACGGCGTGCGAGGTGACGACTTGCCCTTCAGCCACGTCGGGCCCAGGATCCTGGGGACGATCCGCTATCTGAACGACTACTTGCCTCGGGGAAAGCGACTCACGCTGAACGTTACTGTGTCGCGGGCGAACCGCGATCAGGTAGAAGACATCGTCTCCTACTGCGCAAGGGAATACCCCAACGCGCTAGTCTGGTTGAACCTGGTCATGGTGGGGGCCGGCAGGTTGCGAACGGGGACAGAGGTAAAAGTCGATCCGGAAAGTCTGCGCCGCTGTAAATCGCCCACGCTTCTTTCGGTCGAATTCTACCAACGGGGTATGGAAGACTATTATCGAAAAGAAGTTTACGATTGGGGATGCCGAGCCGGACGGATGTTCTTCGATGTCAAGCCCAACGGGGATTTCTGGATCTGTCAGGACCGGCCGTCGCGGATGCCTATCAACATCCTCGAGCCCGATTTCAGGAGTAAATTGCGAAAGGCGAATTTCAGCCACCGCCGCGAGTGCGGCGGTTGCACCTACTCGTGCTATTTCGTCACTCAAAAGGGCTTCAGGACCCGCAACTGGCCTCAGATTGCCACCTTATGGTGGTTTGCCAACACCCAACCCGGCGAACATTGCCGCGACGTCGCCGAAAAGCACGGCTGGTTTCCGGGGTTACTCAGTTTATGTGCCGACCGGACGCTCGGCTTGTTCAGAAAGATCAATTAAGGGGGGCGTCGTTTTCGTGATTAAATCGCCGTACCTTGATAAAGTCCGCAAAAGGAGGGCAATCCTGTGGACCGTATTTATTGTCGTAATGCCGCCCGTTTATTCCTCCCGCGTGCCGGCCGGGGCGCATGTTCTTCGACGTCGAGGCCAACGGCGACTTCTGGATATGCAAGGCCCTGCCGGCGCACCCGCCTCGCCGGGCCGCGTGAAGGCGTTGTTTAGGTAGGAGGTTAATTAATGAAAACCTTTCTTATCGTCGCGGGTGCGGGGTTCGCCGCCGCGGCGGCCGCCGGGTCGCTACCCAACGCCGGCGACGAACACGTTATGCGTTTCGGGCCGTTAGCTTCCGGAATATTCGAAATTTACAGCCCGCCCCGTTATGGTTCAGCCGAACTTTTGGCGGCCGGGGGCGGCGGCGCGGGCTTCTGGGCGCAGTACGACCGGACCTGGATAGGTTACGCCATGCGCCTCGGCGGCGCCGCGTTCGAAGCCAGCGGCGCGAGAATGAGTATAGATTGGAATAACGAATACTATATTTATATGAACCAAGGTAAACTCCGCCCTTTCATCATGATTAGCGCCGGCTACGGTTACGTTAATAGTGAAATATCGGGCAACGAAAACCGGTTACCGGTAAGTCTTAGCAACGGCGCCCGGTGGAACGCGGCCGACTCGCCTTTATACTATACGTTCAGCGGGGGCGGCAAAATCGTCGTCAGCGGCGATAATTTTGAAGAGGGCTTATGGGGTGTACTTCGGGGAACGGGCTATTTCCCTCTTACCCATACGGTAGCCCTTTACGCCGGCCTCGAGTTGGCGGGGGGCAAGCGAAATTATCGCTTCGAAAACGAGGCGGGTAACAGTTGGCGCGTTAACCTCGACGTTGGACCGTCGTGGGCGTTCTAGGGCTAGCCCTTACCCCCTCCGCTAACGCTGGGCCGAGAACCCCAGGAGGAGGAAAGATGAAAATCGATAAAAATTTATTGCGCCTCGTGGTGACGATATTAATAACCTGTCTACTCGCCGGCTGCACCGGCTATAACCGCGTCGTTTTGCCGAAGGGCCAAGCTTTGCCGGTCGAAGAGAAGGCCGTGATATTGCACCGGGGGTTCGATACGTTTTACCTCTACGACGTTAAGATAACGACCGACCAACTCGACGCGTTCGCGTACAAAGAACGGCAGGAACCGCGCCGCAGTAAAGACCAGGAGCTGCATATTTATGCCCTACCTACGCTCGAGTTAGCCGAACCGCTCCCGGCGCGGACGGCGGTTCCTTTCGCGGCGATCGACAGGGTCGAGGTCTACGACGTCAGCACGGGCAAGACGATATTCTACAGCGTAGGCATCGGCGTCGGCGTCCTGGCCGCAGTGGTGGCCATAGTAGCTATTATTGTCTATCTTACGAAAACGTCATGCCCTTTTATTTATACCTACGACGGCTCGAGTTACGAGTTCGCGGGCGAGATTTACAGCGGCGCGACGCATCCGCCGCTCGAGCGCCACGACTACCTTCCGTTGCCGGCGTTGGAGGCCGTTGACGGCGAGTACCGCCTTAAGCTCGCGAACGAGGTGCGGGAGGTCCAGCATACCAACCTCACGGAGTTGTGGGTAATCGACCATCCGGCGGGCTCGGAGGTCCTCGTCGATAAGTACGGCGTCGCCCACACGTTGACCGAGCCGCAATCTCTGGCGAATGCCGCGACGCTCGGAGGCGAAGACGTTCTCGCGAGCGTCGGCGTCGCGGACGGCGCATGCTATATGGGAGCGATTCCCGAGGAGGCGAACGCGGACGTCGACGGCATAGTGATGACCTTCGCGCGGCCCCGCGGAGCGACGCGCGCGAAGTTGGTAATCCAAGCCAAGAATTCCTTTTGGCTCGATTACGCGTACGGCCAATTCTGCGAGCTCTTCGGCGACGCATACGCCGATTGGTTCGAGGACCAGAAAGACGCGTCCGCCGACGAGCTCCGCCGGTGGTCGCTCGAGCAGGGGATACCGCTCGCGGTATACGTCGAGGACGGCGGCGCTTGGCGGTTCGTCGACTATTACCACATCGCCGGCCCCATGGCCGCTAGGCGGGACGTTCTCGCGTTCGATCTTCCGGCCGGCGCGTCGGACGAAGTGAAGGTCAAGCTCGAGTTTGGGCCGCTGTTCTGGGAAATTGACTACATCGCGCTCGATTGCTCCCCGGACCAGCCGGTGCGAATACATATCGTCCCGGTAACTAGCGCGGTGGACGAAGGAGGCCGGGACGTAGCTCCGTTGCTTCGGTTGGACGACGACCACTACTACGTGCAACCTAACGTCGGCGAGCACGCGTTCTTGACTTTCGCGGCGCCGGAACCGCCAGAGGGGTTGGCCCGCTCGACGGTCCTGCATACCAAAGGCCATTATGAGATCATCCGAAACCCGCAAGGAAAGCCCGACCTGAAGCTCCTGTATTCGTTCCAAAAACCGGGTAGGTTCATAGAATTCTCCCAAGAACTATTCCTGAATCACTACCGGGCGATGGTGAGCCGTGAGTACTAAGGCCGCGGTCCGGGAGACGCCCGGGCCCCCGCTGGTGTGGGGGCCGAAAAAGGATTTAGTTTTACTGGCGATTGCCCTGCATATCTTTTGGACTGCGCTGGCGATTTACCGCGACCCTTTCGCCGCGCTTAAGGTTTATAAGGAGTTGATCGGGAAGCGCCGTTTATTCCAGGGGGACTTCCCGGTCTTAAGATACGTTCGCGCGGGCGGCCGATATTTTTGGTCCGTGGACGCGCCCGGCTGGCCATCGGCGTCGTTTCGCTCGTTCCTCGAAAACGAGATGAACCGCATCCGGCCCTTCCGGCCGGACCCGGGCCACCTCTCGACGATGGTCTTCGCTGTCTCGAGCCGGTGCCCGTTGCGATGCGAACATTGCTTCGAGTGGGAGAACCTCGACGGCAAGGAATTGCTCTCTTTGGAGCAGTTGAAAGCAATATTAGAGAAGTTCCAGCGCCGGGGGCTCGACCAGATTCAGCTGAGCGGCGGCGAGCCATTGTGCCGACTCGACGACGTCGTCGCCCTGCTCGCCTCGGCCCGTCCCGGAACGGATTTTTGGTTGTTGACGTCGGGCTGGGCCTTGACCCTCGAGAAAGCCCTTCGGTTAAAAGAAGCGGGATTAACGGGCGTCAACGTAAGTCTCGACCACTGGGACGAAGGACGCCATAACGCGTTCCGCGGGAACGGCCGCTCGTTCCGTTGGGCGCGGGAGGCCGCGGCCAATAGCCGGAAGGTGGGCCTGGCGCTGTGTCTCGATTTGTGCGCGACGCGGGATTTCGTAACTGCTGAGGACTTGTGGCGGTACTTGTACCTCGCCCGGGATTGGGGCGCGGGCTTCATCCGCATCCTGGAGCCGCGAAAGGTCGGGAGGTATGCCGACAAGGACGTCGAGCTGGCGCCCGAACACCTAGACGTGCTCCGCGCGTTCTTCGTCCAGGCGAGCTCGGCGCGGGCATGCCGCGAGCTGCCCATCGTGATGTACCCGGGCTACTACCAGCGGATAATCGGCTGCGTCGGCGCCGGCCACCGCTACCTGTACGTCGATTCCCGCGGCGCCCTGCACCCTTGCCCGTTTTGCCAGGAGGAGGCGGGGAGCGCGCTGGTGGATTCGCTCGACGAAGCTATAGAGGGGATGAAGGGCCGGGGCTGCCACGTCTTCGAGACGAACGCCCGGGTGTGACCGCGGGGGATTGAAGGCGAGCGCAAGAGGCCTTGGCTGCGGGCAGGCGCTATTTAAATAAGGAGCGACGAGATGAAGAGAGTAATTATTCTCTTAACAACGGCGTTATCGGCGGCGGCTTCGGCGCTTGATTTAGGGGTAGGCGTGTTCTACGCGCCGGGGTGGGTGGTGGCTCCGGCGAACGGGGTGCCGGGATTACCGGCACAAGGCGGTAAGAAGTTAAGCCCCGCCGGTTTTAGGGGGCGGTTCACGGTCAGCCTATACAAGGACATCGACGTGGCATTCGGTTTAGGGTATAACGACTTCGTCTACCGCGAGTACGTTTGGGAAGAAGGCATTATAGGGTCCATCCCCATGTTAGTTATCACTTTCGGCGTGGACTACGCCTTTCGCGCCGGGGCGTTTCGACCTTTCGTTGGCGGCGGCGCCGCTATCGTCCAAGAATACGCGCAATCCCATTCCGGCACTCTCGGCGGGGGCCTCTATCCGAGTGCCGTAGACTGGTACGGCGGCCTCTACGTGGAAGGCGGCGGCCGTTATTACTTCACCGAAAATTGGGCCGTTGAAGCGGCGCCGCGTTACACGCTTCTCTTCGATAACCCGGTCGTGGCTCAACATAACGAGTTTTTCGATCGTTCGGATAAGCATACCCAATTAATGGAATTCCAAATCGGCGTGAATTACTATTTTTAACCGTGTCTATACCAGCGTAATGAAAGTACCCGGGTATGCGGCGAGCTACCGATCGTTATTTGCCCCCGGCTACCTTCGGCCTTGCCCGTTTTGCCAGGAGGGGGAGGGGAGCGCGCTCGCGGATTCGCTCGACGAGGCCATAGAGGATATAAAGAGCCGCGGCTGCCACGTCTTCGAGACCAACGCGTGGGTGTGACGGCGGCGACGCTATAAGGGCGCCGCGCGGCCGTAACTCGAGAGGGGGCGTTACAGTTATGAAACGGGGTTCGACGAACCTGAAGGTCCTGTTGTGCACGGTTTTTCGGAGATTCGAGGGGGACGTAAACGACTCGCTGGGTTCCGTTACGCGGGGTATCCCGCGTTTTAGTATGCCCCGCGACTTCAACCCGGGCCTGCGTTTTATTAAACAGAACGTCCCCGAAGTCGAGATCCTCGAATATCCGCGGTGGCATGAGTACGTAGCGAAATTAAAAGAGGGATGGGACATAGTCGGGTTCAGTTTTTATCAGGCCGAGATAGACGAGATAGAACGAATGGCCGACGAGGCGCGCCGCCAGGGGGTCGGCGAGACGTGGGCCGGGAATTATGGCGCGCTCGACGGTCGCGTTCCGCAAATCGTGGACCGGGTCGTTATCGGCCCGGGCGAGAACGTATTCGCGGAATTATTCGGACGCGGCATCCGCGAAGACGACGTCGAGGTCCCCCCGATAATCGGCTACGTCCGTACCGTCCCCGGTAACATTCGGCATTTCGCTTATGGCGTGCTTTATACGCAGCGCGGGTGCCCGTATAAATGCACGTTCTGCCAGACGCCGGCGTTCGACCAAAAAAGGTACCACTACAGCTTCGAAAGCGTCGACCGCGTCCTGCGATACTACAAACAAGCTGGGGTGAACTACATCTTCGCGGGGGACGAGTTTTTCGGAGGCCGCCCCGAAGCGGCCGACCGGATTACGCGGCTCCTGGGGCGATATAAGTTCCGTTGGTATTGCCAAACGCGGGCGGCGACGGCCCTGCGCTACCTGGACGATTGGTACGAGCGGGGTATGCGCTTCGTTCATATCGGTTTGGAATCCATGAACCAGGACGCCCTCGACGCGGTGGACAAGAGGCAGACGGTGGAGGAGGTCTACGCCTTCGCGCGCCGAACTGCAGAAAAACGCGGGCTGGTGCGGCTGGCCGCCTGTATGATTGGCTTCCCCAACATGACCGCCGAGGACACCTTCCGTGACGCCCTCGTTCTCAGACGCGCGGCCTTAGACATTTATACAGTTAGCGTCTTAACGCCTTTCCCCCAGACGCCGTTATGGTTTGAAATCGGCGCGAAGTACGGCATATCTGGGCGTCCTTATCGCCATTTCGACGGCCAACACCTAGTATGGCGCCACCCGAGCATAGATGCCGTTCAAATGGAGAGCTTGCTCAAAGCGGTGGTAGGCATGCTCAACCGCCCCGTCGCTACGTATTATAGAAGCCTTTCCCGTCTTTTCCGAGGTAGGTGCCGGGGCGGAGAGGTAAGTCTCCGGAACGATTTTTGGCGAAGATTCTTTCGCGTCGACGCGGGTAGGCCTTAATACGGCGCTTCCCTGGCCCGTCTCCGGGTAGACCCGGGGAAGGGGAACAAGCAGAATCAGTGCGGCTTCAAGGCGCAGGCCGGGGACGTGGAAGGAGGTACGCAGGTGTCGCGCGGTAAAAGCGAATACGTTATAGCCATAGACCTGGGCACTTCCGGCTCTAAGGTGTCGTTGTTCGATACCTACGGAGAGTTCGTGGATTGCGAGTTCGAAAAGGTGCCGTTGTTGCTCTTTCCCGACGGCGGGGCCGAGCAAAGGCCGGAAGACTGGTGGCGTGCCATCACGGAAGCCGCTAAGAGACTATTAACCAAGAGAACTGTTCCGACCGACGCGATAATCGCCGTTAACTGCACCGCCCAATGGTCCGGGACCGTCCCTGTCGACGAGGACGGTAATAATCTTATGAACTGCGTCATCTGGATGGACTCCCGGGGCGCCGAGTACGTAAAGCGCATCATCTACGGGCCAATCATGTTCGAAGGCTACAGCATCCCGAAGCTGATTAGGTGGCTTCGGCTTACGGGCGGAGCTCCGTCACATTCGGGCAAAGATTCTATCGCCCATATCCTTTACATAAAGAACGAATTGCCGGAAATCTATAATAAGGCATACAAATTCCTCGAACCGAAAGACTATATTAATTTAAAACTAACCGGCAGATTCGCCGCTTCGTTCGACTCTATTACTCTCCATTGGGTGACCGACAACCGGGACATTTCCAACGTTAAATACGACGATAAGTTGGTCAAGATTTCCACTATAGACAGGCAAAAACTCCCTGACCTCTTGGGCACTGTCGAAATACTCGGGCCTATCAAAAAGGAGGTCGCCGTCGAGTGGGGCCTCCCTGAGAACCTTCCAGTTGTAATAGGGACCCCTGACACCCAATCAGCTGCTATCGGTTCTGGCGCCGTGAGGGATTTTGAGAGTCATTTCTACATAGGGACCTCGTCGTGGTTGATATGTCACGTTCCTTTTAAAAAAACGGATCTATTTCACAACATGGCATCGATTCCATCCGCACTTCCCGGAAGGTACCTGCTCGCCACGGAACAGGAATGCGCAGGTGCTTGCCTGAATTTCTTAAAAAACATTTTGTACCACGAAGACGAATCGCAAGAAGAGACGGAGCCCCAAGAAGTTTTTGAGGTTTTAAACCGGATCGCTCAAGCGGTCCCCGCCGGCAGCGGTAAGGTAATCTTCACCCCGTGGCTTTTCGGCGAGCGGACCCCGGTCGATGATCATCATATCCGAGGGGGATTCCACAACCTATCCCTCGACACAACGCGTGAGCAACTCGTGAGGGCGGTGTTCGAAGGAGTCGCGTACAACGGCAGGTGGCTACTCGGCTACGCAGAAAAATTCGTCAAGCGGCGACTGGATGCAATCAACATAATCGGCGGGGGCGCCCAATCTAAAGTATGGTGCCAAATTTGCGCTGACGTTTTCGATCGGCCCATCAGGCAAGTAAAACACCCTATCCAGGCAAATGCGCGCGGTGCTGCTTTATTAGCTTCGATGGCGCTTGGAAGGGTAACTGTCGACGAAATCGCAGAACGTATTCACATCGCTAATACCTTCGAACCAAAACCCGAGAATCGCTGTATCTACGACGAACTATTCAAAGAATTTACTAGGATATACTCGAGCACCAAAGGATACCATGCGAGGCTGAATAAACCCCAAAAGGTTAAGCGCTCTAGTCGAAGATGATTCCGCGAGGATAATATGGAAATTTCCAGCTTACGAAATCTGGTTGATAGACTGGACCCGCGTTTCGTTTCCGTGGTGAAAAAAATCATCGGAAGACTGGACCCGCGGATCGTCGCGGCCGTTGAAAAGCGCGTAAAATCGATGCCTTTCGTATCGGAGATGATTGAAAGGGAATACGACTCGGTGATGGCAGACCTCGAGAAATCGATTAAGCCTTACCGGAAAGATTTCAAAGCCTTTTCCCGCCTTCCCGAAGTCGGGCGCGCCAGAGACGACATCCTCAAGGAGATGGCCGACCTGAAGTCCCGGGAGGAGCCGAGATGGAAAGACGGCTTTACTTCTGGAGCTGTGTACCACGGCGACGACGACCACGTAAATTTTTTAAACAAGGTGTACGCCATCAACTCCCAGAGCAACCCGCTGCATTCTGACATTTGGCCTAGCACAACCAAGTACGAGGCCGAGGTGGTGTCGATGACCGCAGCCATGCTGGGCGGAGCAGAGATCGCTAAAAGCTCAGACCCCGCAAAACAGATCTGCGGTGTGGTTTCGTCAGGCGGTACCGAAAGTATCATGCTCGCGATGAAGGCCTATCGTGACCGGGCTCGGGATTTGAAGGGGGTTACCAGAACCGAGATGATAGTGCCTTCCACCGTCCACGCCGCTTTTGACAAAGCATCTCGGTATTTCAAGATCAAAATGATACGGGTACCGGTCGGTCCTGATCTCAGGGCTGACGTAGCTGAAACAAAAAAGGCGATTACCAAGAACACCATCGTCATTGTCGGATCAGCGCCGAACTTTCCTCACGGCATTGTCGATCCCGTCGAAGAGCTGTCCGAACTGGCTAGGGAAAGGGGCATCGCCTTTCACACCGACGCCTGTTTAGGCGGTTTCATTCTCCCCTTCGCTAAGAAGCTTGGATACGACGTCCCGCCATTTGATTTCCAACTGCCGGGCGTAACTTCCATGTCCGCCGACACGCACAAATACGGGTACGCGGCCAAGGGTACATCGGTAGTGCTATATCGCGGTTTGGAGCTTCGCCGATATCAATACTACACGGTAACCGACTGGCCGGGTGGCCTTTACTTCTCGCCCACGTTTGCCGGAAGCCGGTCGGGGGCCCTGAGCGCTATGTGCTGGGCCGCGATGCTCTCCGTAGGCGAGCGGGGCTATTTGGAAGCGAGCGAGAAGATACTCCGGACGGCTTCCGCCATAAAAGAGGCTGTCCGTACAACCCGGGAACTGTACGTGCTCGGCGACCCCCTGTTCTGCATCGCCTTTTCTTCGGATTCCTTGGATATTTACAGGGTCATGGATTTCATGACCAGGCGCAACTGGAACCTCAACGGCCTTCTCGCCCCGCCCGCCGTTCACATCTGCGTAACTTTGAGGCATACGCAACCCGGCGTGGTCGACAAGTTCGCCCACGACCTTAACGAAGCTGTGGAGCACGTCAAAAGAAATCCGGACGAAAAGGGCGGCCTGGCTCCCATTTACGGCCTGGCCGCCACCATCCCGCTTAAAGGTGTAGTGCGCGACGTGCTCGCGCGGTATATTGACCTGCTCTACAAGGTATAAAGCCGCCCGCCCCCTTCGGCCGCGTGAAGGCCCTGTTTAAATAGGAGGATAGAAATGAAAAACGTAATCCGTATAATAAGCGCGTTGTGTGGCGTCCTATTACTCGCCGCGTGCGCCGAATCGCCGACGGAACCGGAATGGGAACCGACCTACGCAGGCCAGTGGGGTTCGGAAGGCAGCGGTAACGGGGAGTTCCAAGGACCGTTCGGCGTAGCCGTCGCCGCGAACGGGGACGTCTACGTCGTTGACGCGGACAACCACCGCATACAATACTTCACGCCGACGGGGTCTTTCCTCGGCAAGTGGGGTACGCGGGGGACCGGCGACGGCCAATTCGATAATCCGGGGGGGTAGCCGTAGCACGCGGAGGGCGGGTATACGCGACAGACCATAACAACTGCCGCGTCCAATATTTTAACGCTACGGGTGTCTTTCGCGGCAAGTGGGGAAGCCGCGGGCTCCGGCGGCGTCCTCGAGATAATGGAAGACGGCCGGGAGGTAAGGCTAATTTACTACGAGGTGACGGGCTCGGGTATCGGTCCTCCCGCTGCATCGGTAGAAGCCGCTTCCATTCTATCTGCGCCGGTAAGGGAAGTCGAGCCGCCAGTTCGGAAGGAGTAATTGCCGGTCACGGCGCGATGCCGGCGCAAAGGAGGTAGGCCGGGTTCCTCAGTTTGACGACCTTTGGGCCGCAGTAAATTATATCCGACGTTCGGGAGGAAGCAGTGGTGGAACCCGGTTCTAGGTGGGACCGGGCTTTTTTTACGCTTCGGTCCTGCGCTCTACGGTTTGATGTTATACTGGTTGGGGACCAGGTCTTAATAGTAACATACTACCTGGACCGGTTTTTGGGGGCCAGGTCAGGGTGGGGGGCGACGCGTAATCCACAAAAGACGAAGGTTTTATACCGTCGGCTTCAGCCGGGGGAGTAGCCCCCGGCTGAAGTCGCGGCCCGGCTTAAGCAATACACCGGTTTCCGAAAGTAAAACGGTTAAAAAAAGTTTGATTAATTCCGGATTTTAATGTATAAGGAATAACCTAGAATAGGGGATAAAATGGTCGAGCCCACACGCGAAATTCCTATTTCGAGTTTAATTGATCCCGATAACATTCGGAGACTCGTTAAAAAAACGGTGGATACCTATCCGTTAGAATGGAAAGTAGTTCACGAAACCCTGATAAGCGGCCCCACTCCTACGGCGGCCCTACTCGACGCCATTCTAAAATATAACGCATTCTTGATGATATGCCCCATTATTTTTAATGGATAAGATAATTACAAACCTGTCAGGGAAGTGGAGTGATAGGACTATTCTTGAAAGCCTATCCAATCCTACTACTGAAGGTTATGAAGTGAAGATAGAATGTCCTGAAGTAACATTTTTAGGAATTAAGGATCAACCTGATTTTGCAAAGGCTTATATTACGATTTATCCGAAAGAAAAAGTTATAGAATTACGATCTCTAAAAAAGTATCTTCAACAATTCCGTGATACGGTGATATCTTACGAAAGGTTAATTAATGTTGTTTACGATGACCTAATGGAAATATATAAACCGGATCGACTTCGTATTACTATGATATTTAATCCTCGCGGAGGGATAACGTCAAGATTAACTATTGATTCGGATTGGTCAATTAGAGGAGGAGAGGAAAAATATAAGGATTGGATAATGAGTGAGGGAGAATGGTAGTTTTGTGAAATCTTAAAAAAAGGAGGGAAGATTATGAAGAAAATGCTGTTGATCCAACATCACTCGGAAGAGTAAAAGCAATAAAACTTCGGAGAGATTAGAAGATAATACAATTAGCAGTCCAGACTGAGTTGGTGTGGAAACGGCTTCGGGCATGTCCGGAACGTATGAGTACTGGGCATGTGCAGGAGTTCAACGATGTTTGCGAATACACTCGTGGATTATTACGTCCTCGTTTTTCATTCGGACGCTATAAGATTATTAAATCAGATGGTGGTATTTTAGAATTAAAAGGTGGATATTGCTTTAGAAGTAATGACCTTGTAAAACTGACTTCAGAATCATTTGCCGTCGCTGTAATTGCTACTACAGTTGGAGATGAAGTTAATGACCTCGTTCAGAAATATTATGAACAGGGACGATTATTTGCGATGGCTGTAGCCGATGCTGTTAGCTCGGTTGCTGTTGAGGAACTCATTTGTTATGTGTATTCTATAATTCCTAAAGCCAATGAAATTACCACACGGCGGGTTAGTCCTGGTTATGGTGATTTTGAACTTTCCTCTCAGGATTTAATGTTGAGATTATCAAAAGGATATGATTTAGGGATAAGTTTGACTGAAAATTATATGTTAATTCCTCGCAAAAGTATAACTGCAATAGTTGGGTTAAATGAAGCTTTATCGTGAAGCATTTAAAATCCTTGCCAGAGAGCAAGTAGTTTTACTTGATGGTGCGATGGGCACTTTGTTACAAGACAAAGGCTTATCACTCTCACCTCCGGATGAACTTAATCTGAGCGATCCCAAAGCAGTACAAGCGATACATAAGGCTTACGTCTCTGCAGGAGCTAATATAATTCTTACTAATACTCTTGGTGCAACAAAACTGAGGCTTGCTTCGTACCGTCTCGGTTCTCGGGCTGATGAAATAAATCGCGCCGGAGTTGCATTAGCACGGGAGGTAGCAGGTGAAAAAGTTTGGGTTGCGGGAGATATCGGTCCTTTAGGCGAATTCCTTGAACCATTAGGTACTCTTATGTTTGATGATGCCTATCTTGAGTTTTATCGCCAAGCGAAGTCTCTCATAGCAGAAGGCGTTGATTTAATTGTTATTGAAACGATGTCGGATCTGCGAGAAGCGAAAGCGGCTGTTATGGCTTCTCGTTCTGTCTTTAATGGTCCAATCTTGGCATTTATGACGTTTGGTGAAAGTGGTCGAACCATAACTGGAACTCCTCCTGAAGTTTCTGCTGTTACTCTTGTTGCGGCAGGCGCTGATGTTGTGGGGGCAAACTGTTCAATAGGCGCTCAAAAGATGGTGCCTATTATTCGTTCCTTTGCTGATAATGTGGGTGTTCCTATTTGTGCTAAACCGAATGCAGGATTGCCTAAAATTGTTAAAGGGGAAACTTTATTTAAACAAACTCCACCTCAGTTTGCGTCTTGGATACCTAAACTCGTTAATGCTGGTGCTTCAATAGTAGGGGGTTGTTGTGGTACTACGCCGGATCATATTCGTGCTGCAGCAGAAGTAGTTAAGGATTTGAATCCCAAACCTCGTAAAAATCATAGAGGTACTTTTGCAAGTAGAACAAGTTTAATTATTGTTGACGCACCGGTAATAGTAGGGGAAAGAATTAATCCAGCAGGTAAAAGTTTATTCGCGGAGCAATTGGCTAAAAGGGATTTTGGATTAGTTATTGATGAAGCAAAAGCTCAAGTAAATGCTGGTGCTGAT
Source organism: Candidatus Zixiibacteriota bacterium (assembly GCA_011773985.1). Taxonomy (GTDB): domain Bacteria; phylum RBG-13-66-14; class B26-G2; order WVWN01; family WVWN01; genus WVWN01. The sequence continues at coordinate 59,834 of WVWN01000051.1, read as the reverse complement.
TTGATTGATATAAATGTTGGCGACGGAGAAAATGCGGATTCAATAATGGCAAAAGCTGTATGTGAGGTTCAGAATGCTACGAGCGTTCCTGTATCTATAGACTCTTCTCGACCGGAAGTTTTGGAAGCCGGTTTAAAAGCTATTGTAGGTAAGCCCTTATTAAATTCTTGTCCAGTTTCATCTCGTGCTATGACCGAGATTTTACCGCTAGCGCGACGTTGGGGTTCGGCTGTTGTAGGTCTCGCTTTGGGTAGTAAAGGCATTCCGGACGCATTAGGGCAACTTGAATTAATTGAAAAGTTTATAGATCGAGCGTTGAAGGAAGGTATTGCAATTGATGATATTTATATTGATCCTGTAATGACTTCTGGAATAGAAGATGTATCGAGAGCGTTTGAAGTTTTACGCGCTATAAAGAGAAATTTCAATGTTCGCACTATTGCAGGCATAAGCAATATATCGTATGGACTTCCTGATCGGAGTGATTTAAATGTTGCGGCTTTATTATATGCTGTAGGTATAGGTCTTGATCTCGTTATTGTTAATCCTCTCGACGCACAGATTCAAAAAGCTATTAATTCGTTATCAATTTTCTCTCAAAGCAAACGAAGGATAGGTGCGCAGGTTGAAAAAGTTTTAGAAAAGGGGGAGGATTCTAAAGGAGAATTATATTGGGCGATTCTTGAAGGTCAATGCGAGAAAGCGAGAACCATTGTGCAGGATCTGAAAACTTCGATGAAACCTCTGGAAATACAGTCTAAATTTATTATTCCTGCTTTAGAAAAAGTAAATCAATTGTTTGAACAAAAGGAATACTATTTACCACAAGTATTAAAAGCTTCTGAAGTTGCACAATTGGTACTTAAAACTATTGAGCTAGATTCTAACGAGGAGTTAGGCCGTATTGTTTTTGCTTCTGTTGCTGGGGATGTTCACGATATTGGAAAGAACATTGTTATTGCGGTTCTTCGGAGCCACGGATTTACTGTTTATGATTTGGGAAAAAATGTATCGACGTCCCGTATTGTTAGTAATGCCAAAAAATATAAAGCCGATATCGTGGCATTATCTGCTTTGATGACAACGACTATGTTGGAAATGAGAAAGGTTGCAAAAGCTTTGGAAGAAAATAAGATCGAATCGAAGTTATTAATAGGTGGTGCCGCTGTTACTAAAGTGTATGCTAAAGAAATAGGAGCGGAGTATGCACGTGATGCCGTTGTTGCAGTAGATGTTGTTAAGCATTTGATTTGTGATAAAAATTAACTTGGCAAGACGGCGGTCGGCGCGTACGGCGAGTACGTCGTCCCCGATTGGCGGCGAACTCAGAGGTACTGGGAGTACGGCTTCAACTTCTCGGGGTTGTCTTTGTAGCGGATACCCCTTACTTGTCGTGGCAAAAATAAGGCAAAAAATAGGGCGCCCTAATGTACGGGCGCCTTAACTTATTTATTTTGCTGCGCTTGTAGCGGCGTTTCTCTGAGCGTTACCGCTCCCAAAGCAGACGCGCTGCCGGCCTGCGCTACGCCCCCGGCGCCGTTTATACTATAACTAAACGCGGCGGCGAGGTCAAACCGAAAGATGGGTAACGGCCAGCGGCTTAGTTCTTACCGTCTGCCGGAGTAGGAGACGTTTTTTCGTATCCCTATGCCGCAATAGCAGACATCTCTCTACCCTCTGAGGTATGCACAGATATTTTCGGCCCATCTGCTTAGTAGGTAAACGTTACGCGACCCTCTGCCAGGTAAGGAGACGCTTTCCCACGCCAGTACCGGACGTTTTCGGGTAACATCGAAAGGTGGGAGGTAACGCGGAGAATGACGAGAGTGCGAAACGCTACGGCTTCCTTGAAAACATAAAGTATAAGCTCCGGGTTCTATTCCCGGGGGCATAAACGCCGCCGAGGAGAAACGGGCCGAAGTACTCGAATACGTCGCCGGTGAAGCCCTCGGGCTTCCCGGGATTCGCGATCTCTCTGCTGCTAGGAAACTCTCGCTCGCCGACCTCGAGAAACTGTGGGGCGCTGTCGACCGGATTGTGGACGCGCATTAATTTAGGTGAAGCGACCGGCCCGGGTTTTTCGGTTCCGGGCGCTTCTTTTTAGCGTCAACTTGGGGTAGGGGGAAGCCTTCCAGGCGAAAGCTGCGCCGGTTTGGGCGGGCTGCCATACCTTCGGACGATCAGTCATATAGCCCCCTGCTTGAGTAGCGGAGCACTATTTCTCAACCTTCTGCCGTGGTGGCGGTAGGTTGGCGTATTAAACCGTACGCCCGGAATTCGGAATTTTCACCTCCGACCGGGGCGGATTAGTTAAGGCGAGGATAATGCTAGCTTGATGCGATTTTTTACTTGCATTCGAGGTGGGTATATGTTACGTTCCCGCCAATTCGTCGGGGAGAACCCGTGATTATGGATTATATTTCGCAGCGAACTAAGAACGGACGAAAGGACGCGGTGGCCTTAGCCGCCGTCGGCCCCCGCTTTTCGTCCAAGGAGTACAAGAAGGCGTCGCCCGTGCGCGCGGAGCTGCGGGCGGCGGCAGCACGGGTTAAATAGAAAATAACGGATCGGAAGAATTTCCAACGCCCGTACCAAACGGGCGTTTTTTTTTGACCCGCGCCTCAACGAGCTCTTACCGAAGGAAGTTATGAATACCAAGGTTTTAAAATTCGGCGGGACTTCCGTCAGCGACGGCGACGCGGTGCGGAGGGTCGCGGCGATCGTAGCCAAGGACGAGACGCCGCGGAAGTTAGTCGTCGTTTCGGCCCAAAGCGGCGTGACAACCACCCTCCTGCGCGCCATAGCGGAACCGGCCGCACTAGACGCTGCCGTGGAACGCTGGTGCAACCTGGCGCGAGAGTTAGGCCTCTGCGCCGACGTCGTGGACTCATTCGCCGAAGAGTTGCGGCGCGACCTTCAAAGAAAGCTGCCGCGCGAGCAAAAGGCGGATCTCATAACGAGTTATGGCGAGCGGGTATCGGCCGTTATCGTTTCCGGGTACCTGCGGCAGGTCGGTTTAAAAGCGGTGGCCGCCGACGGCCGGGACATAATTGTCACGGACGACAATTTTGGTAACGCGCGGTACGACACTACGGCGACGACGGGACGCGCCGAGGAAATTCTGCTAACGCTCCTCGCCGCCGGCGAAATCCCGGTTGTCACCGGGTTTATAGGCGCGGACACCCGGGGTCGGACGACGACGTTAGGCCGCGGCGGCTCGGACCTTACCGCGACGCTGTTGGCCGCGTGCCTGGGCGCGGACGTAGTCGAGATATGGACCGACGCCGACGGCGTCATGAGCGCCGACCCGCGTGCGGTTCGGGAGGCCAAACTCATCGCGCGGCTCTCTTACGACGAAGCAGTGGAACTCTCCAACTTCGGCGCTAGAGTCCTCTTCAATAAATCGCTACCGCCGGCCATCCGCGCCGGCCTCCCGGTCCACGTCCGCAACACCTTCAATCCTTCCTCGCCGGGCACGGTCATTGCGGCCGACAAAGCTCCCGCTAATTACGCCGTCACGACGAAGTCCAACGTCCGCGTCGCGACCGTGGCCACGCCGGAGATGGTCGGCGCCGTCGGCTTCCTGGCGCGACTCTTCGGGATATTCGAGTCCTTCGACCTCAGCGTCGACGTCGTTTCCGTCTCCGAAGCGTCCGTCTCCGTCACGTTCAACAATTTCGACGACGAGAGGGAGGCGGACCTTTTATCTGCTTTGCGCGGGTTGGGGGACGCTGACGTCAAGCGGAACCGGAGTATCGTCGCCGTGATATCGAGATACCTCGACGAAGAGCAGGCGATATTTCCGAAGATATTCGGCGCCCTTGCCGAGCACGGCGTCGACGTCGAAATGATCAGTTATGGCAACCGCGAAATAAATCTGACTTTAATCGTCGACGGGGCTCGCGAACGAGAAACGCTGCAGTTTATCCACAAACTGTTCGAAGACAATTTCAGGAGGTGACGCCGTGCCGGGCGTGAAGTTGATTATTCACGGCTTAGGGAAGGTCGGGAAATTGGTACGCTCGTACGCGCAGGAAGACGCCGATGTCGACGTCGTCGCTACCGTCGACGCCGAAAGCGCCGATGCCGAAGTCGCGGAACTCACCGAAGCGATTTTGACTGAGGCCGAAGTAATAATAGATTTCACGCACGGCGACGCCGTACCGCGCTTGGTTGAAACAGTTGCCGCGTTCAAGCCACAAGTACGTGTCGTCGTCGGGACCAGCGGCTGGGAGGGCGACGAGGACCGCGTTCGCCAAGTCGTCCGCGACGCCGGCCTGTTCTTCCTCTACGGCGCCAACTTCTCGGTGGGCACGGCGATTTTCATGCGGCTTGCTAACGTCGCGGCCGAGCTATTCGACCGGGCGGGCGGTTTCGACGTCGCCGTGCTCGACGTCCACCATCGACATAAAAAAGACATGCCGAGCGGTACGGCTAAGAAAATCGCCGCGGCCGTGTTGGAGCGGACCGCTTCCAAGGCGAGTATTCTAACCGGTATCGCGGAACGACCTATCGCGCCGGACGAAATCCACGTCAACTGTCTGCGCCTCGGCGAGAATAAGGGATACCACGAGTTGTATTTCGACGCGCCGAGCGAGGTGGTGCGCCTTTCGCAGCAGACGCGCGACCGGGGGGTTTACGCTGCGGGCGCGTTGACCGCCGCGAAATGGCTTATGCGGCAGAGAGAACCGGCCTTTTACACGTTCGACCAAGCGCTGGAGGATATACTCTATGGCCAGGGAATTTAACGTAAAGGGGTCCATCGTCGCGTTGGTGACGCCTTTCGCCGGCGACGGCGCCGTCGACTTCGCGGCGTTGGAGGGGCTAATCGACTTCCACGTCGAGAACGGGACCGACGGCCTGTTGATTTGCGGGACCACCGGCGAGACTCCCACGCTAAGCGAGGCCGAATACGCCGAGGTCGTCGCTTTCGCCGTGAATAAGGTGAACGGCCGGCTGCCGGTAATCGCGGGAGCCGGGACCAACGCGACGGCTACGACGGTCCGCAATTGCGAGGCCGCGGCCGAAGCGGGCGTGGACGCGCTGCTCGTCGTCGGGCCCTACTACAACAAGCCTACCGCCGCCGGCTTCTACGAACACTTCGCCGCGGCCGCTCAGGCGACGCGTCTGCCGGTCATCGTTTACAACGTGCCGGGCAGGACGGGTAAGAACATCCCGACGTCGGTCCTGCTGCGGCTGGCCGGCAATGTCGAAAACGCCGTCGGCGTCAAGGAGGCATCCGGGGACATGAGCCAGATTATGGACATCCTGCGCCGGCGGCCCGAGGGCTTCCTCGTCTACAGCGGCGACGACGCGCTCGCGTTCCCTATGGCGGCGCTGGGCGCGGAGGGGTGCATTTCGGTGGTGGCCAACGAAATACCGCGCGAGTTCGCGAGCCTTATGCGCCTCGCCCTCGCCGGCGAAGTCGGAAAAGCCCGCACCCTCCATTTCAAATACCTCAACCTGATGAACCTCAACTTCGTCGAGAGCAACCCCATCCCCGTGAAGACGGCGCTGGCGCTAATGGGCAAGATTCGTCCGAACTTTCGCTCGCCGATGTGCCCGATGGAGGACGCGAACCGCGGTCTACTCGCCGCGGAACTCAAACACCTAGGTTTGGTCCGTTGACGGCGAAAGGCGGAAGCTAATGATGGCCAAGATAAAAACCGCCGTCCTCGGCGCTACGGGGACTGTGGGGCAGCGTTTCGTGTCGCTGCTGGCGAGCCACCCGTGGTTCGAGCTAGTCGCCGTCGCGGCCTCGCCGGCGTCGGCCGGCAAGCGATACGCCGACGCGGTACGCGGCCGTTGGACGCCCGCCGTCGAGGTACCCACGCCCGTCGCCGGCCTAACATTGGCGCGTGCCTTAGAGGACCGAGGCGCGGTAGCCGCCGACGTGGAGCTGGCGTTCTCGGCGTTGGATTTGGACAAGGAGACGACGCGGGCGGTGGAGGAGGAATACGCGGCCTCGGGGGTGGCCGTCGTTTCGGCCAACTCGGCCCACCGGTGGACCGAAGACGTGCCGATGATTATACCCGAAATAAATGCGGGCCACGTCGCCCTGGTGGACGGCCAGCGCGCTCGGCGCCGTTGGGGGCGCGGCCTCCTCGCCGTCAAGCCCAACTGCTCGCTACAGTCGTACGTCCCGGTGGTGAAGGCGTGGGAGCGGTTCGCACCGCAGCGCGTGAGCGTCACCACGCTTCAGGCGGTATCAGGCGCTGGCCGCACGCTGGACGATTGGCCCGAGATGCGCGACAACGTCATTCCTTATATCCCCGGCGAAGAGGAAAAGTCGGAGCGCGAGCCGCTAAAAATCCTCGGAGCCGTAAACGGGAGGAGAATCCGCCTCGCCCAGCGGCCGGCGTTCTCGGCGACGTGCCTCCGCGTCCCGGTCTCCGACGGCCACCTGGCCGCGGCGTCCATCGAATTCGAAAAGCCGGCGACGGGAGACGAGCTGAGGGCGGCGCTGGCCGACTTCCGTCCCGCGACCGCGGGACTGGACCTTCCCTCCGCGCCGGAGCGTTTCTTGTACTTGTACGGAGATGACGACCGCCCCCAACCTCGCCGCGACCGCGACGTCGACGGCGGGATGGCGGTCGCGGTCGGGCGGCTGCACGAGGACGGCGGCCCCCGCCGCTGGAAGTTCGTAGCGCTCTCGCACAATACGGTACGGGGCGCCGGGGGAGGCGCGGTCCTACTCGCCGAGCTGCTCGTAGCGAAGGGGTATATCAGCCCCGCATAGAAAGGCAGGACGGGTTCCAAGGTGAACGCCGACGTAACGAGATTTCCGAAAGACGGCATAGCCCGGGCGGCCGCGTCGCTGCCCACGCCTTTCTTCCTCTATGAGGAGGCGCGCCTCCGGCGAAATTGCCGCCGACTTAAGGCAGCATTCGAGCCCCTATTCCCGGGTTTTACACCGCTCTACGCTGTCAAAGCGAACGCCAATCCGCACGTATTGCGCGTCGTCCAGGAGGAAGGTTTCGGCTTCGATTGCTCCAGCCCCTCCGAGCTATGGCTCGTCAACGAGTTGGGCGGCCGGGGCATGTATACGGGTAACTACACTACGCGTGAGGAGTTGGCGCAGGTCATCGCCTCGCCCGATGTCCTTTTGAATCTCGATGACGTATCGGCGGTCGCGACGGTCAACGAATTGGGTACGCCGGCGTTCCTGTCGTTCCGCGTTAACCCCGGCGTAACGGCGGGCGACGTGGAGAGTCTCTATCTCGCCGGCCCCGAGGCCAAGTTTGGCCTGCCGGCCGAGGCCGCGGTCGCGGCCTACCGCGCGGCCCGCGAGGCGGGCGCAAGCCGCTTCGGCCTTCACATGATGACCGGCAGCAACGTTCTCGACGCGGACTATTTCTCTTTCGTAACGTGCAAACTCCTGGGGGTCGCGGCCGAGGTTCGTCGCGGGCTGGGCATCGATTTCGAATATTTGAACATCGGCGGCGGCTTCGGCGTGCCGTATCGGCCCGAGGAGGAATCGCTCGATTTGGAACGCGTGGCCCGGGGCGTGCGCAATGCCTTCGACCAGGGGTGCCGCGGCGGCCTGCGCGAGCCGACGTTAATGGCCGAACCGGGAAGGTTCATAACGGCCGACGCCGGCTTCCTCGTAACCCGCGTCCACGCTGTCAAGTATAGTTATAAGAAGTTCGTGGGGGTAGACGCCGGGACGAACGATTTACCGCGGCCGGCGGTATACGGCGCCTATCATCATATTACGATCCTCGGTAAGGAGGACGCGGTCCCCGCGGAGGCCGTGAACGTCGTCGGCCGGTTGTGCGAGAACAACGACCAACTCGCGCGCGACCGGCGTTTGCCCTCCGTCGAGGTCGGCGACGTATTGGTCATCCATAACGCCGGCGGCCACTGCTACGCCATGGGCCACAACTACAACGGCCGGCCTCGCGCGGACGAGTATTTATTGACCGGGAACGGCGACCTCAAACATATACGCCGGGCGGAGACAGTAGAAGACTTGTTCCGGACGGTCGTCGACCCGCCGTCCGCAAGTCAAGGAGACGATATATGGAAATAAGGATTTCGCAGCGGGTAGCGGCTACGCCGCCTTATCCCTTCGCCGAGATAGACGCTAAGGTGCGGGCACTACGCGAACGGGGAGTGGACGTCGTCGATTTCGGCGTAGGCGATCCCACGAGCCCGACGCCCGATTTCGTCGTAGCAGCGGTCGCGGAGGCGGCGCGGGCCCGGGCGACGGCCGGGTACCCGGCTTACGAGGGCGATCCGGACTACCGGGCCGCGGCGGCCGAGTATATACGCCGTGAGTTCGGCGTGGCGTTGGACCCGGATCGCGAGGTGGCCTCGACCGCCGGCTCCAAGGAGGCGGTGTTCCATTTTCCGCTCGGCTTCGTCGACGGCGGCGACGTAGTCATCTGCCCAACGCCCGGTTATCCCCCCTACAAAAACGGCACGCGCTTCGCTGGCGGCGTTCCCTATTTCGTCCCGCTGTTAGAGGAGAATGACTTCCTAATAGACTACGACGCGATCCCCGAAGACGTTTGCCGCCGCGCCAAAGTCATTTGGACGAACTATCCCAACTCGCCGACGGGGAAGGTGGCGCCGGGGGAGTGGCTGGAAGGTTTACTCAAATGGGCGCGGCAATACGGCATTATCGTCGCCGCCGACGAGGGGTGCTACCACGAAGTATATTTCGGTAAACGGCCCGCGAGTGTGCTGGAAGTAGGACGCGAGGGTGTAATCGTGTTCTACTCCCTGTCCAAACGCAATAATATGACGTGCTACCGCGTAGGCTTCGTGGCTGGTGACGAGAGGATAATTTCCGTATATAAAAAGGTTAAGACCAACGTCGACTCGGGGACGCCGACGTTCATCCAGGACGCTGCGGCCGCGGCGCTCCGCGACCGCGACCACGCCGCGCAAATGCGCGAGGAATATCGGGCGAAGCGCCGAGTAATGCTCACGGCCCTCGCCAACGCGGCCCTGCCTCCTTGCCAGAGCGAAGCGACGTTCTACCTCTGGCAGAAAGCGCCCGCCGGTATGAGCGGCGTTGACCTGGCCGGCAAACTACTCGAGATCGGCGTCGTGACGACCCCAGGCGAGTGGATCACCGACGCAACGGCGGAGGGCGTGAACCCGGGGCGCGATTTCGTGCGCTTCGCCCTCGTGCCGCCGGCGGTGCAGGTTGAAGCCGCCGCCGCCCGTCTGGCCGTCCTTGACTTCCGGAAACGTTAGAAAACGATGAACGAACGTAACGCGTCTCTGTTATTTACTGCGGGAGTCGGCACCGGAGGGGATGCCGTAATCATCTACTCGGCTTGCAGATGTTGTCTATCCACAACCGCCCTTCTGCTCAGCAAGCAGGCCTTTCGGCCGGCTCGGAGACCGTCTGCTGCAGAAACAGACATTTTCCCACCGTCTACTCGAGCAACTGTAGGTAAGAGTGCGGACCTGGGATTCGTTTAAGCCGATTAAGTGTAGACGCCTTGGCTTTTTTAGTTTATAGTGGGTAGCGAGAGGAATTCGGGATGACGCGGAGCGAATTATGCGAGCATTCGCGACCGTTCTTTTCGTTACGCTGACCCTCGCGGCCTCGGCGCCGGCGAGGGGTGTTAGCTTCGTCGGCGAGCCGCCAAATGCGCTACCATATGAGGAAGAGCCGGTTGCGGAAGAAGAAGTGCGGTGGCTAGTCGAGACGATGAAATAGCACGGCCTTAAGCTATCGCGTGAAGAAGGCAAAGGATTGATGGGAAGAAAACCGATGGACGGGGGATTCGGGGAGGAGGACGGGTAAACGGGCGACGGAGGAGTTCCCGCGCGAGGGCGTACGCGGAGGTTGTTGCTATGGTCAGGTGGACCAGGGTCGTACTGTCGGCGGTTATTGTCGCCGGTGTGTTAGCGGGTTCTGCTTTAGCGGCCGGTTTGGAAGGCCGCGTCACGGAAATGACGTTGGGCAACGGAATGCGCTGGTTTTTCGTAGAGCGCCATACTTCTCCCACATTTACCGGCGTTATTCTATTCAAGGTGGGCGGCGTAGACGAACAACCGGGGCTCACGGGACTTGCCCATTTATTCGAACATGTAGCGTTCAAAGGCACGACCGTCATAGGTACGTCGGATTACGAGGCGGAGAAGGTCATACTCGACGAAATCGAGGACGTGGCGGACAGGCTAACCCGGGAGCAGGCAAAAGAATCACCGGATGAAGACGTCGTGGAGGAATTGTCGGGGAAGTTGGCGGCGTTGAGGGCGGAGCATAAGAGTTACGTAATCAAGGACGAATTCTTTCAAATCTACTTCAGGAACGGTGCGTCCGGATTTGGAGCGGGAACGTCGAAGGACCGCACGGCTTATTACGTTTCGTTGCCTTCGAATCGCCTCGAGCTTTTTTGTTCGATGGAGGCGCGGCGAATTGCGAACCCGGTTTTAAGAGAGTTTTATACTGAGCGCGACGTCGTGCTCGAGGAGCGACGGACCGGGATAGATACTATCCCCAAGCATAAGTTGTACGAACAATTTATGGCGACGGCATTTAATACGCACCCTTACCGTTGGCCGGTCTACGGTTGGGCGCACGAGATCGGCCGTGTTACGGCCGCGCAGGCGAGGGAGTTGTACCGAACTTATTACGTTCCTTCTAACGNNGCCCCCATCCGGTCGTGGAAATACCGCCCGAGCCGGAACAGGTTCGAGAGCGCCGTATCGAAGTCGAGTTCGACGCCGAGCCTGATATTTTGATAGGTTACCACGTTCCGACGTATCCCGATCCCGATTCTGTGACGATTCAGCTTTTTTCGTATCTATTAAGCAGCGGGCGGAGTTCCCGCCTGTACGAGAAACTCGTGAAGGAGCTCGAGTTAGCTACGTCTGTTAATACCCATACACATCCCGGCGTCCGGTTCCCGAACGTATTCGTAATCGACCCGACGCCGCGCGCTCCGCACACCACGGGCGAAATAGAAGAGGCCGTTTACGAAGAGTTGGAACGCCTTAAGGCCGAACCGATTTCGGCGCGGGAGCTTCAGAAAATAAAAAACCGGGTGGACGCGGATATGCTTTGGGCTTTGTCTACGAACTTCGGTATGGCTTTTCGCATAGCTATTTACGAGCAGATGTACGGAGACTGGCGATATTACTACGAGCTCAAAGAACGACTAGACGAGGTAACGTCGGCTGACATTTTGCGGGTCGCGAGGAAATATTTCACGGAGGAAAACCGAACCGTCGCCGTTTTGAAAAAACCGAAAGGGGACGAGCGGTGAGGAAGAAATTCGTCTTTTGGGTTGTTTTTTCCCTACTTCCGATTTCCGCGCTGGCGCAGACTTCCGGATGGTCACACCCGGACGAGCTGACGTTTGCTCCTTTAGATTGGAAGATTCCCGATGCCGAAAGGTACGAGTTAAGTAACGGCATGGTCGTTTACTTACAGGCCGACGCCGAGTTGCCGTTATTCAACGCTTACGCGATTGTAAAAACAGGTTCTATATACGAACCTGCGGATAAGCTGGGATTGGCCGCCGTCACGGGTGAGGTTATGAGGTCGGGCGGGACCGACGCTTCGGGGCGTCCTATGACCGGAGATGAAATCGACGAGGAACTCGAATTTCGCGCGGGTTCGGTCGAAACTTCGATAGGATGGGAAAGCGGGGAAGCGTCGGTAAAAGTTTTGCGGAAAGATGCGGATTACGGGCTGCGTTTGTTGCGCGATATCCTCGCCTATCCCGTATTCGACAAGGGGAAAATCGAGCTTTCGAAAAATAGGATGATCGAGGAGATTCGCCGTCAAAATGACCACTCGAGGAGGGTTGCGGCCAGAGAATGGAATAAGGTCGTTTACGGAAAAGAGAGCCCCTGGGCGCGGACGCCAACAGTGGTGACCGTGTCCAATATTGAAAGGGAGGACGTCGTCGCTTTCCACCGGAAGTACTTCCACCCGAACAATGTTATTTTAACCGTTTACGGAGATTTCGACGTTTCGGAAATGAAGAGGAAGCTCGAGAAAATATTCGGAGGCTGGGAAAGGGAAGAAGTACGATTTCCGCGAACCGCGCCGATTGAAGTACAATTCGAACCGGGAATATACTCGGTAGAAAAAGAGGTAGCTCAGAGCACGATTTTAATGGGCCACTACGGCATACGCCGGCACGACCCTGAGACCTTCAAGGTTATGGTTATGAACGAAATACTCGGGGGCGGCTTCACGTCGCGGATGACGAAAGAAGTTCGCTCGAACCGCGGCTTATCGTA
>WVWN01000051.1:0-47590 GCA_011773985.1 Candidatus Zixiibacteriota bacterium | reverse complement strand
TGAAAGAAGTTATCGTAAGTATGCTCGAAGAGCCGCCGACGGACGAGGAGCTTACGATTGCGAAGGATATAATTATAAATAGGTTCGTGTTCGGTTTTGATGACCGCGCGGAGCTCGTAAACGGGCTGGCGCGTTTAGAGTATTGGGGGTATCCCGACGATTACTATGAGACCTATTGCAGTAACGTCGCGGCAGTTACGAAGGAGGACGTTCAAGAGGTGGCGAAGAAGTACTTAAAACCGGAGGGGTTGAAAATACTCGTCGTCGGCGACTCGGCGGGGTTCGACGAACCGTTAACGGCCTTCGGGGAGGTAGAAGATATTAAATTGGAACCGTAACGACAAGCTCAATAGCCCTGTAGACGTCATACCGCGTAGCGGGGCCGGCAAGGATTCGGGGGGTCGCTTTTTTGCTCGTAACGCGCGTGGACGGAGCAGAAGGAAGGCCACGGCGGCGTAAGAATTTTCAGGCCGTTTACCGTATGTTTCGATTAACGGACATTTAACGACCATCTGCTCGAGCACGGCCTCGGTGGTTATTGAGGTCGAGGAGTAATATTGAGGCCAAAACAAGGCGAGAAGGGGGGCCCCGTTTAGCGGGCGCCTATATTTTCGTTTATTATTATTTTTACGACGCCGTTTTTTAGGGTATTGTCGCGATTAGCAAACTACCGGGGCCAGTGATTGCGGTTAGGCAAAAGACGAAAATATTTATTTGATATTTGTCAGTTTTTGTGTATAATAAAGGCCAAACGTGTCCCTTTTCTTCAACCTTATGAACGCTGGCGACGGAAATAGATCGCGCGACGAACTCGTCGCCGAGCTTGAGGCGTTGCGGCGCCGCTTGGCGGAGGCCGAGAAGGCTGCGGCCCGGCTGGAGCAAGCAGAAGAGGCGTCGCGATGGAAAGAAGGAGCCCATCAAGAGGTACAACGCCTGGTTCACCTCGGAAGCTGGGATTGGAATACCGTGACCAACGAGTTGGCCTGGTCCGACGAGGTATACCGCATCTTCGGCCTTACGCCCCAGCAGTTCGGCGCCACCTTCGACGCCTTCCTCGAGTCGGTTCACCCCGACGACCGCCAAGCCGTTATAGACGCCGTCAACGCGTCGCTCGCCGACCCGGAGGTGCCGTATAACATCGAACACCGCGTCGTCCGGCCCGACGGCTCGGAGCGTTTGGTTCACGAACGGGGTCAAGTTACCTTTGACGACGACGGCAACCCGGTCCGCATGATCGGAACGGTCCACGACGTCACGGAGTTGCGGGAGGCCGAGTTCCGTTACCGCACCGTGGCCGATTTCACGTACGACTGGGAATATTGGAGAAGCGCGGACGGGCGGCTTTTGTACCTCTCGCCCTCGTGCAAACGTATTTCCGGCTACGCGCCGGAAGAGTTCATCGCCGACCAGGACCTGATGCGGGAGTTGATTTTACCCGAAGATCGTGAGGCCTGGGACGACCACAGGCTGGAGGCCGAGCGGACTCCCGGCATACACGAAGTCCGATTCCGCATCCGGACCCGAGACGGCGAAGTGCGTTGGCTCGAGCACTTATGCCAGCCGGTCACGGCTCGAGGCGGCAAGTTATTAGGAATCCGGGCCACCAACCGCGACGTCACGGTGCGCGAGCGAACCGCCGCCGAGGCCGCGCAACTCCGCCAGCAGCTCCTTCACTCCGGTCGGGTCGCGGCGATGGGGGAGTTGGCCGCGTCGTTGGCGCACGAGCTAACCCAACCGCTGGCGGCCATTCTGAGTAACGCCCAGGCGGCGTTGCGTTTACTGGCGGCGGAGCCGCCGGACGTCGAGGAGGTGCGCGCGTCGCTGGCCGATATCGTTGACGACGACAAACGCGCCGCCGACGTTATCAAGGGCGTACGGGCGTTACTCAAGCGAGGCGAAGCGGATTACGCCGCCGTCGACGCCAACGACGTCGTCCGCCAGGTCGCGGCGCTGGCGCGGAACGAAGCCCTGGCCAGGCGCGTTGACATAAACCTCGAGCTGGCCGACCGCCTCACGCCCGTGTTGGGAGACCGCGTTCAACTCCAGCAGGTGATTTTAAACTTATTGCTCAATGCCTTAGAGATTATGGCCGAAGAGGAAGGCGGGCCCCGGGAGATCGTGGTCCGGACTGCCGAACGGGCCGGAAAGAACGTCCTCGTGGCCGTGCAGGATTCCGGCCCCGGCATCGACGCCGCCCGGGCGGAAAGCCTTTTTGACCCGTTCTTCACGACGAAGGGGGAAGGATTGGGTATGGGCCTGGCGATCGGCCGAACGATCGTCGAACGCCACGGCGGCCGCATTTGGTTCGAGAACAACGCCGACCGGGGCGCGACGTTCTTCGTTTCGTTGCCCGTGTCCGGAGGAAAAACGGCATGACCGGCGCGGAGGGTACCGTGTTCGTCGTCGACGACGACCCCTCGGTTCGCGGGGGCCTGGCGAGGCTTTTTAAATCCGTGGGGCTAGCGGCGGAGGCTTTCGCTTCCGCGCGGGAGTTTTTAGGGCGCGCCCCGATTGAAGGGCCCGCTTGCCTCGTCCTCGACGTCCGCCTGCCGGAGCTGAGCGGCCTCGACCTCCAAGAGGAACTCGCGAGGGCCGGCGTCGCGATTCCCATTATCTTTATTACGGGCCACGGTACCGTCCCGACGAGCGTGCGGGCGATGAAGGCCGGCGCCGCGGATTTCCTGGAGAAACCGGTCGACGAACAGGAACTCCTCGACGCCGTCCGCCGGGCGCTCGAGCAAGACCGGCGCGCGAGGCAGGAACAAGCCGAAGCGGCGGAACGCCGGCGCCGCCTCGAGTCGCTCACGCCGCGGGAACGCGAGGTTCTGTCGTACGTAACCGCCGGCTGGCTCAACAAACAAATCGCCGCCGAGCTGGGTACGAGCGAAAAGACCGTCAAGGTTCACCGGGCGCGCGTAATGGAAAAGATGAAGGTCGTGTCGCTGGCCGACCTCGTCCGGGCGGCCGAAAAGCTCGACCTCTCCCTTCCCGAGGTCTAAACCCCCGATTAGTCGAGTTTCCCGAAAGTCCTACCCGTATTGGACCAAAGTCCAATTGTGCGCCCCTTCGGACTATTTTAAGTTAGGGACGAAATTCGGACTCGGACGTTCCCGGTATCTATAGACCCAAGGTTCGGCGAACGAGTGAAACGTTGGCAGGCGATAGCGAGATGGACGCTGGAATTCGAGATGTGACGACGTGAAAGTCGGCGACGCAACGATATTCGTCGTGGACGACGACTATTCCATCCGGAGGTCATTGAAGCGGTTGTTTACGTCGGCGGGGTTCAACGTCGAGACGTTCTCCTCGGCGGACGATTTCTTGAGTTACCGTCGGCGCGACGTGCCCGGCTGCATTATACTCGACGTACGGATGCCCGGCGTCGACGGCCTGGAGCTTCAGCGACAGCTGGCGGAAATGGGTTCGGAGCTCGCCATCATTTTTATAACGGCGTACGCGGACGAGGAAGTAGAGGCCCGGGCCCTGGCCGCGGGCGCGCGCGTCTTTTTTGCAAAACCTCTCGACGACGAGGTCCTCCTCAGGGCCGTTCGCGAGGCCTTGGGGACCGGCAAGGCGGAGGAGTTGTGAACAAACGGAAGGACCGCCGCAAATTAGCGGCGGCGCTTGGCTGGCGGAAATCAACTTCACCCATCATGCGAAGGGCAATTGGGTTTGGATCAAGGGGGCGGTAACGTTCTAACCTTTCGTACCATGCGAGACGTTCGGTCCTTACGGGTGAGGCGAACCGACGCGGGTAATTGGGGGTGAAAGCGGTAACGGGGGGAAACAGGGAGGCGTCCACGCGTGTTACTGCCTCCTACTTGTCCGACGCCGCCTCCCTCCCCCTGGAATGGGCCTGTCCCACGACGCGACCCGGCCCTGAGGTATAACGTCACCACGCTGAAACGGGAGCCGGTTTTAGGTATTGTTGCGGTCGTCTCGGCCTCTGTTGCCTTCGGCCTAAGCGACAAGGAACGCGGCGAAGCGACGCAGAAAGTCGCCCCCGACCGGCGGAGAGACCGGGGGCAACGGTAGTACGGCTTCGACTGTTCGGGGTTGTCGTCGTAAACAAAGATTTCCTGAGAGTGACGGCTAAAATATGCCAAAAGATACGGCGCCCAAATTTGTGGGCGCCCTAATTCATTATTATTGTCCGCGTTATGACGGCGTACTTGTGAGCGTTGCCGCTCCCGAAGCAGACACGCTACCGGCCTGCGGACCGCCGCGCCGGGTTCACGGTCGTCTCCAATCGTAATCCATCATCGTCCGGTTCGGGCCGTCGTTATCTAAATATAGCCTTCACGCGACCGAACGTCGCCGGCGTCACGGTCATATTAATATCGGTTACCAGGACGTCATCGAGCCTTAAGGTTATTTCGCCCCCCGAGCTGCCGCCGCTCGCCCCTATTCGCCACCGTAGGCGGTATTTGCCGGGAGAAGGACAGGGCCCGGTCGCTCGGTCCAAATTCATCCAATTCTTCGTGTATTGTAATTTCTCGCTCCAGAAGCTACCTAGCCTTACGTTTCTCCAGGTGTTAATGTATCCCCCGCTGGTGCTTTTGTAGCGGAATTTCACGCGCACGCGGCTGCCCGCGTTGAGGTGGAATTCGAGCGTGTGAAGGGTTGCCGTACTCTCCCGCCCGCCGGTGACCAACGCGCGGCCGAAAGCGTGGGGATTGCCGCCCTCGTATTCTCTCCTCCAGACCCAGTTCCCCGTGCCCTCCGCGATCCAACCCGCCGGCGGGAAAGCTGCGTTGAAATTCTCGTCCACGTATTTTCCGGGGGGCGTGGCGCCGCTTTCGGAGGCGAGTAGCGTCCCGAGTACCGCCATTAGCGTTAACAACCTCATTTCCAACACCTCCTCTCCTAATATTATATTTTATTTTTGCCTTGGCGTCAACGGCGCCCGCGTTTGAAGGGGCTTGCCCGCGTAAGCAACCGCGGGAGGCCGGCGTGGCCGGTTGGGACGCGCCCCGAACCGAAAGCCCCGTTTTCCCTCCCGGGGGAAATTGACGGGGCGGCTGCGGCGAAGAGTAAGGCCTAAGGCCGAATCAAGTTCGGTAAGCAGGTATTAACGAAACTCGATCAGATGTTATAATCATCGCGTACGTTTTAGGTAGAGACACATAGGAGGAACGGCTTAGCAATTCCGCTTGTTTAGGTTCAAGGCTCGGCGAAGAGACGCCGACCTTTACGCAAGTATTCATCGGGACGTCGGTCTAAAAGAGTAGAAAGAAAACCTTTCCGAAGGAGAAGTAGATATCAGAGCGCTGGCAGTAATTATTACGGCCCTCGCGCCGGCGTTGGCCGCGGCGTCGACGCTTTCGCTGGCGGACGCGCTCGAGACCGCGCTTCGGGATAGCCTGACGGCGGAATTGGCGGGCGTCGAGCGTTCCCAAGGCAAGCAGGCTTTGGCCGAAGGCGTAGCGTCGGCCACGCCCGACCTTAGCGCGGCGTACTCGACGAGCGGCTCCTCCGTAGCCGAGGTGGGTAGTACGTGGCGCTTCGGGTTCTCGCTGACGCAGCCGGTCGTCGACGCTACCGTCGTTTTCGACGTAATGCGCGGCGTCCGCGAGAAAGACTACTACCGGGCCAAGTCAGGGCAAACCTTTGCCAACCTGATTCTGGACGTGCAACGCGGTTATTACGATTTGGCTCGAGCCCAGGCGCTGGTCGCGAGCGCCGAGGGGCAATATCGACGGGCACTCGAGAACGTGAAAACCGTCGAAAGGCGGTACCAACTGGGAGAGGTGAGCTTGGCCGATAAACTGCGGGCCGAGGCGGACTTCCTCACCAAGGAGACGGACCTGCTTTCCGCGCGCAACGGCGTAGAGGAAAACCAGCGAGCTTTTTCCGATCTCATCGGCCTGGCCGGCTGGGAGGCGATTGCGGTGGAGGAGCTGCCGCCGCCCGAGGAGCCGCTCGAGCTTCCGACTACGGTTATCTCCGCGGCCTTGCTCGAGAAAAACCCGGACCTCACCGTGCTGGGTATGCAGGTCGGGGCCGCGGACGTCGCGTATTGGGGCGCGTGGGGGAATCTGCTCCCGGCGCTGTCCTTCTCTTACAGTCGGGGTTCGACCTTCGGGGGCGCCATATTCCCCGGCGAGGCGCGCGACGAAAAGCGCTACGGCGTGGTCGTAAGTCTTCCCGTCGTCGACGTCACGGCTCGAGTGCTCGGCATCACCGGCGCCCGGCTGGACCGCAAGCAATCCCGCCTGGAGCTGGCCCAGGCCCGGCTCGAGTCCCGCGAAAGGGTGGCGAGCTTGCTCGCTACGCAGGAGTTATCATATAAAGGATGGGAGTCCGCTTCCAAAACGGTAGAGCTTAACGAAGAGGTCTACCGCCTAAACGCTCGAAGCTACGAACTGGGCGCGGTCTCATTCGACGACCTCTTGCAAGTCGAGGCGGAGCTTACGCAGGCCGAGCGGGCGCTGGTTCAAGCCAAAGCCGACTACTGGTCGAGCCGCGCCGAGCTCAATTACCTGCTCGGGACGTCGGTGGAGGAAAAATGAGCAAGAAAAGACGCAGGAGGGTAATCTGGACCCTCGTCGTCGCCGGCGCTTTATTGGCCGCAATCGTAATATTCAAAATTTCTAGCCGGGGCCCGGGCCTGCCGGAGGTCGAGGTGATGGAGCTGGCACCGGGCGGCATCGTCTCCACCGTCTCCGCGGACGGCGAACTCGAGGCCCTTAACCAGGTCGACATTTCCGCCGAGATCGTCGCCAAGGTCGAGAAGGTGTACGTGAAGGAAGGCGACGAGGTCGAGAGGGGACAAATCCTGTGCGCGCTCGACGACGACGAGTTGCGTTCGCAGCGCGACCTGAATCGCTCGCGGCTCGACGAGGCGGCGGCCTCGTATAAACGCGGCAAGGCGCTTTTCGAGGAGAACCTCATCTCGGAAGCCGACTTCGACGCGCGCCGCACGGCCTACGAGGTTGCGAAATCCCAGCTCGAGCAGAGCGAGGACAACTTGAGCAAGACCCGCCTCTTTGCGCCTATATCGGGGCGCGTAGTCCGCGTGGATGTCGAGGAGGGCGAGACCGTCGTATTGGGGACGATGAACAACCCCGGGACGGTGATGTTTACGCTGGGGAACCTCTCCGCGATGCAGGCCAAGATATACGTTGACGAGGCCGACATCGTCGACGTGTCCGTCGGACAACGGGCGAAGGTGACGCCCGACGCCATGCCGGACGCTGGATTCGACGCGCGCGTCAGCGCGATCGGATATATGCCGGCTACCGAGGCCGACGCCGCGGCGAGCGACGTAATCGAGTTCGAAGTCGTCCTGGACGTAATCGACATCGACGCGCGCCTTCGGCCGGGGATGTCGGTTTCGGGGGCCATAACGACGGCCCAGCGGGAAAACGTCCTCACGTGCCCGCTGCAGGCCATCGGGAGACGCGAGGGGGAGGGGGAGCCGCGGGACACGGTTTTCGTCCTCGAGGGGGGCCGGGCGAAGCTGGTTCCCGTGAAGACCGGCATCTCGGACGGAACGCGCGTAGAGATCGTGGAAGGCGTCAAGGCCGGGCAGCGAGTCATCGTCGGCCCCTACACGGTGCTCCGGGCCTTGGGCGACGGCGACGATGTGAGAGTTTACGAAGGAGAGGGCGAATGGCCGAAAGGCAAGAGGCCCCGGCCGCGCGGGCCGCGCTAGAGCGCCTTATCGAGCTGGCGGGCGTGTCGAAGGTTTACGATTCGGGGCACGTCGCCGTGAGGGCGCTTGCGGACATAGATTTGCAAATTGAGTCTGGGGAATACGTAGCTATAATGGGCCCGTCCGGCTCGGGCAAGTCCACGCTAATGCATATCCTCGGGTGTCTCGATTACCCGACCTCGGGTTCCTATTTCCTTCGGGGCAAAGAAGTATCGCAGTACGGCGGGAAACGCCTCGCCGCGGTTCGATGTCGGGAAGTCGGCTTCGTGTTCCAGCAGTTTAACTTGCTTCCCCGGCTTACCGCGGCCCGGAACGTGGAGCTGCCGCTTTTATACGCCGGGGCTTCGGCGGAACGACGGCGGGAAGTAGTGGCCGACACGCTCGCCAAAGTGGGGCTGTCGGACCGCGGGCACCACCGGCCCAACGAGCTCTCCGGGGGTGAGGTCCAAAGGGTGGCTATAGCGCGCGCGCTGGCCAACGACCCGGCGATTATTCTGGCCGACGAGCCGACCGGGAACCTAGATTCCAAGAGCGGCGACGAGCTGATGCAACTCTTGGACGGCCTGTACGAAATGGGCAGAACGCTCGTGCTCGTTACGCACGACGACAACGTCGCCCGCCACGCGAAGCGCGTAATCACGTTGCGCGACGGGAGGTTGGTGTGAACTTTTTAACGTTGTTCGCGCGCGCCGTGGCGTCTATGCGCTACAACAAGACCCGTTCCTTCCTTACGACGTTGGGGATTATTATCGGCGTGACCACCATCATCGCCATCGTCGCGTTGCTGAAGGGGCTCGACCGCACCATCGACCAGGAGTTCTCCTCGTTGGGAACGAAAACTATTTACGTCCAGAAAATGGAGTTGCAATTAGGGCTACATCGGCATAGGGATTTCGACGAGATCAGTAAAAGGGCCGACCTCACGGTGGAGGACGCGGCCGCGATTTCAAAGCTCCCTACGGTCCGGGCCGCGGTTCCCAACATCCACCGGGATTTGGGTACCCTTAAGCGCGGGATTTACGAGGCCGACGAGTGCACCCTTACCGGCATCGGCGAGGGCGGCGACCTCACCGGCAATTGGGTCGTTTCCGGGGGTCGCTTCATCACGCGCTACGACCAGCGACACCGCAATACGGTGTGCGTAATCGGTTCGTACGTCGCTGACAACCTTTTCGCCCCGGGCGAGGAGCCGCTCAACCAAAAGCTCGATGTGGACGGCCACCGCTACGTCGTCGTCGGCGTGCTGGAGGAAAAGGGCGCCTCGTTCGGCCATCCCCAGGATAACCAAATCTTCATCCCCGTCGAAACCTACGTAAAATATTACTCCCTTCCCGAGGGCCGCGCCTCCGTATTCCGCGGCATAAGAATAGAGGTTTTACCCGACGAGGGAGTCACCGTCGAAACCGCCAAAGCGAACGTCGAAGAGCTTCTCCGCCGCCGGCGCGGCCTCCGTTACTACGAGGACAACGACTTCGGCCTCAATACCCAGGAGTCGATGCTCTCGTCCTTGAACACCATCAGGTCCGTATTGTGGTTGGTGATGGTCGGCGTGGCGGGCATCTCGCTTCTCGTGGGAGGCATCGGCATAATGAACATTATGCTGGTGTCGGTGGCCGAGCGCACGCGGGAGATAGGGATTCGCAAGGCCGTGGGCGCGAGCGAATTCGACGTATTGGCGCAATTCCTCTCGGAGGCGGTCGCGCTTTCGTCCGTGGGCGGCGTCGTCGGCATCGTCCTGGGGTTGGCGGCGGCGGCGTTCGTATCCGCGGTTACGCCGTTGCAAGCCGCGGCGCCGTGGTGGACCGTCGTTTTGGGCGTCGGCTTCTCCGCTACCGTGGGGATAATATTCGGCATCTACCCGGCCCGGAAAGCTTCCGGCCTTAACCCCATCGAGGCTATCCGGTACGAGTAGGTTGTGATGCGCGCGTGCCGGGGGGGGGCGCGCAAGTTTCTCCTCGCTACGTTGTCTAAATTAGTGGAGGGTACCGAAATGGCCTGTATAGACGGAAAAAAGCTCTCGGCCTACTTGGACGGCGAATTGCCGGAAGAGGAACGTCCGGCGATCGAGGAGCATCTCGCGTTGTGCGCGGCTTGCCGCAGGGAAGCGGCCCACCTTGCGTTCGTATCGGAAGCCCTGGATTCCCTGGAGGAATTGGAGCCGTCCCCTTACTTCGCCGCTCGCCTTAGACATTTGGTGAGCGGGCGGGAGCGCGGGCGGCGGGTAAGGCGCGTAGTAGTCGCCGCCGCGGCCGCGGCGGCCGCGGTGTCGCTGGTTCTGGGCGGCTTCCTGGGGCGGGCTCTCTACGTTGGGCCGAACGGTGCCCCGTCCGACGGCAATGGCGAGTTGACGGCGTACCTCGACGTCTCGCCGCTGGACGATTTCCCCGACGGTTCGCTGGGCGAGGCGTGGGGAGACGTATGGGCGGAAGGAGACGACGAATGAAGGGGAAGGTCCTGATAATCGCGCTGGTCGCGTCCGTCGCCCTGAACGTGGGCGCGTTGGCGACGTTCTTATACCGGAGCGCCGTCAAGGCGGAAGCGCCGAGGCGGCCGCACCGGTTGGCCCACGAGTTGGAATTGACCGACGAGCAGCGGGAGGCGATGCGCGCGCGGCGCGAGAGGACGTTCGAGGAGATGGCGCCGCTGCGTCGAGAGCTGCGCCGTAAAAGGGGCGAGGTGCTGGCACTATTGAAGGAACCGGAGGTCGACGCCGCGCGGCGCGACCGACTCTTCGCCGAAATCGCGCGCCTCCAAATGCAGCTCGAGCTTAAGGCCTTTGAAAATATGCGCGAGACGAAGAGAACGCTTCGGCCCGAGCAGCAGGAACGTTTTTTAAAACACGTCGAAGAACGTTTCCGACATAGACGGGAAGATTTCACCCGGGGCCGGGTCCGCCGCCCGGGTGGCCGCGGTTTTGAACGTAAAACCATGCGAGAGAGGAGCGGCGAAGGAGAATGACGAAAATAAAGTTATTAACGGCCGTCGGCCTAGCGGTGATATTAACGGCGGCCTACGCGAGCGCAAGGCAAGCGCGTTCCGGGCCGGAAGGCGCCCCGGGCCGGGAGCGCGCGTTACCCGAAAACCTGAGCGCCGAGCAGCGTACCGCGATACGCGAGATCGCCCACAAGTACCAAAAGGAGATGGTCGCGCTGCGCGCCGAGATGGAGGCCGAGAGGCTCGAGCTAGAGGAGCTTATCCGGACGGAGGCCGGCCGGGACGCGATATTCGCCAAACTCGACGAGGTCGGCGCGCTGCGAACCGAGATGATGAAAAAGCGGCTCGCGATGCGCCTCGAGATCCGCGCGCAACTGACGGACGAGCAGAAAGAGAGGTTCGACCAAAGACGCGCGACGATGGGCCGCGAGCGGGCCGGCCGCGAAGGCCCCGGCCGCAAACGCTTCGACTAGCGTGTGCGTCGTGAAAGACGTGCGGGGCGACTCCCGCAGGGGTCGCCCCGTTCGTATAAATCCGGCGGGAACGTTGTTATAATGTGGGCGCGCCGACTGTGACGGCGCGTTCGGGTGATAACTTGGCGACTGGAACTCGAGCCGATTTCGACCCCGACGCCGAGTTGGCGGCCGCGGTTGCCGCGGGCGACGCGGCCTCCTTCGAGCAGCTCGTCAAGAAGTACGAGCGGCCGGTTTTGAGTACGATCTACCGTTACGTAGGCGACCGCGTCGCCGCCGAGGACGTCGCCCAGGAGGTTTTCCTGAAAGTATGGAGCCGGATCAACACGTTTAAACGCAGGTCGACGTTCTCGACGTGGTTATACCGGATCGTCGCGAACGAATGCCTGAATTTCCGCGATAGACGAGCAAGGCGACGGGCCGAGCCGCTAAGCGATTCGCTCCCGGACGGGCGCGCGGATTTGCATAAACGATTTGAGAGGGAAACGACGTCGCGGCTGGTTAGAGAGGCCGTGAACGCGCTTCCGGGCAACCAGCGGCTGGCGTTAATCCTATCGGCGCTCGAGAAGCGGCCTTACAGGGAAGTCGCCGAAATAATGGGAGTATCTCTGTCTTCGGTCGAATCCTTGATCTTCCGCGCGAAACAAAATTTGAAGAAAAAACTCCTCCCGCTTAGAGAATGCGGGGAGGTCTGACGCCGGCGTTTTAACCCGGTTAGCGGTCTCGTAAAAATAAGGTGAAAAACCGGGCGTCCCGTTTCACCGGGCGGCTTCACACGTAACAGTCAATCGCGACGGCCCGTCGCCGGCCCGACCAAGCGGCCGAACTTGATTACGTTTGTCGTAAAAAAGGGTTGATTTCCGGAAGGGGATATGTTAAACGGGTTGTGTGAGGTTGCGGGCCGGGGGGTTAATAATGGGGGCTTTTGTGACCAATTTGATGATGTATATTTCACCGGAACGGCGGTACCCTTTAGTCAGGTTTAAAAGACGTTAACCTTGATGCGTTCACAACCGTCTCCGAGGAGCTTCGAATTATGAAACGGTTTTGGTTTCCCTCGTTTTTCTTGGCGGCTCTAATCGCGCTCAGCCTAAGTTGCGGCGAAACGACGACCGGCCCGGGCGAGGCGGAGGGGTACTATCTAGGGGCCGAGGCTTGCAAGGAGTGTCACTCCACCGCGTACCATGAGGCGTCCCTTACCAAACATTTCAATACCTTCGTAGACGACCCCAAAAACCCGTACGACTTCGTTTCCGCGTGGAAGAAGGCCGGCGAGCCGGAGTATTGCCTGGAGTGCCACACGACGGGTTGGGACGAGAATAAAAACAACCACGGCGCCGACGAGGTCGAATACCGGAAAGGGCTTCTCGGCGTTCAATGTGAGGCTTGCCACGGCCCGGGCTCCGAGCACGTCAAGGGCGGTGGCGACGCCGCGAGGATAACGCTCTCCTACGACGCCGGCGTATGCGGCGCGTGCCACACCGGCGACCATAATCCCACCTACGGCGAGTGGAAGCAGTCCGAGCACGCCGACGCCCTCAACGGTTTGAAGAGTAGCTCGCACGCCCGAGACTCGTGCTTGTTGTGCCATTCCGCCGACTACTGGTACGACCGGACCGTGACGTTGTCCACGGCGCAATACGGCATTACGTGCGCCATGTGCCACTTCGCCCACGGCTCCAACTTCGAGCACCAGCTCCGCGAGGAGGGCGAGAAGCTATGCGCGCTGTGTCATACGGACGAGGGCGCGCGCCCTCCCAGCACCCCCCATCATACCCAGGACGAGATGTTGTTGGGCATCGGCGGCTACGAGTGGCCCCAAGGCGGCCCGTATCTGAACTCGGAGCATACATACGTGATCGATGAGCGTTGTATTAAGTGCCACATGTACATGAAGGCCTTCGAGGAAGGCAAACCGGCTATAAAGGGCCACACCTGGAAGCCGAGAATTGAGGCTTGCCGGGAATGCCACCCCGGCGCGGGGAGCTTCAATATACGCGGCGCCCAGAAAAACATCGAGAATCTGCTCGAGCAATTGGAGGCCAAGCTCAAGCAGCAGAAGAACCCAAAGGCGCAGGATTATATTTACGCCAAGTTCGACCACGACTTCGTCGTGAACAGCGGCAGCCGCGGCGTCCACAACTACAAGTACGCCAAGCAACTACTTGAGGATTCGATCGAATTCTACACACCGAGCGGCGACGGCGCGGGGCCGCATCGCGTCGTACGGGGCCGCTAAGTCGTACCGACCGAGAACCGACGGTACGCGGAGGTCGCTATGAACGCAAAGCAGATCGGCGTCGCGGCGTTGGCTGTGGCGACGGCGTTGGCGGTAGGGGCGCCGGTGCCGGCCCACGCCGTTCGTTACTTCGGACACCTTGGTACCACCGTTTACGGCTACAGTACCGTGGTGGAGCCGGCCGAGACCATCGCCGATACGTACGTTCCGCTGCGGTTTCGCGTAGACCAGGGTACGCCGGGCGGGACCATCGGCTTCGTGGCCTCCAGCCGCTTGTATAAGGACGTCGGCGGCGAGGGCGACGTTAACGGTCGGGTGTACTACGGCTATCTACGGTACAACGTACCCGGCGACTGGCTCGAAGTGGACCTCGGCCGGCAATACGTAGCGGCCGGCGTGACCGCGGCGACGCTGGACGGGGCCCGGGCCGTGATCAAGCGCGGTAAGAAATGGCGTGCCGACGTATACGGCGGTTCGACGGTGGTGCCCGACTACGGGCCGTTGCGTCGCTTCTCGCGCGCCGCGTTGGACGACGAGCCTTACGACCCGGCCGACCGCGGCTACTGGCTCGACTATTACACCTACGGCGCGCACGCCGGCACGAACGTCAAGGAAGTGTGGTCGGGGATGGTCTTCCCGACGTGGGTAGGCGTAAGCGGCGCCATATCCAAGAAAGAAGGGCACCGAAGCGATACCACGCTCGGGCTCGAGGCCGTCGAGGATTTGCGGGCCGACCTGAAAGCCAGCCAGGAAGTGCATTACGACTTGATAGGCCGCCGCGTGGACTACCAGTATTACTCGGCGCGGTACCGGCCTTGGAAGCGGCTCCGCACGTACGTAGACTACCGTTGGCAGGAGCCGCGCATCGACTACGCGTCTATCTTCTCGGTCTTCGCGCGCGAAGGGAGGCACCGTTGGCGCGTCGGCGGCCAATACGAGATTACGAAGACGCTCGAGCCTTTCGCCGGCTATTCCATGTCTATACGCGGCGACCACTTGAGCCATTTCGCGCAGGCCGGCCTGGCGCAGAATTACGAATACGTGTACCTGCGTTACGGCGGCCTTTACGGCGTCGGTAACAGGGTCGAATCCGGCGGCGAGGAAATCGGCGGCTTTGCCGCGGCGGAGTTCCCCAAGCCCATCCCTGCTTTCGAACGGTTGAGCGCCGGAATCTCGGGCAATTATATAAGGTATAAGGGATACGGCACGCCGGCGCCGACGTGGGAAGACGCGCGGGACGTGTCGTTAATTGACCTGCACGGCCGCGTGAAAGTCTGGCGCACGTTCGAGACGACCTTGGGCACGGAAGCTCTCAGGAACGCCGACCGTAAATACGAAATACGTGCCTACCTTCAAGCGAGCGCGTCGATTTCGCGGTAGCGGCGAGCTGGTGGACGCGTAACTGGGGAGACGCGGTATGTTGCGGATGAGTCGGAAAATTCGGTTTGCACCGGGCGTCGCGCTGGCCGTCGCGGGAGGCGCCGTAGTCCTCGTAGCATTTATCTCGTTAATGCCCGCGAAGAACGCCGCCGCGGCCCGAAGAGCCAAACCGGCGACGCACGACGCCGCCTGGGCCGCCGAGCACGCGACGTTCGCCAAAAGCGACGTCCGAAGTTGTTACGTGTGCCACGAACAATCCTACTGCGACGCCTGCCACGCCTCCGACGACCCGAAAGAGGCCTACCACAAAACGAACTACGTCTACACTCACTACCTCGATAAGTTCATCGACGACCGCGAGTGCGCGAGTTGCCACGATAACCAGGACTTCTGCGTCGCCTGCCACGAGGCCAGCAGGGCGGCGGCGGGCGGAAGGCCCGCGAGCCACGGCCAGCCCGGATGGACCACCGTCGGCCATGCCGACGTCGTCGCTTACGAGCTCGACGCGTGCGCCGCGTGCCACGACCCGGTAGGTGCCGAACCGGTTTGCATGCGCTGTCACCGCAGCGGCATAAGCCCCCACGGCGAGGATACGGTGACGCGTATGGGGAAGGGGCCTTGGCACGAAGACCGCGGGTACGTCTGCTTCAGGTGTCACAATAGAACCGATTTCTGCACCAAGTGTCACCCGGAGCTGTAGTGGATGTCGCCGTCGTCGATAAGGGCGGTTAAGATATAAAATAAAAATGGGTAGGCTCGCTTCGTAGTACGAAAAGTGAGGTTGCGCTATTCAATCGAAGCTTGAACGGCGCGTCTTTTTTTATTATCATCTTGAAAAATAACGCCGGTATAGGAGGCTTATGGTGAAGCGAGGCGTATGGGCCGCGATCGCGGCGGCCGGGCTGATTATCCCCTTGATTGGCGCATCCCAAGAATTCGGCGAATACCTCGGCCTTGATACGTGTGCCGATTGCCACGCCGACGTCGCGGAATCGTACGGCGCGACGCCGCACGCGAATAGTTTGGAGGTGCTGGAGGCGGCCGGCTCGGCGAGTGACCCGGAATGCTTGGCGTGCCACACCACGGGGCTCGAAGATTCTAAGTACGTGGACGGCGCCGTTACGTGCGAGGCGTGTCACGGCCCGGGCAGCGGCCACGTCGTTGCCGGCGAGATAGAGGCGATCAAAAGCGAGATAGGCGAGGCTGACTGCTTGAAGTGCCACACGGCCGAATGGTCGCCGGATTTCGATTACGAGACGTATCGCGCCAAGGGCGTACACGGTGGGGGATAAAACGCACGCCGCAGCGGTTTTCGATAAATAGTTAACAAAGCCGGGCGTCGGCCGTCGGCTTTGTTAAAACGTTTAATTAAAGAAGAATACGTCGAGTGCGGCCTAGACTACGAGGGCGCGGGCGTTTTCGCGTCCGGGGGGCCAGCTTTTATGGATTACGTACGCGAAGAAGGCGAACAACCGGTGGAGCGGAGGTCGTTTCTACACGCGTTGCTCGCCGGCGCGGTTTCGTTGCTCGGCGCGTACGGCGCGTACGTCGTAGGCCGGTACCTCTGGCCGCCGCGGCCCGGAAGCACGGGCGGCGCGGCGGGCCGGGTTGAGGCCGGGGCCGAGGACGAGTTCCCAGTAGGCGCGGGTAAGAAAATAGTATACCGGAATAAGCCGGCATGGGTGATCCACGCGCCGTTCGGTTTCGTAGCCCTCTCCGCGGTATGCACCCACCTGGGGTGCATCGTCGAATACGACCCCGAAAAAAAGATATGGTGTCCTTGCCACGCGGGATTTTTCGATTTGCGCGGTAACGTTATATCGGGCCCCCCGCCGCGGCCGTTGCCGTCGTACCCGGTGGCGGTGGTCGGCGGTAAGGTTTTGGTGGGGGAGACGTAATGGCCGCCGAGAGGAAGAGTATCGCCGATCGCTTAATTGAGTGGATCGCGAAGAACGTAAATCTATATTCGTTGGTCAATCTTTTCAGCGCCTTCACCGGCTTCCTGTACGGCGAACTTGACGAGCGCTTGGAGCTTAGGGAGGCGATTCGGAAACAACTCCGTAAGCCGATATCCGGGCGCGTCAGCCACTGGTGGGGGTGTTTCGGCGGAATCACTTTTTTATTATTTATGATTCAAGTAGTGACGGGAGTGTTATTGGCGGTTTATTACCGCCCGACGACGGAGGGGGCGTACGACAGCATACTGTTTATAATGAACGAAGTCCGGTACGGATGGCTTATCCGTAGCATTCATCGCTACGCCGCGGAGCTTATGGTCCTGACGGTCATGATCCACATGGCCAAGGTCTTCCTCTCCGGCGCGTACAAGCCGCCCCGCGAGTTGACCTGGGTCTCGGGTGCGTTCCTCCTTTTTCTTACGCTCGCGTTCGGCTTTTCCGGCTACCTCTTGCCTTGGGACCAACGGGCATACTGGGCGACGACGATAGCGACCCAGATGGCCGATTCTGTACCGTTGATAGGGAAATACCTCTCGTACGTGCTCCGCGGAGGGGACGTCATAGCCCAGCGAACGCTTAGCCGTTTTTACGCGCTCCACGTAATCGTCCTGCCGTGGGTTACGGCGTTTTTCCTTTTGTCCCATTTCTTGATGATCCGGCGGCAGGGGCCGTACGAGCCTCTATAAAATTCGGGGCCTCTTTATGGCGCGCAAAGACCACCCCTTTTATCCCCATCACGTGCTTGAGCAAGTCCTCCAGCTCTTTTTGCTGTTGGCGGTATTATTCGCGCTTACGTTGTGGCGGCCTGCCGGCTTGGAGGACAAGGCCGACCCCATGACTACGCCCGAGCGCGTTAGGCCGGAATGGTATTTCCTGGCGGAGTACCAGTTTCTGAAAACGGTCCCCAGGAACGTTGGCATCGTCGGCATGATATTGGTCGCGGCCTTAATCGTAGCCTTCCCGTTTTTATTCGACCGTTCGAAGGAAAAGTTCCGTCCTCTCCAAAGGCCGTGGTTCTTTTTCGGCGGCATCGTTTTCATAATCTTATTCGTCATTTTTACGGTTTGGGGCCGTTACTCCTGACGGCTGCGGGCGTACACACTAGCTCTGTACCGGGGCCTTGCCTCCGTGAAACGCGAAAAATATTTACCTCACCTTCTTGCGCTGGCGGCGCTGGCCGCGGCCGTACGGGCCCAGCCGGCGGGCGAGGGCTGCGTCAATTGCCATAGGGGTTGGCCCGAGCTCAAAGAGTGGGGGGAGAGCGCGCACGCCGCCGCGGGCGTGGGTTGCCCCGACTGCCACGGCGGCGACGTAAACGCCGCCTCGATGGACGCGGTGCGGCGGGCGCCGGGCTACGTCGGCGTGTTCCCGCGCGACACGGTCCCGCGAATGTGCGCGCGATGTCACAGCGACGCGGGCGCGATGAAGCAATACGACCTTCCTTTCAATCAATACGACGAGTATATAACCAGCGTGCACGGCTTGCGTCTTGCCGCCGGCGATTTGAAAGTGGCGGTTTGTTCGGACTGCCACGGGGCGCACCTCGTATTGCCCGCGAGCGAGGGCCGTTCTTCGGTCAATAAGATGAACGTACCGGCCACTTGCCGCAAGTGCCACGGCGACGAGGCGCTGATGGCGCAGTACGGCTTGCCCGCGGATACGTACGAGCTGTATGCGCGGAGCGTCCACGGTCGGATGTTGTTGGAACAGCAGATAACGGGCGTACCGAGTTGCGCCGACTGCCACGGGAACCACGGCGCGGCGCCGCCCGGAGTCGACGAAGTCGTCAACGTGTGCGGCCACTGCCACGTCAACCAAAGGCAGTACTACCGAGAAAGCCCTCACGCGACCGCGGGGCCGGAGCGGGAGGCGTGCGTCACCTGCCACGGCCATCATTTAATCGCGAAGCCGGACGACACGTTATACGTCGGTTCCCAGCCCGGCGCGTGCGGCTCGTGCCACGAGCGCGGCTCGAGCGCTTACCGGCTCGCCCGGGGCATTGCAGATTCCTTCGCCGGCGCCAAGGGCGCCGTGGAGGAAGCGCGGGGCCGGCTGGAGGAGGCGCGGGTGCGGGCGATCCCGGTCGGCCGGTGGGAGCAACAACTTAACGAAGCCGAAGCCAAAA
Organism: Candidatus Zixiibacteriota bacterium; assembly: GCA_011773985.1. GTDB lineage: Bacteria > RBG-13-66-14 > B26-G2 > WVWN01 > WVWN01 > WVWN01. Next base: position 28,824 of record WVWN01000051.1, on the reverse strand, counting down.
TCACGGAGGCTTACCCGGTCGCGCATTCCCTCTCGCTGGCCAAAATCAACGACCTCGGTCGGGAAGCGGTGGTGGGCGCACACGGCGTCGAGGGCGAAATAGCTTTCGCCTTTCGGGAGCGGGGGCGCAGGAAAGAGATACTCGTCTTTTGCCTTGGCCTCACGTTGCTGGTAATCCTGCTGCTCGGCCTCAAGTGGCGCCGGCTTTTTAAAGAACTATAAAAGCTTCTTAAACCAGCTCGGCCGGGCACCCGTTGCGGCACCGGGTCGGCGTTAGGTTATGCCTAATTTATTAATCGATTTTTGGCAATTCCTGAAGGAACACCGTAAGGCGTTAAGGCGAGCTGCGCTCGCCGTCGCGGTTTTATTGGTCGTGGCGGCGGCGGTTTTCGTTCGCGTGTCCGAGTCGCCCCGCTTTTGCTTGAGTTGCCATATTATGAAGCCGTATTACGACGCCTGGGCGGAGTCGAGCCACAACGACGTCAACTGTATGGAGTGCCATCACCCGCCGACGCTGGGCGGCCATATTGCCAGTAAGTTCCGCGCGGTATCACAAGTTGTGCAATATTTCACGGGGTCTTACGGCACTAGGCTCTGGGCCGAGATCCAGGACGCGGCATGCCTGAGCGAGGGTTGCCACGACACGCGGCTGCTTTCGGGAAGGGTGGCCTTCAAAGAAGGCATCGCCTTCGACCACGCCTTTCACCTGGGCGAGATGCGTCGGGGCAAAAAACTTCGGTGCACCTCCTGCCACTCCCAAATCGTCATCGGGACCCACATCGAGGTCACGGAGTCGGTGTGTTTCACGTGCCATTTCAAAGGCGTGCGCTTGGGGCAAGGTACCGCCGATTGCCTCCTCTGCCACGGCCCGCCGGCGGAAGTAGTTACGTATAAAGGGCTGACGTTCGACCACGGCGACTACCTCGCCCGGAAAGTGCCGTGTACGAAATGTCATATGCACGTAGTCGAGGGCGACGGCGCCGTTCCGGAAACGGCTTGCTACAGGTGCCACGCCGACCGGGCCGATATCCCGATTTCGCCGGAGGAGCTTCACCGCATACACGTTACGGACCACAAGGTGGAGTGCTTCGAGTGCCACCTCGAGATTAAGCACGGCGCGCTCGAGCTTTCGCCGATGTTGTCTCCGAATTGTGCGTCGTGCCACGGCAACATGCACGCGGCGGCCGAAAGTATCTACGTCGGGACCGGTGGGTTAGACACCCCCAACGTCGGCGACGCTATGTTCGACGCGCAAGTATCTTGTTCGGGGTGCCACGTTGCGCCTTCCGCCGGCGCCGTCGAGACGCCTACCGCCGCCGCCATGCCGCGCGCGTCGGCCGAATCCTGCGTCGCGTGCCACGGCGCCGGGTACGACCGCGTACTCGCCGGCTGGCAGCGCGATACTAGGGCGGCCTACAGGAAAGGTGCGGCGTTGACCGCCGCGGCGAGGGCGGCCGTATACGCCACCGGGGCCCGCGACCCGGCGCGCGCGCACGCACGTCGGCTGATAGCGGAGGCCGAGGAGAACCTCGAGCTCGTCGCCGCGGACGCCAGCTGGGGTGCGCACAATATAATCTACGCCAACGCGTTGATGGAGACCGCGGTTATGAAGGCCGACAAGGCCGCGCGGAGCGTCGGGCGGCCGCTGTCGTACGCGCCGGCCGCTTTCCGCGTCCCGAAGGAAGGTGACACTTGCGCCTGGCGGTGTCATTTCGGCCTCGAGCGCCGGCCCATAACCGTGCGCGGGAAGACGTTCGACCACGGCCGCCACCTTTCCCGCGAGGGAGTCGAGTGCGCGAGCTGCCACGACCTCGAGCGTCACGGCGTCACGCTGCCCACGGCTTACAACTGTTCCGCGTGCCACCACGTCAAGGGCGAGCGCGACTGCGCGCGATGCCACGGCGACGTCTCGCGCCTTACGGTTACTTATAGAGACCGGGATTTTAACCACGGCGTGCACGCCGCGCGCTCGGGTTTGGCGTGCGACGGCTGCCACCCGGCGGACGCGCCCTCGCTCGTAAGGGGCGATTGCTCGAGCTGTCACCACCGCCCGCGCGATAAGACTTGCCGCGATTGCCACGCCGTTGCCGCCGGGACCCTCGCCGGAACGGGCGCACCGGGCGGAGCTGGCGAGCCGTCGCCGATGGCCAAAGTGGCGTGTGCCGAGTGCCACAAACAGCCACCCGTTCCTCTCGCGGAAGGGGGCTGCGCCGAATGCCACCCCGCCGGGTACGCCAGGATCTACAGCGTTTGGCGCAAAGCTTCCCAGGGAAACTACCGAAAGCTAAGCGTAAAACTTAAAGAGGGGCGCAACCGCCTTGACGCGCTGGCTCGCGTGACGGTCGACGGCCGTAGCGGCGTTGAAATTTACGAGCAGTCCCAGGCGGACCTAAAATGGGCGGGGGCGGACGGCTCGTGGGGCGCGCACAATAATAAATATTTGAACGAGATCCTCCAAAGGGACGCCGAGGCGCTGGAGCGGGCCCTCGCGCAGACAAGAGAATGAGCGGCCGGTCAAGCCGGCTTCGGCCGCTCGGCGTGGCCCGATTATCGAGCGCGGGCCTGCGGTAACGCAAGCGGCACCGTTAACGCGAGGGACGAAAATTTCGTATAATTAATTATAATTTACTGGGTAATATTTTAAAGGAGCGCCGGGGCCGTCGGCGGTGGGCGGATATCTCCGGGATGAGTTAGTTATGCGTCGGTTTAGCTATCGCGTTTCCAAGAGTATTGCGAGTTTATGGGTGGCTATGGCCATGGCCGCGGCGCTGGCCGTACCGGGTGGCGCGGTCGACCTGAGCAATTGCGATATGTGCCACAAAGCGGGGGGGCCGGTTGCGCCGCCGCCCGCGGGCCTTTCCGCTTCGCCCCACGCGGGCCTGGGATGCCAAAGTTGCCATACGGACGCGGCGAAGCCGCACAAGGGCGGGCCGACGACGCTCGCGTGCGGTGCCTGCCACGCCGAAGCGAAGGAGGCGTTGGCCGCGAGCGCTCACAGTGCCGGCGTCAAAGGTGCGCCTACTTGTTATACGTGCCACGGCTCGGGCCACAACGTCGTCCGTCTCGACGCCGCCCGGTTCCTCCCGACGTACGCCCCCCGGGTCTGCGCCAAGTGCCATACGCGAGAAACGGGTATTTATTTAAAAAGCGCTCACGCGGCCGCGGCAAAAGAGGGGGCCGCCGACGCGCCGACCTGCCATTTCTGTCACGGCGAGGCGCACGCTTCCGAACCCGTGGCGACGGACCGTCAGCTGTCGGCGGGGAACCAGCCCGAGTTTTGCGGCGGTTGCCACCGGGGGAAGCCGGCGACGCTGGGCTCGCCCTTTTCCATCCCGGACCCGCGGGCGGCGTTGCTCGCGAGCGTACACGGCCGGGTAAACGCGGAGACCGGCGGCTACAACGCGAACTGTAGCGATTGTCACTACCTTCACTACGAGCAACCGGCGTGGCACTACTCCTCCTCGACCCACTTCATGAACGTCGCCGAAACCTGCGGTCGGTGTCACGCGCGCGAGTACGGGCGCTACGCCGTCAGCGTCCACGGCCTTGCCGCCGCGGCGGGCGTTCGCGACGCGCCTACCTGCCCCGACTGCCACGGCGACCACGGCGTCGTAGCAGTCGCGGAGTACGAGGCCGGCGGTCGGGCGACGCGCGTCGTCGCGACCTGCTCGAGCTGCCACTACTCGCTGGCACTGAACGCCAAATTCCACCTCCCCAACGACCGCGTCCAAACGTTCGAGCGGAGCTACCACGGCGTCGTATCCGAGGGCGGCAAGACTACCGCGGCCAATTGCGGCAGCTGCCACGGCGTCCACGACGTCTTGCCTTCCTCGGACCCAAGCTCGAGCGTGGCTCCCGCTAACCTGGAGAAGACGTGCGGTAAATGTCACCTCCGCGTGACGGAGCGCTTCCTCGGGACCGACGTCCACCGCGCCCTCGCGCGCCCGCGCCGTTCGCCCGCCGATTACGTCGCCACCGTTTATATCGTATTGATAATCGTGGTAATCGGCGGGATGGTAGGCCACAACGTCGTCGACTACGTCGCGAAGGTTAGGGCCATCCGGCGGGCACAACTCGAGCGGTCCAAGTTCGTCATACGGCTCCGGCGTATCGAGCGCGTTCAGCACATCGTCCTCATACTGAGTTTCAGTTTGCTTGCGCTCACCGGCTTCGCCATCAAATTTCCCAACGCGTTTCTCTTCTCCTGGTTGGTACGCCTAGAGGGGCCTCACGAGATTCGCGTGACGTTGCACAAGATTTTTGCCGGCGTGCTAGTCGCGGCGTCTTTGTACCATCTGGGTTACATGTCGCTGACGCGCGACGGCCGCGCCCGCCTTAAGGCCGTAAGGCCGCGCCTTTCGGACTTCCGCCAAGGCGTATTGGCGGTGTTGCACGCGTTGGGCCTCGCCAAGGAAAGGGCCGAGTTCGGCGAGTTTAATTACGCGGAGAAGGCCGAGTATTGGGCTTTAGTGTGGGGCACGGTTATTATGGGTTTGACGGGTCTGTACTTGTGGCTCGACCCGTACATCCAGCAATTTTTCCCTTATTGGCTCTACGAGGTTTTGCGCACGATCCATTTATACGAAGCTATTCTCGCCGTAACGGCCATCGTCATATGGCACTTCTACTTCGTCATCTTCGACCCCGCCGTGTACCCGATGAACTTCTCCTGGCTCGACGGCAAGGTTCCGGAAAAGGTATTGCTGAGCAAAAGATTGCGTTATCTGAGAGAGTTAAAGGAAGCGGAGGCGGAAAAAGAAGCGCGGCCGGAAAAGGAGGGGGAGTAACCCTTGCCGAAAAGGCGCCGTTCCACGCCCCTTAACGACGTTCCAATACTCGGGTAGCCCTTTATGAAAAAAGCCCTCGACTTTCTTTCGTCCCGGCGCGTCTCGATATATCTGTTTTTAGTCGTGCTGCTGGTTTCGCTTCTTGGGGCCTTCATCCCCCAGAAAGAGCTCCCCGCTTATTACGAGGCGCACTACCGCGGTTGGGCCGTAGCGCTTTTTAAAGCTTTTCAGCTAACGGACGTCTACGGCTCCTGGTATTTTATTTTCCTGCTGGCATACCTCGTTGCGAGCCTGGCGACGTGTACCGCCCGTCGGCTGCCGCGGGCGCTCGCGCCGTTCGTGCGCCGGCCGGCGTTGCCGCCCTCTCTCGACGATCTAAGTTTGCGGGCCGAAATCGGGCCCGCGCCGGATTTGTCGGCCGCGGAGGCTGCGGCCCGGCGCGTCGGCTTCCGGTGGCGGCGCGTGGGCGACGTCCTCTACGGCCGGCGGCGGCCGTACGCGTTATGGGGCGATATGTTGACCCACGCGGGGTTGATCGTAATTTTCGTGGGCGCTTTCCTCCGGCCCTTCGGCCACCGCGATACGTTGTTCGTCTTCGAGGGGCAGGGCGCGGCGTTGCCGTCGGCCTACGGCCCCGGTTACGAGCTCCGCGCGGATAAAGTTGAAGAGGTCCGCGACGCGGACACGGGGCGCGTACTGGAGTACCGCACCGCCGTTCGGCTGCTCCGCGGCGGCGAGGAGGTGGCGGCGAAGGAGGTCGAGGTCAACGGCCCGCTTCGCTACGGCGGCTTCGGCGTCTACCAGTCGAGTATGGACGCGACGGGCGCGCGGGGCCTAGCGCTCGAGGCCGTCAAATTGGCGGCGGGCGAGAGCGCGGGCGACGTCGGCGCCGCTACTTTCGACTGGCGATTGGGGGAAGACGCGGGGACCGCGAAGCTCGCGCGGGGTCAAACGGCGCCGCTGGGCGAGACGGGATTTATATTGCGCTTCCTCGAGCGCTACGACCATTTCGTGAGCGACGAGGCCGGCTTTCGCAACGACAACCCCGATTACAACCCGGCCGCGTTCGTGAACGTCGTCAGCCCCTCGGGCGCGGTGGCGATGGGCATAATATTCGAGCTGTACCCGGAGTTCTCGGTTATTAAGTCGGCGGCCGACGATTTTGCGGACCTGCCCTTGACGATAAATCTCGTCCCGACGGCGGAAGGGCGGGCCGGCGAGAGGCGCGAATACGTCGTCGTTCCCGGCGCCGAATTTTTCGTAGGGTCCGGCGAAAGGATGACGGTCTCGTTCGGGGGCGAGGCCGCCGGCCACGGCGAGGCGCCGTTGACGGCGCGGCTGGCGCGCGCGCAGGGCGGCACCGATACGTTTCCGCTCCCGTCGGGCGGGTGGGTCGCCGTAAAGCTGGCCGACGGCGATTACGCATTTCGGCTTAGGGGGGCGACGCGGGCCCCGCTCACGGGCCTTACTGTCTCGCGCGACCCGGGCCTGGCGGTTTTTTACGTGGGCTGTTTACTGTTTTCCGTTGGCGTCGCGGTCGCTATGCTCTTGAGCTACGACGAGTTGTTCGTTTACGTGCGGGGCGGAAAGGCGTACCTGGCGGCGCGCTCGAGCAAGGGGGCGCGGCTTCTCGGGCCGGCGTTCGAGCGCTGGGCGGCTGACATCAAAGGCAGGCTTTGACGTTCGCGCCGCGCGCGGGGAATGAGGTCGCGGTGTTGCTTGCGGCCGAAGGTTCCGTATGGTATTATTTAAAAAGGGTTCTATACGGAAAGGTAGGTGGCTTAAGATGTTCCGACGGTTCCTTCTTTACTTTTTCGGGGTTCTTCTATGCGCCGCGGCGACGACGAACGCCTTGGGCAAATGGGAGAAAGTATATATCCCTTCGGTGCTCTGGCTCAGCGAGGTAGCTTTCCCCACCGCCAACGAAGGTTGGGCCGTTGGCGCGAACGGCGTGATCGTTCACTACGACGGCAAAAACTGGTCCCAGGTGGCCAGCCCGGCGACGAGCGCGTTATACGGCATCGAGTTCATCACGCCCAACGACGGTTGGGCCGTGGGCCACGCCGGCGGGATCGTCCACTGCGACGGCTCCCGTTGGACCAAAGTGGCGAGCCCCTCCGGCTCCAAATGGTACGACGTGAGTTTCGTCAAGGCTAACTATGGGTGGGCCGTGGCCGGCGTTTGAAACCAGCGCCCGGGCGAGGTTACTCGCTACGACGGCGTTCGCTGGGGATACTTGTCGCGTCCGACGACGAAGGCGTTGTTGGGCGTCGATTTCGTCAGCGAGAACGACGGCTGGGCCGTCGGCGAAGGCGGAGCTATCGTTCATTACGACGGTTCTTGGCACGCGGTTGCCAGCCCCACGTCGGCATACTTATGGGCGGTCGAGTTTACGGGTGCCAACGACGGATGGGCCGTGGGCGGCGGCGGCACGATCCTACGTTACGACGGCGTCTGGAAGAAGGTGGCCAGCCCGACGTCGTCGAATTTACTCGGTATTTGTTTTTTGAACGCGCGCGACGGATGGGCCGTGGGAAGGGACGGCGTCACGCTGCATTACGACGGCGCGACGTGGACGGTTGTTAAAGCCCCCTACGGCGATACTTTATGCGGCGCCGCCTTCGTCAGCCCGTACGAAGGCTGGGCCGTCGGGTACGACGCGTCGTACCGCGGCGTCGTCTACCATTACCTTGATAACTACAGCGTCGAACCTACGAGCTTGGGCGCCATCAAGGCGCTCTATCGGTAGCGTATCGGGTCTCGAAATAGTACGGCCTAACCTCGCCGAGGTTAGGCCTTTTTAATGCGACTTTTGACGTTGCCGTTGCCAATGTGGAAGACCTCGAGCGCGGCTCCTTATCGCGTTAGAAATAGGTCGTAACCTGGGACGGGTAGACGGGGCGGTCCTGGTAAGATTCGGTCCGCGGCCTACCGCCGAAGTAGTCGGCCTCGAGCTTTATGTCTACGTCCGCGAAAGCGTTCCCCGTCACCGCGGTTTAAAACAATAACTTTTGTCGTGGAGGTTAGCGGTTGCAGTCGTCGTTCTGGCCGTCGCGGCGTGGGTCAAGAAGTTCTGGGGCGTGGGGGGCGCGTACACTATACGCTGGTTGCGGCGGCCGCGGCGGCGTTCGTCCTGTGGTTGAATTACTGGAACCTGCCGGGTTTCCGGTATTAAGGCCGTTCGCAAGCGCGTTGGTGGGCGAGAGCCTGCGCGCGCGTGAAGGTGTTGTCGGCTGACCCGTTAAACGCCGGCGGCTAAGGTCTGCTGGTAACCGGACCGACCGAAGCGATGTCCCGTCGAGCGTTTTTCAACGGCCGGTACGGTTTTCCGCTGACACGGCTCAAGGTGGTGTCTACAATGGGGCCGGCGCATAGCGACCGATAGAAGCAAACGGAGGTATCATGAAAAAGCTTGCGAACGTTGATATGGCGGCCTTGGCCGCGGCGACCGTAGTGATCTTCGCGACGGCGGCCTTCGGCGCCGAACCGCCTCCCGTCGCAACGGCACCGACAAGCGTTTTGGCCGACCGGCTCGAGGTAGAGGCCTTCTTCGACGGCGTTATGGCGGAGCAGCTCAAGTCATACCACATCCCGGGGGCGACCGTCGCCGTCGTCGCCGACGGCGAGCTTCTCTTCGCCAAGGGTTACGGCTATGCCGATCTGGCGACGCACCGGCCCGTAGTCGCGGACCGGACCCTCTTTCGCCTCGCCTCAGTATCCAAGTTATTCACTTGGACCGCGGTAATGCAGTTGGTGGAGAAGGGTAAGCTGGACCTCAACGCCGACGTAAATGAATATTTGGGCGACATCCGGATACCGCCGGCCTTCGGCAAGCCGATAACGTTGGCAAATCTCATGACGCATACGTCGGGTTTCGAGGACATGCCCACCGGCATATACGTGAACCGGGCGGAAGATCTACGGCCCTTGGCGACGTATTTAAAGGGATACGTCCCGGCGCGCATTTTCCCCCCGGGTGAGATTCCGGCCTATTCCAATTACGGTACCGCGCTGGCCGGCTACATCGTGGAAAGGGTTGCGGGCGTCCCGTTCGAGCGGTACGTCGAAGAGAATATCTTCGAACCGCTGCGTATGGAGCGGAGCACTTTCCGCGAGCCGCTGCCGCCAGCGCTCGAGCCTGACGTAGCGGTAGGGTATAAGTTTGTAGGGGGCGTCTTCGAACCGCAGAATTTCGAATGGATGCAGCAGTATCCCGCGGCCTCGCTAAGCGCGCCGGCGACGGACATGGCGCACTTTATGGTAGCCCATTTGGAGGGCGGCCGCTACGGCTCGAGCCGCATCTTGGGCGAGGCTGCGGCCCGCGAAATGCACCGCCGCCTCTTCACCCCCGACCCGCGCGTGAACGGTTGGGCCCACGGCTTTCTAGAGATGACCCTCAACGGCGAACGCGTCATCTGGCACGGCGGCGATACCATCCACTTCCACACAATTCTGGTGTTGTTTCCGGAACACGACGTCGGCTTCTTCGCCTCGTACAACAGCTTCGACGGCGCTTTCGCGCGCCTCGATTTATTGTACGCGTTCGCGGACCGATATTTCCCCGCGGCCAGAACGCCAGCGCCCAAACCCGCGCCGGGGGCGGGCCGCGCCGCGGCGCGTTACGCCGGCTCCTACATAATATCACGCCGGGTCTCCACTCGCCTGTTGAAGTATTTAGATTTTTTAACCCCGCCTACGGTAAAGGCAACGCCGGATGGGTATCTACTCGCCCCGGGCGCGTTGGCGCGCCCGACTAGTCGGTATCTTGAGGTTGAGCCGGGGACGTTCCGCCGCGTCGAGGCCGACGGGACGTTGGGCGACAAACTGGTCTTCGGCGTGGACGAGCGAGGCCGAGTAAAGTGCGCCTTCTTCGAGAACGACCCCACGATTGCACTCGTCAGGGTTCCATGGTATCGGGGCGCGTCTTTTCACCGCTTCGTACTCGCCGCGTGCTTGGTACTCTTCCTTACGGCAATATTTACGTGGCCGGTGGCCTGGCTTTTAGGCCGCCGACGGGAACGTGCCCGCGACCCCCTCCTCGCGCGGCTGGCGCGATTTTGCGCGTGGGCGTTGAGCTTCCTAAACGTCGTCTTCGTCGTTACCGTGATGCGCTTCTTCGACCCGGTCGGCATCCTCTACGGTTTGCCGGCCGCGTTAAAAGCGGCGTTCGTGGTTTCGATTGTTACCGCGGTACTGGCGGTAGTTATCGTCGTCCTGGCCGTCGCGGCGTGGGTCAAGGGGTTCTGGCGCGTCCCCGGCCGCGTACACTATACGCTGGTAGCGGCGGCCGCGGTGGCGTTCGTCCTGTGGTTGAATTACTGGAACCTGTTGGGTTTCAGGTATTAATTCTATTGGCAAACCCTTCAGGGTGAGTACCGTTTATTCTTCGCCGGCGAGGCCTCGGCCTCGCCATAGCGTGTAAATCGCCGGGATTACGACGAGCGTAAGGACGGTGGAGGTTACCATGCCGCCGACCATCGGCGTCGCGATCCGCTTCAACACGTCGGCGCCGGCGCCCGCGCTCCACATAATAGGTAGCAAACCCAACATCGTCGACATCGCCGTCATCATCATGGGGCGGACGCGCTGTACGGAGCCCTCCTCCACGGCCGCGACGAGGTCCCGGAGCGTCTTCAACCGACCGGCTTTTTTCCGCTTAGTGTAGGCGGCGTCCAGGTAGACTATCATGATGACGCCCGTCTCCGCGGCGACGCCGGCGAGCCCTATTATCCCCACCCACACTGCGATCGACATATTGTAGTCCAATGCGAACATCAACCAGACCGCGCCCACGAGTGCGAAGGGCACCGACAACAAGACGATAAACGTTTCCGTTACCGAGCGGAAGTTGAAGTATAACAAGATGAAGATTATCGCGAGCGTCAGCGGCAGCACGAGAAGGAGGCGCCCGCGAACTCTCTCCATGGCCTCGTACTGGCCTGTCCAGACGAGATGGTACCCGGCTTTGGGCGGCAACTCCGCGGCCACAGCTTTCTTGGCGTCGCGCACGTACGAACCCACGCTCCGCCCCTCGACGTCGACGTAAACCCAGCCCGACAGCGAGCCGTTCTCGTCCTTAATGACGGGCGGCCCGGCCCTCAACTCGATTGCCGCGAGTTGTCCCAGCGGGACCGGCGGGCCGGCGGGCGTCGGCACCAGCACGCGTTTTATCGCCTCCGGGTCGCCGCGGTAGTCCTGGAAGTAGCGGACGCTTATGCCGAAGCGCTCGCGCCCCTCCACGGTCCGGTCGACGTTCATGCCGCCGACGGCGGTTTCGATCACTTTCTCAATTTCTTCGACCGTCAGGCCGTAGCGGGCTAATGCCTCGCGGTTGGGCGTAATATCCAGATAGTAACCGCCGGTCACGCGCTCGGCGTAGACGCTCCTCGTGCCGGGGACGTCGTTCAGGATGGCCTCGATATGTTGCGCGTACGCGGCGATGCCGTCGAGGTCCGGTCCGAAGACCTTGATGCCGACGGGCGTTTTGATGCCGGTGGTAAGCATGTCGATGCGGCCTTTAATGGGCATCGTCCAGGCGTTCGTAACGCCGGGGAAGGCGAACGAGGCGTCCAGCTCCTTTATTAGTTTTTCGTACGTCATCCCCTTGCGCCACTCGCGCTTCGGCTTGAGCGTGACGGTCGTCTCGACCATGGCCATGGGCGCGGGGTCGGTGGCGGTGTCGGCTCGGCCTATCTTGCCGAAGACGGTGTCGACCTCCGGGAAAGTTTTGAATAGCTTATCCTGGACTTGAAGCAGGCGGCCGGCCGTCGTGGGGCCTATGCCGGGGAGCGTCGTCGGCATGTAGAGGATGGTCCCCTCGTACAGCGGCGGCATGAACTCCGAACCCAGCGCCAGGAAGGCCGGGACCGAGATTAACATTATCGCGACAACGCCCACGATGACGGCGTACCGGTGGCGGAGCGCGAAGTCGACGAGCGGTCGGTACGCGCGGATTAGGACGCGGTTCAGCGGGTTCTTTTCCTCGGGCCGGATCTTGCCGCGCACGAGCCAAACCATCAAAACCGGCACCAGCGTTACGGACAGTAACGACGCGAAGAACATCGCGAACGTCTTCGTGAAGGCGAGCGGTTTGAAGAGCCGCCCCTCCTGGGCCTCGAGCGTAAATACCGGCAGGAACGAGACCGTCGTGACCAGCAGCGAGAAGAAGAGCGGTTTGCCCATCTCCTTCGCCGCGGCGACGACGACTTGTCGCCGGTCGGCGTCCGGCGATTGCTCGAGCCGCTTGTGGGCATTCTCCACCATCACCACCGCGGCGTCCACCATCACGCCGACGGCTATGGCGATTCCGCCGAGGGACATGATGTTGGAGGTCAGGCGGATATAGAGCATCGGGATGAAGGCGATGATTATGGCCGCCGGCAGCATGATGATGGCGACTAGCGAGCTGCGGAAGTGAAAGAGGAATACGACGCATACGAGGCTGACGATAAGGAACTCCTCGAGGAGCTTCTCGACCAGCGTGCCTATCGACTCTTTTATGAGGTTGGAGCGGTCGTACGTCGTGACGACCTCGACGCCCGGCGGCAGCGACCGCTCGACGTCGGCGAGTTCCTGTTTGACGCGGTTTATGACGTCGAGCGCGTTCTCGCCGTAGCGCATTACGACGATGCCGCCCACGACCTCGCCCTCGCCGTCGAACTCCGCGATGCCCCGCCGCATATCCGGGCCGTACGTTGCGACGCCCAGGTTCTTTATCAGGATGGGGACGCCGCGCTCGTCGGCGCCGACCGCTACCTTCTCGATATCCTCAAGCGACGTGACGTAGCCGCGGCCGCGGACCATGTATTCCTTACCGCCCAGCTCCACGACGCGGCCGCCGACGTCCTCGTTCGAGCTGCGGATGGCCGCCACGACCTTGCCGAGGGGGACGCCGTAGGCCGCGAGCTTGTTGGGGTCGACTTTGACCTGGTACGTCTTCTCGAAGCCGCCCACGCTCGCGACCTCGGCGACGCCGGGTACGGACTCGAGCCAGTATTTCAGGTGCCAATCCTGGAAAGCGCGGAGGGAGGCGAGGTCGTTTTGGCCCGATTTATCCACGAGCGCGTACTGGAAGACCCACCCGACGCCGGTGGCGTCCGGCCCGAGGGTGGGCGTCACGCCGGCGGGGAGCTTATCGCGCGCCTGGCTGAGGTACTCCAGGACGCGGCTGCGCGCCCAGTACATGTCGGTCCCGTCCTCGAAGATGACGTAGACGAAGGATAGGCCGAAGAAGGAGTAGCCGCGAACGACCTTGACGCGCGGCGCCGCGAGCATCGACGAGACGAGCGGGTACGTTACCTGGTCCTCCACCAGGTCCGGGCTGCGGCCCGGCCACTCGGTGAAGACGATCACCTGGACGTCGGAGAGGTCCGGGATGGCGTCCAGGGGGACGCGGGCAATGGCCCAGATACCCCAGGCTACGGCGAACGCGGCGAAGAGTACGACGACGAACTTGTTCTTGGCCGAGAGATCGACTAATTTCTCAAGCATAGCGTCGTCAGTGTTGGTGTCCCCCGGACATCCCCGCGAGCGCGCCTTTGATGCGGCTCTCGGAGTCGAGCAGGAAGTTGCCGCTCGTCACGACCTCTTCGCCCTCGCGCAGGCCCGCGGCGACGACGTAGTAGTCTTCCAACCTCGCGGCGACCGTTATCTCGCGCGGTTCGAAGTGGCCGCCCTCGTGTGCCACGAAAACGATCTTACGTTTGCCAGCGTCCAATACGGCCTCGGCCGGGACCACGATTTGTTCGCCGAGGTCATGTTCGATATTTACGTCGGCGAACATGTCGGGTTTAAATTTTAAGCCCGGGTTAGCCACCTCGATACGTACGCGCGCCGTCCTTGTCCTGGCGTCGAGGAAGGGGTAGATGAACTTCACCGTACCTTGCGTGGTTTCCGCGGGGTAGTAGGGTAGCGTTATCTCGACCTTATGGCCGACGTAAATGAAAGGAAGTTCGTTCTCGTAGATGTCGGCCTCCACCCACACGTGCGAGAGGTCCCCGACGGCGTAGAGCGGCATCCCGGGTTGAACGTACATCCCGACTTGGGCGTGCTTTTCTAAAACGTAGCCAGCGTACGGCGAGCGGACGGTGAGGGCTTTCAGCGGCCGTCCCGCCTCCGCCAGGCGCTCAAGCTCGCCCGGGCGCACGTCCCAGTACTCGAGCCGCCGTTCCGCGGCCTCCCGCAGCGCCTCAGCCCCTCGCGTCGCTTCCTCCGACCGGCTCGCCTCGAGCTCCCGCGCGCTCTCGCTCGCTACGAGGTATTCCTCCTGCGTTGCGTATACCTCCGGGCTGAAGATGGCGAGCAAGGGTTGCCCGGCGGCCACGGGTTGGCCGGTGGCGTCGACGTAGAGCCTGTCGATCCAACCGCTCACTTTGCTGTGTACGACGGCGACGCGCCGCTCGTCCGGCACGACGGTCCCGACGGCACGTATCGTCCGGTTTATTACTTTCTTTTCGACGGGGGCGATCCTTACGCCTATAAGTTGCCGTTGCCGGGCGTCGAGCGCCAACGAGGCGTAACCCTCTACGCGCGACTCGTGCCCGGCGTGCTCGTCGTTTTCCTCGACCGGGACGAGGTCCATCCCGCATATCGGGCACTCGCCAGGGCGGTCCGACGTGTAGTACGGGTGCATCGGGCAGTTGTAGACCTGGCCGCTCGGGCCGCCGGCGAAGGGGAAGCCGCCGACCCGGTGCTGACGGACCAGCAGGCCTCCCCCCGCGGCCAGCAAGACCGCGGCAACTATGGCGCCCGCGATTAAGAACTTTTTTCTGTTGCTCGCCATAAAACCACGACCTTAGGGCGGCACAAGCTGCTACATGCCGCCGTGTTCGGGCATTTCGCCGGAGGCCGGCTCGAGCTCGTCAGCCGGCACGAGGTCCATGCCGCAAGTGGGGCATTCGCCGGGTTCGTCCGACGTCACCTCGGGATGCATGGGGCAAGTATACGTAGTCCCTTCGGCCGCCTCTTCGGCCTTCTTGCCGCAGGCCGCGAGCGCCGGGCCGCTCAAGAGAACGACGGCGACTATCAAGGCCGCAACCCACAACTTGTTTTGGCGCATTTGGTATCCTCCTTGATGCACGGTTATCCGAGTTAGTTGTTAGTAAAAACGTTCGCCCGCGACCGCCTCCAGCGACGCGATCGCCTTGTGACGTCGCACTTGCACGTGGACGTATTCTTTTTCGTACTTGAACAACGTCAATTGGCTTTGAAGTAACGTCGCGAAATCTACCTTTCCCGCCTCGTACGCGGCCAGCGTCGAGCGGAGCGCGGCCTCGGCCTGGGGTATTATCCCCTCATCGAAGAGCGCGAGCTGTTCTTCGGCGGTCTGCGTCGCGACGTAGAGTTCCTCCACTTCGCGTTGGAGGTTATTTTTTACGTCGGCGGCGGCCGCTTCCGCCGCGCTCACGGCCGCGTTTTTCTCGGCCAGGGTGCGCTTTTGTTTAACGGTCCCGAAGAAGGGCAGACTCACGCCGGCCGAGAACGACCAGAAGTCCTCGCCCGCGACCGGGTCCATAGGCACGTCGGCGCGGACGCGGTAACCGACGCCGGCCGTGAGGTCCGGCAAGAAGGATGCTTTCGCTAACGACCGCGCGGCCCGGGCGGAGGCCAGGCGAGCCTCGGCGGCCGCAACTCCCGGGTCATTCACGAGCGCTATGTCGTAAAGGTCTTCCAACGAATACGGCACCGTCGCGTCCGGCAGGCCGGCAGGGGGCGGCAAAGCGTCACCCGGGGCGCGGTTGAGGAGGACGTTTATGCGGCCGCGCGCGACCGTCTCGTGCCGCGAAAGTTCCAGCAGCTCGTTGGCCGGTAGCGTCCGCTCCACTTGCGCCTTCAGGACGTCGGCCTGCAGGCCGCGGCCTGCGGCGTAACGCGCCAACGCCACGCGTTCGTAATCTACCCAGAAAGCCCTCTGTTTCTCGACGACGTCGCGTAGGGCCGTCGCGAAGTAGAGGTCGAAGTAGGCGTGTTTGGCACGCTCCACTAGTTTAAGGCGGGTGGCTTGGTAGTCGGCGGCGGCCGCCGCGGCGCTCCCCTCCGCGGCCCGCCGTCGGTACGTATTCTTCCCCGGCAGGGGAATAGTTTGGCGGAGGTAGAATTGCAGGCCGGACATCGGCGAGCGGTCGAACGCCAGCTCGCCGGCCGGGAGGTTGGACGCTTCGACCGTAAGTTGGGGGTCGGGCCAGAGCCCTTCGGCGGCCGCGGCGCGTTCGAAGGCTTCGGCTCGAGCCGAGGCCGCGGCCGCCGCGGGATTAGCGGCCAAGACCTCGTCCGCCAACGCGCCGGGCTCGAGGGAAGTGCCAACGTTAGGCCACATTACGGCCGGCGTCAGTGCCAGGGAAATAAAGGTTTTACCACACACCTAAGACGTGCCCCGTAGACTAAATAAGCCTCGTGGACGGCCTCGTTCGCGTAAACTCCTACGCCGCATACGGGGGGCGTGGGCAGGGCCTCTCCAAGGTTGTCTTTTCCTTTCGCCCGCCATATCGCCCCCGTTGCAGCGTAATATTCGTAGTGAATAAAAAGTAATTGATTTGGTCATAATTAAATTTAAAAAAGTAAATCCCTCTACCGCAGAAATTTATCGAGCGACGCGAGCAGTTCTTTGGTCAACTCCTCGCCCCGACCCTTGGCCATCGCATCCTTCACGCAGCTATTCATGTGTCGCTGCATTACCAGCAGCGCGACTTTCTCCAACGCACGGCGCGCCGCCGTTATCTGGTCGACGACGTCGATGCAGTACTTCCGCTCGTCGAGCATTCGCGAAACGCCGCGCACTTGCCCCTCGACCCGGGCCAGCCGGGCCTTCAACCTCTCGTTCGTAATTCCGGTATTTGCGACCTTTTCGTTCATAGTACCGGTTACCCGTATATAGTATAATATATAGGACCGAAAAAGTCAAGAATAAATTTTGAGGGGGGGCTATTTTTTTGATTGTCGGCGAGGGCGTAACGGGCGCCGCGGCGGATACCGCAGGGCGGAAGCCCGGGGTAGTACCGTGGGTCCGTTGGTAAACGGCGTTAAATTTCGACGGGAGCGGTTTGGGCGTTCCCGGGGCGTAGGGATGGGCCGACACGTTTTACGTAACGGCGGGGCGTCGGAGGAGATTTTTTAAGTTTCCGTTCGTCGGTTTTCATATTCAAATTAAGGAGTTTTTATGATAATATAAATAAGGAAAATATATTAACGGCTGTTCGCTAACGCGGGGGGGCGAACGCGGCATAGCTCCCCCGCGGCTTATTATGTTTGACCAGCGGTTCGACATAATAGAACAGATCGCAACCACGCCGACGTCGGAGGTCTTGAAGGCTTTCGACAAGGTCCGCAACAGGTTGGTCGCGATCAAGAAGGTCGGCAAGTCCAAAACGCTGTCGGTCGACCTGTTGAAGAGGGAGTTTGAGACGTTGACCTACTTGGACCACCCTAACATCATTAGAGTATACGACTTCGGCGAGGAAGCTTCTCATATTTACTACACTATGGATTTTTACGCCGGCCAGCGGCTCTACAAAGTGGATACGCTGCGGGACTTGCCGGACCTGGTCGACTTCGCGCTCCAGCTGCTATCGGCCTTGGATTACGTTCACCGCCGCGGCATTATCCACGGCGACGTGAAGCCGAGCAACGTCTTCGAGGGCACCTCCTTTGCCAGGAGGAAGTTTATCCTGGGCGACTTCGGCCTGGTCCGATTCGTCGAGAACCCGAATATCTATCCCATCTCCGGGACGATGGAGTACATCGCGCCGGAAGTTTTCCAAGGGGTTTCGAACGACCCGCGCTCGGACCTATATTCGCTGGGCATAATGCTCTTCCGCATCATCGCCAGCTGCCTTCCGTTTTTGCCGGGCGACGACATCTCGAAAGTAAAGCGTAAGACCTCCTACAAGTATTTGCGCCTATCCGAGGTGGTGCCGGGGGCGTACCCGGAGCTGGACGAATTCGCCGCGGGTCTAATACAGCACAACCCCGCGGACCGGTTCGTCTCGGCTTACGAAGCCATTACGGCGTTGGTCGAGCTCGCAAAGAAGATCGGCGCTCCGTTACCCGAGCAGCCGGTCCTCGACAACGACCTCGCGACGGGTAAATTTTTCGCTTACGGCAAGGAGCTGGAGGAACTGTCCCGGCCTCCCGAGAGAAATATGTCCGGGCCTGAGGTCTTCTTCGTGGACGGCCCCGCCGGGTGCGGGAAGACCTCGTTGATTAAAGAGGCGGGCAAGGTTACGCAGTTGAAGGGCGGTTTTTTCTTGTACGTCGACGGGAGCGTGGGCGAGGGCGCGTTGACGTCGTTATGTAAAGAGCTCGAGCAGACCGGCGCGGGAGTGGGAGAGAAGGCGGCCGCGGGCGGCCGCGACGTCTCCAGTTCTTTAGAGACGACGATAATGGGGAAGGCCGATTACCGCTTCGCGCTCGAGACGAGCGCGCTCAAAACGCTGGGTTCGATAAGCCAAGGGTATAACTTTTCGCTCGTAGTGCTGGACCACGTCGACCCGGAAGACGCCGAGTTGGCCTCGTCCGTAGCGCGGCTGATAAATTATCAGGGCGACGGCCGCGTTAAATTCGTAGTCGCGTTGAACGCGCCCGCGGGCTTCGGGGCCCTTGCCGATAAGTTGTTGTCCGGTTCGGAGAGAGTTCTAAGGGTTAAAAAGTTTAATTTAAAGGGCTTTTCGGCGACCACCACGGAGGAGTACCTTAAGTACGTCCTGGGCGTTACCACTTTGGACCCGGGGTTGCTCAGATACGTCCAGGACAAGGCCAAGGGGAACCCGGCGGTGATACGGCGGATTATAGAATCGATGGCCTCGGAAAAAATAATCCTTCGCGGCCTCGACGGGTGGCACGTCAACTATAAAAAGATGAGGAAATTCGGCGTGCCGTCGGCGCTGAACGATTACTACGCCGGCGTCCTTGGCCGGTTGGAAGAAGAGGAGCGGGGGGCGCTCGTAACCGCCGCGGTGTACGGGTACCAATTTCCGGAAGGCCTTATAGAGGATAAGGCCGTTTTGGGTAAGCTGGTAAAATCCGGCGCTATCGTTCCGTCGGAGGGAACCGGTGCGGGGTACTCCTTCGCCAACGCCGGCGTGCACAATTGCATTTTAGAGTGGGCCGCGGGGGAGGATGCCGCCCGGGCCTCCGCACGGGTAATGGATTTTTTCGGGCGCAACACCGTGCGCGACACCGAGGCGCTGGCTACGCAAGGCCAAGTCTACTTGCAGACCGGCTATACGGCGAAGGCCCGCAAGGCCCTTACGGAGGCGGCCGCGATCGCTAAAAATGGCAGCGACCACGAAAAAGCCATCGAACTGCTGGAGACCGCTTTGGCAACGGAGGGAACCTGGGACGACGCCGCTTATGAGAGGGGTATCTCGGATTTGGCGGATTCGTATTCCGCGCTCGGCGACCACAAGTCGGCGTTGAGTTACTACGAAATGTTGATTAATCTGCGGGGCCGAGAATATGAGGGCTTTGCCGCGGACTTGTTGAAAATCTCGAAGGAGCGGTTGGCGCTCGGCGATTATGGGAAGCCGGCCCGGAATTTACAAGCTCTTGCGCCAGATGATTTGGCCGTTGGAGATCGTTTCCTGCGCGACGCTTTGCTGGCGTGGGCGCATTACGGCCTCAAGGATTTCGGCCAGGCTGAGGGTTACGCCCGAGCGGGGCAGGCCATCGCGGAGCAAACCGGCCTAAAAGGCCTCGCAGCCTACATTAAATATATAAAAGGCGTAATTTTATTGGAGAAAGGGGACCAGGACGCCGCGCTGGCCGAGTTGACGGAAGCGGCTCATTTGGGGGAGGAGGCCGGGAACCTGCGGTTGGCGGCTATCGCGCTGAACCAGAGCGGCGACGCCCTCGTCTGGAAAGGAGAGTTCGACCGCGCCGACGAGGCCAACCGGAAGAGCGTCGAGTTGGCGAGGAAAGCCGACGACCGCTACGCCGTCGTCGCTTCCTTGACCTGCTTGGGGCGAATCTACTTCAACCAGGGTTACGTCAAAAAGGCCCAGCGAGAGTACGACCTGGCGGAGGCGGAGTGTAAGATCATAAACAATAAAGACCTCTTGGCCTCGATCTACCTGAGCTCCTGCGCCAATATGATTCAAGCCGGCGAGTACCGCAAGGCCGAGTTCTACCTGTCCCTCCTCGAGAGTTTGGATACGGACTTAAGGCCGATATTGGGCAACGTTTACTTTTACCGGGCGTTGTTGTTCGCGGAGACGAACGAACTCGAGGAGAGCTTGAAGGAGCTGGGGGCTGCGGAGGACGCGTTCGCGGCCCAAAAGATGTGGACGGCTGCAAACGATGCCAAGTCGCTGCGCGGGCGGGTATATTATTTAAAGGGTGACTACGCCGCGGCGGAACGGGAACTTTCGCGCTGTCTCACGGCGGTCGAAGAGACGGGCGATAAGTTAGAATACGCGAAGATTATCCTCACGTGGGGAGAGGTCGCGTTGAGCCGGGGCGAATTCGACGTCGCGGCCTCCCACGTCAATAACGCCCTCGCTCGATTCTCGTCGCTGAAAAATAAATATTATTTGGGGAAATCGTACCTCGTCCGGGCGAAGGTGAATCTCAGCACTTTCCGCCGCGCGCCGAACCTGGATATAATGGCGGAGGCGGAAATAGACCTCGAAAATTCCAAGGCGCTGTTTAAGGAGATCGGCGTCGAGAAGTACCGTGCCGAAATTTCCGGCCTGGAAGGGGAGTTGTTTATGGCCAAACAGCCGGAAGAAGAACAAACGTCGGGCAGGTTGACGAACCTCGTGGGCGGTTTAAAAGAGCTATCGAACCAATCCAACCTCGACGAACTCTTGAATTATATCCTCTCGTACCTAACGGAAGAGCTAAGCGCCGATAGGGGAGTTATCTTCCTGTTCGACGAACATCGGAACATGCTGCACATCAAGGGGACCGCGGGCATCGACGATTCAACTATAGAGGACGCGTCGGCCATCAGCCAGACGATAGTCGGCCAGGTGGTCGGCTCGAAGAAGCCGGTGGTCAGTTCCGACGCGGTAGAGGATTTCCGATTTAAGGATAGCCATAGCGTTAGGTTGCACGGCATACGCTCCCTTATGTGTATCCCTATCGCCGCGGGGGAGGAGTTCCAAGGGGTCGTATATCTGGATAGTTTGGAGCACGATGACCTGTTCAAAGACGAAGATTTCGACTTCGCTATGGTGTTTGCGCAGAACGCGGCGTACGAGATCGACCGGAAACGGCGGCAGCTGGAAGCGGTACAGTCGACGCTGAGCTTACCCTCGGATAGGGTCTACAGCTACGAGTGCCTTGTAGGCTCGTCCTCGGTTATGGCCGAGGTGCGCTCCAGCATCGAGACCGCGGCTCGAAATCCGATCAACGTTCTTATCACGGGGGAGTCGGGAACGGGGAAGGAACTCGTGGCCAGGATGATCCACCATAACGGCTTAAACGCGGATAAACCTTTTATCGGGATAAACTGCGCGGCCATCCCGGAGGCCCTTCTCGAGAGCGAATTGTTCGGAATCGAAAAAGGCACCGCGACGGGCGTGGAAAAGAAGATAGGACGGTTCGAGCGGGCGGGCGAGGGGACGATTTTCTTGGACGAGGTCGGCGCTATGGACGTAAAGACCCAATCCAAATTCCTTCGCGTTTTACAGGAAAAGGAGTTCGAGAGGTTGGGGAGCCGGGAATTTAACCCTATCAAGTTGAGAGCGCGCGTAATAAGCGCTACGAACGCGGACCCACTGAAGCTCATCGAGGCGGGTAAATTCCGGGAAGACCTCTATTACCGGCTGAATATTTACTTGATAGACGTCCCGCCCTTACGCGAACACGGCGGCGATATCCCGGAACTGTTGGAATACTTTTTGGCGCTATACTACAAGGGGCCTAGGACGGACCGGTCTCGTTTCTCGAGCGAGAGTATGGAAGTCCTTCTGGCGTACGATTGGCCGGGTAACGTCCGGGAGCTGGAGAACTGCGTCCAGTACGCGATAGTAAACTCGCCGAGGGCGGTTATCGGACCTGCTTCCATCCCGGCTCACATCACCAACGCGGTCCAGAAAAAATCTAGGGGCGCCGACGTTTCTTTACAAGAGGCGGTAGCGCGTCACGAACGCGAGATGATATTGAAGGCCCTGCGAGGGTGCGATTGGGTAAAGTCCAAGGCCGCGCGGAGGCTGGATATTTCGGAGACTAACTTGAGGTACAAAATGAAAAAACACGGGATTACGGAAAAAGAGAGGTTTAGAATCGAATAAAACGCAAATGGGGTCAGAATCGCCGCCAATTTTCCTGGAAACCGCCAATATTGGCGGTTGTTCGTTTCCCGGTTTACCTAAAGGTTTTTCGTCGTCTGCGCCACCTTTCTTAAAAAAGATATCGCCAATATTGGCGCCGAAATCCCCCGTACTACAATAAGCCCTGGTTCATAACTCCTTGGAAAATAAAAAAATACGTGGATGGCACGCATATTGCTTTATAATTAAACATAATAAAGGAGGTAACATGCGGTCGTTGAAGAAGTACGGCATGCTGGTGGTGTTAATTTCGTTATTCGTAGCTTTACTCGCCCCGTGCGCCGCGATGGCGGGCGACACCTTACCCATAATCGTTCCGCCGCCGCCCACGGAAGAACCTCCCACGCAAGGGGACTAAGCGGGTGTCAGAGTACCCTGGGGCCGGTTTCCTCAGGGGCGACCGGCCCCAGGGTGGCGAAACGTTTGCATGCGTCAACGCGAGGGGCCGCCGATGGCGAGCGACTTTTGGCTTAGCGGCGAAGAAGTGCAAGCGGCGTGCAGAGCCGCGTTACACGATACCGCGGACCATCTTGTCGGCGACGTGATTAACCATGCCGATATTAAATGTAACCTCCCCCAAGTAGCCAGGCGCCTAAAGATCGAAATTGAAAACGGGTTTTACGAGCCGGCTTCGCTCCTGGAGGTCGAGGTCCCGGAGACGCGGCATTCTGTGAAACCGGTGTCTATAATATATATCCTCGATTTAATAGCCGTCTACGCGGCTATAACGAAGCTTACGCCGCATTTGGATTCGAGACTTTCGCCCAACGTACTGTCTTATCGGTGGCGGCCGGGCGGTATGGAGCTCGAGAGTGCCCCCCCGTCGGTGCCTCAACCCGGCAAGCCGGCCCGGGAATTAGTGACCTACGCCGCGGGCCCGTATACGGTAGAGGACGCGGGCGAGTACGAAGTTAACCCTGCAGGTTGGCTTCCCGGACGGTCGGAATACCTTGAGCTCGCGCGGAAAGCGGCTCAAAATTACCGTTTCTGCGCTAAGACGGGGATAACGGCCTTTTTCGAAAATATATGCGTAAAAGCCTTGCACGACCACGTCCGCGCGATTGTCGAAGAAGTCGAAAGTACGGACGCGCTGGCTTTGAGGGACGCCGAGGACTTGTTATTCCGGATATACAAATCTTGGGCGTGGGAAAAGGGCGGCGAGGGTAATCGCGCGAGTTTCCTGCCCCAAGGCAATTACGTTTCCAAATTCTTGGCCAATTTCGCGCTCTTAGAGTTTGACCGCGCCATGGATACCGCCGCAGTAGAGGACCCTACCGAGTACATCAGATTCGCCGACGACATAATAATATTTACTAAGAAAGAAGATCAGGCACGGCGCGCGCTTTTAGCGTGTGAAAGGTTTTTAAGGGAATCGGGTTTCGATTTGCGTTCGGAAAAGACGCAGCTGATGCCTGCGAACGAACTTTTCGACGAGAAGGCGGATAAGTGGTTGCGGAAGATGGGGGACCTTTGGACGGGCGGCGAAAGCGCCCGCGAGTTTTTGGAAAAGGAATTCCCTCTCGACGACGTGGATAATTGGGGGAGGTTGTATTTCCAAGCGTTGGACGTTTTACGGGAGAGGGACGACGATTTCGCCTCCGGCCGCGCCCTACAGATGTTTTTGGATAATCCCGCTCACCCCTTCTTGGCGAAAAACTATCAGTACCTGAAGCACTTCGCCGCGGACCATTCTTTCGCCGGGGCGATAGTAATTAAGTTGGCGCGGCGCGGTTTCACGTTCCCGCTGCACCGTTACTACCTTTACCGCCTCGCGGCGTATTCGCGCGAATACTCGCCCGCGCTGAAAGAGATCGCGCTGCAAGACGCCCTCGATGCGAGTAAGGAATGGTATTGGCGGGTCGGGGCGCTGTGTTGCCTTAATAGTTTTGACCTCGGCGCCGCGGACCGCGAGAAGATCGCGGCTTTGACCGAAGACCGGGCCAACCCGGCGGTGGTACGCGCGGCGTTGGTGACGTCGTGGCAGCAGCCGGTGGTGGATTTGGGCGACGCCGTGAAGGACCTTATGTACTACTACAACGTAGGCCACTGCGAGTATTTGCCGGCGTACTTTTTCCGCGTCGCGACGGAGCCGAATCTGGCCCGGGCCTTACTCGCGGAAATTCGCGACGCCGACGTCTACTCGCCGGATTTCGTCGACCGCCTACACCAACTCGATCTGTTGAAGAACAACGGCGCCGTGCGGGAAGAATTCTTAAAGGTCGTGGACGAGAAGATGTCCGAATGCGACCCCTCCTGGACGCGGCTTATAGCGCGCTTGGAAGGCATCAAGAGCTGCCCGATATACGAAGGCGTCTAGTGGCGTTGGCGGGGGCCAGGCTGTAGAAAACGAAGGGCGAGGCAAGTGCGGTTTGAAAAATTAAGTTAATTGTTGCCGCGGCGACGAGGCGAAGCGGCCTCCCCCGTGGCCTTTCTATTATCCGGCATATTTTAACGTTACGAATTATCTTCGGGAGCATCTTCTGCGCAGCCTTCGCGGCCGCCTTATAACCAACAGCGAACCTTCCTCGCGCGCGGCGCCGTTTTTAACTTCTCGGCCTTCCGGCGGCGTTGACGGCGAAGGCGCGTAAATTGGGACGCCGCGCGCCTTTAGTCGGGCGCACGACCGCATAACCCCCGGGTTGGACCTTTGGGCCCGCCCGGGGATATTAACGTCTCCGCTGGCGCGGTCCCCCTTACCCGAACAGGTATTCGACGTCGTATAAAAAAGAAAAATTCCTTCCTTGGCTTTTACGCGGTGATATAGGAAAATGGCTTAGGTAACGTTACGAAGCTCGGCTCGACCGGGGCGAGGGAATGACTCGGTTAGAAGTAAAAAGGGGTAAAGGGAGCGAAGGGCGCCGCGGCTCGAGCCGCGTGCGCCGTAGAATACTACCCAGGTTGGCCCGGTGGGCCGGCGTGGGGGTTTTTGTATTCGGCGGGTTGTTGCTAAGCTGCGACGAAGGGCCGACGGGAGACGCCGGGAGCGAAAGAGGCTTCGTTTACGTTTTGGGCGACCTCGAGGTAATGCCACAGGTCCAGAAGTTTATTGCTAAAACCGGGGAGGAAAAGACAAGTTTCTTTACTAGAGACGGCTGCATATCGGGGGACGTCGACCCTGACAACGGCGACGTTTTCGCTTATACTTGGAATTTCCTTAGGCGATACGATAGGACTGGGGAAATGGTCTATGAAGTACGCGTACAAACCGAGCGTTTTAACGGAAGGGAATATATCGCCTTAAACAACAAAACGGACGTCATATATTTTTTAGACGGCTTGGGGAAGGTATGGTATTACCGCGGAAAAGACGGAGAACGGCTCGGGGCTTTTTATACTAAGTTACAGGATTCCGAACAACTCGTCGTCGACGAGAGCGAGAACACGGAGTGGATCGTAGGTAACCGAGGAGAGGTGGCGCGTAAATACTCGTCCGATGGGTACTATATGTTGGTCGAGCTTGCCGACGGGCCCTTTACCCGAATCGCCGTGGACGATAACTCGAACACGGTTTTAATAGGAGTTGTGAAAGGGACGCGTAAATACCTTGCCAGGTATACTAAACGCGGCACGAAGAAAAAGGAAATACCGACGGGTATCGCGCCGAGGGGCCTCGGCGTAGAGCCGGGGAGCGGAAATATATGGGTATCAGACGGCCGCGCCATCGAGCGGTACGCGGCGGACGGAAAGAAGTTGCCGGGGTTCGCCGACGTAGGTTTTAAATATATAGATTTTACCGGCGACGGCGCCGCCGCTTTCGCGGTAGACGGCGAGGGATACTTATACGCCGTCGGCGCGCGCTCGTTGAAAATACTTTGGCGAGAGAAGCGTTTCTCGTCGTGGCACGATATCCATTTACTTAAATATTGCGACTATTAAGAAACGGCAGAAGAAAGGATAAAGAAATGAGAAGAATCGCTTTTGTTACGGTGGTTATTTTGTTAAAGGCATCCGCTTTCCCCGCGGAAACCGAATACGAATACCCAGCCGGATACGCTGATTTTTTCAACGCGTTTAGGGCGGTTACGCCCGAAGAGGCGCAAGTTGCGATCTCCCTTAAAGGGGCCGTGCCTGGTTACGATTGTGCAGGAAGTGCGATCTTAGAACCGATAAAACTTAATACTATGGGCGGGTTGCCGGGCGTTTATTTCGTAGTCTGTTATAAGGGCACCGACGACAAAATCCGCGACGTAGCGGAAGACGTGATCATAATGTTAAACGACGCTAACGGTTTTGACCCTTACATACTAAAAGGGAAACTCGAACAGCTAATGCCTTTTTCCCGCGATTTCTGTTCTTACGATGTTCGCGCTTGGACTTGGGACGAGGGTATAACCGTAAAAATGCCCGACAGCATTCATTACCTACTCCAGGAGTACCCAGATTATTTAAACGCGGTTGAGACCGAATACGGTTTATCGGGCATTGAAAATGCGAAGATCTTTGCAAGTAGCGCTACTTGCCTATACATCGTCCACGCCTTCGAAAACGATAAAGGGACAAAGCGTTATTTCTATGGCCCGCCGCACAAATTCGTCGAGACCGATGAGGCGGAACTAAGCCGTTTTTCTACGGAAGAGCTTGAAGGTTGGTACGGTCTTTTCAAAAACCACTCGCCCCTTCTAGATAAATATAGGGCGTGGTGGGTAGAAGTACTAGAGCAATCAGATCGCGCGGAAAAAAAGGACGGTTACTTAAGGATTATTTATAATGATAACGGTTATGACGCTACGGAACACGAGATCGAAGGCGTACCCGATTTTAACCAACATCACCACGAGGGTAATATCGGCGATTGCTGGGCTTGGGCAACGGTTGCGGTTTTCACTTATTGGTCCCGGAACGAATGTATTTACGTAACAAAACGGAGCTGGGGTTAACCCGGGGCGAGGGAATGACTCGGTTAGAAGTAAAAAGGGGTAAAGGGAGCGAACGGCGCCGCGGCTCGAGCCGCCGGCGCGGGATTATGCTACCCAGGTTGGCCCGGTGGGCCCGCGTGGGGGTTTTTATTTTCGGCGGGTTGTTGTTGAGTTGCGACGAAGGGCCGACGGAACCGACCCTCACGCCGTCTGGCCAGGGTTTCGTTTGGGTAGGCACGGACAACGTATTCACCGAGAACTGGTTAATAAAGGTCGACGTAGGCACCGGGGAAATCCACCGCCGCGGCGTCAAAGGGTTTAAAGCTGGCGAGTGGCTTGTCGGCATTCCCGTAGAAGAAGAGACCGGCGAATTCTTCCTCCATAAACCTAGCTTCTTCCTCGCGCGTTATAACGCAAAAGGCGATACGATTTGGCGGGAGGGCGAAACGCCGTACCATTGGCGAGATTATTCCTCGATCGCTTATTACGCTAACGGGAACGTAGTTTGGGGGTTGGAAGATGTTGGCTTGGGTTTGGAAAAACGGAACGGTTCTAACGGGGAACTTTTACTAATAAAACATATCGCCGGGTTGAATCTTAACCCTAAACCCCCCATACAAATAGACCAACGCGACGGCTCCGTGTGGGCGGCTTCTCCGAGTTATTTAGTCAAATTATCGGCTAACGGTACGAAGATGTTCGAAGAGGAATTCACTTTCCCGGAGCGTGTCATTAAAAATATGGCTATAAACGAGAACTCGGGTAACTTATGGGTATTAGTGACAGATGGGGCGCCGGGGGAAACATATCGTCTGATAAAATATTCAGCCTCCGGTTCGAAGTTACTAACGAAGGATACCTTTATCAATCAAGAGCCTACCGGGATGGCTGTAGACCCGAAAACGGGCGACGTTTGGCTCGCGTACGGATACGGCATTTTCGTAACCGATAAGAACGGCGATTATAAAAAGCCTTACCCGAACTATAATAATATCCGGGCCATAACGTTCGCCGGTAACAAGGCCATAATAGGGGGTGGCGAGGAAAGTAAAGGTTATTGGCTCTACGCCCTAAATAAGGATACCGGTAAGGAAATATGGCAAATAAAAGACGGGTATCGGCCCGTCACGTATATAGGTTACGTCCAAAGATGACGTAAAGGAGTTTATTATGGCGAAGATAAAGATGATAATATTATGCGCGGTTGCGTTTTACGTAGCGGAAGCGCAGGGTGCCTTAAGCGAAGACTACGTATCGCCCGAGCTGGCGCGGAAGGCCGCGGCCTATCTAATACATAAATATAATCCCGGGGAATATAAACTAGGTTACGAAG
This sequence comes from Candidatus Zixiibacteriota bacterium, assembly GCA_011773985.1. Lineage (GTDB taxonomy): Bacteria > RBG-13-66-14 > B26-G2 > WVWN01 > WVWN01 > WVWN01. Next base: position 579 of record WVWN01000051.1, on the reverse strand, counting down.
TGAAGATCTCCGAGCCTAGAATCTATTACGATTACAGCGGCAAACGGAAGTACTACGCCGTGTACGCGTATTTCGGCCCGGGCGATATGCCTTCCTGGGAAACCATCGAAAAAGACCGGGAAAGGTTCATTAAAAAGGCAAATACGTTTCGCAGCTTTATTATACCCGCAGACAAAAAAGAATTCTTCTATACGATCGGAAAGGGCACAATCCCTATAACGTTAATAAGTCATAAAAAGGCCGAAGAAAGGTTGCGCAGAACCGAACCGTCGAGTCCTTGGAAATATCACCGCACAATAATAGCCGGTATTTACCCTGGGTATGTTTATTTCGTTTTCTTGAAAGGCTCCGAGGAAGTTATCGTAGACCCCGGCGGTAGGATAATAGAACTCGAAGATCTACCATATCACGACCCGTACCCTCACCACTACCGGGTTTGGAACGAGATCGAGGAGTATTTGCAGAGCGGCAACCCCCAAGGTAAAGCATACCCGCTCGATAGCGACGGCTACCAACCTCCGGGTTGGGAAGGCATGATGCCCCATTATTACCAACAAGGGGGCAACCCGCCGAATGGCG
>WVWN01000076.1:18671-18846 GCA_011773985.1 Candidatus Zixiibacteriota bacterium | reverse complement strand
GGCTTAGGTTTTCGCCATAACCAAAAACGTCGTTTATCGTTGTTGACTGGTCACGGTCTCCGTTTGCGTTGTTCTGCCAACTCGAATAAAGCGACACGAGCACGCGCGAAATTTGCGGGTCCGTTGTGGGTATGGTTATTCGCTGCGCGTTCGCGCCTAAGTCGATCATATTTAG
>WVWN01000076.1:11730-18573 GCA_011773985.1 Candidatus Zixiibacteriota bacterium | reverse complement strand
CGTTAAAGAATTGTTGTTTACGTTTTCGAAGTTATCCCGCCCCGCTTTCGCGCCTTGTCCGGCGAACGGGTTTGTGTCCCCGCCGATGTCTTGCTGCAATTGCGCGAGCAATTGCGCGTATGAAAACGTCGGGAGTCCCTGAGTATTCGGAACGTCCCAAAATTCGGCTTTTGTAATGTCCATTAGCTAACGACCCATATCCACATTGCCGGAAAATTGATGTTAATCGAGCCGGCCCCGTCATGTTCTGCAGTTAACGCGAAAATATCGCCGGCGACTACTTCCGTCGGTCCCGACGACGCGCTTCCCCGGTTGCCTTGCGTCCCGGTGCTATTAGCCGAAAGTTGGAACGCGCCGGCTGGAAAAATAAAATTGCCTTGCTGGTTTCCGTTCTTTCGTAAATTCAACATTCGGCGCGTTCCGCCGCCGCCAGAATCGAAACGGTGCGCGCCGCCGAATATGACGCGGTTTATTGGCGGATCAACGTCGGGGATCGTAAACCGTGTCGGTTGCGTCGCGCTGAAAAATCCCAAGTCGTCATAATCGACGGTATTAAATGTAATCGTCTGATCGACGGTAGGCGGAATCGACTGTGCATTCGGCCCGCGTACGACCGCCCCTTTTCCGACTTGCGGGCTTGCGAAAAAGCCCGACGCCGCCAGCAACGCGGCGAGTTCGTCGCCGCGTATGTTCTTTCGCCCGGTTCGGTTAACAACGTCGGTCCCGAACCATAGATCGGTTAGGTTCATTTTTTCCCGCGCCTATAGAACCGGTTTGCCATATTCGCCCAATCGGATAAAAAATTCTGGATCGCAAGAATCCAACGGGGCGCGCCCGGATTGCGTCGTCTTTCCATTTTTCTACGGTCGTTCATTGTTCTAAACCTCCAAAAAAGAAGCGCGCCGGCTGGCAAGGCACGGCGCGCGGGTGACTGCTACGGGGTAAGCGATAGCGTTTACAGTCGCGCTTATTGTATTTTGGTTTGCGTCCATTCGTCTACATTACAAGTGGGCGGTGTATGCGGGGATCGAATTTGTGCATCGGCCCCGACGCCATGCCCGAAAGATTCGAATCGGCCAAACCGGCGGCAATCGCGCGCCGTTCGATTTCGAAATAATTGGCGAGATTGTAAAGAATCGTGCCCGCGCCGATGATTACCATACCGACGCGAAGCCAATTCGGCGTCGCGCGTCCTAGTCCCGAATAAATCATTAACGGGCCAAACACTAAAACGTCGGCCATTCGGATCGGTTGCGCTTTGACTTCTTCGTAAAGCGGATCGGTTATCCGCTCCGCGATCACGGGTTGCATTACCGGATCGAGCTGCCCGAGTTGCGGAAAAACGAGCGGTTGCGGTCGGCTTGCAAGCGACTGTCGCGCGCGTCTTCGTTGTATGTCGGCAAGCATTAGACGAACGGCTCGACGTAATGGCGTCCCTTAACCCATGCGATATATTCTTTCACGGCGGCGGGCGCGTTTTCCACGCCGGCACGCTCGACGTTTCCCGGTCCCCAATTATAAGCCGCGATAGCTTCTTCCCATGTTCCAAACCTAACGTAATTTTTCGCAAGGTACTTCGCGGCGTATGGAATCGAGATATTCGGATCGATGCGTTCGCGGTCGCTGGATAAATGATATGCCGGGTGCAATTGCATGACGCCCGCTTCCCCGACGCCCCCTTTTAGTTGCCCCGAAACGATATCATGCCGGAAACGGCTTTCCCGGTCGGCTATCGCTTCAAGAAATCCCGTTGGCATAGCGTACGCTTTTTCCTGGCGTCTAAAAAGCGGACGCATAAGCGAGCGCCATTCCGTCGGACTTCTTTCGGGCGTTTCGGACGGGTACGGAATCGGCCCCGCCCCGGTTACGTCCCCGCCCCCGAGCGCGGCGAACCATTCCGAAACCGTCGACGTGAGTTGCTCGATTATGCCCGGTTCCCCTGGCGCTTCCGTGGGTTCCGTGGGCGTCGGGGCTGGCCCGGTGCCCCCGGTCCCCAAAATCGGCCCGCCAGGGGCTACAGAATCGCCCGTACGGCGCGTTTCGGGCCGCATTAGGACTATCACGGCGGCGACGCCGACGACCGCCAGGGCGGCGAGGGACATTTGTTCGTCGCGCGTCACGTCAAGATATCCCACGGATCCGAAGTCGTGCCGATCACGGTCATCCCTTCGGGCGTCGATTCGATCCATTCTTGCGGGACGGATTCACGCGCCGGAAATTGCGACGGCGCGACCGGCGACAATGCGTTCGCTTGCGCTTGGCGTTGACGCCACAAGAAGAACACGAGCGCGCCCCCGGCGACGGCGATGATTAGCGGCAGGTTTCGCATTGCGGTTACTCCGGTATCGCGTCGAGATCCGCGAGCGTTGTCGCGGCGTTAATGTCGGTCAAACCCGTTTGATAAACGGCGTCGGCGGCTAATACGGCGTCTTCGTGTCGTTGGAGCGCCGCGCGACGAATGGCGCGCCGTTTTCGACGGCGGTCTCGCTGGCGCACGTTCGCGGTGCGATTGTCGACGGCGGTTTTCGCGTTCGCTAAATCCGTGTCCGTCACGTCGGGCGCGGTTAGCGTCTGCGTGTCGATGTCGTACGATGCCAAGTCGCGGTCGCCGCCCGCGCGTTGCACGTATTCGCGGAGCGGGGAGTTTGGCGGCGTTACGATGCTTCCCATTGGCTCGCCTTAGTTGAATTGCGCCAGAACTTCGAACACGAGCCCCGCGAGAATGTCGGGCGTCGGATCGTTGCTCGAAACTTGCGTGTATTGCACTTGCAACGTGAGAAAGTCGCCCGCGCTCCCCTCGAAAAGAAAGCCACAGTTTAACCCGTTTTGAACGTCGTTCCCTTCGATGCTGTTATCGTCAAAGTCGGTATTGCTCGAAAGCGACCCGTCGATAACGGTCGTGTCATTCACGCGCACGCGCGCCTCGATATACGCCGTCGCGTTGGTGACGCCTATCGCGTCAAAATTCATATTGTAATGAACCCAAAAAAGCCCGTCGCGCTGCAACGTGATCCGATCCGTGTTCGTGTTGTCGTGCTCGACGGTCGCGGTATCGTTTTCAATATCGGTCGCGTCGAGCGTCACGTCGGCAAACACGGTCGGGATCGCGAGCGTCGTCGTGCGCCGCGCCTTAACCGCCGCCCGGTCGCCGCTAAGTGTGATCCGTCCCATTAGATCATTCTCAATTCGACGGCGAGCAATTGCGCCGTATCGGTCATTGTGTCGCCGCCGTCCGTTCCGGCGCGTCGTACGCGCAAGCGATACGAATTCCCCGCGACGATACCATCGGCGGCGGCGTTCGAAAACGTTAGCCCGGTATAGGTCAAAACGCCCGCCGTCGCGTTAGTTGTTTGCGAGCCGCCGATCCCGCCCGCGAAGCCGTCAACGTCGAGATCCTGGCCCCCTTCCGCGAGATTTTCGAAAAACGCTTGCCACGTTACCGCGCCGGCGACGGCGGTCGCGGCGCACCAATGAATGTCCACGATTATCGAGCGGTTGAAATTGTAAAACTGATCAACGATTCCTTCGAAAAGAATATCCGTCGTCACGCCGTCGGGGAATGTTAACAGCGCGTGATCGTTTCGATTGATTGTCCCCGCCGGATCCGTTGCCGGAAAAATTGCATCGTTCGCGCCGAAGCGATCAATCGTGTACGCGGTCAGATACTCTAGCGCGCTCGCCGCGTTGTTAACTTTTACAATGCGTCCCGCTTGGCCCGCGTAACTTGCGGGCGTATCGGTGAGCGCAAGAAACGTCGACGCCCCGCCGCCGCCCGCTTGGAAAGTCGGTTTAGCGCCCGCGCCGTTCGACGTGAGCACTTGCCCCGCCGTGCCGGGTCCGGTTACGTCGGCAACGCCCGCCGCGTCCCACGTCAGAAGCTCGCCCGCTGTTCCGTCGGCAATGTCGCCGGGGACTTCGACCGACTTTGGCCCCGCTTCGGGGGGGATATCCGATATATTGAAATTATCGGCCATAACCTAGATCGAATAATTAGAATCAATCGAATAGGTAACGGCGTTCGCATTGTTGTGCGTTACGACAACACGGTATATGTACGGCAATAAATCGTTTGCCGTTAGATTCGCAATCGGCGTAAAACCGATCCCGATTTTAAAAACCGTCGTTCCGGTCGCGACAAGCGAGCCGGCGGCGGATTGTAAAAGCGGATAAAACGCCCCCGTGTTATTGCTTCGCGCTTGTAGCTCGAAATCCAGATCAAAACCCGCGCCGGCGGTAATGGCTAGGATAAAATGCGCCGCGCGCCAATTCGTGTTGACGAAGTTTCCGAATGTCGTCGTTACCGTGCGCGACGCCGATGGCGCAATTTCGCGCGAGTCCGCGCCCTGTTCCAAATGCCAAAAACCGTCAAACTGATTCCATAGCCGATTTCGCCCCATGACGCGCAACGCCGGCAAACTATCGGCGGCGGAAAACTGATCCGCGTCGTCGTCTTGCCGTAGTCGGTCGAAGTTCGTTCCGTCGTACGAATACAACCGCGCGACAACCGGCACGCGTGAATCCGTCGAAACGGGCGCAACGCCGTCGGCGTCGTCGGGGATAAGAATTGTTCCGCCCCCCGCCGCCCCGAGCGTAACGAATAGATTCCCGTCAACGTCTTGCAAGAACGGTTGAAACGTTCCGGGCGCGGCGTCGTCCCCATAACCGGCGGCTTCCAAGTATGTAAAAGCGACCGGGACGACTTGTTGCCCGCCCTGGCTTTGCGCGTTTTTGAAAAGTCGCGGAAGCGCCATTAGAGTTGTCCCCCGCCAATCGCGTTCGCGATTTCGAATTCTTTCGGAACGCCGGTCTTCAAGATGATATTTCCGTAAAAGCTCGCAATTACCGGTGACGTGTAGCCGTCTAGCGCGGGCGCGAATTCCGTGTTAGCCGGATCGAAGACGGAAAGCCGCAAGCGAATTTCTAAGCGTTCGTCAACAATGATAAAGCACGGGAACGCGTCTTCCATAACGACCGGGTGCACCATCTTGTTATATTCGCGCACGGGCAAATCGTTAACGAAGATATCCGACTGTAACCAACAATCGCCCTCGACGACGGCGTTAACCGGCGGATCGATCACTTCGTAACGGAACGCGCGCACGACGGCGATCACGTTGTTCGGGACCGTGTACCGCAACGCATTAAACGGCGCGAATGTCGGGGGCGCGCCGCCCCATGTAATCGCGGAACATTCCGAATCCTGAAAATCGTAGCCCTGGATCGGGCGCGAATCGTACGTCGAAACGACTTGATAAAGTAACGCGGGCGGACGCGGCGATATGTAACCTTGCGTCGCTTGGACTAACCCCGTGTCGCGCGATAGATCCGCGACTTGTGTCGGCCCCCCTGGCGCACCAGGGGGGACGTTTCGCCCTTCAAGGTCGAACGTTTGCAGCTCGCGGCGTTCCGTTGCGAGCGAACGCGACAATTCGCCCAACGTCGGCGGGCGATAATAGCCAGTACCGTAATCGTCGCGTTCTTCTTCGGCCATGATCTACCCCGACGTAAATATCTTCTTACCTTCAAAATTGATCCACAAATCTTCGTAATTGACCGCTCCAAAATTAAAAACGGTAACGTTGATTCGCGAGTTTTTCGTAAACAATTTCGGCGTCGGCAGAATGTACGGCAAACGACCGTCGCCGAAAAGAGCCCCAATTGCGATTGGGATATTCATTAACTGGCGTCCGCTACCCGTGTCGACAATCAGAATTGTCGCAAGCGGCACGTCCTGAGTTTGCACGGTAACTTGCGTATCGTCTAAGTTGGAAAAATACGCGAGCTTCTGGATCAGAAAATCCGAGTCGGCTTCGATTTGAATAAAGCCGGTCGCCGTGTCGCCCGATTGAAACGTCTGGAACTGAATCCCATAGACGTAAAAATCTTCCGCGATAACGCGGGGCGTTGCCGGGGGCGTGGCGATTGTACCCCCTTGCGCAATTTGTCCTAAATGTCTCGCCATGTTTTCGCTACTCCAATTTGACACTTGTTTCGCGTTTGTCGGGGGCGAGCCCGATTGCCCGCCCCCTTAGTACCGCGCCGACATTCGCGTTTACTGCGACTGTCGATACAGAATCCCGTCGAGAACGACGCCGATACGCGCATCTTCCGCTGACGGCAAAGCAACCGCCGTCGGCCACGATAACGTGACCTTGAAATTTTGCGTTGGGATCAAAAGCGTCGCCGGGTTAATGAAATACGGACGCCCGCAAAGGTACGCCAGATCCATTGTGATCTGATTTTCCTGATCGGCGGCGACCGCCTGATTCACCGTTTGCGAAACCGCGAAGTCCGCGTCGACTTTCGTCTTCGGCGGAAAACGCCCGACGGGCGCTTCTTCGAGATAGGTTTTCGAGCCGATGAAAAAATTTAGCGAGCCGGACGATTCGAACGTTACAACATCGTTTGCATAATTCGAAGCCGCTTGCGTCCCCGCGCCGCCCGTTGCCGAAACGACGGGTAGCACGCCGGGCCAGAAGCGGATCTCGATTGACTCGACAAGAAAATGTTTAGGCTGCGGGAGCGTTCCCGAAACCTCCATATTCGTGTCGGCAACCGTCTTTCCGCCCTGACCGACAGGGACTTGGAAAAAGGATAGCGAAGTCTGACCGGCGGCGGCGTACGTCTGATAATCGTACAGCGTTTGCCGGATCCCTTCGTACTGACCTTTCCGGTTTACGGCGTAGCTTTGTAGCTCCGCGAGATTCGGAATGTTTCCTCGACCGTTCACGTTGTTTCTCCCGTTTGGTGAACATAATGCGAACGGTTCTATACAGTCTTTCGCTTTTAACCTAACGTTTCGCGGAACTTGTTTTTAGTATTGCTGGCCGACGCCCTCTTGGA
>WVWN01000076.1:9914-11713 GCA_011773985.1 Candidatus Zixiibacteriota bacterium | reverse complement strand
CAACGTAATAGCCCAACTGTGGATCGTAACCGGCGTTCGCGCCCGCGCTGTAATAGCCAAGCGGAACGTTCGGCATAAACTGCGCCGTCATTTCGCGGAACGCGGAATGAAAGACGACCGTCAGCGCGCCCATTGCCATCGTGTCGCCCGTGCGCTTATTGGCGACCATCCCGACGAGCTGGCCGAGCACGACCGCGCCGAGCCCCTTCGCAACGTGGCGCATGGGTCCGGTTTTGATCTCGGTGGGCACGGGGACAAATCCCCATAGCACGTCGAGCGCCAGCGCGCCGGCACCAGCCGTCGCGGCGGGCATTACCAACTGATTGATAATGCCGCGCATCGTCGGATTTCTTCGATACCGACGCCGCGCGGTTGTACGGCGACGGGCGGGCCGACGCCGACGACGATGACGCGGATTCGACACGTAATAACCCATTCCGTTCCGCGCGTATGGCCCGATTGGATTCCGACGCCTACGGCGGCGCGTTGGCCGACGACGCCGTGCGGACGCACGTCGAGCCGTCACTTTCCGACGCGCGCGGCGGCGTCGTCGCGGATTGACTAACAATACTTCGTTTGCCATTTCGTTTCCTTTTGGGGCTATTTGTCTTCGATGCCCCGATCAGTTATGTGATATCGCCCGCCGACGATATGCAACGCGGTCCCGTCAGAATTAACGACTAACAGCGGCCGGGATGATTTTCTAAACTCATGTATATAGTGTTCCTCGCGACCGTCGCGAAAACAACTGTACTGCACGGCGTCTAATTCCCCGAGTAACCAAACAACGTCGGGAAGCTCGACGTATATTTTTTCCACAAATTGCGGAACGTCGCCGGTAAAATCTTCGTAAAGGCGCGCGGCTTTTTGTAGCTTGCGCGCCTTGCGTTTCGTGACGCGTGTCATTTTCTAAGGTTAACAATGCTGCAAGATTTCCCCGTCGCGTCCGCGATTTTTTGCGCGACGTTTTTACAATGCGCCAGGGTAGCGAAGCGCGCCGCGTTGCCGACTTTCGACGTAAAACGAACCCCGTCGAAGTAACGACCGTTCGCTTTAATCGCGTAAAGCGGCGCGAGCTTGCGAACGGGATTAACCGCCCGCGAGCCCCGAGCCACGGCGCGCGCTTTTTTAAAAGCTAAATTCGAATACGCCGGATTGCTTCGCCGCGTTTTCTTCTTCGTCTTCGCGCGCTTTTTCCGCAACGCCGCGTGCGCTTTTTTGAGCGCGCGTAACTGTGCCGGAGTTGCTTTCCGCTTTTTCTTTCGAGTATTAGCCATTGTCCTGATCCACTACGGCGCGAAGCGCGTCGGTTTGCGATTGGGCGGTCGCGTCGACTTCCGCCCATTCTTCCGGCGTCGGGTCGCGGTTTTCTTCGATCATTTTCTTGATCTTCGAAATGTGCCCGCGCCACTTCGCCATTAACGCCGGGGCGTGTTCCATAGCGAACAACGCGCCGTCGATTACTTTAAGCAATAGCAAGACGGTTGCTTGTGTCATGGATCGCCCCTGTTTTCGTTTTCAATAATTCGGCTTGTAGCTCCGCGAGTACCCGACGAACGACGGCGGTCAATGCGGAAACCGCCGCCGTGTCGGGATTTGCCCGCGCGATCTTAAAAGCCGCGTTCGCTTCTTCGCGCAAACGCAAGAAGACTTTTACGACGCCGGGATCGTGACAAGCAACGGCGACCGTTGCCGTGCATTTCGGTTGCTGCGCGTAGGCGACTGCCGGTTCGAATGCGATATTAACTTCGTTCGCGAGCTTAAAGATTTTTTGCTCCGGCGTTAGCTTCGCTTCTTCT
>WVWN01000076.1:0-9895 GCA_011773985.1 Candidatus Zixiibacteriota bacterium | reverse complement strand
GCCATGTTACGTCCCCTTATTCGGGCGGAAAAACACGATCACGGCTTGCGCGACCATAGCGAGCAACGTCGGCCCGCTTTCGGTAATGAAGTTCGCACCTTCGGCAGAAATAACGCCGTGATAACCCAACACGCCGGCCCCGGCGACGACCAGGGGCAGCCATGCTTTATCCCATGACGTAAAACCGTCTTTCATTTTGCTAACCTCGCTTTGTGGCGTGGCAACCCTAAAATAATTCGTCTTCGTCGTCGTCGTATTGTCCGGGGTATTGTTCTTCGGAAATCCAGTAGACGTAATTTTCGATTTCCGAAGTTACCCATTCGCCGCCGGGGACTAAACCGAAGTCGCCCGCGCGCCATGCTTCGACTTCGTCGATTCCTTCGTTATACGCGTCGACGATTGGCCCTTCGCCGCCAGCCGAGAATAAATCGTCGGCGGCGCGATCTAGTTCGTCCGAAATGAATTCTCGCGCTTCGTCGAAATCGTCGAAGCTAACGGGATCCGTTTCGGGCAAGTAACCCGGCATATTCCAGCCCGCGCGAAATCTTGCCATTGTCTTACCTTCCCGGTCGCGTCATAAGCCAAGCGAAAACAAGTAACCCGGCAAGCGCCGCCCACGTTCCCCACATTCGCGGTTCTTCCACGACCGCGACGGGTTCGGGCGCGAGCGGGGCCAGCGACGGGATCATAATGTCGTCGGTTTCCGCTTCCATCGTAATCGACCGCGTATCGTTTACGACGGGTTCCGGTACGAACTGGATCGGGACTTGTCCGATTTGCATTTTCGTTTACCTGAAAAAAAGTAAATAGCCGGCGGCAACCGCGCCGCCAATTAAAAGCCAATTCATCGCGGGGCGTTCGGTTTGGTCGATAATTTCCGTTTGCCGCATCAAGTCCGCCGAAGGTAATCGGATCGGTTCGTCGGGAAACGTCGACGGCACAACGTCGATTTGTCCTAGCACGCCGCCTTTTGCGAATTTCGAACCGGGGTACTCGCCATAAGACAAACCCGGATAACGCACGCCCCAACCGCCGGCGCAGCATTCTTCAAGACTTGTAACGTGCATTTTTACCCCCTTACAAACACGACGACTAAAATTAAAATCGCCGCGCCCATTGCCAACGGTAGCCAGGGAATGCCGCCGGTTTGTTGCACAATCGTCGGCGGATAGTAAACCGGCGTCGGGCTTTGCGTCGTATACGTCGGCGTCGCAATCGGCCCGCTAACCCGTTCCCTATACACGAACCCTTCTTCGGCTTGTGACGGCGTCGGGTATGGCTGGATTTCCGCTTGCCCGAGTTGCATCAAAAACCCCGTTTCTTTTCGAACATATAGTAAAGCGCGACGGCGGCGACGCCCGCGATCCCAAGTCCGAGCCCGAATTTTCCGAAAAATTCCCCGGTTGCGGTCGGCGGGTTTTTCTCAATAATGTCGCCCGCCGTTCGCGGATCGACGCCATCATCGACTAAATTTTCGATGGCGCTTAACTTGCGGTCGACTGTCAACGCGTCGGTAATCCACGTCGTAATCCACGCGATTGCGGCGGCGACGGCGATAATTGCGAATTGCGCGATTCCAAGTTCGCCTAGATGGTTTTTCGCTTCGCGGATCCCTTCTAATCCAAACCAGCCGTAGATCGTTTCGGTAATCCCTTCGCGCACAGTAGCCACGGCGCGTTCCACGTCGGAAACTTTCGAACCCATAGCGTCGGCGTCCGACATAACTTTGTCGTATTCGGCTTTAATCGCCGGATTTGTCGTTGCCGCCGCGCGTTTCGCTTGCAATTGTTGGTATAACGCTTGCGCTTCGTCGACTTTGCGCTTGAACTTTTCGACTTCGGCGAAAAAACTCGCTTCTTCCGACGAAAGCGACGTATCGGGCGGCGGCGGGATTGTTTCCGAAATCGAGCCGGTGCCGTAGATTTGTCCGACTGTCATTGTTTCTTACCGTATTGCGCGAATCAAAAAGAAACCGCCGACAGCGAGCGCGCCCCATAGAAGGATATTCATCCCCCCGAGCTTAAATTGCTCGATTGCCGATTGCGTTTCTTGCGGCAATTGATGCACGACGCGAACTTGCGGCGCGGTCATGCCGGGATCGATTGGATCGAGTCCCTGGCGCGCGCGTTCCATGTTGAGTTCCATCAAGTCTTTTTGCGCGTCATACGCCAGATAAGCGGGTATGGCTTCTTTCGCGAAATCGAGAATTCCCGAATACCACGATTCGCCGTCGCTTGTGTCGGTTGTCGTCGGCACGCCCATCGTTCCCCATTCATCGAACTGCCCCAAATGCGGCGGGTGCGAATGCCAGCGACCGCGATAGCCCGACGACGGGTAATAAAGCGACGGGTAAAACATATCCCATGCTTCGCCCAACTGATTTAGCGCGCCGGCTTTCGGCGCTTCGCCCATGCGCGCCATAACGTGCGCGTGCATTTCCGGGTGAAACTTTTGCAGCCACGCTAAAAAGCGTTGCGTCGCGCGGACTTTGCGTTCCGTATTTCCGTTCACCTTTTGGCCCTCTTTTTACCTTTGCCGCCCATGATCGCGAGCGCCGCAACCCCGCCCGCCGCGAGTAGAATTAACGCCCACGGGGGACCGGCTTCGCCCGCGTCCGCTGTTACTGTAACGTCGCGCGCTTCGGTTGTGATCGGCGCTTGTAAATCCATCGTTTGCGGCGGGGCCATCATTGGAACCATAGACGCGGGCGGGGGCATAGCCGCCGCGCTCGCCGCCGCTTCTTGTTCGGCCAGCTCGCGCGCGTACCGTTCTTGCTCCGCGCGATCCGCTTCCGCTTTTTGTTCGGCTAAGAAAATTTCTTGCGTCGCGCGTTCCCGGCGCGCCATTTCTTCGCGCAATGCTTCCATTTCCGCCGCTTGCTTGCGTTCGCGCGCTTCGCGTTCCGCTTCGTCCGCTGCAGCTTGCGCCGCGAGTATGCGTTCCAAGTCTTCGCCAGTAATCCCCGTCGTCGGTTGCGCGCTGACGGGACCGGGGGCGGCGGTCGGGGCCGCTGTTACGCCCGCCCCTGGAGACGCTTGTTGCTGCGCGAGCACGGGCGAAATTTGCGGCGATACTTGTGTCGAAACCGCCGTCGGAACTTGCGTCGTTATCGTGGGCGAAATTGTCGTCGTTGTCACGGGCGGCGGCGCGAATTGCGGCGCGCGCCAGCACCAAACATATTCTTGCCCGGTTCCAAGTCGCCCGCGCGATTCTTCCGACGTGCCAGAAGGACAATTGACACGACGCGCGCCCTTTTCCGCGATAATTCGGAATCGCTCGCCCGTCGATCCCTGGCCTAATGCTCCAAGATACATTTACGTTCGCTTGCGCTTCGGCCATAACAACGCGAGCCCCACGACGCCGCCGACAATCGCAATTGGAATCCACGGAATATCCGTCATGCTCGCGCCGCCGACGCTTACGGGTGAATACTGACCGCCGCCGGGCTGCACAAATCCGCTTGTAATCGCTTGGCCCGTTGCCGGATCAATCGGGACGTATTGCCCGGTCGCCGGATCCATCGTGTACGGCTGATAAGGGGAAATACCCGCTTGATTGGTGGGATAACCCGGCATTCCTGGCGAACCGTACGGGGTAATCGCCTGATCGGCGCTTAATCCGCCCGGCATGAATTGCGTCGGGTTCGCGCCAACGGTCGCACCCGGCGAGCTTTGTTGCTGCGACATTACCGGCGAGATTTGCGGCGATACTTGCGTAACGACCGCCGTCGAAACCGTCGTTAGCGCGGACGGCTGGCGCGGCACGCTTTTGTTCTCTTCGCGCGAACCGGGCATCCCCGCCGACTGATCCGTGTTCGCTAACCCTTCCATAAACGCCCCAGCCATTTCCATCCATTGCCCGAGTTGTCGCCCGCCCGGTCGGTCGAAGTAGGGAAGCTCCGACAAATGTTCGAGGGCGTCGCGCGGCGTTTGTGCATAGTGCATTTTTCGAACCCTTAATAAGACTGGATATTTTGAACCATTCGACTACGAACGTTCGGGGGATACCATCCAATATGCACGCCGGGCACGGTAGTTTCCAGCGTTACCCAACGATCCCCCCAACGGGTTTCCGCGAAAACGTGTTCGAATTCGCCAGGGCGAAACCCGACGGCGACGAAGCGCGTCGGGTGCCCGATAGCTTCTAAAATGGAACTGATCAAAATTACGTGATCGTCGCAGTCCCCGACGCCCAGCTCGATAGTGCGCGCCGGTTTTTGCAACGTTTCGACGCCGCGAATATCGCGCACGAAACGGATATTATTTCGAACCCAATCCCAAACCTCGACGACTTCGCATCGAAAATCTTTATTCGGGCACGACCGCGTAATTTCTATCGCCAAATTTCGAACGACCATATTCGGATCGCGAACAGCGGATCGAACATAGTCGCGCATCAATTTAAGCGTCTGCCGTGTCCCCGCTGGCCCCGGCGGAAGTCCCTGTAATGTCCCCGTCGTCGTCGGCGTCTGAAATTGCATCGTTGCCCGGAATAATGACGTTTTGATGATGGAACGGCGCGGTTTGTCCGTTGCCGGGTATGAGTTCAGTTTCGCCCGTCGCGCCGGTCAATGCCAGGATATGCCCCCGCAACGCTTCAAACCAGGGCCGATAGTTTGCCACGTTGCCGTCGATTGCGATTAGCTGATCCAGGGCGTCGGGCTTGTTAACAAAACTCAATACCTGTTCTTCGCCCAACTGATCGAGCAACAATTCCGCGTAAAGTTCGGGGTTCTTTCCGGCGGCGGCATTTTGAACTAAAAAGCCGAGTTGCTGTTTTAACATCATTTTTCGGATACCCATTTCCCTTTCCCTTTCCGCGTCGCTTGCTGTTTGTGGATCGTGCGGCCCCGCAAGCGCGCCCGTAGTTTTTCCCGCTTGCATTTGCTCGACGCCTTTTGCCAACGGTTCCCCGAAAGTTTTAAGCGCCTGTAAAAGAATGTCGGAACTGTTTGTCTCGCCCTGATTCGGCGCGAATTCCTTTGCCAGCGTCAATCCCTGGACTAGCATTTCGACGGCTTTTGTCGAAGTGTCTTCGGGCTTCGCCATTTTTTGCAAGACGGCGAGTTGTTGCACCATAGCTTGCGAAGCGGCGACCGGATCGAACGCCGGTTGCTCGCGCCCCCGCAACCCTTCCGAAAGCGCCCGCATTGTTTCCGAAAACATTTGCATCGTTCGATTATTGTTGTCTTGCATCATGGCAATAATCGCGGCGGTATCCATGCTCCCTGATTGCGTCGCCGGATCGGGTTCTTTTTTCGCTTCGACGGAAAACGGCTTATTAGCGCGCAGCCGTGGCCCTTGTCGAATATGAATACGATAATCGCCGGTTCCATAATTGTCGCGGCATCGTTCCATAATTTCGCCGCCCGTCATTTCGCCGGGATTTGTGCGAAACAAAAACGATAAATTTTTCCCGTCGCCCTGGCGGTATACGTTAACGACGGTATCCGCCGCCCCGGAAAATTCCGAAATCATCCCCTCCAGGGCGTCAAGCTCCGCGTTTATGTCTTCGTCGTCGTCGATAACTTCAATTAAATCCGCGTCTTCCGCCGCGTCTTCTTCGGTAACGGTCGTAATTTTGCGAGTCGTCATAAGAAAAACCCTTGTGATCGTGTTTAATTTTGTTGTCTCGCGCTTGTTGCGCTGTTATTAGTTTGTTGTATGCAACGGGCGAAAAAAAGCCCCGACGAAGCGGGGCTAATTTTTCTTTCGCGCGAACTTTCCTAGATCGACGCTCGCCCGATCTCGCCGGTCAGACGCGCTCGAAAGCGCCGCCGGTTTCCGTGGGTTCGGTCGTCGCGCTTTATGCCGTTGGGGATCTCTGCAATTAAGCCGCGTCCCCTGGCGTTGCGTCGCCGTTGCCGTCGTCGGGGGCTTCCCATTCCCCGCACGCGAGCGTTTCCCGCGCCACGGGTGCCCGCACGGGTAGCGTCATAATCCCTTGTGACGCGCCCTGTGCGGCCCCCTCGCGGCCTTTCGGGACTTGGATAGCCCCCGATGCCGCCGGGACGGGAATCGAGAGGGGCGTCGGCGGATAGCGCCAACACGTCCCCTGACTTGCCCCGCCGGCGACGGGGGGATCTTGCGGCGGGTTCAATTTGAACCACAAACAACCGCCGCAAGTTTCGTCGAAAAAATCGTCCGTCACTTTCCGGCGCTCGCGCTGGCGGCTTTTCCCTTTCCGCTTCGTGGCGCTGGTAGTTTGGCCGACACTTGCTGCGCGATTGCGGCGAGCGGATCGGCGTCTTCTTCAGACTCGATAAGCGGCGTCGCGTAATATTCGTAACCGATTGGCGTTTCGGTTTTTTTGATGCCAATCAGGAACCCGAAATTAACCGCGTTCGCACCTTCGCGGTTGCACATTGCCGCCAATAAGTCGCCGGCAACGTCGGGAAGAATCATAACGCCGGAACGCGTTTTATCCCCTTCGCCCATAGCCCCCGGAAAAGCAATGAAATCGCCCCGAAATTTCGTGTACCGGGAAATATCGCCCGACGGCAACGTGTTTTCCCCTGGTTCCGCTTTGTCGGCGCGACCGTACACGGTTAAGACGACGCGTTCCGCCCCGAGCGGTTCGTCTTGCGCGAACCCGTCGAGCTTCTTTCCGTGAACGGTTTTAACCGTGATTTTCTTTAGCAGTTTCATATAACTAAACCTCGCTTCCACATTGAACGAACAAGTTTTCCCCAACTTATACACAAGGCATAAAAAAAGGGACGCCCACAAAACGCGGGCGTCCCTCGACTATACGCCTAACTGATTTTTACTAGCAACTTATTTGCTTCGCTTATGGCGTCACTCAATCTCGACATTAGATTGTCAACACTATTTATTCGCGATTCTTCTTCGTCATTGGGGAGACCGGGATCGGTCATAAAAACAAATTGCCCAAGCGACGAACGCGTGTAAATCATTTCGATTCGCGCGCGCTCGACAATCCGGCGTAACTCGTAATCGTTTTGCATCGTTACGCCCCCGCCCGAATTTCCGCGAGCCGTTCGGCTTCGATATCCGCCGCCGCTTGCTGGTCCGCGTCGTACGCTTCCAGCAATTCCGGTTCGCACGCGTCCCGGTCGACAACGCGGATCGTCGTGCGACCGCCGCAACGGTTGCACGGCTGATCGTAATCGCCGCGCCGATATGCTTCCATAAATTCGGGATCGTCCATTTCTTCGTATCGCAAACCGCCCGCGTCAATGGACGGGTTAACGTGGGTTCCCTTCCCGTGACAAACGTCGCACACNNGGGTTCCCTTCCCGTGACAAACGTCGCACACTTCCCAACGCGTCGGAAGCTCGCGCTCGATCCCGTCTTCGTCGTATATGTAAAGACGTTCGGGATCGCCGCGCTGGCACCGCACGCGCGGATCGTTCGCATAGTTGTAATCGTCAATCGTTGACACTGTTCTAAACCTCGCTATTTTGTTAAGGATTTTTCGACGGCGTCGCGAAGCTCGATTAGCGGCTTCACTAACCGCAACGCTTCGTTAAGATGGCGCGCGGCTTCCGTCAAATGGTGAAGGGCGTCGCCTTCGTCCGATTCGCGCTCACGTTCGGCGCGCGAACGCCGATGCACGAAATCGTCTTGCGGTTCCGCCCATTCTTCGCGCCGTCGCCACTGGCGATTAAGACGCGTCCCCCGCGCTTCGATCCAACCCGTGCGCCGCAACTGCGTTAGATATGTCGAAACCGTCGTCGGCGCAACGTCGGCGCGTTCGATGATTTTTTCTTTCGACATATATTCGTGCGTCAACAAAGCACGGTAGATTTTCACGCCCACAATCCCGACATTCTCGATTGCGTCGGGTATCGTGATTTCTTTAGACATAGTTCTAAACCTCCGGTTGTGGGCTAGTCGTCTTCGCCCCTGTTATAACGGTTCAAGTCGTCTTGCATATGGAATTGTTCCGCCAGCTCGTCGCCATAGATGCGACGTTCCGCGCGGCGCATTTCCGCTTCGGCCTTTCCGGCTTCGTATTCGGCTTGTTCCACTAGCGCGATAGCCGCTTCGATATCGGGTTCGTCGTCGCCCGCATACAAAACGGTTTCCAGATCGTCGGTCGAGATAATCGCGTCGTCGATCCGGTCGTCGATATCGTCGAAGCCGTCGACGGCCATTCCGTTACGGAGTCCGGTCGCGATAGAAATAACGTCGCGACAGGTTCGTAAAACGCGTTCCAAAATGTCGTCGTCGATTTCCATTACCAAAACCTCCGTGTCAGTTTGAGAATGCGCGCGGTCATCCCCGACGCGTCGTTATACGCGTCTTCGAAATTGTTGTGGGGATCGGATTCCAGGGACCAGTCCCGCGCGACAACGTCGTAAAGCGTATCGAATAGAACACGCTTCGGGAGTCGCGCGTAAAGCTGATCCAGTTCGTCCGATAACAGCGCGTCGGGAGTTATCGGCATTTTTTGCTTACCCATTTTTTCGGTTACCTCTTTTGCAGTCGTTTTCGAACACGCGGAAGCATGGAAATATTGCGGGGGATATAGCGCGCGATCTGGCGTTCGCCAGTAGCCTTGTCGACGAAGCCGGAAATACGGTACGTCGGAACTTCGGGTATATAGCGCACGGTTTCGCCCTTCGCGATTTTTCGGATTTCCGCGTATGTAAGATTAGCGCCTTTCGACGCTACCTTGTAAGGTTTTTTCTTCCCGTTGCTATCGCGGGGGACGGTTTCTTCCGAATATTTGAAACCGTAAAGTTTTTTCCCGGCGATAGCGCCTTCGACGAACGCCCCTTCGACGCCCCAATCGCCTAGTTCGCCGCTGATCGGAACGCGCGGCTTTACCGCCGCGATTGAGTCGGTATCGCAATAAAGCGGCCCGTCAGACGCGCAAATTGCCCGCCATAAATAGGCGCGAACGAAGCCAGTAATCGAAGCCGCCGTCGCGACGTTGTAAAACCGCCATTTGTCTTCGGGGATCGGCGCGCTGGCAAGAACATTCGGCCCGAAATAGCCGGCGAACGTCCATACCCGCCCTTCTTCGTCGAGCCATTCCTTTTCGTTATCACGATGCAAACAACCGATCAGATCAGGCGGCAAGATTTGATAGTCGCGATACCGGCGCGGGTTCATGGCATAGCGACCGTAAAGCGCGTTTAGCATTAGCTTCGCGAACAAGTCGCCCGCTTTGTCGCCCGCCGCTTTCGCCTTTTTCCGTTCTTCGTAAAAGTGTTCGACGTACGCCCGGAAATGCGTCAACGTGTCGAAGACTAGCGACTCGACGACTTCTAATCCCTCGACGCTTTCCGTTTCTTCGGCGGCTTGTAATTCGTGCCCCGTCACCATGTATTCGCGACGCGTATCGTCGGCGGGGAAATGCAACGCCCCGTCTTCGATCTGCCCGGTCGGATCCTTCCAGGGGAACGCGCCACGGGAAACGCATTTGACGCGAAAGAACGACGCGCCCGCATGGTCGTAATCAAGTTCGTCGCGGGCGTCGCCGTCTTGCGTCGAATAGGTGAGCGAATACGGGTGCCGTCGAAGCATGGCGTACGGATACGCGCTGTTAATGTCGACGACTTCGAACGGTTCGTCGATTAGTCCGACGTGGAAACACTCGACGCGGCCCCCGTGATAGAACGGTTTGAATCGGTCGTAAAATTTCGGGAAACGCGTTTGGGGGATCACTTCGCTCGATATCTTTCCCCATTGTTTCATTGCCGCCGCCGCTTGCGTTAATTGCGGGCCGAATCGCTCGCGGAACGCGAACACGATTTCGAACAAGTTAACGCAATCGCTTTCGAGATATTCGAGAATCTTCGCCCAATTTTGCGGCTGATAACGCTTCGTCCGCTCCAATATGGAATAGTCGAATTCTTGTTTTTTGTACGCCGCGAGTCCCGTCGGAAAAATGTTCATGGAGTCGCGGAATTCAGCGATCCCGA
>WVWN01000018.1 GCA_011773985.1 Candidatus Zixiibacteriota bacterium | reverse complement strand
CCCCGCGTGCCAGCGGTCCATCACGGCGTTGCCGGCGATGTAGGCGGCGGCGAGCGAGCAGGCCGCGGCGAACACCCCCACGGTGTGCTCGCGCAGCCAGGCGAAGGGCCCGAAGGCCGGCAGTACGAACGCGGCGACGATGCCGGCCGCGACCGCCGACGCGGCGAGCATGAACTTCCTCGATTTAAAACCGTTCACGTTACCCCCCGAGCAGGCTTATGAGCGCGACGGCGACCGAGGCGAGAGCCATTATTATTGCGCTTCCGATCACGGCCCGGGCGCGCGCGGAAAGCTCGCCGCGGGCGCACCGCTCGCGGCAGCGGTTGTCGATGACGGCGATATCGGCGGCGTGGCGGTGAACGGTCCCGGCTACGCGCTCGACGTCGGCGCGGAGCTGGCGCAGGTCCGCGCGCATGCCCTCGAGCATCTCGCCGACCTTGCCGCGCCAGGCGGCGGCCTTCATCCCGCTCCAATCGTTATTTTCCGGCATTAGCGTCTAAAAATTATTTGACGTGAAGAGTATCAGGCCCCGATTTTTTACTCGCGCTTTTTTTGCTTGACAGCGCCGCCCGAAAGTGCTATACGATATACAGGCGACGGGGACCGTTCCGGAGAGGAGCTTCGGAGAGGAGGAACGATGGGAAAAAGGGTGATAGCGATAATACTAGTCGCCGCATCCGGCACGTACGGCGCCTGGGTCTACGCCGGAAAATGGGGCTCACACGGTACGGGAAACGGGCAATTTAACTTACCCTCTGGCGTGGAGGTAGCGCCTAACGGTAACGTTTATGTAACCGATACCTACAATCACCGCATCCAATATTTCAAGTCGAGCGGTTCGTTCTTGGGCAAGTGGGGCGCGCTAGGTACCGGGAACGGCCAGTTTAACCGGCCTTGGCAAGTAACGTACGGCGGGAACGGGTACATATACGTTACGGACTGGTACAATCATCGGGTGCAATACTTCACCCCAAACGGGTCGTTCGTCGGAAAGTGGGGGAGGTACGGGACCGGCAACGGCGATTTTAAAAATCCAATAGGTATAGCGTACGGCCGCAACGGTTACGTCTACGTAGGCGACGGGTTTAACCACCGCGTACAATATTTCACCGGTACGGGGTCGTTCCTAGGCAAATGGGGTTCCTACGGCCAAGGGAACGGGCAATTTGACGATGTCGCAGGGTTAGCTGTCGCCCCGAATGGAAACGTATACGTAACCGACAACGATAATGATCGGATACAATATTTTACCCCGACGGGTTCATTCCTTGGGAAATGGGGTACCGGTTTGCGATTCAAATACCCTTTCAGCGTCCGGGTAGCCACTAACGGTAACGTATTCGTAGCGGATACGGGTAACCACCGGGTACAATTCTTTACCCCTTCCGGTTCTTTCCTGGGTAGTTGGGGAACGTACGGAACTGGTAATGGCGAGTTTAAAAGCCCCTACGATATAGCTTTCTTAACCGCCACGAATATTGCGTACGTCGTCGAACGCGGGAATTACCGCGTACAATATTTTTACGATAATACCCGCGCCGCACCGACGTCGCTGGGGCGCATCAAGGGGTTTTTCAAGTAAGCAAAACGTTCCGGTCAAGGCACCTTCCGGCCCCTTTTCTACGACGCGTAGTAGTAGCCCCAAACCGAAAATATTACGCCACCTGCAGGGGGCGTCGAGCCCGTCGTAGAACAATAGGGCGCTGTTAAATAATCGGTGCACTCGTGTACTGTCTCCGTATAAATATTTACGTGGTTAGATGCTTCTTCGTCTGGGGAAGCTGGTACGGTTATAGTTATACCGTTCTCTGGTACGCTGTCTACGCACAATTGATAAGTAGTCGCGGCATCTGAAGGCGTTATTAACCGCGCCGCGGCTTTCAGCATTAGATAACCGCCAGCGCTACCCGGCATCGGGTAAGCGGCACCCTCTATACCATCTATTTCCATGTTACTCGTGGCCGCTGCCTCCGGGTCGGCGAAGTCCCACCGCATCTCGCGCCAGCCGCTCGAGGGCTTGAACTTGAGCGGGAACTCGCCTATGTGCAGCATCGCGTTGTCGGCGTATATCTTCGCGCCGGTCCCTTCGTTTACGCGGTCTTGGATTTCGAACCAAACCTGCGTA
>WVWN01000089.1 GCA_011773985.1 Candidatus Zixiibacteriota bacterium | reverse complement strand
GGGGACGTTTTGGAGGCGGTGCCTCCTTCGGAATTATAACCGAAGGGGTGGAATATGTTCCGAGATAGGCCGCTAAGAATAGTATTACGTTGAGGTCGTGGCGTCGAGAGGGCGTTGAGGACAACGTCTCGGCAGCTCGAGAGTGCTTCGTTTGAACGAGAGGTCGCGGGCGTCTTGGGCGACGGCCGGGTAGATGAAATTTCTAAGAGGATGGCGCGCGATCTTATAAGTATGCTCGCCGGGGCCGAGGCGAAGAGGGCGTTAAGGGAGCAACGGGGTTATTCGGAATTGCCTCGCGAGCTTGGCGGGGAATCTCAGGGTGGCTGGTTTCAAAAGCCGTCGTGGGCTGTAACGTACGGGGGTTTCGACGACGAGGTAACAACCGAACCTTCAAGGAAAGCAAGTGGCCCGTGTTTGCCCGGTAAAGATTATATCGACCACGAGGACGAAGTAGATTTTATTCAGGATAATCTCGTTAAAATACCATTCGGTAAAGAGGGCGACAACCGTTTCGAATACGTCGGCGACACCGGCATGGAGAAATGGGCGCGGCCGGTTATAGTACAAAGGTTGGTCGACTTGGTAGATCGCGTACGCCAATATTACGAGGATGAATACGGCGTACTCTTCGTGCCGCCTATCCCGGTATTATCCGCGTATAGGCGGTTGGGAACTACGGTCATAGGTGGGACTACCGCGGCGGGAGGTTCTGACGATATATGCGGTGAGTTAGATTCGTACGACGAATTCGGTCATTGGCGCGGTTTGGCCGCGGATATGCCCACTAAGGATTGGCGTGAAATAGGATGCTTTAACGAATGCGGGGTCAAATTACCGCTAAGGGTTTTAGACAGTTTAGGGCGGCAGGCCGGGTTACATAGAGCTTTTAAAAACACTATCGATAAAACCCATTGGACGATGGTTGAGCGTAAGAATATGTATTCTCAAATACCGGATTATCTACGAATGCCCGGAAAGTAGATTGCGGGCTAGTTGTCGTGGTTCGCGAGGTTGCCCCGGAGGGAAGAATAGAGTATACTCATCGACGATGAGGACCCTTCGACATGGAGAATTTTAAGCTTACATTATTTTTGTGTTTTTTTGTCCTTACGTCCTGGGGGCCCGGGTCCGTTTCCCCTGCCGCGGAAGAACTCGAGTCTATTTACGCGTACGCCGGCGGGTGGGGTGCGTTCGGCGAAGGCGACGGCCAGTTTAAACAGTTGCGCCGCGCCGAGGTGGGTCCTGACGGCACCGTTTATGTCGCCGATACGTTCAACTACCGCGTGCAGTATTTCACGCCGGAAGGTTCCTTCCTCGGGAAGTGGGGTTCGTTCGGCGAGGGCGAGGGCGAGTTCGGCGGCGTTTACGGCCTGGCCGTCGCGCCCGACGGCGACGTTTACGTACCCGATAGCGGGAATGACCGAATCCAACGTTTCTCGGCTAATGGAATATTCAAAGGCGCCTGGGGCTCGGCCGGCATTTCCGCAGGCCAGTTCTATGACCCCATAAGCTTAGACGTAGCTCCCGACGGAGACATATACGTAGTAGAGTTCGGTAATAACCGTGTGCAACGCTTTACAGCGGACGGTTCGTTTCTCGGGATATGGGGCGCTGAGGGTACGGGCCCGGGCCAATTCCAAAACCCTATAGACGTCGCCGTCGCGCCCGACGGAACCGTATATGTCGCCGATATGGAGAATTTACGTATCCAGTACTTCACCCCTGACGGCGGTTACTTGGGGGAGTGGGGAAGGGAGTGGAAGCCGGGCGCGCCCCCTGCGGGAGGCGAGTTTAAATGGCTTTACGGCGTACACGTAGCGCCGAACGGCAACGTCTTCGCCTCGGACGCTGGACTAGGTCGCGTCCACATTTTTTCACCCCAAGGTTCTTACCTAGGGTTTTTCAGTCTCCCGAAGGAAGAATACGAGTCGTTTTTCTCCCCCCACGACGTATCCGTCGCGCCCGACGGCACGGTCTACGTCGCCGATAGCGGCAACCACCGCGTCCAGTACTTCCGCCCCGTCGCGGCCGAGGATAAATAAAGGCGTTCCCCCGCGGCAAGTTTCCCATATCCCTCAATCCCCACTAAACCATCACACCGTTTACCACCGGCGCCTCGCGCGGCTCGAAGCCTGCCGCGACAAGGTGGCGCAGATGGGCCTCAAGATGCCAGAGGAGACGCCGCCCTCAGCGCCCGCCGAGGAGGAACCGATGCCCAAGGGCGAAGGGGATGTTTTGGAAACCGTAGGGGCGAAAGAAGGAAGGTGAAAACTGATGGCGTGGACTACTCCCGTTAACGTAAGCGACGTGCGGACCGAGTATCCGCTGCTCACGAACGACCTGTGCTCGGACGCGAGGATTACCGCCAACAGGGATAGGGCGGAGGCCGAAATTGAGGCCGTACTACGTGACCGCTATGACCTGACGGACCCCGGCGCCGACAAGTACGTCTGGCGGGTCTGCCTCGCGCTGACGCTCTACTATTGCATAAACTCGGCTTACGGCGAGCAGGGCTGGACGCAAGAGGGACGGACAGTTGTCGCCGTATATTGGCGCGATTGGGAGGAATTCAAAAGGGACGTTACGCGGAGTAGGATTAAGTTATCCCTTTCCGTAGCCTCAACCGTTCCGAAGCCCACCGTCGGTAATTTGGACTTGGGCCGTAGCGACTACAGTCAGTTCGGGCTCGACGGCGTTTCTGAACACGGGTTCCCCCTCGTTAACGAGGAAGATTAGGCAACCTTACTACTTACGCTATACAGACCGTACGAAATTTGTTATATTGTAGAAAAAGGGATAGTAAAAAGTTAAGCGCGAGAGGTTCTAAAATGAGCCGCGTGAAAGTAGTATCGGTTTACGGCTTAGCCGCTTTGAACCTACTAGTGGTCGGTTCCCCAGGCGGTTCGGTCGCGGAGGAGCCGGCGCCTTTTTCGTACGTTTTCGCCGGCGAGTGGGGAAAGCCCGGTACACGCGACGGCGAATTTCGGTGCTTAGAGGCTATAACAATTGGGCCGGATGGAAACGTTTACGTAGTAGATAGCGGGAATAGCCGCATACAATATTTTACTAGAGACGGGTCGTTCCTCGGTAAATGGGGTTCCCGCGGAAATGGGCCCGGGCAATTTAATAACCCCCGTGCTATGGCGGCCGCTCCGAACGGCGATATCTATGTAACGGATTGGGTAGATATTGAAAGGACCCGTATCCAGCGCTTCACTTCTAACGGTTCATACGTACTCGAGTGGCGTTTTGGCGGTGACGAACCCGAGATACGGTATTCGTGGGGGGACTATTATGAAGACTATTACGACGTGCCGACCGATTTGGCAATAGGCCCCAACGGCCACGTTTACGTCCTCGGCGACGTTAGCCGGCAAGTCCACGAATACACGCCTACGGGTTCGTTGATATGCGAATGGGGTGATACGCGTCTATGGGGCCCGGAAGAAGCCGTTTGGTACGAAGAGACTCCGGGCCCGCCCGGTATGTTCTGGTCGCCGGATGGTATCGCCTTGGCCCCTAACGGCGGCGTTTACGTAGCCGATACGGGCTTCTACCGTGTACAATACTTTTCGCCCACCGGGTCTTTTAGAGGTATGTGGGGGGAGTACGGCGGCGGCCCGGGCCAATTCGATCACCCCGACGGTATAGACGTTGGGGAGGACGGTATAGTATTCGTGACCGATAGGCATAACCACCGCGTACAATACTTCACGGCCACGGGTTCGTTATTAGGGTTATGGGGTTCTCGAGGCGCCGGCCCGGGCGAGTTCGAGTACCCGGCCTACGTGGCCGTAAACACGGGGGAAGTAGTGTACGTAACGGACGATACAAACGACCGCGTTCAATATTTCCGCCGCACCTCGGGCGAACCGAAGTAATAATAAATCCTCCCGCCCGGTTTTCTCTTTACCGTTCAAATCTTCTCGCTAGGCCGCGCCGCCTTTAACGGTTGCAAATTACGGCCCGCGCCCCGGGTTATTCCCGGTACTTATCTTTCCCAGGGTCAGCAGCCGCCGGAAATTAAGTTCGGCCCGCGTTGAACTTGAGAGTTAAGAAATCGAAATTAAGGCTACCTTTTCGCTAAAGAAACGGGTTAGAACTGTGAACGGTAATGGTTAACGCGGAGAATTTCGACGTTGATAACTGAGTACGAAGGAAAAGAATTTTGGGATCCGCCCCGCACCTTCGAACAAGCAATGTGGGAAGCCCGGCACCCGGGGTGCTTGGCAGAATGGCATAACCCGTGGGCGGGGAGTTATACGTTCGAAGAACAAATTTGGGTAATGCTCCAAAATTTTCCAGAAGCCACGGAAGAAGACATAAAGAGTTTTTTAGACGCGGTTGTTGGAAAATATACGCGGGAAGAGTACGAAAGATTCCTCGCCGAGGAGGGCGAGGAACGGGTAGAAGGCGCGAGGACGTATTTCGAGGGCCTGACTGAAGAAGAAATGGACCTTTACGAAGGCAGGCTCGAAGAATATCCCGGCGTTCAATCCTATTACGAGCCGTTGTGGTACGAGGCGTACGAAGCCGAGGCGGAACTCGCCGCGGAGGCTGCGGGGAAGGCCCGTAGGCCTTTCCACGAAAAGCAGGAACCTTACCCTGGTACCGGTGAAGTTGCCGAGGAAGCAGAGTACGGCGTTACGTACGTAGCGCACCGCGGAAAAAACAAGAAAACGGGGAAAATTATAAAACAGTACATAAAGTTTAGGCGCACTGACGCCGACGTCCGGGCCGTGGAGCCGTTGCTCGACGAAATCCCGCCGTGGTTAGCTTATCCGACGGGAAGCGACACCGTTATGTGGGCACGTCCCGAGCTGATCATTCGCCTTTATAAATGGCGGGAGGAGATTATTAAAGAATGTAAAAGAAGCGACCCGAAATTCGCCAAAAGGGTAAAAATCGCGGTTAATTCCTGTTACCGCGTATTGGGGACCACGGCGAATGACCCTACTTCGCCATTCTACGACGAGAAAGGGGTTTTGGATTCGACGGACCCTTACGGCCATTGGACGGGTCTTTCCATAGACGTAAGCCGTGCAGCGATCGCTGCGCAATGCGATCGTCTTGTTGATGAAGAAAAAGTTAAAGAGATCGCAGAAACAGATGCTGTCGGTTTAATTAGAAAGTACGATTATTGGCATTTCCGGCCTAAGCGTGAATACTTGCCCTAAGCCGGCGCCCGAGCAACGGCGTCTACAATTCCATTTGAACAAGGGGGTACAAGAAATGGAGCCTATAAGGCAACCTGTGATCTACGAAATAAAGGTGGGCGGAGCGGAAGAATCGGCCGAAAAGGTCAAACAGGTCGAGGACAACGTAACAGGGTTAAAAGAGCAACTCGACGCCCTCAAGGAGGAGCCGCTCGAGGTCGCGCCGGAAGTTAAGCCGCCGGAAGAAGAAGAGGAAAAAAAGGAAGAGAAAAAGCCTCTTCTTCCGCGGAAGAAGCTCAAACCCGAGGAGGAGGCCGCGGTCAAGAAGGTCTCCGGGATGCTCTCGGGGGGCCTCGTCCAGGGGTTGAAGTCCGGCGACGTCAAGGGCGCGCTCAAGGATATGGGCACGCAGCTCGCGACGGACGCGGCGACGTCGCTCGCCTCCGCCGTTGCGCAGTCGGCGCTGAGCTTCATCCCGGGCATCGGGCCGCTATTGAGCGGGTTGTTCGGCGGCCTCTTCCAGCGCGAGGGCCTAGTCCGCAGCCCTACCCTCGCGTTGGTCGGCGAGCGCGAGCCGGAGTTCATCCTCACGCAGGAGCGGATGCGGGGGTTGCTCCGCGGCGGCAAGCCCGGCTACGGCTTCGGCCCGGGCGACTTCGGCATCCCCAACGTGAACGTCGCGCCGCCAGCGGTGAACGTCGAAGTAAACGTGGCTCCCGGCGTCGACGCCGACATCCAGACGGCCTATAG
>WVWN01000016.1:841-1046 GCA_011773985.1 Candidatus Zixiibacteriota bacterium | reverse complement strand
TTCGAGTGTCGCCGTGCGCACCACGCGGCTTTCAAGACTTTTGAAAAGCTTGCCGAACGTGCCGGGCGCGATCTGTCCTTCTTCCTCGCCAACGAGTTCGTCCGTCGCCGCCTTCTTAATTGCAGCAACGCGGTCCTGGCGAACGGTCTTTTCCGCTATTTGGTACGCTGCCTTTATGTCCTCTTCGCAGACACGCGCCAGCGCG
>WVWN01000016.1:549-739 GCA_011773985.1 Candidatus Zixiibacteriota bacterium | reverse complement strand
CCGCACCGAGCATGACATCTTCGGAAAGCTCTTTCGCTTCCGATTCGACCATCAGAACGGCTTCGGATGTCCCTGCAACAACGAGGTCAAGCTCCGACTCGGCGCCGTTAATTTCTGGATTGAGTTTGTATTCGCCGTCGATATAACCGACGCGCGCTGCGCCGATCGGCCCCAAAAAAGGGATGCCGGA
>WVWN01000016.1:234-534 GCA_011773985.1 Candidatus Zixiibacteriota bacterium | reverse complement strand
GTTTCGTTGCGGTAGCCCGGCGCGAATAGCGGCCGAATGGGGCGGTCGATGAGGCGGGAAATCAGAGTCTCGCGCTCCGAGGGACGCCCCTCGCGGCGGAAATATCCTCCGGGGATTTTTCCTGCAGCGTAGAATTTTTCTTGGTAATTGACGGTTAGCGGGAAGAAATCGATGCCGAGTTTTGGCTCCCTCGCTCCAACCGCTGTTGCGAGGACTACGGTCTCGCCATAAGTGGCAAGGACCGCGCCATCTGCTTGGCGCGCGACGCGCCCCGTTTCGAGTACGAGCGGACGCCCGCCC
>WVWN01000016.1:0-165 GCA_011773985.1 Candidatus Zixiibacteriota bacterium | reverse complement strand
TTCCCGCCGCCGGATTGCGGGCGGGCCTCAAACTTTGAATTCGGGGTTCAAGAATTACCCGATGTGACACGCTTTTGGATCCTTGCGGACGCGCATGCCGCAGCCGAGACAGTTCCCGGCGAAAAGGGACGGCGGATTCGACGCCGCCCGAATGGACGTAAAAAT
>WVWN01000075.1:850-1091 GCA_011773985.1 Candidatus Zixiibacteriota bacterium | reverse complement strand
GCTCGAGGCGGGGGTGTTCCGCTTTCCGCGGCGCGGCGACGGGCGCGCCGAGCTGACGGCGGCGGAGCTGGCGATGCTGCTCGAGGGAATCGAGTTGCGCGATGTAAAACGTCGCAAGCGTTATCGACGGGGCGCCGAGAACACCGCGGCGTAGCGAACAGCGGCTGCGCGTTTGGCGCGGCGAGCGCGCTGGAATTTTTTCTCACGCGCGTTTTTTCTTGACGGATCGATCGTTGTTGTG
>WVWN01000075.1:0-817 GCA_011773985.1 Candidatus Zixiibacteriota bacterium | reverse complement strand
CACGAAGAAAGTTCCGGTGGATCTTCCGGCCCTTCCCGGCGAACTTCCCGATGACGTCGAAGCGTGCCATGCGCTGATCTCGCGGATGTCCGCTCAATACCACGCGCTCATTGAATCGCTCGTCATCGACCTCGCGCAATACAAGCAGCGCGTCGATTATCTGTTGCGGCGCCTGTTCGGCTCGACCTCGGAGAAGCTCGACCCGAACCAGCTCGTCCTGTTCAAGGAGATGTTGGAGCAAGCCGCGGCCGAACCGGCCCCCGCGGACGACGAACCGCCCGCGCCCGCGCGCCCCAAACGCAAGGNNGCCACGCGCGCGTGCAGATCGGCGAGGACGTCTCCGAGCAGCTCGACTACACGCCCGCGTCGTACTACGTCGTCGAACACGTGCGGCCGGTCTACGCGTGCAACGCGCCTTCGTGCGACGGCGGCGTGGCGCAAGCGGCCAAGCCCGCGCAGCCCATCGAGAAAGGCCTCGCCGGACCGGGCCTCCTGGCCCATGTCATCACGTCGAAGTATTGCGACCATACGCCGCTGCACCGGCAAGAACGCATCATCGCGCGGCACGGCGTGAAGCTTAGCCGCAAGACGTTGTGCGACTGGATGCTGCAATGCGCGAACGTTCTCGCGCCCGTCGTCGACGCGATGCGCCTAGAAGTGTTGGCGTCCAAAGTCCTCCACACCGACGACACGCCGGTCAAGGTGCAAGACCAAAGGAAGAACCGAACCACGCGCAAGGCCTACCTCTGGCCCTACGTGGGCGACGCCGATCACCCGTACACCGTGTTCGACTACACGCCCACGCGAAACAAGGACG
>WVWN01000070.1 GCA_011773985.1 Candidatus Zixiibacteriota bacterium | reverse complement strand
GGGGGCTACACCGTGTACATCCCGGCCTTGCCGGGGTGCATCAGCGAGGGCGATACGCGCGAGGAGGCGCTCGAAAATATTAAAGAGGCGTTCGCCCTTTACCTCGAGCCGGTGGAGGATGACCTCTTTATAGAGGCCGAGTACGAGCTCGTGGACATTACGTTATGACGCGGTTGCCGGCGCTGAGCTATCTTGAAATAATTCGCGCGCTACGGAAGCGCGGTTTTTTTAGTGGTGCGGCAGCGGGGTGGGCATATGCGGCTCCAAAAGGAGACGCCCGAGGGCCCGATAAAACTTACCCTGCCGGCACGTAAGCCGGTCAAAAGAGGGACCCTCCGTCGCGTAATTAGGGACGCGGGCCTGACTGTCGAAGAGTTCCTCGGGTTGTTGTAGGATGCCGAGCGTAGCCGGTCAAAAGGCGGTTTTTTTTACGGCCGTTATATAACTTGATTTAAACGGGGGCAAGCGGTATATTCCATTAGTAGTTTCCCCTTCGTTTAGGAGAGGTCTCGAGATGAAGGTCGTTTCGTTATTCGTTTCGGCCTTGGTCGGCGCGGCTGCACCCGCCGGCGCGTACCTCGGCCAAATCGTCGCGTCCTTCAATTCGCCGGCGTACAACCCGAGCGCGCTCGCGGCCAGCGGCGACTCGGTGTATTTATATTGCTACGGCCGGTACATGCCGCCGTGGTTCCACGTTTTCCGCCTCGACTCTACTACGGGTCGCAACCTGGGCTCTTTCCAGTCCCCTTTCCTCGACGATACTACCGGCCTCGGCTACGAATACGGCGGCTACCTCTGGATAAGCCGGCGCACCCCGCCGTACGTAGCCCGGTGCGACGCCTCGAGCGGCAGCATCTACTCTTCCTTTCCGGTTACGCAGCACTCCCTCGGCGGCGGCATCGCCTGCCAGGGAGACCCTACGCGGCCGGGCACCCTCGCCGCCATAATAAGCTGCGGCTCGAGCCCCTACCTCTCGACGCGCCACACGACCGCCGGCAGCCTGCTCAGCTCGTTCGCTTTACCCAAATATTTCAGGGACCCGGCGTGGGATTACCGCAACGGCGTCATCTGGTTCCCGGCGTCCCGGCCTTCCGCGGTGTACGCGTATACGACCGCGGGTTCCCTCGTGACCTCGTTCCCCATAAATTGTTATTCGCCGGCGGGGGCGGCGTACGCGAACAACTACCTGTACGTCAGCAACACCGGCAACCCGCCGTACATCGTCTACAAGATCCACTGCCCACGCATCTGGCAGCGGGAGGCGCCGACGTCCGTCGGGCGCGTGAAGGCGTTGTTTAGGTAGGAGCCGAACGCGCGATAAATACAGCGGATGCGTCGTAGGGGCGTACTGGTGTACCCCGCTACCCGTCCTACCCGAAGGGCCGGTTTTCCCTATAATTTCATACGAATTTCCTTGACTTACCGGCTCTCCTATGTTATAAATAAGACGGCTCGGGGCCGGCGGCGACGTCGGCTCGCGGGGCGTATTTGTGCTCTTTGACAACTGCATAGCACGTGAAAGGCCACGGCGACTATTTGACGATAGTCGCGGGTAACCCCTTATCTTGTCCACAAGCATGCTATGGTCAAGATACTAAGGGCGTACGGTGGATGCCTTGGCGTCAGCAGGCGATGAAGGACGTGGCCGGCTGCGATAAGCCCCGGGGAGTCGCTAAGCGGGCCGTGATCCGGGGATTTCCGAATGGGGCAACCCGGCCGGGTTCATACCCGGTCAGCGGCGCCTGAATACATAGGGCGTCGCGGCGAACGCGGCGAACTGAACCATCTCAGTAACCGCAGGAAGAGAAAGTAACCACGATTCCCCCAGTAGCGGCGAGCGAAAAGGGAAAAGCCCAAACCGTGCGCGGCGTTAAAGGCCGTCGCCGTTGTCGCGCGCGGGGTCGTGGGACCCGGACGGAGGGTTCGGCGGAACCCTCGGGAAGTTACAAACCTCGTCGGTAGCCGAAGCTTATGGAAATCTGCGCCAGAGAAGGTAAAAGCCCTGTAGGCATAAGCGATCGAGGCTTCCTGGTCCGGGCACCCAAGTAGGACGGGGCCCGTGAAACCTTGTCCGAATTTGGGAGGACCATCTCCTAAGGCTAAATACTCGCTGACGACCGATAGTGAACTAGTACCGTGAGGGAAAGGTGAAAAGTACCCCAGTGCGGGGAGTGAAATAGTACCTGAAACCGTACGCTTACAAGGTGTAGGAGCCGCTTCGGCGGTGACTGCGTGCCTTTTGCATAATGAGCCGGCGAGTTACTCGTCTGCGGCGATAGCTTAAGGCCAAGAGGCCGGAGGCGCAGCGAAAGCGAGTCTTAAAAGGGCGACCAGTCGCAGGCGGTAGACCCGAAACCGGGCGAGCTACCCATGGCCAGGGTGAAGCGCGCGTAAAAGTGCGTGGAGGCCCGAACCCACCTAGGTTGAAAACTGGGGGGATGAGCTGTGGGTAGAGGTGAAACGCCAATCGAGCCCGGAGATAGCTGGTTCTCCCCGAAATAGCTTTAGGGCTAGCCTCCGGGGTTAACGGACGGGGGTAGAGCACTGGTTGGGCTAGGGCGGCTTGCCGTACCAAACCCAGATAAACTCCGAATACCGTCCGCCACCACCCGGGGAGTCAGACTGCGGGGGATAAGCTCCGTGGTCGAAAGGGAAACAGCCCAGACCGTCGATTAAGGCCCCTAAGTGCTGGCTAAGTGGGAAAGGAAGTGCGAAAGCTCAGACAACCGGGAGGTTGGCTTAGAGGCAGCCATCCTTGAAAGAGTGCGTAATAGCTCACCGGTCGAGTTTTCTCGCGCCGACAATGTAGCGGGGCTCAAGCCAGCCGCCGAAATCGCGGACCATGGCCTCTTCGGAGGCGTGGTGGTAGGGGAGCGTTCGGCCGGAGCGAAGGCGGTTCGTGAGGACCGCTGGACCGCGCCGAAGTGAAGATGCCGGCATGAGTAAACGATAAAAGGGGTGAGAAACCCTTTCGCCATAAGCCCAAGGTTTCCTGAGGAAGGCTACTCCGCTCAGGGTTAGTCGGCCCCTAAGCCGAGGCCGAAAGGCGTAGGTGATGGGCAACGGGTCAACATTCCCGTACCGCTCGACGGGCGCGATGGGGCGACGCAGGAGGGTAGGCCATCCGGGTGTTGGACGTCCCGGTGCAAACCCGTAGGGGGGTCCCGTAGGCAAATCCGCGGGACCGGCTTCAACGCCACCCCCGAGGGGTGATGCCGAGATCGTTTGGAATCGAAGTGGCTGATCCCACGCTGCCGAGAAAACCCTCTAAGCATACCGTCGGGCGACCGTACCGCAAACCGACACAGGTAGGCGGGGAGAGAATCCCAAGGCGCTCGAGAGAACCCTCGTTAAGGAACTCGGCAAAATGACCCCGTAACTTCGGAAGAAGGGGTGCTCCCGGAGGTAAAGCGACTTGCTCGCCGAGCTTTCGGGAGTCGCAGATAATCGGCCCAGGCGACTGTTTACTAAAAACACAGGACTCTGCTAAGTCGTAAGACGATGTATAGGGTCTGACGCCTGCCCGGTGCTGGAAGGTTAAGGGGAGGCGTTAGCTCCCTTCGGGGAGCGAAGCGCTGAACCGAAGCCCCAGTAAACGGCGGCCGTAACTATAACGGTCCTAAGGTAGCGAAATTCCTTGTCGGNNGAAATTCCTTGTCGGGTAAGTTCCGACCCGCACGAATGGCGTAACGATCTGGGCGCTGTCTCAACAGGGGACTCGGCGAAATTGAAGTACCCGTGAAGATGCGGGTTACCCGCGGCGGGACGGAAAGACCCCGGGAGCTTTACTGCACCTTGGCGCTGGATTTTGTTCTGGCCTGTCTAGGATAGGTGGGAGGCTGTGAAGCGCGGGCGTCAGCTCGCGTGGAGCCGTCCTTGGAATACCACCCTTGTCATAATGGAGTCCTAACCTGCGGCCGTGAATCCGGCCGGGGGACAAGGCCAGGCGGGTAGTTTGGCTGGGGCGGCCGCCTCCTAAAAGGTAACGGAGGCGCGCAAAGGTCCCCTCAGCGCGGTCGGTAATCGCGCGGCGAGTGTAAAGGCACAAGGGGGCTTGACTGCGAGAGGGACACCTCGAGCAGTTGCGAAAGCAGGGCTTAATGATCTTACGGTCCCGAATGGAAGGGCCGTAACTCATCGGATAAAAGCTACCCCGGGGATAACAGGCTGATCGTACCCGAGCGTCCACAGCGACGGTACGGTTTGGCACCTCGATGTCGGCTCGTCGCATCCTGGGGCTGGAGCAGGTCCCAAGGGTTTGTCTGTTCGCCAATTAAAGCGGCACGTGAGCTGGGTTTAGAACGTCGTGAGACAGTTCGGTCCCTATCCGCCGTGGGCGTAGGAGATTTGAGAGAAGCTGCCCTCAGTACGCAAGGACCAGGGTGGACGAACCTATGGTGTTCCGGTTGTCGCGCCAGCGGCACCGCCGGGTAGCTATGTTCGGCCGGGATAAGCGCTGAAAGCATCTAAGTGCGAAGCCCCCCTCAAGATAAGATCTCCCTGAAGGCCACCGGAAGACTACCGG
Source organism: Candidatus Zixiibacteriota bacterium (assembly GCA_011773985.1). Taxonomy (GTDB): domain Bacteria; phylum RBG-13-66-14; class B26-G2; order WVWN01; family WVWN01; genus WVWN01. The sequence continues at coordinate 25,848 of WVWN01000070.1, read as the reverse complement.
TTTGATAGGCCGGAGGTGTAAGCGCGGCGACGCGTTTAGCTGACCGGTACTAATAGGCCGTTCGTCTTGACCATAGCAGTCGCACTCATACGCCCGCGACTACGCAGCGCCGTGCGCCTTTCACGTGCTATGTAAAATATATCCGAAGTGCGGACGAACCGGATCAGCATTATCAAAGCTCACGTCCGCACGACACGGAAAAAATTCCTGGTGGCCATGGCGGCGGGGTAACGCCCGTTCCCATTCCGAATACGGCAGCTAAGCCCGCCCGCGCCGATGGTACTTGGGGGGCGACCCCCTGGGAGAGTAGGACGCCGCCAGGATTACTATATCTGGGGTGGGCCAAACATTCCTGTCTGGCGGCCGCCGGCTGAAGCCGGCGGTTAGAAGTGGGCCGCACATTCCTGTGTGGCCTTGCACGGCCGTCCACCCTTTTTCGTTTGCCCCGGCCGTTAAGCGGCGTTATAATAAACGCAGGTGAAAAGGTATGGCGAAATATAAGGTCGTTCTCGAGCAGGCCGAAGAAGGCGGCTTCGTCGTAACGTGCCCCGCGGTCCCCGGGACCGTCTCGCAGGGCGACACCTACGAGGAAGCCGTCGCCAACATAAAGGAGGCGCTCGCCCTCGCCCTCGAGTGTTACCGGGAAGACGGCGTGGCGCTTCCGGAGGACGTCGACGTGACCGTGGAGGAGGTCGAGGTCGCCTCGTGACCGAGCTCCCAATTGTATCGGGGAAGGAGGTAGTCAAGGCGCTGCAACGCGCCGGTTATTTTATCCGGCGCCAGCGGGGCAGCCACGTCCGGATGTATCACAATACTAAGCCGCCCGTAACGGTGCCGCTGGCGAAGACGATTAAGAAGGGAACGTTGAGGAAGATACCGCGAGCTGCCGAACTCGAGCCCGCCGATTTCGTAAAGCTGCTTAAGAGCTAACGCTTCGCCGCGGCGACCCCCTGGGAGAGTTGGACGCCGCCAGGATTATCTTTTGTGGGCCACACATTCCTGTGTGGCCTTTCTTTTGGGGTGGGCCGCGCATCCTCGTGTGGCCTTTCTCTTGGTATGGGCCGCACATTCCTGTGTGGCCTTACTAGTGGTGTGAGCCGCACATTCTTGTGTGGCCTCTTAGCGCGTAAAATCGGCTCCTTATCTAAGGCGGGGTTTTTTATTGTAAGGTGGCGTCCGCTCGCGTTATAATATATAAGGTGAAACGCTGTGGGTAAGAAGGGCAAAGACGTAATCGAGATCCCGGCGGAAGTTTGGGCCGGTGCCAAGTCGCTCGACGATATTGAAAATTGGCTCATCGCAAACGACCCCGAGTCGGTAGCGGCTTTAACGGAGGCCCGCGAGCAACACCTCCGCGGCGAGCTTATCAGCCTCGACGAGATCAAGAAGCGGCTGGCCGAGCGTGGCGCTAAGGGTTAGGTTTACCTACCGTGCGGCCGCCGAGCTCGACCGACTGGACCTAGCCGTGGCCGAGCGGATCGTCGATAAATTGGCTTGGCTCGCCGAACACCCCGAAGCCAAAGTAGAGCGCCTTGCCGGAATGCCGCCCCATTTGGAAGGGCTTTTAAAGCTCCGCGTGGGCGATTACCGGGCGTTATTTTGGTTCGAGGAAGATACGATCATCGTATATCGCGTCGGCCACCGCTCGACGATTTACAAGGATATAAAATAAAAGCTGTCGCCACTCGCGTTGGAAGAGTTAGACGCCGCCAGGATTATCTTTTGTAGGCTGGACATTCCTGTCTGGCGGCCGCCGGCTGAAGCCGGCGGTTTGAAGTGGGCCATACATTCCTGTGTGGCCTTATGGGGTTAAGTACCGGCCGCTAAAGCGGCCGGTTTCGATATGAACGTTGACTTGCGTACGGGGGTTTGTTAGATTTTGAAACCCAACCTCTCGGTATATGTAAAGGTTCGCAGGGGCTCGATGCGTGGGAAGTATTACGCGTTGGGTGCTCGTATTAACTTTGGCCTTTGCGGCCGCGGTGAAAGCTGTAGCGTAACGGGTTCGGGACGGCGTTTTCCTTATTAAATCCTATGGAACTATTGACGGTATCGCCCGCGGAAAGGTCCGAATGGGCCGATTTTATTAAAAAATCGCCGTTCGCGCCGTTTCAACAAACCTTCGCGTGGGGCGATTTTCAGAAGTCGCTCGGGCGCGACGTTTTTAACCTCGCCTTCAAGGAAAGCGGCCGCTACCTCCTCGCGGCCCTGGCGGTAAAACATCCCCTTCCATTCGGGAAAGCTTACTTCTATATTCCGCGGGGGCCGATCCTCGAGCCCTCAGCGGCCGCCGAGGAGCAAGCCGAAGTTATCGGTACGTTCTTCGAGCAACTCGGCGCGATCGCGAGGCGAGAAAAGGCGATCTTCGCTCGTTTCGACCCGGCGATTATTAAAGAGGGCCCCGTGGGGCTATATTTGAATAGTAAGTATCGGGACGCGACCGGGTCCATAAGGCAGCCGGAGAACACTTTAATTTTGGATTTGGCCCGAGAGGAAGAAGAAATCCTCGCCGAGATGAAAAGTAAAACCCGTTATAATATCCGCCTGGCGGTCAAGAAAGGGGTGGTCGTCAGTACTACGGACGAGCCGACGGATTTCCTTAGATTAAACCGGGAAACCGCCGAGCGCGACCGCTTCCAAAGCCACGAAGATGCTTATTATAAAAACCTTTTAAAGTTCTTCGCCGACGCCGACGAAATTCAGTTAGAGTTACTGGTTGCCACTTACGAAAACCGACCCGTCGCCGCGATTATTTTGGCTTTCTATAACGACACCGGCTTTTATTTGCACGGCGCCTCCGCGTACGAGTACCGCAACGTGATGGCGCCGCACCTGCTTCAATGGGCGGGGATTAAAATGGCGAAAGAACGCGGCTTGAGATATTATGACTTCTGGGGAATCGCCCCGAAAGACGAGCCGAATCACCCTTGGGCCGGCATTACGAGATTTAAGCTCGGCTTCGGCGGCTTAGAAGTCAATTACGTCCGGGCGAGGGAAACGGCGTTCGCGAAGGGTTGGTACTTGCTCGCGAGGGTCGCGAAAAAATTTTTTTAAAATAATGAAAGAGCGCGCCCGGGACGGAGGGGCCGGCTCGAGCGTTCGTTCGATGAGGGCGGGCGTGTTGAAGGCTCTAAGGCTAAGGCGACGTTCTATTTCCCCCGAAGGCGATTTCTTCTTGGGCGCCCCCGCCGGCGGTACGCGAGGCTTACCCGCCGGCGAGAGTAGGACGGCGCCGGGATTTTTCCTGCGGCCGCTTCCCTTTCCCCTTGACAGCCCCCTCCGCTTTTCCTAACCTCGTGGGTATACAACCGAGGAGGTTTTTTAGTGAACGTTAAACCGTATTTGGTGGCGTTGGCGGCCGCGGCGGCCGTCCTCGCCGTGGCGTCTGTCGCCCAGGAGGGTGTCGGGGCCAAAGAGGCCGCCGCGGAGAAGAAGGGCGGGGCGCTCAAGCTCGCGCGCGCCGCCGAGCTCGAGAAGATGCGCAAGTTCGAGAACGTATCGCCGACGCTCGCCGTCGCCGTCAAGAGCTGCCTGCTACAGGCCAGGGAGGAACCCACGACGAACGAGGAGGCCGGTTCGCCTTCGGGCACCGACTTGGGCGAGGTGGCGGGCACGTTCTTCCGGGCCGTCGGGCGCAAGGTGCGCGAGATATGCGGGGAGGTCCCGCCGGACGCCGCGAAGGCCGGCGACGGGAAGGTCTACGTCCACGTCGACGTATTAATTAAAAACCTGAGCGATATTACGCAACGGGTCCTCCCCGCCGACTTCACGCTCGCGACGCCCGACGGCTATACGGTCAACTACAACGTAAAGACGTACGCGGCCGCGGACCCCTTCGACGCCATCTACCTGCCGCCCGGCGGCTCGAGCGGCGGCATGCTGGTCTTCGTTCTACCCCCCTGCGACGAGTATACGCTGCATTACTACAACCCGGAGACGAAGGGCGCGGGTACGAAGCGCGTCCTCGTAACGAAAGCCGACTAATAAAATCCGGCGACGGGATTCAGGGCCCTGGGCTCGAGCCGCCTCCTCGAGGCGGCTTTTTTATTTGCCTCCGCGCCGTTATTTCGTATAATGGAGTGTGATGAGCGTCGGACCCGGCGAGCTTAGGTGCAACGCCTGCGGCGAGACGTTGCATTACGAGGCGGCCGCCGCGGTCGTCAGGTGCCACCGTTGCGGAGCGGCGTACGCGGTGGACGTTTCCTCGGGCCGGCTCGAGCCGCCGCCGTACGAGGCGGAAGCCCTCGCCTGGCTGCGGGAGGGCAGGAAGAAACAGGCCGTCGAAGTCGTCCGGGCGCACACGGGTATATCGCCGCGGGAGGCGAAGGAGTACGTCGACGAGCTGGCCGCGGGCGAGCGTACGGCGCCGCCCCGCCTAAGGTCGGCCTCCGTGGCGATTATGCTCGCCGTCCTAATCGCGCTGGCCTTGGCTGCGTTATTCTTTTACGGAATTATGGCCGGCCGGTAACGGCCCGCCCAAGCGGGTGGACGATGGGCTCGAGCGTTCGGCAAAAGAGGGGGAGGAATGGCCGAGCCGTTTTCGTTTCAAAAAGTACCGCGCCTTTAGTAGTGCTCCGGTTTCTTTTGCAATAAAATAGGGTATAATTTATTCGAGTTTAAAAATTTTCCCAGGTTCGCCTTGACGAAGGCGCGCCGTACGCAAACGGGGCTGCCTTCTTCGCCTGTGACCCAAAAAAAGTCGCCCCACGGGGGGCCGCCGAGCCTCAAGTTTTCGCCGTTCGCGAGGTACCGGCGGTTTTTCGTTTGCGCTTCGTAGTAAGCGATATTAAATTTTTGTGTTAGAGGTGAATCGTTCGCGGATAGCTAAACAACCCGAGGAGAATTCTCGTCGATGAAAGATAGCCGTAAGACGAAGGAGCAATTGTTAAAGGAACTCGCCGCGGCGCGCGCCCGCGTTGAAGAATTGGAGGCGCTCGAGGCCGACGCCAAGGGCGCGGAGGCGGAGCTTCGAAGGCACGTAAGTACGCTAAAGGCGTTGAACGAGATCTCGAAAGCAATAAATGAGGCTCCTAAGCTTAAGGATTTATTGGAGTCCGCGGCCGTGCTGCTCGCCGATAACCCGCACGTCGTAGCGGGAGGTATCTACCTCACCGACGCGGAAGCGAGGGGCTTGTCCCTCAAGAGGTCGTTTGGGCCGAATCCCCATTTCTACGACCGGGAGGGCCTGATAGCGGCCGACGATCCCCACGTTCAGTCGATATTTAAATCGGCCGGTGCCGTCTTTTCGGACGAGTTGTTGGGAGGGGACGACTGGCGGGGCGCGATTCGCGAAGATTTGAGAGATGAGGGGCACGTAGTGACGGCCGCCATGCGCTCCGCGGGGGAGATACTGGGCCTCTTCAGCATGGTCCTCGAGAGGGCCGACGTTTATACTATGTCGTTCGTGGAAATGATGGCTCAGGACCTGGCCTCGGGCATAAAGCGTAAGCTGGCCGAGGAGGAATTGGTAAAGCATCGCCAGCACCTCGAGCTGCTTGTGGGAGAGCGGGCGGAAGAGCTCCGCGCGGCGAACGAACAACTTCAGCGCGAAGTCGCGGAACGCAAACGGGCCGAGGAGGTATTGCGGGAAAGCGAGGAGAAGTACCACGCTATCGTGGATAGGGCTCCCTTCGGCGTTATGATCTGCCGGGAGGGGGAAATATTATTCATAAACGGCGCGGCTCGGGCAATCTTAAAGTACGCGCCCGACGAAGAACTCGAGGGTCGCTCCGTCTTCGACCTCGTCGCCCCCGAGGACCGGGAAAAAGCGGCCAAAGTGATAAGAAACGTGAAGGCGGGCGCCGGGCCTCGTGGGTTTGAGCTCAGAATGTTATGCCGCGACGGGGACGTAAGGTTAGTAGAGGCCGCCGGGTTAATATTTAATTACGGTGGCGAGCCGGCCTTTATGGTTACCTTCGTCGACGTAACGGAGCGCCGGCAGGCCGAGGAGGCTTTGCACAAGAGCGAGGAACGTTATCGGCGCATAATAGAAACGACGGGGGAAGGCGTATGGGTTATTGACGCCGCGAACAAGACGACGTTCGTCAACGAGAGAATGGCGCAAATGTTCGGCTACACGCCGGAGGAATTCCAGGGGCGCTATTTATTCGATTTCATGGACGAGGAGGGCCGCGCTATTGCGGAGAGATATTTACAGCGTCGCCGCGCCGGCATCGTGGAACAACACGACTTCCGGTTCCTCCGTAAAGACGGGGCCGACCTCTGGGCCATTCTCGAGACCGCGCCCATCTTCGACGAGGACGGCGAATACGCCGGCGCGTTGGCAATGGTTACCGACGTGACGGAGCGTAAGCGGGCGGAAATGGCGTTACGCGAGAGCGAGGAACGTTATCGCCGTTTGGTCGAAACTTCTCCCGACGCCATCGTCCAGACGGACCTCAGGGGAAACATCGTTACGCTCAATCGCCAGACGGCCTCGTTGTACGGCGTCGAAAACGTCGAGGAGCTTGTGGGTAGGAGCGCTTTCGAATTTATAAAGCCCGAGCAACGAGACAGCGCGTATAAAAGTTTGCAGGAGGTTTTGGAAACGGGCTTCGGGACCGGCATCGAGTACGACTTACGCAGAGAAGACGGTACTTATTATCGCGCCGACGTCAACGTGTCTTTGGTCCGAGGCGCCGACGGCGAGCCCCGCGGTTTTATCGGCGTAATCCGCGACGTGACGGCGCGCAAACAGGCCGAGGCGGCGGTAAAGGTGTCCGAGGAAAGATACCGCAGCCTTCAGGCCAACATACCCGTCGGCATCTTCCGTTCGCCCGCGGTACTCGGCGGCTGTTTGCTCTCGGCCAACCCGGCGTTGGCCAGGATGTTCGGCTACGAGCGGCCGGAAGATATGTACGAGACGCGCGTAGCGGACTTGCATCTTAACCCCGACGGGCGCAAAGAATTTATCGCGGCCGTGAGTTCGGCGGGGGCCGTGTCCGATTACGAGACCCAATTCAAACGGAAGGACGGGACCGTATTTTGGGGGTCCCTCAGAGCGCGGGCGGTTAAAGGGCCCGACGGCGAGGTGGCCTATTTCGACGGGATCCTGGAGGATATTACCGGCCGTAAAGAGGCGGAAGTGGCGGTGGGCGAATCTGAGGAGAAATATCGTACGCTCGTAGAACAGGCGACGGACGGCGTCATCATCGTCCAGGACGGCCGGATCAAGTTCGCCAACCGGGCGGCGGCGAAACTCGGCTCGTACGATGACCCGGGGGAGTTAATCGGTAGAGAGATTGGGCCCTTCATCGCCCCTCAGTTCAGAGAATTGGTATCGGAGAGGTACCAGCGCGCGATAGCGGGTGAGACGGCGCCGAGGATATTCGAGGTCGCCATCTTGGACCGGCGAGGGAGAAAGGTCCCCGTCGAGGTGAACGCGGGTATCGTCCATTACGAGGGCCGCCCCGCGGCCATAGTCTTCGCCCGCGACGTTACCGAGCGTAAACGGGCCGAGAAGCGGATAAGGTACTTCAGCGAGTTCGCCAAGAACATTATTGAGAGCACGCAAGTTGGGATATATGCCCTCGATCAAAAAGGGACCGTGCTGATATGGAACCAGGGGATGGTCAGGCAATTCGGCGTGGATGCCGAGGAGTTGGCGGGGAGGAACATCTTCGAAGCCTTTCCCGCCCTCGACGAGGAGCCGCTCGGCGCGGCTATTAAACGAGCGCTTAGCCGGGGGGAGTCTTTCGAACGAACGGACCTCCGGCACCGGACGCGAAAGAAGGGGGAGCGCATAATAAATACGAAGGTGAACCCGCTGAAGGACGCGGCCGGGGCCATCGTGGGCGCGGTAGTTATTACGGAGGACGTTACCGAGCGCCAGCGGGCGGAGGAAAAAATAGAATACTTCAGCGAGTTCACCAAGAATATCATAGAGAGCACGCACGTCGGGATATATGCCCTGGATAGAAAAGGGACCGTGCTGATATGGAACCGGGGGATGGTAAGGCAGTTCGACATAGACGCCAAGGAGTTGGTGGGCAGGAATATATTCGAGGCCTTTCCCGCCCTCGAGGAAGAAACGCTGGGAGCGGCGATAAAGGCGGCGCTTGGGCGAGGCGAATCTTTCGAACGCGCCGGCCTCTGGCACCGAACGCGAGATAAGGGCGAGCGCGTGATAAACGCTAAGGTCAATCCGTTGAGCGACGCCTCGGGCCGTCTCGCGGGGGCGGTGGTCATTATCGAAGACGTGACCGAGCGCGTACGCACGGAGGAGAAACTCCGCACGAGCGAGGAACGCTTCCGTACGCTCACGGCGAATATCCCGGTTGGCGTCTTCCGGACGACGGCGGACCCCGCGGGCCGCTTGCTTTCTGCCAATCCGGCTTTGGCCAAGATGTTCGGGTACGGGACGCCGGAGGCGATGTACGAGGTACCCGTAGCCGGCCTGTATCTAAATCCCGACGACCGTAAACATTTTATCGAGGCGGTCGGGTCGTCGGGGGCCATATCGGATTACGAGGTGCGACTTAAGCGAAAGGACGGGGCCGCCTTCTGGGGTTCGCTCAGCGCCCGGGTTATCACGGACGAGGCGGGGAAGGCGGCGTTTATCGACGGCGTCCTCGAGAACGTTACGGAGCGGAAGTGGAACGAGGAAGCTCTGCGCGAGAGTGAAGAAAAATATCGGACTTTGGTCGAGCAAGCGAACGACGGCGTGGTAATCGTCCAGGACGGCGTATTCAAGTTCGCCAACGAGGCGGTGGCACAGCTCACCGGTTACGATAGCCCGCGCGATTTGACCGGTAAGGAATTCGCCCCCTTCGTCGCCGCCGAATTCAGGGAGTTGGTCTTGGAGAAACATAGGAGTACGATGTCGGGCGAGGGTGCGCCGAGTATATTCGAAATCGCGATGTTGCGGAAGGACGGTAGCGAGGTTCCCATAGAGGTGACTTCCGGCATTATCCGGTACGAGGGCCGGCCGGCGGCCATCGTCACCGTCCGAGATATCACGGACCGCGAGTTGGTTCTGGATAAGGTAAAGAAGAGCCTGAACGGAACCATATACGCCATGTCCAAGATGGTCGAGACGCGCGACCCGTATACGTCGGGCCACCAGTTGCGCGTCGCGAGGTTGGCGCGCGCCATCGCCCGCGAGATGGACCTCGCCGCCGGTCAAGTCGACGGCATTTTCATGGCCGCGGCCGTGCACGACATAGGCAAGATCTCTATCCCCGAGGGGATACTCAGTAAACCGGGTCGGCTAACGGAGCTGGAACTGAACATCATCAAAAACCATCCGCAGGTCGGTTTCGATATACTGAAAAACGTCGAGTTCGCCTGGCCCATAACGCACGTCGTCTTGCAACACCACGAGCGCCTCGACGGCTCCGGGTATCCCCGCGGCCTGAGCGGCGACGACATCCCCGTGGAAGCGCGGATATTGAGCGTCGCGGACGTCGTCGAGGCGATGTCCTCGCACCGTCCTTACCGTCCCACGCTGGGCGTAGATAAGGCGCTCGAGGAGATATCGGAGTTTAAGGGCGTCCGGTACGACTCTCAAATAGTCGACGTTTGCCTTAAACTGTTCCGCGAAAAGGATTTCGGGTTTAATTAAAAGCCGAAAAGGTGTTCGCGTCCCGCAGGCCGCGCTTTTTGCGGGCCCCGTTCTGTTAAGGCGCCGGGAGCGAACCGTTTTCATTTAAAATTACGTATCCCGGGTCGGAAGGAAAACGCGGTGCCTCCCTTTTTTTATCGACCTCGCTCGCCCGAGAGGGCGGGCGTCGCAGTTTACCTTTAGCACCTTTTTATGTTAGAATAGAATTAAATTAGTAATGTTTAACCGAGAAGGCGGCGCCTCCTGGCCTGAGCCGTTTATGGTCGACGAAGAGAAAGCGAAACCGGACCTGCTGAAGGAGCTCGAGCGACTTAGGGCCCGCGTCCGGCACTTGGAGGCGCGGACAGCTGAGCTCGAACGCGCTGAGGGGGAAATGAGTTACTTCGGCGAGTTCACCGCGAACATAATCGAGAGCACGCAGGTGGGAATATACGCCTTGGATAAGGAGGGGCGGGTACAGATATGGAACCAGGGGATGGAGCGGCAGTTCGGCGTGGACTCGAAGGAGATTAAGGGCAAGGTTATATTCGACGCGTTCCCGGCGCTCGCGCGAGAGCCCCTCGGCGCGGCGCTCGAGCGGGCGCTCCAGCGCGGCGAGCCTTTCGAGCGGAACGGCGTCCGGCACCAAACGCTGAAAAGGGGCGAGCGCATCCTCAACACCAAGATCAACCCCTTGCGCGATTCCTCGGGGGCAATCGTTGGCGCGGTCGTTATCACCGAGGACGTGACCGAGGCCGTAAAGGCGGCGGAGGCGTTGCGGGAGGGCGAGGAGCGTTATCGCGGTTTGTACCATACGACGTTGGCGCTGGCGGACGAAGTCGAGTTGGAGGCGGTCCTGCGTGAAATAGCCGGCCAGGCTATGACGCTCTTACGCGGCGACGACTGTATCGTTTACCTGTTGGACCGCGACGCGGGAGTTCTTAAGCCTTTGTACGCGAACACGCGGAAGGGCGTCGAGGCGGTGTTGTCCTTCAACGTAAGGTTGGGCGTGGGCGTTACGGGGCGGGTGGCGGAAAGCGGCGTCGGGTCGTTCGTGAATATCGGCGCCGAGGACGACTACCGCGTCCACGTACCGGGGACCGACGCCGCGGAAGACGAAAATGAATCCGTCATCGCCGTGCCGATGTTTGACGGCCGCGACGTCTTAGGCGTAATAACGATTTGCAAAGACGGCGGCGTTTACGACGAAGGCGAGCTGGAGAAGTTGACCGTTTTCGCCCGTCAGGCCGAGGTGGCGATCAAAAGGGCGCGGAGTTTGGAGGCGCTGAGGGGCAGCGAGGAACGGTATCGGAGTTTGGTCGAGACGATCCACGACGGCTTCGCGGTAGTTGACGGCGACGAAAATATTCTTTTCGTCAACCAGGCTTACTGCAATATATTAGGTTACACCAAGGAAGAATTAACGGGGATGAATTTAAGCCAAATAGTTCCCGAGGAAGAGGTTCCAAGGTTGTTGGAGACTACCGAAAAGAAAAAGAAAGGAGGGCAGTCTACTAAATACGAAATTGTGATGCGCCGGAAGGACGGCGAACTCAGGGACATTTTAGTTTCGTCTACGCCTTTGCAAGACGAAAAGGGCGAGTACAATTTAACGATAGGCGTCGCGTTGGATATTACGGAGCAGCGAAGGACCCGAGCTGAATTGAAACTCAAGACGAGTCAGCTTGAGGCGGCGCACCGCCGGGCCGACGAGTTGCTGCGAAATATATTACCCGAGCAGGTAATAGCCGAGCTCGAGAAGGTGGAGACGCCGGTCCCGCGCTCGGTTCCCGACGCGACCATCGTCTTCGTCGACTTCGCCGGCTTTTCCGATATCTCCGCCCGCGTCCACCACAAAGCGTTGGTTACGAAGTTGGCGGCGTATTTCCACGCCTTCGACCTCGTCGTTAAGGACTACGGGTTGGAGAAGTTGAAGACGGTGGGGGACGGGTACATGTACGCCGGCGGCCTGTTCGCGGAGGCCAACCAGCTGGAAGCGTGCGCCGAGGCCGCGCTCGACATATTGAAGTTCGTGGGTAAACGCGGTTGGCAAGTTAGAATAGGGATCCACGTCGGGCCGTGTATCGCGGGCCTGGTTAAAGGTTGGCGTATGGTCTACGACGTGTGGGGGGAAACGGTGAACGTCGCCTCCCGGTTGCAGGAGGCTTGCGAACCGGGAAAGATAAACGTTTCGGCGGCGGCGTACGAGCAACTGGCCGAACGTTTCCAATTCGCGGGTCGAGGCACCTTGCCGTTGCACACCCTCGGCCCGACGCCTATGTACTACTTGCTGGGCAGGAAGTAGCGGCGGGCGCGCGCCGGCGGGGCGCCCGCGTCCCGTTCCTGCCGGCCGGGCGCGGCGATTTTTATATATAATTTTATAAATCGGCGGCGTCGGGATTTGTTTAGCCCCCCGGTCGCCGGGGCTTGAAGCTATCGAGGCTGACAATTCGAAATAAGATTTACCGGGGGTGATTTTTTGAGAATCGTAACGGCAACGGCCCTGGGCTTGTTATTTGCGCTCGCTGCGGCCGCGTCGGCGCGGTGGGTAATCGACGTCGAGCTCGGCGCCGTCTTCAGCGGTTACAACGACGTCCGCGTCCCGAAAGAGGGCGGCACGGACATATCGTTGTCCCGCGACCTCGAAACCGACGCCGGTTTTTTCCAACGCGCACGGGTCGGTTACGTTTTTAACGAACGGCACGCGGTAAGTTTGTTGGCGGCGCCGCTCGAGCTGGACGCCCACGGTTCCATAGGCCGGCCCGTTTTTTTCGAGGGCGTCGAGTTCCCGGCCAACGCGCCCCTCGAGGCGACGTACCGCTTCGACTCGTATCGCGCGACGTATCGTTACAATTTCGTCCGGCGCGATAAGCTGACGTTCGGCGTGGGCTTTACGGCGAAGGTCCGCGACGCCGCGATTACGTTGGCGAGCGACGGCCTCCGCGCCGAGATAACCAACACCGGCTTCGTGCCGCTGTTCAACTTCGGCCTCGCTTGGGCGTTCGCGGACGATTGGAAACTTCTATTCGGCGGCGACGCGTTGGCCGCGCCGCAGGGGCGCGCCGAGGACGTTCTCCTCGCGCTTCAATATCGGCTCAGCGAGAACTTCGCCGTCAAGGGCGGATACCGGATGTTGGAGGGGGGTGCGGACGTCGCGGAAGTATACAATTTCGCGATGCTTCATTACGTGGTCGTAAGCCCGGTATTGGAGTTTTAGGTGCGCGAGAACGTGGCCTTCGGCTTGGCGTCGCGGCGCGAGTCGGCGTCTTGCGCTCGAGGGGCCGTTTCCCACTAAGTCGAAATGTGTTAATATTATAAATAAACGGAGATGATCTAGTAGGGGGCTCGGGTGGGATGGCGCCCGTGGCGACGGTTAAATTCGCGAAAGGAGCGTTTGCTATGAGGCGGTTATTTATCGCATTGCCGGTTTTTATTACGAGCTTGGCCGTTATCAACCCCGCTTCCGCCGAGCGCGATTTGCGGCACTTCGGCGCGCTGGGGCTTGGCTTGGGTATCCCAGACGACGCGGCCTTCCGCGAGAACTACCGCCAGGGCTTCAGCGGGTCCCTCGGATACGGGACGAGGCTGGGCCGCAGCGGGAGGTTCTTCGCCTACGGGTTTTTGGCCTACAATCGCTTCCGGGCCAAGGAGCACGTGCGCATCGGCGACGATTACTTTATAAATTTCGACGCGAACGTGCGTTGGTACGTCGGCGTCCCGGTGCGGGAGAATTCCGGGTACGTAGGCTTGGGCCCGGGCGTTTATTGGGATAAGGACAGCAACGTCTTTTTCGGCGGCAATATAGCCATCGGCGGCGACTTCCCGGTGGGCGACGGCTGGTCCGTCACCGCGGACATTGCCCAACACATAGTGGATTCCAGGGATAAGGGCGCGTTTCTTACGATCTGCGTCGGCGCCGCGTATTGGTTTATGTAACGTCGCGCGTCTTCCCAAAATAAAATCGCCCCGCCTCCCGGGCGGGGCTTTTTTTTCGGAGCGGCGTTTGATTATTTTTCGACAAGTCTCCGTGCGCCGCTAGGGCAAGTGCCGACGCACAGGCCGCAGCCGAAGCATTTCTCCGGCTCGAGCCGGATGCCGCCGTCGCCGCGGGTAGCCGCGCCGAAGTGGCACCGCTCGAGGCACGCGCCGCAACTCGTGCAAAGATCGCCGTCGTGCGCCGCGACGTAGCCCGAGGATAGTAACGCGTACTCCATGCCGAACTTTTTTAGGCCGGCAAGTTGCAAACAACAACACGGGCAACAGCTACATATTTTAAAAGGGCCCTCGTCGGCCTCGGCCATAATTAATACGAGGCCTTCGTCGTACGTCCTTTTGAGAATTGCCAACGCCTCTTCGCGCGTCGCCGGCCTCGCGTAGCCCTCTTTTACCGCGTCGTCGTACCACGGGCCTGTGAACAAGCACCCCTCAAGCGTGTGGTCGCACCGCCGCATCTTCTTCCGGCAATCACACTCGCCGACGGCTATCCGGCCTGCTCGTTTCAGTACGTCTTCTACGTGCCAAAAATTGAGAACCCTTTGCCCCGCGTCAGCCGTGACGTTGACGGGAATGACCCAAGTGTCGTTTCCCTCGCCGACGTGCCGCCGCGTTTCTTCCTCCGTCCAATCTTCCGCCACCTGGACGACCACCTTTTTGGAAACGCGTGGAACCGTTCCCGTTACCGCGTTTGACCTATTTTTAAAGCAATTTCTTATGCGAAACGGCCGGCCCTTTCCGCTTCGCCGTGGCGATAAGCTCTCGGAACCAGTCGGCTTCCCGGTATCGCGCCATGTCGGGGTCTTTGGGAGCGTGTCGCGCGACGCGGCCGTCGTCGTGACGGAGCGCTTTCTCCAGGTATTCCCGGCACCGGTCGCCGTCGCCCACTTCGGCCCAGAAGCACGCGAAGTTATAAAGTCCGCTTGCGTCGTCGGGCACGAGCTTGACCACGTGCTCGTACGCCGCCTGGGCTTCGCCGCGCCGGCGTAGTCGGTGGAGACAAATCGCTAACGCCGAGTATCCGCGGCCGTAGCCGGGGCTTAGGCGAATTACCTCTTTCGCTGCGGCTAAGCCTTCGCGCGCGCGGCCGAGTTGGGCCAACGCGAACGCGCGCCCCGCGTGCGCCCGTACGTGCGCCGCGTTTACTGCGAGCGTACGGTCGAAGGCCGCCAACGCTTCGGCGTATCGGCCCGCGAGGAAGTGTGAAGCCCCTTCGTCTAGCAGCTTGGCTGCGGCGTGCAGCTCGTTGAACCAGTCGGCGTTGACGTAGGCGGCGAGGTCGCGGTCTTTTTTTGAGCGTTCGACGTCGCCGCTCTCTACGTATTGGAACGCCCGCGTCAGTAATTGTCGGCACCTTTCCTCGTCGCCGAGCTCGGCCCAATAACACGCGTAGTTATACAGAACGCGCGGGTCCTCCCGGCCCTTGGCTAGCGCCGTTTCGTAGGCGGAACGAGCCTCTTTGTCGCGCCCGAGGCGGTGTAGGCAGAACGCGAGCGCGGTATACGATAGCGCGTCGGCGGCGTCGAGCCGGATCGCTTCCTTGGCCGAAGCCAAACCTTTGTCGGCCTGGCCCATTCGCGCCAGCGACACGGCGCGGCCGCTGTGAGCGCGGACGAAGCCGGGCTCGAGGGCGAGCGCCTTTTCGTACAGCGAAAGGCCCTGTGCGTATCGGCCGAGGAAGGTTAGGTTCGACGCCCTTTCCGCAAGGGCCTCGGCTTCGCGCCGCATTTCTTTGCCTCGTTCGGCCATTTTTAAGTCTTTCTTATATTATAGCCGCCGGGGCGGTTGTTGTCAAAAGCTGCTTTTACATAAGATCAGGCGATATCCTTTTTCCCTGTAAAAGTAAAAGTTACGAGTCAAGGTTTTCTAATTATTGTCTTGTGCGAGGACGATATTTGGTTTATATTTTTCGGGGTGAATTGAAGGTATGAGGAGCAAGCTATTTGCCGCGGCCGCGGCCTTGTGGGCCGCGAGCGTCGCCGGCGCCGTCGAGGTTACGGCGTTAATTTACGACGAGGGCGAGCTAAACTTTTCCCTCCGCGGAACCGGCACGGTTGCCGTTAACGCTCAAGCGGATTACAAATATATCTCCGCTAAGACGGGCGAGGACTCGCTCGCGCGCGCCACGTCGGAACCGATGGAGGTCGAGCTGGCGGGCGAGGAGACGCCCGTGAAGATACTTTTTTTGCCTCCCGAGGGGTCGGTAACCGAGGTTGAGATTATAATCTTCGTCGACGGCGAAGAGATGATGCGGCAGACGTTCTACTACTAGGGGCGCCGAGCGCGGGAACTTCCCCGCGTAACGCCGCGCGGTCAGCGGCGGAGCCTACGTTGATGCCGAAATATTCGGGGAAAGCTATTTGGTTCGCTGGTTGGTAAGAGTGGTAACGTCGCCCGGCCCGAGGGCTTTTAACCGGGTCCGTGACGCGGCGTCGCGGCACCCGGCCGCTTTCGCGGCGGCCGGCGTGGCTTTCCTGGCCGCAGTGCTCAGGGTAATACACGTAGACTACGGCTTGCCCCATATATATTTTTGGGACGAGCCGCTTATTATGGAAGCGGCTCGTAAGATGATAATCAGCGGCAAGCTGTGGCCCGAATCCTTTTACCGCTACCCCTCCGCGATCGTCAACGTCCAGGCGCTGGGCGCGATCGTGAGTTACTTCCGGGCCTTGGGCGCCTCCGCGGAGTTCGTCAACTTCGCGGACCTGCCGGTGCACCGTTTTTATTTATTGGGGCGGCTTATCTCCGTGGCTTTCGGCGTCGCGGCCGTCGCGTTTACGTACCTTTTCGCGGCCCGGATATGGCGCCGGCCGTGGTGGGGCGTGGCCGGCGGGGCCCTTTTGGCCGTCTCCAACGTCAACATAGCCGAGAGCCGGCAGATAGGCGTAGACATCCCCGTCGCGGCGTTGGTGATGGCCGGCGTATATTTTCTCTTTCGCTATCGGGAGAAGCTGGGCCGCGGCGACTTACTTGCGAGCGCCGCGCTGCTCGGCCTGGCCGTCGGCACGAAGTACATCGCGGCGTATTTTCTTCCCGCGGCTTTTATAGCGCTGGCCCTTTGGCGGCGGCCTGCGCGGGATTTTTTATGGTTTGCCGTCGCGGCCGTTTTGGCTTTCTTCATATCGACGCCCGGGGCGTTGTTCCGGATGAGACCTTTTCTGGACGCCGTCGCGTTCGATTATTGGTATTACGAAGTGCACGGCCACGAGTCTCTGACGACCGGCCGTCCCTGGGCCGAGGAGGTGCGCTTCTACTGGAATTCCGCGGCGACGTACGTCCCGGCCCTTTTGACGCTCGCGGGAATTTGGGTCGTGTTGCGGCGTTGGCGCGGCGACGGCTTGGCCTTTTTGTTGTTCCCCGCGGCGTTCGCCTTGGGCATATCGCGCTACCGTATATGGACGCCCAGGATGGTGCTGGACTTTTTCCCGCTACTCGCCCTCTTCTTCGGCGCGGCCTTGGGGGCCGTGGCGGCCGAGCTCCGGCGCCGCGTGCCGAGGCCGCTGAAAATCTTGGCGCCCGCGGGTTTAGTCGCCGCGGCGTTTATCGTCCCGGCGTGGACGACGGCGCACGGCGTAAGGGCCTGGGGCCGGGAGGACCCTCGGACGAGGGCCGCCAATTGGGTCCACGAGAACGTCCCCTGGCCCGCGGTCATCGTGGAGGAGGTGTGGAACAAGGCCCCCCGAGCCGAGGGCGGCGAGACCGACGCGCCGCCCGTGGACGAGGTTAAATATGAGATAATCAAGGTCGATTGTTTTACGCGCAAGCCGGTGGACTTCTGGGCGTCCAAAGGTGCCATATACTACATCGTGCACGTTGGCGAGGAGGGTTATTACGACCGGGCACAATATAGGCCGGGCTCGTTGGACGGCGCCCGCGGCGACCTCGGCGGCTTCTGGCGCAACTTCGAACGTGTGGCTTTCTTCGAGGGTATCGGGTACGCGCTCGCCGCCGACCCCGTCAGCGTCTACCGGTTAAAAGACGACTTGCTCGTCGAGCGCCATCCGTATCGCCGGTCCGTGCCGCTTCGGGAGTGCACGCTCGTCACGAGCGGTTACCCACACAAAAAGTTGGACGCCGAAGGTTACCAGCTCGCGTTGTACAACGACTGCCGCGTCGGTTGTTTCTTCACCGCGCCTCACGGAGATTACAAGGTTGGGTTCCGCCTAAACCCCGAACCCGCCAACGGCATTCCCCCTCGCGTCGCGGTCCTGGTGGACGGCGAGCGCGTGGCAAATTTCGACGTGTGGGCACGCGGTATACGTTGGACCGAGAACATCCCCGCCGCGCCAACCCGGTATCACCATCTAGTGTTGGAATATTATAACGACACGGAAAACCTCGCCGGCGGCGACCGCAACCTCTTCGTCGGCGGGATCTTCGTCGAGCCGGCCGCTTAAGCGCGGCCCGGGTCGTTTCTTTACTACGCGATTCTTTGGCGGGTACGGATAGAAATTTCGGAGGCTCAGGTATGAAAAGAGGTTTCGTCGTTAGCGTGGCCGCGGCCCTCGTCGCCGTGTCGGCCGGGCCCGCGGCCCCCGACGTCAAAATTGAGGGGGCGGGCTTCACCGCGGTGGCGTATATCCGCGACGACGGCCGCGTGGAGAACGCGTCGTTCCGGACGTTGGGTTACGTCCGGCCGGAGGGCCGCGTCGAGGACTCGCGCTTCCGTACGCTGGGCTACCTCCGCGACGACGGCCGCGTCGAGGACGCGAGGTTCCGGACCGTCGGCTACGTCCGCGGCGACGGCACGATAGAAGACGCGTCGTTCCGGACCGTCGGTTACGTCCGCTCGGGCGTCGTACAGGATGCCAACTTCAGGGCGGTCGGCTTTTACAAGGGAGAGCTCGACGGCGACGTGGACGCCGCGGTGGGCGCGTATCTTTTCTTCTTTTCGGCCGCGCTCTTTCCCCAGGCCGGTTGGGAAACGGCTTACGAGCCGTAGGCGATACGGTTTTTTGTTTGAATAAAACGCCGGCTCGAGGGCCGGCGTTGTTTTTTACTACTCGAGCCGTACTATCTATACAAAGCTTTTATCTTTCCCAACGTCGCGGGCGCGACTCCTACGTTAGGATTGTAGGCGATAAATTGGAAGGCGTACATGTCTTGGCCGGTGTAGTTCTGGGAGGCCCAGAGGTACTTGCCGTCCCACGCGAGGCCGATAATGTTGCCCGTGAACTTCGGCCCTTCGAAGGACTTAACGACCGAGCCGCTCGCAACGTTTATACGGTGAATCGTGTGCTTGGCGTCCATCACGCACGCGAAGAGGAACGGGCCGCCGGTGGTGTCGCCGTCCCAGGCGAGCCCTTTTATCGCGAAGACCTTCGGGTCTATGCTCCCGGCGACGGACCCCGCGGTCGTCGTTTTGAGTATCCGACTCTGATACATATCGGCGATGTAGAGGTAGCCGGCGCCGAACGTTAAGCCCTGGGGGACCGCGAGGGGCGACGGTACCCGAAAGGAGCTCGTAATGGAACCGGAACCCGGGTCTATAGTCAATATCCTATACACCGAAGAAAGCCTGTTAATCGCGTTAAGGCGATTATTCGCCTTGTCGTACGCCGTCTCGTAATTGATGCCGGCGTTTATATAGTGCACGTTTTTCCGGCTGCCCGTAAGCGTCCATTCCGCGGCGTACCTGGAGTGGCCGGTCCAAAGGTCGGCACCGTCGTACGCCAGCCCGAGCGGATAATAAGTAAACGCGCCTATTTTTACCGAGGCGTTGAACGAACTTACTATGCTACCCAGATACGAACTAGCTAGGGCACCGCTTCCGAGCGTCAGTAAGAAAGCCGTGACTATTGCCGTTTTCTTCATTGCGTGACCCTCCTTGATGGTTCGTTTAGCGAGGTCGATCCCCTTTTAATTAATACATATAAAAATTCTCGCGCCAAGTTGTCAACTCTTTTTCGGACTTCTCATCTGCCCTAAGGCAAAATTTACCTCGACTAGCGGCGGCCGTAACGTTATACTAATAAGCGGTCGCCGGCACTTCGAAGGATTCAGATATGTGGTTAGGCCGTCTGATTATGATGTGGGTTGCGCTCGCGGCCGCGGCGGCTGCGTTGACGACCGTCGCGTGCCGAAACCCTTGAGGGCCGTCCTAAGCCGCCGGCGCGGCGGTGAAAGTCCTCTTGTAAACAGGTTAAAACTTTGCAGAGCTCCGGGAGTCGAGTTATGGAACGCGGCGACGCGCTCGAGCTCGTTCGCGAAAAGGTGAGCAACCCGAACATCGTCAAGCATATGTTGGCCGTGGAGGCGGCGATGCGTGCCGTCGCGCGGCGCCTGGGCGAGAACGAGGAAGTGTGGGCCCTCGCCGGCCTCCTGCACGACCTCGATTACGACCTCACCAAGGACGAGCCGGCCCGCCACGGCCCGACCACGCTCGAGATGCTCCGCGATGTCGATTTGCCGGCCGGCGTCGCCGACGCCATCTTGGCCCATAATAAACGTAAGGACGCCGAGACGCCGCTCGAGAAAGCGCTCTGGGCGGTGGACCCGACTACGGGCCTGGTGGTGGCCGCGGCCCTTATGCATCCGGAGAAATCCCTCGCGGCTTGCGACGTGGCCTTCGTATTGCGGCGATTTCACGAGAAGAGGTTCGCCGCGGGCGCCGACCGCGACCAGATCGCGAGTTGCGCCGAGCTGGGCCTGACGCTCGAGGAGTTTTTGGGTTTATGTTTGGAGGGAATGCAAAGCGTCCGCGGGGAATTGGGACTATAGGCCGGTCGACGTTCGGCGGGGCTTGTGCCGTTATATTTATGCGTCTGGTTGAATAATGACTCTCCCGAAATTCGTAGACGTACTGACGTTGGCCGCGGTACAGGGCTTGGGCTTTCGCGCGCGCTTGGTGGTCGAGGGCTTTTATGCCGGCCTGCACCGCAGCCCCTTCAAGGGTTTCTCCGTCGAGTTCTCCGAGTACCGCGGCTATCAACCCGGCGACGACCTCCGCCTCGTAGATTGGCGCGCTTTCGCGCGCACGGACCGCTATTACGTCAAGGAGTTCGAGGAGGAGACGAACCTCCGTTTTTATTTATGCTTGGACTCATCCGCGAGCATGGGTTATCCTTCCGGGGGCCCGTTGACCAAATTCGATTACGCCGCGACGCTGGCCGCGGCTATGGCGTACCTCGCCCTCGGCCAACGCGACGCCGTGGGCTTGGCGGTTTTTTCCGCCGCCGTCCGCGAGGTCGTGCCGCCGCGCTCGAGCCGGCAGCATTTCCGTGCGATTTTGAACGTCCTGGAGAGAACCGAACCCGCCGGAACCACCGATTTATTCGCCGCGCTCGCCACCCTCGCCGAGCGCGCGCCGCGCCGCGGCCTTTTCGCGATATTCACCGACTTATGGGATTTGCGCGGCCGCGTGCTGGAGGGGTTGCGCGCGCTGCGCGGGGGAAAACACGAGGTCATCTTGTTTCACGTCCTCGACGCCGCGGAGGAGAACTTCCCCTTCCGCGACGCCGCGTCGTTCGAGGATATGGAGTCGTCGGAGACGGTGGCGCTCGACGGTTCCCGGTTCCGGGATAGTTACCTCGACGCGTTGGCGGCCCTCAAAGAAGATTATAGGCGCGAGCTGGGCGCGCGCGATATCGAGTACGTGCCGGTCGTCACCGACACGCCGCCCGCGGAGGTTCTAATTTCGTACCTCGGCCGGCGCCGCGCGTTGACGTAAACTCTCATCTCCCCCCATGTTATCTTTTCTCAATCCCCTTTATTTGTTCCTCTTGCCGCTCGGGGCCTTGCCTATAATATTAAACCTTATAAAGAGGCGGGTCCGCCTCCGCCTCCGGTTCCCGTCGATTCAATTGCTCAAAATTATCGAGGAGAGGCGCGCGCGCCGGCGCCCGAGCTGGCGGGATGTCCTGCTGCTCGTAGTGCGCGTCGCGGCTATCGTCTTCTTGGTGTTGGCGTTGGCGGGTCCTCGTTTTACGCCGAGGGGCGCGTCGCCGCCGCGCGCGGTGGTCGCCGTCATAGACAATTCGCCGTCCATGACGTACGTCGACGCGGAGGGCGAACGCCTCGGGCGCGCGGTCCGTCACGTCCGCGCGCTCGGCGCGGCCGCGTCCGCCGAGGACCTCGGCGTGGTCCTTTGGACCGGTTCCGCGGCGAAAAGGCTCGAGTGGAGAGGGTTGGGCGACGTCGCCGGGGCCGTGGCGAAGGTCCCGACGGCCGAAGGCCGCCTAGCCGACGCGTTGGCCGCGGCAGGCCAGTTATGCGCCAAGGCCGGGGCCGAGGGCCGCAAGCGCGAAGTGGCAATTTTTACCGATATGCAGGACGCGGCCTTCGAGAACGTCGAGGCGGCGGCCTCCGGTTTGCCTTCCGGCGTGAGCGTAACTTTCTACGACGTGAGGGCGGAGGCCGGCCCGGCGTGGAACGCGGCCGTGGCCGGCGTCCAGGTCTTCGCCGGCGCGGAGGATACTTTCGACGTGAACCTAGACATACGGCAATACGGCAAGCCCCGGCCGCTGGCGGTGGAGGAGGCGGGTGGCGGAGCGGTGGCGGACGGCGCCGCGGCGGCGCGGGCGAAGGTACGGTTCTCGGTCCCCGGTGGCCGCCGTTACGAGTTCCGTTGCCGCGGCGGGTATCCTTTCGACGACTACGCCACGGTGTACGTCCCGCCTACTGCGGACGTTGCTTATGCCGTCGCGCCTGCGACGCCCGGCGCGCGTTTATGGGAAGCGGCCTTAGCCGCCGTAGGTGCGGAACGTCCCGCCGGCGAGTTAGCCGCGCCGCCGGGGATTTACGTAACGTCGTTGTCGGCGTGGCGGGCGGCGGCTCGGGTGCGCTCGTGGGTGGAGCGCGGCTTCGTCGTCGCGGTGGTAGCGGACGGCGCGGCCGGCGGCCGGTTTGACGACGATACGACTTTGAGTAAGTTCGCGTCGCCGGGGGGGCCGGTTTCCGCGGATGCCGCGTTTCTGCCCAACGCCGCGTCGGCGGGTTCTTTTCGGGCGGCGGGCGTTATGGCGTTGACGACGTCGGCGCCTTGGCAAGCCGCGGCGGCGGCCGCGGACGGCCGGCCGTTCGTCGCGACGCGCAGAATGGGGAAGGGCGAGGTCTTCTTGATTTGCGCGCCGGTCGGGCGGGAGTATACGAATTTCTATACGTCCGCGGCGTTCGTCGGCTTCGTCTTAGATTTAAAGATGAGGGCGTTGGCGCGTACGTATCCGGATTTCGCGCCGGCTCGAGCGTTTATTTCGGCTGAGTCGAACCCGAAGGCGATTGGCGAGGAGGAGTTACGGCGGCTCTTCCCGCGCGCGGTCGTGACGCGCCACGAGCCGCGGGGGCGAGGCCGGGCAAGCGTGCCCCTCCAGGCCCCGGCCGCGGCGACGGTTTTCCTGTTGCTGGCGGCGGAGGCGCTGATAGCTTCGCGGCGGCCGCGCGAGTAAACGGAAAGCGGGTTGAAGGTGGTTAGGAGAAACGGCCTTCAACGATATAGCGCATTGACGCTCGCGAGGGCCGTAATCCTCGCGAAATAGCCGACGATGGTAGAATTGGCGCGCCCGCACAACGGCGACCTTGGGAATTGTATTGACTTCGGCTCGAGGTTGATTTAACTTTTATATGAAGAGGATGGTGCCCGCGATGGGGCGAGCGACGGCAAGGTTTTCGATATTTTTGATTGCGATTTTCATGTTTGCGTTGGCGGCGGGCTGCGGCGACGAAGAGGCCGGGCCGGCGGCGGGGGGCCGCGTTTGGGTTATCGACCAGCGCAAAAGCGTCGTCAATGTTTACGATTACGACGGCGGACTGATTTTCTCGGTCGGTTATTTTCCTTTTTTTATGAAGCCGAACTGTGTCGATGTCGACCGGCGCGACGGCTCCGCCTGGGTGTTGGATTACTACGCGAATAAACTCCGGAAGTTCAATAGCGACGGGGAGGTGCTTTTCGAAACCAGCGAAGGCGAGGGGAAGGAACCGCTGGTCAGGCGGGGCACGTCGATCGCGGTGGACCAGGAGACGGGGGCGTGCTGGGTCGCGGACCGGTCCCACTTCCGCGTATTGAAGATCGGCGAGAAAGGCTCGGTATTGGCGACGGTTACCGGCTTCCGCTCGCCGCGCGCCGTGACGGTGGTGCCGGCGACGGGCGATTGTTGGGTCGCGGACGAATTGGGGCGGCGGGTCTTAAAGCTGCCGGGGAAGGTGGCCGGGGCGGTCAAGGCCGACGCCGTCGCGTTGGCGACGTGTGGCGGCTTCGAGACGCCGTGGTACGTGGCCGCGGACGCGTCGGGGGGCGTCTGGGTCCTCGACAGAGACGCGGGGGCGGTCGTTAGGGTGAGCGCCGCGGGCGCGCGCGGCGCCGAGGTCACCGGCTTCGGCTTCCCGTACGCGGCCGTCGCCGCGCGTGGCGCGGACAGCGTTTTCGTCGTAGATTACGAGCAGGGCTTGCTCGTCGCCTTCCGTCGCAAGTTGACGGGTAAGTGGTCCGTGGGCGAGGTCGCCGAGCTTACGTTGAAGGGTTTCTCGTACCCGACGGACGTAGAGTTGGACGAGGACGGCGACTACGTGTTCGTTTCCTCGAGCGGTGCCCTCCGCCGGTATTCGACGGCGGGGCAGCTGTTGTACGAGTATACGGGGATGGATTCGCCGGTGGCCGCGGCCGCCGACCCGGGGCGGTAGGTTTAAAACCGCCGCGCCGGTTTATTGCTGGATTTATGTGAGGGGAACGGGTAGCGAAGTTTGTCGATGTGGCTGTCGGAAGATAAATATGATATAATATATCAGGTATAAATTTAAGAAGGACCGCGGCGCGAAGGCGGCGCGAGACGAGAAGGTGAAAGATGAAACGAGCGATTCCGATCATTGTGGCCTTGACGTTGGCGGTCGGGGCTTTCGCGGCCTCCGGCGCCGTATGGGCCAGGGTTTATTACGACTCCACGGCGGCGGTGGCGCGGGATATCCTCGTCACGGGAATGGACGTCTGCTCGGGCGGCGAGGGGTACGTCGACGTTATCGCCTCCGCCGAGGAGCTGGCCGGCCTGCAGGAACTCGGGTACCGGCTCGAGGTTATCGCGGAGGACGCGTACGCGAACATCGCGGCCCTACCGCCCGACCTGGGCCTTTACCATACTTACCAGGAGATGTTGGACGAGCTGAAGCAACGGGAGGCCAAGTACCCGGACATCTGTAAGCTGTACGACGTCGGCGATACCTGGGAAAAACGCGAAATGTGGTACTTGAAAATTTCGGACAACCCGGCGCAGAGCGAGGCGGAGCCAAGGCTCTTCGTCGTCGGCAATCACCACGCCCGCGAGCTTATGACCGTCGAGATACCGTTGTGGTTTATCAAGGTCCTTCTAGAGGGCTACGCCACGAGCAAGGACATCAAGTATTACGTAGATAATTACGAGATTTACTTCATGCCGATGGCGAACCCCGACGGCCACGTATACGTCGAAAACCACAGCGAGGGCAACCCCTCCTATTGGTGGCGCAAGAACCGGCGCGACAACGGCGGCGGCATCTACGGCGTCGACCTTAACCGCAACTACAGCTACAAGTGGGGCTACGATAACCGAGGCTCGAGCCCTAACCCCTCGTCGAGCACCTACCGCGGCCCGGCGGCTTTCAGCGAGCCCGAGACCACCGCCATCCGGAACCTGATGAAGAACGTAAACTTCAAGTTCGCGCTCGATTATCACAGCTACGGCGAATATATACTGATCCCCTATTGTTACGATTATCTCGAAAGGGCGCCCAATCCGGAGCGGGATTACTTCCTCGAAGTCGCGAACGGCATGAACACCAAGCTCCGCGGCCGCTACGGCATCGGCACGTCCCTCGAGATGTTACGCTATCCGGTCAACGGCGGTTCGATAGACTACCACTACGGCGAGACGAAGGAGAAGAAGAAGATCTACGGTTGGTGCTTCGAGGTCAACACGCGCTACGAGGGCGGCTTCTGTCCTCCCGATAACCTTATCGAGCCGACGTGCAAGGAGCACGAGGGCGTCTTNNGACGGCTACGCGCGCGACGGCCGGGCGGTGCTGCGTTGGACCACGGCCAGCGAGTACAACCACGCCGGCTTCAACCTCTACCGCGAGGCGGCAGGCGGTTCGGACGAAGGCCGCGTTAAAATCAACGGCAACCTTATCGTAGGGAAATCGCCGTACCGCTTCGTGGACGACGCCGTTAAAGCGGGCGCGAGCTACGAGTACTACCTCGAGGACGTCGACTTGAACGGCAAGGGGACGCTCCACGGGCCGGCGCGCGTCGACCTGGGCGCGGGCGTCAAGGCCTCCTTCGCGCTGGCGCAGAACGCGCCCAACCCGGCGCGAGCGGCGACGACGTTCGCGTTCTCGGTGCCGGCGGCCTGCGA
>WVWN01000019.1:278-1068 GCA_011773985.1 Candidatus Zixiibacteriota bacterium | reverse complement strand
CGGAGGTGCTGAAACGCTACCCCGCCGCATCCGGTGCGCTCGAAGGCGTCGTCGCCCGGCTGGATCTCCCGCCGTCTGACTGATTGCGGCGCCGCCCGCGCGCGTCGATTAACCCCTCCTCAAGCTAAAGATGGCCGTCCCGCGGCCGTTAAAAAGCCCGTGGAAAGCGCGTAACCGGCGTTAACACAAGGCGACGCGGGCGTCCCGGTCGATATCTCGGGCAAACCCTCGATGACCCGGACGCGGGACCTTCCCGCCGGGGCAGGTTTTTTCCCCATCCCGTTGCCCGGGCGAAATTTCTGCCCAGCGGAACCTGCGCAGACCGCCGGCGAAGGCTCCGAGCAGACCCGCGACACGTTTGTCCACGGTGCGAGGACATTTCTCNNTTGGGCGCCGTGCCCCGAGAGGCGATTCTCGGCGGCCAATCCGCGCCGCGTCGGCCTGCAAAAACGCCGACGAACCTTTCTTCCAGGCGTCCCCGTCTACAGGTGTAAGAAGCAGGGGTTGAAGATTATGGGCAATGTTCAATTAATAACCCGGCGAAGAAACCGATTTTTGAGTTCGGTGCTGCTCAGCGCGGGCGTCTTTATGCTGCTGCCCTCGGCTCCCGCCGCCGCCAGCAAGTGCCTGTTCGTCTCGTCCTATCACAAGGGTTACGCCTGGTCCGACGGCGTCGAGCGGGGACTGCGGTCGGTGCTCGAAGGCAAATGCGAGCTGCGCCAGTTCGATATGGATACCAAGCGCAACAAGTCCACCGAGTACAAAATCCAGAGCGCGCTCAAAGCCAAAG
>WVWN01000019.1:0-250 GCA_011773985.1 Candidatus Zixiibacteriota bacterium | reverse complement strand
TGATCCAGGCGCATTACAAGGACGCGGAGATACCTTTCGTCTTCAACGGCGTGAACTGGACGGCGAAAGAGTACGGCTTTCCCTACTCCAACGTAACCGGCATGGTGGAGGTCGCGCCCATTCGCGAAATGCTGGAGACAGCTGCGCGGATTACGGAACCGGGGCGGCGCGCCTTTTACATCGGCGCCAATACGCTGACCGAAGAGAAAAACCTGCGCCGGATGGAGGAGGCCGCCCGCGAGCTCGGCAT
>WVWN01000044.1:5551-18524 GCA_011773985.1 Candidatus Zixiibacteriota bacterium | reverse complement strand
TTGACCTCTATCGTGCCCTCATCCCTCGGTAAGATAAAGTCTATCTACCGGTAATATTTACGGGTTACGAATACCGCAACGGGAGCCGCAAGGCTCCCTTTTTTTATGAAATTTAATAGCCGAGATTACGATTAAAGGAGGGCCCGCGGGCGAAAGAAGTTCCCCGCCTCGAAACGCGAGTTTTTGCCATCCCCGCGGGAACGCTATTTTTTAAACTTTCCCGTTAACAATTGAGTCAAAACGTCGGATATTTAAATAGCGCTACCGTTTCGTGTGGGCCTGTCGCCGAAAGATGTTGACGTACGTGTCGGACAACGATTATAATTATCGTAATGCTGCGCCGCCTAAGCCGGCCCCTCCGCCACGGCGCCTTGTACGTTTCGTTTTTGGCGTTCCGGGGCTTAGTCGCGGCGACGCCGCGGCGGCTCGCGCTCCCGCTCGCGGCCTTCCTCGGCCGCCTTGCATACCTCGCGGGAGGCCGCACCCGCGACGGCGCGACGGGCCGGATAGCCGAGACGCTCGGTTGCGACCGGGCCGAAGCTGCGCGCATATGCCGGCGGATGTACCGCCACTTCGCGCTGGACCTCGTCGACCTGATAATCTTCGGCGGCTGGCGGCGGCGGTATTTGTCGCGGGTTGTACGGGTCGACGGCTTCGAACGCCTCGAGCGCGCGATGGCCGAGGGCGCCGGCGTCGTCGGCCTTACGGGCCACGTGTCGAATTGGGAGCTCTTGGGGGGATACGTGGCGCGGCGGCTGGGCGGCATCGCCGTCCTCGCGACGGTGGCCTACGACGAGAACTTCAATCGCACGCTCGTGAATTACCGGCGGCGCCTGGGCGTGCGGACCATTTACCGGACCGAGCCGCCCGCGGCCGCGCTCGCGTGGCTTCGCCGCGGCGGCTTCCTGGGCGTTCTCGCGGACCAGGACATCGCCGACGTCCCGAGCGTAACGGTCGATTTCCTGGGCCGGCCGGCGCGGACGCCGGTAGGGCCGGCCCTACTCGCCCGGCGGGCGCGGGCGCCCATGATGCCGATGTTCATCGTACGCGAAGAGGACAACGACTATCGCGTCGTCGTCGCGGCGCCGCTGGCGAAGTCGGTGGCAAATAAGATTAAGCAGGCGTTGTTGGACGATACCGCGGCCTGGTCCGCGGCCGTGAGCGAATGGGTCGTGCGCTACCCGGAGCAGTGGGTTTGGGTCCACGAGCGGTGGGGGCGTTCGACGCCGTAGCGGCCGCGGCAAGGGCTAGAAAAAATAACGCCCCGTTTGAGATTTTGTTCGTTTTTTTACGTAATCGTCTAATTTCCTTGACGCGGCGTTCGGATTGTGATAAAAATAAAATGGTAAAAAGCGTGTATTTTCAACCCTTAATATCGAGCCGGTGGTCATGGTTAAAATAAATTCGGTAAGTAATCTCGTCGGGATTGCGGCTTCGGCCGCGGTAAGTTTATCGCTGGCGGCCGCCGCGGCGGCGTTGACCGAGAAGGCCGGGTTCCCCGTTTTGGTCGACCTCGAGCGGAGCAGGCCGGTCGAGAGCTCGCCGTCCATGGGCGACATCGACGGCGACGGCCGGGACGAAATCGTCGTCGGCTGCAAGGACGGGAAGATTTACGCCTTCGACGGCCAGGGCCAGCTCCTGGCGGGTTGGCCCGTTACGACCGGCGATACGGTGGCCGGGTCGCCCGCGATCGGCGATATCGACGGCGACAAGCGCGACGAGGTTATCATCGGGTCCGACGACGGTAACATCTACGCGTTAAACGGCAACGGCACCGCCGTGCCGGGGTGGCCCGTGGCGACGGGCGGCGCGGTGCGCTCGACGGCCGCCGTCGCGGACGTGGACGGCGACATGCGCGACGACGTAATCGTCGGCTCGTCGGACGGGAAGGTCTACGCGCTGTCGGGGGACGGTAGTCCCATCATCGGGTGGCCCGTACGCGTGGGGGGCGGCGTGGAATCGTCGCCCGCGGTCGCGGACGTGGACGGCGACGATTTGCCCGAAGTGGCGGTGGGCGCGGACGACGGCAACGTCTACCTCATCGACAACGACGGCAAGATCGTCCCGGGTTGGCCGGTGGAGACGCGGTACTACGTCCGCTCGTCGCCCGCGATAGGCGACATAGATAACGACGGCTCGCTGGAGATAATAGTCGGCTCGGACGACTTCAACGTCTACGCCTGGAACGCGAACGGGACGCTGGTCGCGGGGTGGCCGGTCGCTACGGAGTATAAGATTTCGGTCGCCTCCCCCGCGCTCGCGGACCTCGACGGCGACAAGAAGCTCGACGTCATCGTCGGCTCGGGCGATACGATAATGTACGCCTGGGACGGCCGCGGCTCGCCCGTCTCGGGTTGGCCGGTCCAAACGTACGGCCGCCTCTATAATTCCTCCCCCTGCGTCGCGGACGTTAACGGCGACGGCAACCTCGACATCGTCGTCGGCGCGGAGGACGCGAAGCTCTATATCTTCGACAGCGGCGGCCGGCAGATCGAGGGTTCGCCGGTGGATTTGGCCGGGCCCTGCCATTCCTCGCCCGCCGTGGGCGACGTCGACGGCGACGGCCTGCTCGAGCTAGCCGTCGCGGATAACGCGAGCGCCCTCTGGTGTTACGACTTGCGGGGCAGCGCCGCTTTGGGGCGGGGGGCCCGGTGGAGCGAGTTCCACCAGAGCCACTGGAAGGCCGGAGTCTACGGCTACGTGGGCGGCGCGAGCCAGCTCCCCAAATGCGTCGTGCCCAAGATGGAGGGCGAGTACGCCGGCGACGTGTCCATCGAGTACAGGCTCTCGGACCCGCAGCTCGACACGCTCGACATTAAAATACTTTACTCCGACGATTGGGGCCACACGTGGCACGAGGCCACGGCCTCGGGTGTGACGGACGACCTCGGCCCGCACCGCTACCAGGGTGCCATTCTTTGGGATTCGCGCGCCGACCTCAAGGGGCCGCTCGAGAAGGGCGGCGAGCGCGACGCCGACGTCCTCGCGGACGAGTGGCGCGAGTACCGCGAACAGAAGGACGTCAAGGTTAAAATTATTCCGGTAGACCCTAACGGCTTCGGGACCGCGGGCGAAACGACGCTGCTGCACGTCGACAACAACGTCCCGCCCTCGGTTACGCTCAAGCCGATAGCGGAAGAGGTGTCCAAAGACGTTTACGTAGATTTCGAGATAGAGGACCCCGAGCACGACCTCATCGCGCTCAAGGCCGAGTACAGCTTGGACGGCGGCGCCACGTGGCAGGAGGCCGTCGTGGACGGCGCGGTGGCCGACATTCGCTCGAGCCGCTACAAGAACAGCCTGACCTGGGAGTCGGATAAGGACGTCAAAGGGCTCGACCAGGAAGACGTGATGTTCCGCCTTATTCCGTCGGATAACGACGCGGGCGACGTAGGCGTAATAGCCAAGGTACACGTAGACAACAACGCGATACCGGGGGTCGCCGTAACGGACATCGAGGAGGAAGTCGGCGGCGACGTGGCTATCGCGTACGCGTTGTCCGACGAGGAGAGCGACGTCCTGGCGCTGAGGTGTCATTACTCGCTGGACGGCGGCCAAACGTGGAAAGGCGCGAGCGTCGCGGGCGTGACCGAGGCCATCGGCCCGGGCGCGTACGAGGGCGATATCATATGGAATTCGCGGGCCGATACGTTGGGCGTGGACAAAACGTCGGTCCAGTTCCGGGTCACGCCCCTGGACAACGACGAGGGCAAGGCCGACGCGACGGGCTCGTTCCACCTCGACAACAACGATACGCCTACGGTGGCGATATCGCCGGTGGAGGGCGAGCAGTCTGGCCCGGTCGAAATCATCTTCGACGTGTCCGACCCGGAGGGCGACGCGGTCACGCTCCTGCCGGAGTACTTCGACGAGGCCGACGATAGGTGGAAGATCGCCACGGTCACCGCCGGCCTTTCGGACCTGGAGCCCAGCAAATATGCCGGCAGCTTCGTCTGGGATTCCTACGTCGACATGCTCGGCGTCGACAATCCCCAGACCAGAATGCGCATAACGGTTTTCGATAACGACCAGGGCGAGCCCGTGGAGGCGAAGCCCTTCCACGTCGACGACAACTCGGCGCCCGCGGTCCTCGTCAACGACATCACGACCGAGCAGGAGGCGGACGTCGTCGTAACCTATACCCTCTCGGACCTCGAGCGCGATACGCTGTCGTTCCGCGCCGAGTACAGCGAGGACGGCGGCGCGACCTGGCGCCCGGCGACCGTTTCCGGCATCACCTCGAGCATCGGCGTGGAGGATTACGTCGGCGACGTGACGTGGCATTCGGGGCGCGATACGACGAACAAGCACCTGGCGCAGGCGCGCTTCCGCATCGTACCCGCCGACAACGACGAGGGGCGCCCGGGCTCGACCTCCGACTTCACCGTCGACAACAATAACCCGCCCTCGGGGGAAATAATCCCGCTCGCGGCCGAGCAAACCGGCGACGTCGACGTGAGATACCGCTTGCGCGACGACGAGGGCGACGAGCTCTCCATCTTTTGCGAGTACTCGAACGACGGCGGCCGAACGTGGACGCCCGCCACCGTCTCCGGCGTGACCGAAGGCATTAGCGCCAGGGCCTACGACGGCGTTATCACTTGGGATAGCCCCGCGGACGTCCCGGGCGTCGACCAGGAAGATATTTTATTACGTATAACGCCCGCCGACCTCGACGCGGGCGAACCCGCAGTATCGGCCGCTATCCACGTCGACAACTCCACGCCGCCCTCCGTCGCCGTCGCGACGCCCGGGGGAGAGCAATACGGCGACATCACGGTGGAATATACCATCGCCGACGAGGAAAACGACGTCGTCAGCATCGTGGCGGAATACAGCGAGGACGGCGGCATGACGTGGCTGCCGGCGACGGTCGAGGGCCAGCTCGACGATATCTATTCCTCGGCGTACCTCGGCAGCGTCGTCTGGCGTTCGCAAGAGGACCTCGGCGGCACGGACCAGACGGACATCGCCTTCCGCGTCGTACCCGCGGATAACGACGTCGGCGCGGCGGGCCGCACCGAAAACTTCCACCTCGATAACAACGAGATCCCGACGATAAGCGTCGATACGCCCCAGGGCGAACAGGCCGGCAACGTCGAGATAAGTTACCAACTCAACGACCCGGAGTCCGACGCGTCGTTGATAAAGTGCGAATACTCCACCGACGACGGCTTCACCTGGCACGAGGCCACCGTCGCGACGACCACGAAAATAGACCCGACGCGTTATACGGGCGTCGTCATATGGGATTCCAAGGCCGACTTAGCCGATATAGACCGCGAGGACGTCCGCTTCCGCGTTACGCCTTTCGACAACGACGAGGGCATATCCGACGTAACGGGTGCCATCCACCTCGACAACAATACCGCGCCCGGCGTCGCGGTGTCGCCCATCACCGTAGAGTCGGGCGGCGACGTCGAGGTCTCGTTCGCCATCGAGGACCCCGACGCGAGCGACGTGAGCCTTAAGGTAGAGTACTCGACGGACCGCGGCGCGAGTTGGAACGAGGCGACGGTCGCCGGCGGCGTCGAAAGCCTGGGCCCGGGCGAGTACGGCGGCGATTTGCTCTGGAACTCGTTCGCGGACCTCCCGGGTGTCGACAGCGCGGACGTTCTATTGAGGGTGACGCCTACCGACAACGACGCCGGCGAAGCGGTCATCGTCCAGAACATCCACGTCGATAACAACGACCCGCCGCGCGTCGTCCTAACCGATATATACGAGGAACAACGGGGCGACGTAACGATAGAATACAACATCACCGACGCCGAGAACGACGCGGTCAACCTCGACTTCGAGTATTCGACCGACGGCGGCGCCACCTGGCGCAAACCGACGCTCGAGACGCGGGTCGTAGACGTCTCGCCGGGCGGCTATACGGGCACGGCCTTGTGGCGTTCGGGGCAGGATATCAAAGGCCTCGACAGCGGCGAGATAATAGTGAGGGCGACGCCCTCGGACAACGACGTCGGGCCCTCCTTCGAGACGACGGCCTTCCAGGTCGATAATAACGAACCGCCGAGGGTCGAGGTCCTCCCGCCGGCGGAAGTAGGCCGCGACCAGGTTGCGATAAGCTACCGCGTCGCCGATGCCGAGGGCGACGCCGTCGACCTCTATTGCGAATATTCGGTCGACGAGGGCGTAACGTGGGACGAGGCCACGGTCTCGGGCGCGCTCGAGGGCGTGAGCCAGGCGACGTACGCCGGCTCGTTGACCTGGAACGCGCGCGAGGACGTCGGCGGCATCGACTCCGACCGTATCCTCTTCCGCATCACGCCGTCGGACCGGGACGCGGGAGGCGCCGTCGTATCGCGGCCTTTCCGCGTGGACGTAAACAACCCGCCCCACGTTGAGATACGCGAGCTCGCCGGCGAGCACGGCGACGAGATAGCCGTAGATTACGAGCTCTACGACGAGGAGGGTGACCAGCTCGCCGTCAAGTGCGAGTTCTCGAAGGACAACGGCGCGACGTGGCAGGCCGCGACGGTGACCGGCGATACCTCGGACATCTCGTCGGTTACGTACGCCAACACCGTCGTGTGGAAGGCGCGGCAGGACCTCGGCGCCGCCGACTCGGGTACGATAGCCTTCCGTATTACGCCCTCGGACGCGGACGTGGGCGAGGCGGCGCAGATCGCCAACATTAACGTCGACACCAACCGGCCGCCCTCAGCCGAGGTCAGCGTCGCCGCGGCCGATACGACCGGCGACGTGACGGTCGACTACGTCATCTCGGACGAGGAGAACGACGCCGTCGACCTCGTCGTGGAATATAGCGACGATGGCGGCTTTACGTTCGAGCGGGCGACGGTCACGCCGGCCGTCGAGGGCCTCGGCCCGGGCCGGTACCGCGGAACATTCACCTGGCTCGCCACCCAGGACGCGCGCGGCGAGGACCTGACGGATGCGGTAGTCCGGATAACGCCCCGGGACAACGACGAGGGTGAGGTCGCGTTCTCGACGCCCTTCCGCGTCGACAACAATCAAATCCCGGCCGTTACGGTACGCGCGCCCCTCGGCGAGAAGGTGGGCGGCGAGGTCGAGCTCGAGTACTCGCTGACGGACGAAGAGGGCGACCGCCTGAGCATCGTCGCGGAGTACTCGACGGACCGCGGCTCGAGCTGGAAGCCCGCGACGGTGTTCGGCCTTACCTCGGGCATCGGCCCCGAACGATACGACGGCACTATCGTGTGGTCGCTCTTGTCGGACGTCCCGGGGCAGGAGCTCCGCGACGTCGCGTTCCGCCTTACGCCCTACGACAGCCAGCAGGGAACGCCCGGCGCTATCGGCGAGCTCGTCGTGGATACTAACGAGCCGCCCCAGGTCGTCGTGGGCGACGTGATCGCCGAGCAGGAGGAGGACGCGGTCGCGATCGACTACACGATCATCGACAACGAAGGCGACGCGGTGAACCTCAAGTGCGAGTACTCGACGGACGGCGGCACGACGTGGCGGCCTGCTACGGTTCTGACGTCGACCTCCGGCATCTCGGAGTCGAGCTACTTCGGCACGCTGAAGTGGGACGCGGCGCGCGACCTGGGCCGCGGCGCCGAGACGGACGTCATCTTCCGCATCACCGCCGCCGACGCGGACGCCGGCCCGGCCGCGGCGAACCGGCCCTTCCGCGTGGACCTCAACGCGGTCCCGACGGCCTCGCTCACCTCCTATACCGAGCAGGAGGACGGCTCCGTCAAGGTTCAGTACGGCATCCGCGACGACGAGAACAACGCCGTCACGCTCAACGTCTTCTACTCCGAGGACGGCGGCGCGACGTGGTTCCCGGCGACGGTGGCCGAGGACCTCACGGACCTCTCGCCCGCGTCGTACACCGGAACGTTCACGTGGCAGCGGCTCCGCGACGTGCCGACGATCGTCCCGGGCTCGAGCATCAAACTCCGCGCGGTCCCCTACGACGAGGACGAGGGCCGCGGCTCCGACATATCGCTCACGCTTAGGACGCCGAGTAGCGAATAGAATTTTCGACGAGAGGAAACGGGCGGCCTCAAGGCCGCCTTTTTCAAAAAAGGAGAACGCCGTGCTCTACGGAATGCTCGAGCTCAGCATCAGGTGCCCGAAGTGCGACGGGCCGGTCCCCCTTAATGGCCCGTGGGAGGTGGCGCACTGCGACCGCTGCCAGGCCGACGTCGTGATCCCCCACGACTACTGGACCGATATATTAACCGATATCGCGACGGCCTTGAAGACGGAGCTGCAGGAGGGCGAGGGGACCAACGCCACCATCTTCGGCAACTTCCACACGACGCTCCTGTACGGCCGGTTGAAGCCGTACTGCCCGGGTTGCAAGGAGGACTTTGAGCCGCGGGCGGACGCCGCGGATGAATACGCGCACGCGTGCCCGAGTTGCGGCTACGAGACGCTCGTGGCGCCGGCGCCGGCGTGGCTGCGCGAGGAGTATCCGGCGGCTCGAGTCGTCGTCAACGCGACGCCCCAGGGTAAAGTCGAAGGCGAGGCCGCGGCCGCTTCCGGGCCGGTAGTTTTCAGCTGCCTTAAATGCGGCGGCGCGCTCGAGGTGGACGGGACCGAGCGCCTCGTGCCGTGTTCCTTCTGCGGCGTGAAGGTCTACCTCCCGGACGACCTCTGGCTGCGGCTGCACCCGGCCAAGACCAAGGCCCGCTGGTTCGTCGGCTTCGACGAGGGTGAAATCAAAGCCGAAGGTGACTGATCGCACGTTCGCGGGCCCATTTTCACGTTGACTGGGGGCCGCGGCGTATGGTAGCTTTTCCGCGAGGTGAGGTCATGAATAGACGGCTGGTTTTCGTATTACCGGCGCTCGTCGTAGCGGCGGTTGTATTGTTATTGAGCAGCGGTTGCGGAGGGGACGACGAAACGCCCACCGCGCCTACGGGGCCGCAGTGGCGCGTCGTCCCAAGCTCTACTAACCGCGACTTGAACGACATAGACGCCGTGTCCGCCGCCGACGTCTGGATAGCCGGCGACTACGGCAACTTCGTTCACTTCGACGGGAAAACCTGGACCCTTCATCTCACGACCATACTGAACGACGTTTATTGCATAGACATGGTGAACGCCAGCCGCGGTTGGGCCGGCGGCGGCGGCGGCCTCGTCTACCATTACGACGGCAAAGAATGGGCCAAAGTCGCGCAGGGCGAGACGATCAGTACGTTGCGCGATTGCCACTTCATCGACGACGAGCAGGGCTGGTTCGTGGGCGACAACGGGACCATCCTGCAATACGACCACGGCAGTTGGCTACTACACGCCACGCGCGTCAGCGGGACCCTTACCGGCGTTTACGTTCCGGCGAGGGGCGACGGCTGGGCCTGCGGTCACGACGGCGTCATCTTGAGGTATCGCGACGGCCGGTGGGAGGCCGTCAGCAGCCCCGTGCCCAAGGACTTATACTGCCTCCATTTCATGGCGCCGGGCCATGGGTGGATGTGCGGCGACGCGGGCACGCTGGTCGAAATAACGGGCGGCGGCCCCGTGGCCCGAGGCATCGAGGCCGGACAGCCGTTGACCGCCATCGGGTTCTTCGACTCCACCACGGGTTGGGCCGCAGGGGCCAAGGGCTCGTTTTTCCATTACGACGACGGCGTGTGGCGCAAAGGCGGTTTCAAACACCGCGTGGGCATCACCGGCATTCGTATCGTCGCCCGGGACCGCGGCTATGCCTGCGGCCGCGGCGGCTCGATTTTGGCCTACGAGTAACGTACGCGCTCGTGGGCGTGCGATAGGGGCTCGAGGTAAATACGCGCCGCGGCGAGGTAGGCCGCGGCGTTACTCGGCTTGGTGCGGCTGGATAGGCGTTGACTACGGCGGCCGTTATGTGATAAATTCTTACGGCGGAGAGGTGGCCGAGTTGGCCGAAGGCGGTCGCCTGCTAAGCGACTGTAGCGGCACAAACCGCTACCGCGGGTTCGAATCCCGCCCTCTCCGCCAGTTAGGTAATGGGGCTTTTTTACGCAAAAATATGCCAGCCGGTTTGGCCTTCAAATCGGGTTTTTTTATCATTCGAAACGAGGTTCGAGTCGATATTTTTTAGAAATAGAATAAAGGAGTTAATAAAATGACCCGAGAAAAAAGATTCAGTAAAAACGTTTGGTCGATAATGATGGTTTTATCGATCATCTTTATTATTTGGACGTTGTTCGTGATTAGCCGAGGGACCGAAATTCTACCAACCGCTTTTAAGCTCGCCGGGTCGCCGCAATTAACGGAAGATTTCGAGGAACGCGCTCTCGCATTCATAAACATGAGCATGCTTAAACCTTTGTGGGAAGAAATTTGGATAGGCATTTTTGGGTTATTAATCGCTTTCGGGCTGAAAAGAATGAAGAGATATGCTTGGACGCTGGGCCTCTTTTGGGGAATTATGATGATAACCAACGGCGCAATTCAAGGGGGATACGAAGTATTTATCCTGGGATGGTCAAAGGTTTGCTTGCAAACGTACATTTTCCTGGTGCTTGGGGTGATCGCCCTGGCCAGCCTTTTAATCGGAAGAAAGGGATTCTCCTAGACCTTTAAAATCAGTTCGGATTTTTTCGATAGCACGCCACTATGAGATATACTGCTAGGGCGCTATACGGCGCCTCTTTTTTATGTTATTGATAAGGAAAGTTTTTGGGGACGATGAAGAAGGTCAGGTTATTATCCTGGAACGTGAACGGCCTGCGCGCGGCACACAAGGAGCTTTTACTCGCGGCGGGCCTGCCGGTCGGGTGCGAGCGCGTGTGAGTATGGGGTAGAATTTATAAGAGACGTGAAGGGTCAATATATGATTTAGTCGTATCGGCTTTTATTCGACCGCGACGTCGACGAGGTTGGTTTTGGCTAAGAGGAACCGGACCGCCGTTATCGAATGGGTTTTGGTAGGCGCGCTGGCGTTATTCGTCACGGCCTATAGCACCGTGTGGGCGTTCCGGGCGCGCGCGCCCCAAATGGATTTTTTCGCGTTCCGCCAAGTCGCGACGGCCTTAACCGCCGGCGAAATACCCGACTTCTACAGGACGGCGCCGCTGTACTCGGCGCTTATGGCGGCCGGGGCTCATATCGCGCCCGGCCGCGACCCGTTCCTGACGACGGCTCGCGCGGTAAACGTGGCCGCGGGGGCCGTCGCGTTGCTGCTCCTTTTCGTTTGGGCTCGGCCCGTTCTTGGGCGGTGGGCGGTAGCGGCTTCGGCGTGGCTGGCCGCGACGAGCGTGTTTACGGTTTACACGTGGGCGCCGATATGCGATATGCTCTTTTTGACGTTGATAATCGCGACGCTTGTCGCGCGGCGGCGCGCGTGTCGTTACGTCCTGGGGACTTTGGCGGCGCTGACGCGCTACGAGGCGTTGGCGCTTGTCGTCATCTTCGGCGTTTACGACGCTTGGGAGACCCGCTCCTGGAAATGGCTCGCGTACGCGGGCGCGGCGTGTCTGCCGGCCGCGTTGTGGCTCGTTTTGCCGGTGATTTTTGGCCGCGCCCGGGGCGCGTACATCGACCAATACTTTTACTTGAAACCGTCCGGGTGGGCTTTCATTTCCAACGCGGCGCACTTATTATTCCAAACCAGGGCCGCGGCGCTCCGCTTCTTGTCGTGCGCGGCGGGCGTGGCGGCGGCGGCCGGTTTACTCTACGTCGGGTGGAAACGCCGCGGCAGTTACCTCGTGGCCGCGGTATTTTTTCTGTTTTACGTTGCCGCGCATATTGCGTGGCCTTGGGGATGGCGCCGTTATTTCGTCGCGGCGTTGCCGCTGGCCGTTTTCGGATTATGGGTGGCGGTCGTGGAATGCGGCCGGCGCCTTTACCGGTCGCGTTGGGGTTCTCGCGTCGCCGCGGTGGCGGGTTTGGCCGGGGCCGCGGCGACCCTTGCGGCCGGCGTGGCGTGGGCGATACGGGGCGGCAAGGAGTACGCCCTCCTCGTCGGCGGCCTCTCCTTATTCTTGACGGCCGCGGTGGTGGCGGCGTCGGCGCGGCCGCCGTTGGAGTGGCGACGGCTCGGGATCGGTTTGTTGGCGGTGCCCGTAGCGGCGGCGTTCGCCGCCAGAAGCGGGGCCGTCGCGTGGGACGACTACGAGTGGGAGCAATCGGGCGTAACGCTGCGGTACGCGGCGGAATATTTGGATAGGGTAGCGCCCGAAGCCAAGATAGCCACGAGCTCGCCCGTTCTATTGGGTTACTACATGGCGGACCGCGGGAAGCGTTTAATTTCCGTCGACCGTCTACGCGTCAAGGGATATAAAGACCTCGCGCCCAAGCTCCGGAAAGCGGGCGCCGATTACGTCGTCGCCGACGGGACTACTTGCGGCGTTGTGGACGTAGCCGTTCCGCCCCGGCCCGCCGCCCGCGCTCTAAAACCCCTTTACGACGGGAAGGCGGGGCCTCCTTACCGTCTCGTCAAGGTCGTAGAGACGCGGTTCGAGAGATCCTTAATTTATCGTTTCGGCGCCAGGTGAAGTCCCGGCGCCCTTCGTTGACGCATCTCGGGTTTCGTGGTAAAGAAGGGGCGCGGAGGGGTGGCCGCGTCGGCCGAAGGCGGTCTCCCGCTAAGCGACGGTGACGGCCCAAAAAGCTACCGCGGGTTCGAATCCCGCCCTCTCCGCCATAAGTATTAAACCGCGAGGCGCTATGCGGCGCCTCTTTTTTATGTTATTGATAAGGGACGGTTTTGGGAGATGAAAAAGCTCCGGTTGTTATCCTGGAACGTGAACGGCCTGCGCTCGGCTCATAAGAAGGGCTTCCTGGAGTGGTTCGGG
Organism: Candidatus Zixiibacteriota bacterium; assembly: GCA_011773985.1. Lineage (GTDB taxonomy): Bacteria > RBG-13-66-14 > B26-G2 > WVWN01 > WVWN01 > WVWN01. Next base: position 5,799 of record WVWN01000044.1, on the reverse strand, counting down.
GCCGAGAGGCCGGACGTATTGTGTATTCAGGAGACGAGGGCCGCGGCGGACCAGCTGCCGGCGGAGTTAACGGAAGTGGAGGGCTACCGCGCGCACTTCGTCGCCGCCGAGCGCAAGGGCTACAGCGGCGTCGCGTTGTATACTAAAGTTAAGCCGAAAAGCGTTAAGGCCGGCTTGGGCATCAAAAAATTCGACGTCGAGGGCCGCCTGCAAGTGGCCGACTTAGGCGACTTCCTCCTCTTTAATGT
>WVWN01000044.1:0-5524 GCA_011773985.1 Candidatus Zixiibacteriota bacterium | reverse complement strand
GAGCGTATAATCGTATGCGGCGACGTCAACACCGCCCACAAGGAGATCGACCTCGCCCGACCCAAGGAGAACGAGAAGGTCTCCGGCTTCCTCCCCGAGGAGCGCGCCTGGCTCGACGAGTTCGTCGCGCGCGGCTTCGTCGACACGTTCCGTATATTTAATCGGGAACCGGGGCGGTATACCTGGTGGGATTTAAAAACGCGCGCGCGGGAGCGGAACGTCGGTTGGCGCATCGACTACTTCTTCGTGAGCGAGAATTTCGTGGAGAACGTCAAGGCCGCGTACATAATGCCGGAGGTTATGGCCTCGGACCACTGCCCGATCGGTTTGGAGGTGGACGTTTGATGACGCCAAGACTCTGTCTCTACGCGCTGGCGGTATGGCCCGCCCTCGTCGTCGTCGCCATTTTGAACGGTACCCTGCGGAATTATACTTATACCCGCGTCGTCGGCGAGCACGCCGCGCACGTCATCAGCTCCGTTATCCTGGTCGGCGTCTTCCTGCTGATAACGTACGCCTTTCTGGCGAGCGTGAAGGTCGACTACCGTAATTTGGATTTATTAGTCGTCGGCGCGATTTGGCTCGTGCTGACCGTAGCCTTCGAGTTCCTCTTCGGCCACTACGCCGCCGGGCACTCGTGGCGACGTTTGCTCGCCGAATATAATATTTTTAAAGGCCGCGTGTGGGTCTTGGTTTTACTCGCGGTTTTTTTCGGGCCGCTAATAATGGGCCGTCTCGCAAGGGGGCATAAATAAAAGCGTTAATCCAGCGGTCGGTGCCGGCTACCGCTAAGGACCGCGCCCGGGCGCAAGTATGCGAGGGGTGCCCGGTGTGCAGCCGCGCGCGCGAAAAACAGCGCGGCCTCGCCTACTGGTTCGTGAAGAAAGTCGAGCGTCGCCTTTGCCCCTATTGCCGGGCGTACGAGAGGGTTCACGGCCGCAAGGCCTACGAGCCGACGCCGGCGGCGGAAGCGTAGGTCGCCGCCGCAGTAGACGTAAGAGGGAACGTGGCCGTTTGGTTGCAGTTTATCGCCTGTACCGCGGCGATCGTATACGCCGGCTCGAGGCTGTCGAAGTACGGCGACATCATCGCCGAGAAGACGGGCCTCGGCCGCCTTTGGATAGGCGCGCTGCTATTGGCCGCGGTAACGTCTTTGCCCGAGCTTATCTCGGGCGTGGCCTCGGTCACCATTTTCGACCTGCCGGACATAGCGGTCGGCGGCGTCCTCGGCAGTTGCATGTTCAACATCCTCGTCCTGTCGCTCGTCGACGCGATGACGGGGCGGAAGCCCATATACACCGGCGTAAACGAGGGCCACGTGATCTCCGCGGGCTTCGGCGTCCTCCTGTTGGGTTTGATCGCCGTCAACGTATACGTAGGCCGCGCGTTCCCGGCCGTCGGCTGGATATGCGTCTTCAGCTTCTTGTACTTCGCGCTGTACGTCGTCGCGATGCGCGTCGTATTCCTTTACAACAAAAGGCGCATCGCCGCGGTCGTGAGGGAGATGGCCGAGGAGCTCCGTTACGAGGACGTAACGGCGGCCCGGGCGTACGCGCTGTACGGCGTCAGCGCCGTCGTGATTATCGCCGCGGCCGCTTACCTGCCGCACGTCGGCGAGGAAATCGCCGCGATGACCGGCTTCGGCCAGACGTTCGTGGGCAGCTTCTTCATCGCGCTCTCGACGTCGCTGCCGGAGCTCGTCGTTACCGTCGCCGCGGTTCGACTGGGCGCGGTGGACCTGGCCTTGGGCAACCTCTTCGGCAGCAACCTCTTTAACATTGCCGTATTGGCTATCGAGGACTTCTTGTACGCCAAGGGGCCTCTTTTGGCCGCGGCGTCGCCCAACCACGTCGTGACCGCGGGCGCGGCCATCGCGATGACCGCGGCCGCCATCGTGGGCCTGACGTACCGGACCATCAAACGGCCCTTCTTCCTCGCCTGGGACTCGATGGGCATCCTGGCGCTTTATTTCATCGGCCAGGTAATCCTGTACGTATTGAAATAAATTCGGCTCGGCCCGGCCGGCGCCGGGGCCCGAGCGTATCGGGTAACCGAGGAATCTCTTAACTTGAACCTGAAGGAATTAGTTAGGGCAGTCTCGGCCGCGTCGGTCGTCGTCGCGCTGGCGGCCTATTTTTTCGTCGTCGTCCCCCGCGTTATATACGGTTCCGCCGGCTTAAAGACGAAAACGGTCGCGGTGGATTTCGACGACCTCGCCGGCGCCGTATTCGTAAAGGTGGGGAGGGGCTGCGAGAACCTCTATCTCGAGCCGGAATCGCTCAGGGTATACGTTACGGACCGCCGGGGGCACGTTCATTTGGTCGACGGGCCGTCGCGCGAGCGCTTGAGGGTCGTTAAGTCGGCGGCGTTGGGCCGCGGTTCCGCGTTCGGCGTAACCGAAAACCCGTACGGCGTCTTGTACGTCGCCGCATGCGACGGCGAATCGCCGAAGGCGGGCGGCGCGATATTTAGAGTGGACAAGGAGCTTCGGAGCGCGACGAGAATAGCGGGGGACTTCCCGGGCTTGAAGGGCCTCGCCCTCGACGGCCGGGGCAACCTGTTCTTCGCGGTCAGCAACATGAGTTTCTTAAACGGGAAGGGCCTGGTTTATAGGATGAGGCGCATGCGCGGCGGCGGATATGCCGCGCCAAAGATTTTTTTGCCCGATAGGAGGTGCGTCGACGGCATTTACTACGCCGCGGGAGAAGGCCGGATATATTTTACGGAGACCTTTAGCGGCGTTTCGGCATTTGACCCGAGTAGCACGGGCGTACAAGCGGTGCTCGGCAAGACGAGCGTCGTGGAGGGTTTCGGCGGTTTGTGCGCGGACGCGGGCGGCGGCTTATGGATTGCGGACCCGGTCGGCGGATTTATAAAATACTACCACCCCGGTAAAAAGGAACTCACCAGGTATAAAATCAAAGGTTTCGGCCGACCGTCGTCGTGCCGGATTCGCCTCGAGGGCGGCGAGGAGGTCCTGTACGTAACGGAAATAAAAAAGGGTCGCGGCCTCGGCGGCCTCTTTTCCAAGAACTACGACGGCCGGGGCGAGGCCGTCATCCCGGCGAATGCGCTTAAGAGAGCCGGCGACGATTCGTTGAAGTAGTCGAGATGGCGAACGAGTTACTCATCGCCGACGTTATTAGGGTTCGTTCGTCGTGGCGCAGCTACGACGGCCGGCCCCTCGAGCCGGGGGACCGCGCGCGCCTGGAGGATTTCATAGCGGCGCTCGAGCCGGGGCCGTTCGGCGGCCGCGTTCGCCTCGAGCTCGTGGAAGCTTCACCGGGGGACCGCGCCGAACTCCGGGCGCTCGGGACGTACGGCGCGGTGAAGCGCGCGCGGACCTTCCTCGCCGGCGCGATAAAACAGCGGCCTATGGATATGGAGGACTACGGCTACGTCTTCGAACGCGCGGTCCTCTTCGCCACCGCTTTGGGCCTCGGGACCTGCTGGCTCGGCGCCTCGTTTAACCGCTCCGGCTTCGCCTCGAAAATAAACTTGGCCCGGGGCGAAATCCTGCCCGCGGTCAGCCCGGTCGGCTACGTCGCCTCGCGGCGGACCGCGGTGGACGCCGTGACGCGCTTCTTCGCCCGAGCGAAGCGGCGCAAGCCGTGGGAGAAACTTTTCTTCGACGGCGCGTTTGGCAGGCCGCTCTCGCGCGAGGCCGCCGGCCCGTACGCCGAGGTTTTAGCGATGGTCCGCCTCGCGCCCTCGGCCTCCAACCGCCAGCCGTGGCGCATCGTGAAGGAGGCGGGCCGCGACGTCTTCCACCTCTTCATAAGCCGTTCGGCCGTCTATAGCGGCGTCGCGACCAGCGTCGCCGGCGGCGACCTCCAGCGTTTGGATATGGGCATAGCCTGCTGCCACTTTGGCCTTACGGCTCGCGAGCTGGGCCTGCCGGGAAAGTGGGAACGCCTCGAGCCGCCGGCCCTCAAGCTGCCCGAGCGGACGTCGTACGTCGCGACGTGGCGCGGGCGGTAATGCCGTTAATGCGCAAATACGTATAACGTCTTGGGGGGAAAGCCATGAAATATTTAAAGGGCGCGACCTTTTTCACGATTGCGATTTCGTTCGGAGCCGCCGCGGCCGACGTGCCGCCGTACCTGGCGGACCGCGGCCCGGGCGTCCCGACGTCGATGTTCGGGACGTACGTTGAACCCGGGCAGCTCCTCGTTTATCCGTACTTTGAATATTACCTCGACCACAACCTAGAGTACGAGCCGTACGAGTTCGACTACGGCCTGGAGAAGGAGTTCCGGGGCAAATACCGCGCCTCGGAGGGCTTGATCTTTTTGGGTTACGGCTTCACCGATTGGCTCGCGCAGGAGTTCGAGTTGGCGTGGATATCGGCCGAGTTGACGAAGGCCGACGACGACCCCTCCGACATGCCGGCGAAGCTCGCGGAGTCGGGCTTGGGTGATATCGAGACGCAAACGCGCATCCGGTGGCTCAAGGAAACCGCGACGCGGCCGGAGGTGTTCAACTACGCCGAGGTCGTCTTCCCCAATCACGGCGAGAAGGGCTTGATCGGGACGATGGATTGGGAGTTCAAGCTGGGGACCGGCGTCACGCGCGGCCTTGGGTGGGGGACGTGGACCGTCCGCCTGGCCGTGGAGTACGATAAGGCCGAGGAGGCGGTCGCGCTCGGCGAGTACGCCGTCGAATACCTCAAGCGCCTCTCGCCGGCCTGGCGGGTATACGCCGGCGTCGAGGGCTCGGACGACGAAATCGAGCTTATCGCCGAGGCGCAGTGGCACCTGAGCCGGTTCGCGTTCGTCAAGTTGAACAACGCCGTCGGCCTGACGTCGAAGGCGACGGACTGGGCGCCCGAGGTCGGCGTGATGTTCGTAATCCCGACGCGGTAGGCGCGGGAACGCCTGACCTGCGGCCGCGGTCGTAGCGGCGGCGTTTAACCCCGCCGCTTCGGCTTCCGTAAAATGTAGGGGCCGACCTTTAGGTCGGCCCACGATAATGAAGACCCGGCCCTACGTTTGCGGCTTATAGTTCTCGACGTGGCGTTCGGCTAAAGGTTATAAACCGTACGCGGGTATCGTAAATGGCCGCCTCTCCCGAGGCGGCCTTTGGCTAAAGGACGGGGTGTCCTCAGAACCCCGTGCGCGTTTAACGGAAGGGTGAAGCCTTATAGCTTTTCCTCTTCCTCCTTCTTCTGCTTCCGCCAGAACGGGACGTAGACGAGGAGCGCGACGCCGACGAGCAACGGGATGAGCCCCCAGACGGCGTGCACCGGCGCCACCGCGACGCCCAGCGCGATCGCGACGCCGAGCCCCACCGCCGTCAGGACCAGGCCGCCCAGCAGCGGGTCCCGGTCCACCCGGGGACGCCGCATCCGCATGAAAAGCTCCGGCGGCAGCTCCCGGCCCTCTTTGATGGCGAGTTGTATCGTCTCCTGCCGCATCCGCGCGGCCCGGTTCGCCATCATGATGGCGACGATGAGGACCGCGGCGCCGCCGACGATAGTAAAGATGGGGACCGCCATCGCAACGAGGGGGATAATGGTGGGCTC
>WVWN01000042.1 GCA_011773985.1 Candidatus Zixiibacteriota bacterium | reverse complement strand
TATACGTAGCTCGAGCCGTACTCGTCCTTCAACAGCTGGACGAGGTAGCGCTTCACCCGCTCGCCCGGGCTTTCGCCAATAGTTACCGCCATAGCTCACCTACCTCGGCAGGTAAAACGTTGCATATTTTTATGTAATGGGAACTTGAAACGGAAGGGCCTTAGCCCTCGAGCTGGGACAACCGCGCCTCGCCGGCTCGAGCCCTATAGGCCGTCTGGATGTCGGCGTCGACGCCGGGAGCCACGCTCACCTCGACGTTGACGGCGGGAGGCGCGACGTTCACGTTGGTCATGCCGAAGTCGCCCGGGCCGAAGCCGTAGCCCGGCTTGCCGCCGCGGAGCAGCCCCCGCATCCGCTCCTGCGTCATGATGAACTCCGGCTCGCGCTCGCCGACTAATGCGAGGGTGGGGCTTTTGACGAGGCCTTCGCGTTGGAATAGGCCGCCGAACAAACCGCCCAATAGCGGCCCAATCCCCGGGATGAAGCTCAGCGCCGACTGCAAAGCCATGTTAATTGCCGACGTCGCCGCCGTCGTCGCGAGCTGCGTGCCCATATTTTCCAGCGCGCCCTTCACGTCGCCGGACTTAAGGCCCTGGACGAGGCCCGAGGAGAGCATCCCCGAGACGCGCTTGACCGCGGCCTCCTCCTCGGGTTTGAGCTTCTTCCGAGGCAGGAGAGGCTTTTTCTCTTCCTTTTTCTCCTCTTCTTCCTCCCTTTGCTCTTCCTCCTCGGGGGGCTTCAGCCGGGGCGCGACCTCGAGTGGCTCCTCCTTCAGCGCCCCGACTTGCTCTCTCAAGCCTGCGACGTTTTCCCGCATACGGCCGAAAGCTTCGGCAGCCCTTTCCGCGCTATCGGCATTTACTTCCCAAGTTATTTTGCGTTCGCCCTCTTCTACAACCATAATGCCTCCTTAGCCGACTTGAAACGGTTATAAAAACAAACCGTCCCGACTAGAGGATCGCGTTAACGTTAGGGTATTTAAGGTAGGGACAAAAACGAAAGAGGGTCTTATACCGTTTTTAGTCGGTTGAAGAAAAACGCCGGAAATATTGGACCCGCCGGTTTCCGAAATCTAAAATATACACATCGCCGTTAGGCGCAACATCGATATCGCTCGGGAAACGAAACTCGCCACGGCCGGTACCTTCTTTCCCCCACGCACCTAAAAACGAACCCGTTCCCGTGAAATACCGGACGCAATGGTTTAGTAAATCCGTAACGTAAACGACCCCTGACTGGTCCACCGCCACGCCCGAAGCAGAACTAAAATTCTGATTACTTGGCCCCGCCAAATCCCACATACTAAGAAAAGAACCCGAAGCGTCGAAACATTGAACATAAGACTTTGATTTGTCGGGGTCGGAATATAGGTAATCAACAGTTACGTACACGCCGGCTTCGCGCGAAACGGCTAAAGCGGTGGGATATCCGATTTCACGTTCGGCGAAATTTTTCACGTTCCATTTACCTAAAAATGAACCCTCAGGTGTGAAATACATTATTTCGCGACCGCACACGTTAACTACGTAAACGTAACCATTAGGCCCTACGGCTATCGCTTCGCCCCCTCGGAAAGAAGGGTAAGGCGTCATCCACCGGCCCCACTCACCAAGCAAAGTTCCCGTGGGCGTGTAATATTTTATACGTCCTTCGACAGGAAACGAAGTATAAAAAAGGCCGGAAGGGGCTACGTCGACGGCAAAAGGCGATTGTTCGTTGCCGAATACGGAACACTTTGTCAGCCACCCTTCGATAAGGGTACCCGTAGGCGAATAATAATTTATACGGTGCCTTAAAGGGTAAGCTAAATAAACGTTGCCACCGGGGCCTATGGCTAGGCCGAAAGGACGGTCAGTTATAATTTCGGGGTCACCTTCGACAGGCCACTCTCCTACGAAAGTATAACCGCCTCCCGAAACGGCCGATACCGTTAAAAAAAACAAAAATGCGATATATCGCGTCTTTAACATATTATAAATCCAAAAATTGGTCGGGGCGAACCGTTAAAAATCTTATTACGTTTTCACGACCTATAAATATTATAACAGATTATTGAGGTTAGTCAAAACCTACGTTAACGGGATAATGGGTAAATTTTTTTCAGCCGAAAAACCGAATATTACGGCGGACCTTGGTGTTTTAAAGGTTTCTCTACTTTAGGCCACCCTTCGGTACCGAAGTAGTCGTAATATCCTTCCAAATCCAAATTCGTATTCTGTTTCAGACTTTTCCTCCCGTTATAAGTATAATAATATAGTATCTCAAGGCCGACAACACCTGCCTGGAAAGGCGTTTTTATATCGGCGGCTTCACCGGCTTTAAATATCCCGTGGGATAATTCGTGGCAAATATACCACGCTGTAACTTTAGCAACTGCAAGTTCATAAAATCCCTTCTTTTTTACTTCTTCTCGGAAACCCTCTGTAAACGAAAAAAGGTACTTATCCCGACGTACCTCACGGGCTACTTGTAAAGTCGCCGAACGCGGAACCATAAATGTTGCGTTTATCCCGGTATTTCTACATTGCTCGAAATTAACAAAAGAGTAGCCCCTATACTTTGGCGTCCCTCTTGAACGTTCTTCGGGATACCAGCTGCCATCGTGGTGACCAAAAATAAAATCGCCCGTGAGTTTGGAACCTGTAGATTCTTTGTATGCTTCGTAATCGGCCCAATCAACCTCGTCGAGTACTAGAACCCATTCCTCTTCCCATACGCCGGTAACTTCGCATTCTTTACGTACTACGGGAATACCCCACCATTCTTTCAAAAAACTTATTATCGCGCAACGATCATCATTACTTATACTATGGGAAAAATCTATGTATATTTCATTACCGGCTCCCCGCTCTCTGTACGTCGCTTCGGCCGCCTTGGGGCCTCCTCGCTCATCGAAGTATTTCCGCAAGGCGTCTATTTCCGCCAACAACTCGTCGAGGGCTGCTGGCTCTTTCTCCTCCACTATAAACTTAAAAGGACGGGCGGGTCTAATTTCGTCTTTCAAGACCACTCGAGCTTTCTTCCTTTCTTATAAAAACCCTATCGCGCGGTTAAAATTTGCGGACTGCTTCAACCAAGCCTCTCCCAAAAAACTCGCCCCCCCCCCACTACGTTATTCAATCCTCGTCGTTGGGCAACGGGAAACCGTGTTCGTTATGCGTTTTTATTCCGAACTTGCTATACGGGCTTGAAGTAAGTTCGAAGTTCCCTACGCCCGGGGTTGGAACCGTCTTAGCCTGCGGTAAAGATAGTTTAATCTTAGATCTTTGCACATTATCCCGGAAATCGTTCCACTCGCGCCAATACGCCCCTATAGCGTTACGCCCCTCAGTCATCCAACCTTCTTCGCCGTATACCGAGTTAAGACAGTGGTAGAGCGTCAGGGCCAGGCACACGCGCCAGACGTACTTGTCGGCGCCGGGGTCCGTTAGGTCGTAACGGTCCCTCAGTACCGCCTCGATCTCCGCCTCGGCGCGGTCGCGGTTGGCGGTAACCCTCGCGTCCGAGCAAAGGTCGCTTGTCAAGAGCGGGTACTCGGTCCGCACGTCGCTTACGTTAACGGGAGTCGTCCAGGCCATTATTCGTTCCTCCTTCTCTTGCTCGAGCCGCGGCCGCGGCCTTTCGCAGATGTCGCCTTCTTTTCGGATGAACTCTTCTTAGCTGTCGCCCCGGGCGCCCTCTTGGCCGCCACCTTCCGTATCTCCAGGTGGCCCAGCGCGACGCCGCGCTCGAGGCGCGCCATCTCCACCGCGTCCTCGGCAAACGCGGTCCACCTCCCGGCGAAGAACCGTACGCCGCCGTAGCCGCGGCCCCGCGTCCTCATAAGCGCCGGGCCGTCGCCCTCCAGCGTGCGCAGGTACTCGTCGGTCAGCCTTCCTTCGTACGTCGCCATAAGTAACACCTCTTTCTCGGGCCAGCGCCCGTCGGTTTCGTTTACCCAAAAAGAAGTTGGGAGCCCGGGTTGGCCGAGCCGCCCCGGGCTCTCGTCTATAGGTCGCCGATTATCGCGAGGTACCACGGGCCGTAGCCGAAGCGGTACCGCTCGTAGGTCTTGGTGACGTAGTTGTCGGTGTGCTGGTCGGGCTCGAAGACGTTGACCTCGAGGTCGATGCGCTTCTGGAATATAAACGGCTTGACGGGCTTGCCGAGGTCGAGGAAGTACCAGGCGGTGGCGCTGGAGATGTAGGGCGTCTGGATGAGCTTGAGCTTCTCGTAGAACGGGTTGTAGCCGGCGTTGGCGGTGCCCGCGGCGCCCGGCGTGTTGATGAGCATCTCCCACGCGACGCCGGTGTCGCCGGCGCCGGTCACGACGTGGGTGGGCCGTACGTCGAGCGGGCTGCCCTTCGGGTCCGTGAAGGCGCGCATGACCTTGAGGACGTCGATGGCGTTCGACAGCGCGGTCGCCAGGTCGGCGGTCCCCACCAGCTTGTTCTGGTCGTCGTTGGATTGGTCGGCGCTGCCCGGGTGGTCGTCGTCGAAGAAGTACTGGCCGTCGTGGCACGTGGCCGACGGTGCCGCCCGTGATGAGCGAGCCCCAGTTCTCCTGTAACTTGATCTGGTGGCCTATGGCCGCGCTCTGGAACTTCTGGCGGATGTAGTTGTGCCGGTCGTCCTCGACTATCTTGCGGTGGATGTCGATGGCGAGGCCGTAGGTGTAGTTGGTGAGCGAGTAGCTCTCGTCGTCGAGGCCGTAGTGGATGCGGGCGTCCTCGTCGATGCGCCCCGGGACCGGCAGGCGGCCGCCGAAGCCGTAGTACTCCGTCTCGCCGTCGCTCGAGGTCACCATCACGGCGTCCTTCCAGGCGGCGTCCTTGTAGTACGAGTCCTCGTAGATGCGGAAGAACTCCTCTTTGCACGCCACCTCGAGCACGCGCGCGAAGTCGCTCGGCGAAAGGTTGGGTCCTGCCACTAATGTTCACCCCCCTTGAAGTTATTGGGATGGGCAAGCAAGGGGTTCAAACCCCTTGTCCGCCCTTCGTTACGGACAGTAGTTGTCGACGGCGAGCACGGCGGTCGAGCTGAGGTAGTCGACGCAGCAGCCGACCTTGCAGCCGGTCGCGGTGCCGGATTGCACCGTGGCCGGCGTGCCGGAGGTCCCGCCGTCGCAGTAGAACTCGGTGCCGACGTCGGTGATGGCGGGCGTGCCCTTGATGAACTCGAACAGGCCCTTGCGCCACACCTTGATCTTGGCGGTGCCGTCGCCGGTTGCGGTCTGGGCCGCGACGCCGGCGAAGGTCTCGCTCGCCAGGTTGGAGGCGTACGTCACGTATCCGGTGAGCGCGGTCGTGTCGTACTCGAAGACCACGAGCGAGCCCTTGTAGATGGTGACGCCGCTCTTGACGACGTAGTGCGTGTAGGCCGAGTCGTCGTTGGGAATGCGCCGCGGGTTGCACTCGTGCTCCGCGCTGATGTTTTCAAACGCCACTTACTTCACCCCCCTTTGGGCGAGGGCCTTAAGGCCCTTGTCTAAATTTGCGTAAAACCGTATCTCCACGCGCGGGTCCGAACAAGGGGCTTAAGCCCCTTGACTTGGGGCTTGCACTACCCCCCGTCCCTTTTCGCTACGATTCGCCGTAAAGCTCGCCGAGGCGGCGCTCGATGGCGGCCTCGTCGTAGCCCATCGCCTTCAACACTTCCACGACCTCCGGGTTCTCGCGCGCCAAAGGCGACGGCTCCGCGGGGCGGCCGTACTCCTGCGGCTGCCCGTCCGTGGAGGACGCGTCGAAGCGCACTTCCAAGGCCGCGGCGGCCTCCATCGCGAGCTCCTTGTCCTTCAGATAAAGCTCGAGCCACTTGCGCCGGTTGGCCGGCTTGGCCCGCCCGGCGCGCACGAGCGCCGCGGCGAAGCGGTTCGCCTCGGCCTCGAAGGCTACGCGGTCCTCGGCGGCGCGCTCGAGCTTCTCCAGGCGGAGGTTGTCGCGCTCCGCCTTGACGGCCTCGAACTCCGCGGCCAGCCGTTCGTGCCGACCGCGCAGCGCCTCGAAGCGGGCGCTCAGGCCGTCGAGCCTGGCCTCCATCCGCGCGACCTCCTTGGACGCGGCGCCCTCGCCGCGGAAGCCGAGCTTGCCGAGGAACCGGGCCAGGCGGCGCGAGCGGGCGCTTTCGGCCTCGACCGCGGCCTTCTCTTCCTCGGGCGCACTCTCGCCCTCGGCGCCGGCCTCCTCGAGCAACTTCTCGAGCTCGGCGCGTACGCGCTCGCGGTCCTCCTCGGGAATCGGCTCGCCGGTGGACATCTTCTCCGTATCCAGCGCCGCGAGTGCCTCCTCCACGTGCGGCAGCGAGACGTTGCCGTCGGCGTCGCGCACCGGGAAGTGGCGCAGCTCGCGCGGGACCGTCTTGCCCTCCTCGTCCTTTTCGCCGCCGGGTTCTATGTAGGCGAACGACTCGTCGGGAAGGGCGTTAATATATTCTTCGTCCCACTCTTCCTCGGGCCCTTCGGCCTCCGGCTCGTTCTCCTCGGCGACGGCGTCGCCGGCGCGGAAGTAGAAGCCGCCGTCGCGGCGCGCCTCCATCAGCGCCCGGAAGCCGTCCTGCTCGCGGACGTGCGGGTCGAGCGTCAGGGCGACGTGGCGGATGACCTCGTCGTAGCGCCGGCCGCAGGCCGTGAGCACCGGCCCCACGCCGACGGAGACGTCCTGAATGGTCCCGTCCACGATTTTAGCTGCGGTGCCCTCGTCCGTGATGTTGAAGACGCCGTAGAGCTTGCCGTCGGATATTTCGAAGGCCTCCACCCAGCCGGCGTTGTCGGCGGGATGGTAGGAGTGGTGGTACGGGACCCAGGTCTTGACGCCGGCGGCCCGGGTATCGTTCACCCAGTCGCGCAGGCGCTCGAGCGTGACGTCGACCGTCTTAGCCGGGTCGTCGGGGAGGACGTAGCGGCCCACGCGGATTATCTCCTTGCGAAAGCGCGCCTCGGCCTTGAGCGTCCACTCGCCGTCGGCCTCCTCGTATTTTTCTTTGGCCTTCTCCCAAGCGACGTCGGCGCACTCCTTCTGCGCGGCCTCGTCGGTTTTGCCCTTGGCGGCCAGGCAGGCGAAGTAGGCCTCGCGCAAGAGCTCGTTGAGCTCGGCGGGCGCCTCCGGGCCGGCCTCGGGCGGTGTGAGTTTCTTCTCGTCGGGCATATTAAACCCCTCCAATTTTATTAATGGAAACCTTGCCGGCCGCACGAGGCGCCGGTGGTAAACGGTGGGATATTTTAGTGGGGATTAAGGGAGATGGGAAACTTGCCGCGGGGTAACGCGGTATATCATTTATTAGGATGGAATGGGGATACTAACGGGTTTGTAAGGGCGCAAGGCCTTGCGCCCCTACCCTTCGAGCTGGGAGAGGCGGGCTTCGCCGGCTCGAGCCCTATAGGCCGTCTGGATGTCGGCGTCGACGCCGGGAGCCACGTTTACTTCGACGTTCACCGC
>WVWN01000054.1:6888-49245 GCA_011773985.1 Candidatus Zixiibacteriota bacterium | reverse complement strand
AGGCGGCGAAGGCGGTCGAGAAGGCCGCGGAGCAGACGGGAGGCGGCGCGGGCGAGGGCATGGGCATGGGCGTCGGCCTGGGCATGGGCCTGTCCATGGCGCAGATGATGGGGGGCGCGACGCGCACCACCACCGAGCAACCCTGCCCCAAGTGCGGCAAGCCGATGCCGACCGGCTCCAACTTCTGCCCGAGCTGCGGCCGTAAAATCGGCCTGCCGGACGAGACCCTCATCATCTGCCCGAAGTGCCAGGCGGACAATCCGGCGAAGGCGCGGTTCTGCTCGAGCTGCGGCGAGGAGCTGCCGGTTTCGGGGCACTGCCCGAAATGCGGCGAGGCCGTGGACGAGGCGGACAAGTTCTGTCCGGAGTGCGGCGAGAAGTTGAAATAATTTTAAGGCAATTCGGCGCTTCGTAAAGCCGCCCTCGGGGGCGGCTTTTTACTTCGAAAAAATCCCTTGACAAGGCGTGGGATTCGGGTATATTATTTAATTGAGAAAAAAGGAGGGTGGTATGGTTTATCGCGGATTATACTCAACCGGCGCGGCCCTCGCGGGAGCGGCGGTTTTGTATTTTTCGACGGTAAACTCACCTCTTGGAAGCATAAATACGTACCGGCGTTGGCGTACGACGTCCCGGTAGGGGGTGACTAGTATGATAAAGGTAGTAATAACGGCCTTGCCTTTGGCCTTGGCGGTCGGTGCGGCGTGCGGTCGCCTGGGCGACGTTATTACCTCTTTCCGCGCACCGGCAAATTACCCTATCGCGTTAGCGGTCGAGGGTACAGTTTCCCCCTATTATCTCTACGTCTATTGTAATACCTCCCCCTACCGGATTTACAAGACGAACGCCGTAAATGGCTCAATATTCTCCTCTTTCGTCTCACCCCAGGGAATTTATACGCGTGGCCTTACTTATAGTTTCGGCGGCGGGGGCGGTCTGCCTACCGGCAGCTACCTTTGGATGGGCAATTACTCCACGGACCGCATCTACCGGTGCAATCCGGATAATGGCACCGTTTACGCGTCTTTTCCGGCGAACCACGATATGTCGGCTGGCCTCGCCGCCATGGCTATCGGAAACGGCGGTCGTTCCCCCACGTATATGTTGTCCGGCGACGACTCCCCGCGGTGGATTTACCGCCAAAGCTTGACTAACGGCTCTATTTACTCGTCGTTTGGAACGTCCCTGCCTATTTACGACCTCGCGTGGGACTGGCCGAGCCGCGTTATATGGACCGGTAATACGGGCGACGGCGTCTACGGCTTTACGACCGGAGGCCTCCTCGCAGCCTCATTCCCGATGCCGGTTAACAACCCCGTAGGGTTCGCCTATAATCGGCAGTACCTCTGGGTCGGGACTACCGCGGGCAGCCACCGTATTTGGATGATTCACTGCCCCGATCTGTGGCCTGCGGTCGGTCCAGCTTCCATCGGCCGCGTGAAGGCGTTGTTCCGGTAGGGGCGACTGGCGAGCCGCCCCTACTGCAGGCCGCCCGCGGGGGCGGCTTTTTTTACGGCGTAAAATATTTGACACGTCGGCCGCGCGTGTGTATAATATAAATAAAGAAAAATAGGAGGAGGCGATGGTAAAAAAATAAACAAAGTCTAAGCCGGCGCGGCCCTCGCGGCAGCGGCGGCATTATGTTTAACGTAAGCGGTAACGAACGTGTAGTTTATAAAGGGGTATGTTTAACCAAATTCGTAGGAGGTTGAGGATATGAAGGGAAAAGGTTTTGCCCTCGTTGCGGCCGGCGCGGCGTTGTTCGCGGCGGCCGTCTCGGCATTCGCCGGCGTCGGCGACGTTATCGGCTCTTTTAAAATGGACAACGCTCTCAACGTTTATCGCAACGCCGACTACGTTTATTGCGTCGTAGGCCGGGACACGTTGCGACGATACACCGTGAACGGCTCTTTGGTAGGGACGGTGGCGCTTGCCGGCTTATCGATCGCGGGCGACGCGGACCACAGCCCGCTCGGCCCGGGCTACTTGGGCGTAATAGCGGGGATGGACCGCGTATTGCACTACCGCGTTTCCAACGGCTCCCTCGTAACGTCGGTGCCGACGCGCCCAGCTACGTTGGGCTACGCCTATTTCCCGGGCGGAACGTACCTGTACGTCCAAGCGAGTGCCTGCGTATATCGTTACAAGACGACGGGTAGCCTCGTAAGTAGTTTTACGGTCGGGTATTCCTCGACCGCGATTGCGGCCACCGACCGTTTCGACGATAAGGCCGGCGACTACGTTATCGTGGCCTCGCGGAGTCCGACCTCGATGGTCTTCACGGGCGCGGGTAGCTTCGTGAGGTCCTTTGACTTGCCTGGCCCGCCGCTCGGGTGCGTCTGCGGCCCGGGTTCTCTCTATCCCCTTAAGACGCCTTTTACGACGTATTGGTGCGTCTTGCCGGTAGGTCCGGGCCGCTTCGCCTACGAGATCGACCTCGGCAACAGGAACGTCGGCGTAAAGGCCGCGTCTTTCGGGAAGGTAAAAGGGCTTTACCGGTAGGGTAGTTCGGCGAATAACGTGTAACCCAAACGCAGGAGGTAGAAGGTATGAAGGTGAAAGCATTTGTCAGTATTACGGTGGCCGTGGTAATGGGCACGGCCGCGCCCACGGTGGCCGGCGTGGGCGACGTCATCAGCTCTTTTAAGATGGACGGCGCCCGCAACATATACCGCGACGCCAACTACGTCTATTGCGTCGTCGGCGCGAACACGCTGCGGCGTTACACGGTGGGCGGTTCTTTGGTCGGGACGGTGGCGCTCGCCGGCCTGACGAGGCCGGGCGACGCGGACCACAGCCCGCTGGGGCCGGGTTACCTGGCCGTTATCGAGGGGTCGAACTGGATTTTCGAGTATCGGATCGCTAACGGTTCTCTCGTGCGGTCAACGTCGGCGGGTCCGAGCACGTTGGGCTACGCTTATTTCCCGGGTGGCGCTTATTTTTATACGCACACGGGAGCCTCCGTCTACCGTTATACGACGTCCGGGAGCCTCGTCAATAAGTTCGACGTGCCCTATTCCGCGACCGAGATCGCGGCGACGAACCGTTTTAACGATAAGGCCGGCGAATACGTCATCGTGGCTACGCGCAGCATGGGGCGTACGTACGTCTATACGGGCGCGGGCGGCATAGTAACGACTTTTACGATCGTCGCGGCGCCGTCGGGTTGCGTCTGTGGCCCGGGTACGCCGTATACCCCTAAGACGACGTATTGGTGCAACGTTCCGATGGGCGCGAGCCGCTTCGCCTACCAATTCGACCTCGCCAATAAAAACGTCGCCGTAGCGCCGGCGTCGTTGGGTAAAATAAGGGCGTTGTACAGATAGGTTTGTCCGAAAAAAGCCGGCTTGCGGGCCGGCTTTTTTAATTGCGCGGCTTGACGACGCGTTTTAAAGGGGTTATAATTTAACGTAAATGGCTCGAGACCTCGACGGCTGCGAATGCACGGGAGGCCCTATGAAGTCGAGAGCTAACATAACCGTATGCGTCATATTATTTCCCCTGGTTGCCGCCGGCGTAACGCGGGCTTCCGTGGGGTCCGTTATCAGCTCGTTTGAACTCACGGGTTCCGGGCCGCCGCGCGCTACGGGGATTTATCGCGACTGGACGTACGTCTACGGCGTCCTGCAGGCCAACGGCGCGAGCTATTTGAAGTCTTTTACGGCCGACGGCTCGGTGGTGGGTTCGCGCAGCCTCCCGCGGGCGGCGCGGCCGCGCGACGCCGACCACAGCACTTTGGGCACGGGCTACGTCGACGTCTTTGACATAGGGAAGAAGATGTTGTTGACTTATACCACCCGCGGCGGTTTCTTGAAGGAGAAACCGCTTCCTTCCGACACGACCGCGTACGCGTACATACCCGGCAACAATACGTATTTCATCGCGCGCGAGGAGATGATTTTCCGGTACACGTTGGATGACGTGGTGGTCAACAAGTTTTACGTCGGCGGGACCATAGGCGGCCTCGCGGCCACGCCCGCGTACAACCGCCGGAACGGTCAATACGTAGTAATCGGCCGCGAAGGCGCGGGGGGCTATTCCTACGTCTACACGGGCGGCGGTTCGCTCGTGGATTCGTTCGTGGTTCCGGGTTCGGGCACTTACGGGTCGGTGGTGGGCCGGGCGGCCCCGCCGAATTTCGCCAGGACGTATTGGTGCAACCAGGATATCGCGGGCGCGCGCTGGGCGTATCAGGTGGATATCGGCGGTACGGGTATCGGCGTCGCTCCCGCGTCGATAGGGAAAATTAAGACGTTCTACCGTTAAAATTGCGTCGGACGATTAACCTAAGCGGCGTCCGAAAGGGCTGAGGAGATGCTGAGAAAGGTATTTATTTTAGTTGGGGTAAGTGTCGCTGCGTGTATAGCGGCGCCGGCCTTCGGCGGCGTCGGGAGCGTTATCAGCTCCTTCCCGTGGTCGGAGGCCCGTAATATTTATCGCGACGGCAATTACGTTTACTGCGTGGCGGGCGCGAACGCGTTGCGCCGGTATACGGTAGGCGGCTCCTTGCTCGGGACCGTAACGCTCTCGCGATTGACGGCCCCCGCCGACGCGGACCACACGCCGACGGGGCCGGGTTACCTGGGCGTCATAGAGCAATCAAATCGGCTGTTCGAATACCGGGTCGCGAACGGCTCGTTCGTGAGGTCCGTGGCAACGGGTCCGATTACGCTGGGCTACGCGTACTTCCCGGGTAGTACGTACGTTTACTTACACCGGGGCACGTACTCGAATATCGTTTACCGTTGCACGACGGCGGGAAGCGTCGTCAGTTCGTTCCCGGTGAGTAGTTCCGCGGGTACGATTGCGGCGACGAATCGCTTCAACGACGTCGCGGGCGACTACGTGGTCGTAGGCTCGCGGGTGGCGTTGAGCGCGAGCGTCTACACGGGGACCGGTTCTTTCGTGAGGAGCTTCGTGATGCCCGCGGTTACGTACGGTTGCGTCTGCGGCCCGGGCGCGCCCTCCGCGCGGGGCACGACGTACTGGTGTAACCTCCGCATGGGCGTAGAACGTTTCGCTTACCAGATCGACCTCGGCAACGCGACGGCCGTCGCGCCGGCGTCGGTGGGGAGAATCAAAGCCCTGTTTCGTTGAGTCATAATGTCAAAAAATAGAGCCGGCCTTCGGGCCGGCTTTCTTATTCGGCTCGGGAGAATTTTTATATTTTACGTAGGCCGTCGTATTCGACGCGCGCCTCGTCCAAAACGTTCCGGACGTCGTCGCCTTCTTCTCGGTTGAAACGCAGCGCGATGCCGCAGTCGCTCGAGAGCTGGCGCGGCGTGGGGATGAGCTTGACGTCGAGCCCCGCTTTCTTCGCGACCTTCTCGGCGCGCATCGCCGCGGAGGTCGTATGGAAGAGGACGACGCCGTGTCCGCTCACGCCGACGCGATCTCCTTTATCGCGGCGACGGCCTTTTCGACGTCCGCGGCGGTGGTAAAGACGCCGGGCGCGAGGCGAACCGTTCCCTCGGGGAAGGTCCCGATCGTCCGGTGCGCCGCGGGCGCGCAATGGAGGCCTACGCGTGCCAGGATATTAAAGTCGTCGTCGAGGCGAAGGCCGACGTCGGAAACGCGGAGCCCTTCCACCGTGATCGATGCCACGGCCGTGCGTTTCTCGGGGTCCGCGGGGCCGTAAAGCTTCACGCCGGGGATGCCGGCCAACCCTTCGGCGAGCTGTCGCGTCAGCGCGACGCCCCGGGCGCGGATGGCCTCCACGCCCCGTTCGGTAACGAAGCGAATTCCGGCGTGCAGGCCGGCGAGGCCGACGGCGTTGACGGTGCCGGCCTCGAACTTGTCCGGAAGGGTCTCGGGTTGTTCTTCGGATTCGGAACTACTCCCGGTCCCGCCCGCGATGAGCGGTTCGATTTCGCTTGCGTCTACGTCGGCGCCGACGACGAGGCCGCCCGTTCCATTCGGGCCGAGGAGCGCTTTGTGGCCCGTGAAGGCCAGTAGGTCGATGCCGGCCTCCTGCACGTCTATCGGCACGCACCCGGCGGTCTGAGCCGCGTCGACCAGGATTAACGCGCCGGCCTCGTGCGCGATCGTCGCGACTTCCGCGACGGGCAACAACGTCCCGGTGACGTTGGAGGCGTGGTTGACGACGACCAGTTTCGTGGCCGGCGTTACGGCCTTTTCCATCGCCGCCGGCTTTAGGGAGGCGTCGCGGGCGCAGGGCACGACGGCCACCTCCACGCCCTTCTTCTCCAAGGCCCTTAGCGGCCGCATCACCGAATTGTGTTCGACGCTGGTAGTTACGACGCGGTCGCCCGGCCGCAGATAACCCCGCATCGCGAGGTTGAGCGCGTAGGTCGCGTTGGGCGTAAAGATTACGCGAAGCGGGTCCGGGACGTTAAATAGTTCGGCTACGGCCTCGCGGGCCTCGTAAACGACCCTCGCCGCGGCCACCGATAGGCGGTGCCCGGAACGCCCGGGGTTGCCGCCGGCGCGCTCCAGGTAAGCGGCCATGGCTTCGATAACGCCGGGCGGCTTCGGCCACGACGTTGCGGCGTTGTCCAGGTAGATTATTTCTCCAGGATTAATTTGTAACCTCCTCCGCTTATTTCCTCGAGCGTGACCTTCCACCCGTCGTCTTGGGCGAGGCGGGCGACGTTGTCCTTGGCCGTGGGCGAGTCGACCAGGACCTCGAGCCTGCCGCGGCCCCGCTTTTTCATCGCTTTTTTCGCGGCGACGGCCGGCGCGGGGCACGATAGGCCGCGCGCGTCCACGGTCGTGATTTCGTCCATGGTTAACCTCCTAACCCTCCACCCTTTCGCGCATCGTCAAACCCACGACGACGCAGAATACCAGGCCGACGATTACCGCGGCCGGGCCGAACGCGGCCACGCCCGCGGGCGAGCTGGCCGTGGAGTATGTGTGCGCGACGAACGCTCCGCCGAGCATCCCGAGGGCGAAGACCGCCGCGTCGCCGTCGCCCTCGCCGCTCAGGAAGAGCTGCCGTCCGGGGCACCCGCCCGCCAACGTGAAGGCGAGGCCGGCCAGGACCATCCCGCCGAAGTTCCATACCGCGTTCGTGTGCGCCACGGGCTGGCCCTCGAACCCCGGCCGGAATTGGCCGAGGAGTAAATTGGTTATCGTGGCGGCTGCGACGACCGCGACGATGCCCCAAAACAGATGCGCGTCACGCATCATCACCAAGTCGCGGATGGCACCCACGATGCAGAAGCGGCTCCGCTGCGCCAGGATGCCGATGAGCAAACCCACCCCCAGCGAGATAAACCACGGCGCGAACATCGAGCCCGGGCCCGTCGCCGAGAAGAAGACCGGGCCGGTGGGGGCGCCTTCCGCGTCGCGGCCGAACTGCGGCGCGAAGATCAGGAAACACAGGAAGACGACCATGAGGGCCGGCATCCACCACCCGAGCGCTTTGGGCGCGGGGCGGTTGCGGCCGAGGCTGAACCCCGTACGCAGGAAGGCGACGCCGATTAATATCCCGACGACGAGGCCGACGATTCCGGGGACGGCGTTCCAGTCGCCGCCGGAAAGGCGGAGGTACGCGCGCCACGGGCACCCCAGGAACACGAGCGCGCCGACCATCGCGAACATCCCCAGGAAGAAGCGTACGAACGTCGAGGAGCCCGTGCGCGGTTTGAACTCGCGCGCGACCAAGGAAGCGACCAGCGCGCCGAGCACGAAGCCGATTATCTCCGGCCTGATGTATTGGACGACGGCCGCCCGGTGAAGGCCCAGCGCGCCGGCGACGTCGCGGGTGAAGCAAGCTACGCAGATGCCCATGTTCCCGGGGTTGCCGAGCTTGACCAGGATCGGCGCGAGGATGCCGGCGGCGAGGCCCGTAATTATCGGCCCCCAGCGGGAGCTGAAAAAGCCTTTGAAGGATGCCATATCCGTTCGGTCTCCTCGTTTGGCGTTGCCGCGGGCCGCGCGCAGCTACGTCGCCGACCGGTTCGCGCGGTCTCTGTTATGGATTAACGCCACCTATTCCCAGTTGAACTGGCAGTGGAGGTAGACGTAGTCGATGGACTTATCTTCGGTTCGCCGCGGTTGGCCCTCACTCTCGATGACCTCTTTATAGGTCTCGGTCTGGTAGTTGGGGATGAGAGCTAGTTTGCCGTCGAAGAACTTTAAGCCGACGCCGCCGATGAAGACCGTGCGGTCGTCGTCTCTTACGTCGGCGTTCGGCTCGTACATGTCATAACGGGCGAGCGGGTGGACCGTCATGCCCTCCGTGGCCCGCAGGTGGACGGTAGCGAACGCGGTGATCAAGTCACCGTGGTACTTCTCGTCGCCCTCGCCCGCCGAACGCGCATAATACCCGGCGCCGACGTTGGCGAATTTGTGTTTAAGGCCCAGGAAGCCGCCGTAAATCGCGACCGGGTTTTTGTCCGCGCCCGGCGGGACCTTCTCGCCGAGATTTTGGACCTTGGCTATGCCGTTAACCGAAAGGCCGCGCCAGTCGTCGTTGCCGCGGAGCGGAAAGGCCGATAGGCGGTACTCAACGTCTTTGCCCGAATAAGGGTCTTCGGCCTTACCAAAGCTCCCGCCGTTCATTAGGGCGAGGTTGTGTTGGACCAGGCCGTCCGCGAAGCCGCCGTAGAGGCCGAGGCCGAGGTCGGCGGTAGCGCCGTACCTCCGGTCCAGGAAGGCGCCTTTGCGGATGACGCGCCATCCCCAATATGAGTGTTCGTAGACCGCGAAGGGCGGCTTAATCATGCCGGCGTGGATATGGTGTTTCGGTACGACGCCGCTCACGTCGAAGAACGCGTACTTCAAGAAGAAGCCTAGTTTGCCCGTCTTCGTATAGGGGGTTTCGACGAGCTTGTAGGTCCCGGTTTGAGGGTCTTGGACGAGTTCGTACGTGTAATACGTATACTTGTCCCGGCCTACGTCGCCCGTTACCTGATAGCTTACCTTTTCGTGGACCGACCCCTTGGCCGTGACGTAGCAGCGGCTTAGGCCGAACTCGTTGCCTCCCTTCGGCTCGCCCTCTTCCTGGCTGGTGAGGTCGTAGAGGAAGTACGCGTAGAGGACGCCCGAGAGCGCGGGCGCGTCGACCGCGCACGCCGACGCCGCCAAAGCCAAGGCCCCGCCGGCCCAGATTACGAACGATTTGCTCAACTTCCGCATGCGCCGTATCCCTTTCGTTTGGTTATCCGGTTATTTTAAACGCGCGGTTGGATTTAGTACCCAAAATTAAAAGGGCTCGTAGTTGGTCAAATCCCCCTCAGCCGGCCGATAAAAAAACCAGCGTCCTTTTGCCCCGGGGGCGGCGCTGGTACAGAAAAAAGCCGACAAGCGTCGGCACCGTTTTCTAATCATTAGGAGCGCCCACGCCTCGCCTCCTCGCGGCGTTCGTCCCGAGGCCGAACCGGCCCTTTTGGCGCACGTCGCGCCGCGGGGATCACGTTTTCCAGTAAGCGTGGGCTTTCACTGCTTCACCTCCTCTACAGCGTAACGTCCGCCTATCATATAAGAGGCGCCGGCCGTTGTCAACAAAAAAGTAACGCGAATATCGAGTATTTTGGTCAGTAAATAACTTGTGCACTCCCGGCCGGACAAAATCGCGGCTTTTAAGCATTTTTTAATAGAATATTCATAAATATATAAATAAAATTAATTATTGCGAGTATATTTTAGATGATATTAATTTTTGCTTTGCTTTTGGTAATTATTATGCTAATGTTAACGGCGAGCAAGGAGGTGAACGGTTTGCCGACACTCCCGGGAAATTGTCCGTTTTGCGGCGGCCCAATAGAGGTTTCCGCGTTCGTCTGCAACGATTGCGGCGCCGCGGCCGAAGGGCGCTTCGCCCCCAACAAGCTGGCCGCGCTCGACGCCGCCCAGGCGGAGTTCGTCCTCGCCTTCGTCCGCAACCGCGGCAACATCAAGGAGCTCGAGCGCGAGCTCGGCGTCTCGTACCCGACGGTCCGCGCCCGCCTCGACGACGCCATCCGCGCGCTGGGCTTCAGGGTCGTGGAGGACGCCGCGGCCGCCGAGGAGGCGCGCGCGCGACGAGCCGACATCCTGGCCGCGGTCGAGAGGGGCGAGATGACCGCGGCCGAGGCCGCCGACGTCCTCAAACAAACGTAATTTTAAACTGGCAGGAGGAGCTATGGCCGAAGACGAGAGAATGGCGGTCCTCAAAAGGCTGGAGAAAGGCGAGATAAGCGCGGCCGAGGCCGAGGAGTTGCTCGAGGCGCTCGAGGCCGGCGTCGAGTTGGAAGAGCCGGCGGCCGGGGCCGAGGCGGGCGTATTTACCGACATTACGCAGTGGTCCCCCGAGGGCGCGATAAGCGAGCTGAGGGTAAGCAACTTCGTGGGCGACATCGCCGCTCGGGCCGGCGAAGAGACGTTGGTGGTCGCGACCATAAAAGCCCGGACGAAAGGAACCGCGGACGCAAAAAAACTCTTCGAGAAAGTCGACATAACCTTCGACGAGAAAGGCGGGAAGGCCCACGTCAAAGCAGACATGACGAAGAGCATTCTCGACCTCTTCCGGGGCGCCAAGGTGTCCGTCGATTTCGACGTCACCTTACCCGCGGAGGCCGCGTTCGTCGCCTCCTATGGCACCGGCAAGCTCACGACCGGGGGCGTCGCGACGGTCCGCGCCCACGGCGGCAACGGCAAAGTTGAAACCGACGCCGCGCGCGTCGACGTAAATCTTGGGAACGGCAAGTTGACGGCGCGCCGCGCGCGCGAGCTTGCCGTGAACGGCGGCAACTTGCGGTTGTACGTGGACGAGGCCGACGGCCTTGAGAAGTTTCGCTTCAACGCCGGCAACGGCAGCGTCGAGTTGAAGATGGCCCGGCTCGCCGAGAACGCGGACTATGCGATGAACTTCGGCAACGGCAAGGTCGTCGCCGAGTTCGGCCGCAAGCCGACCGATTGCGTCATAAAAGTCGAATCGCTCGCGGGAAGTTTGAAGACGGACATCCCCTTCGACAAGAAGGGCACGACGATGGTGTACGCCGACGGCGAGGCCAAGGCGAAAGTAAAAGTCAACGCCGGCCACAGCAACGTCGTCATAACGGTCGAGGAGGAATAGCGATGGCCGACGAGGAACGGATGAAGATACTGAAGATGCTCGAGGAAGGTAAGATCAAGGCGGACGAGGCGGCGCGTCTTCTGGAGGCGGTGGCTGAGGGCGGGGCGGAACCGGCGGCAGGTCCAAAGGCGAAAGGCCGCGGCAAGACCCTTCACATCCGCGTCTTTCGCGGCGGCAGCGAGCGCCCCAACGTCAACGTCAACGTCCCGCTCAGCCTCGCGAAGTGGGCGCTCAAGTTCGTTCCGGCGGACGCCAAGGCGCGCGTGGGCGATAGGGAGGTCGACCTCGACGAGCTCGGCACCCTCCTCGACGAGGGCGTCGGCGAGCTCGTCACCGTCGAGGACGAGGACAAGGACGAGCGCGTCGTCATCTCGATAAAGTGAGCGTTCGAAATTAAAATAAACCCCGGCCGCGAAGCCGGGGTTTTTTGTTGGCCGGCTGNNTGTATATATAGACGCCCGGCGCGAGCGCGAGCGTGAGCTCGAGCGCGTGTTTGCCCGGGCTGAAGACGTTCTCGGCCCGGTATACTTCGCGCCCGGCGACGTCGAAGACGCGGAAGAGCGTTTTGCCGCCGCGCGCGAGCGCGAACGGGACCGTCGTGCTACCGTCCGTTACGGGGTTGGGGTAATTCTGGCCGAGCGCGAACGCGCATTTCAGCGCGCCCGCGTTCCTCTCTATCGGGCCGTGTACGCGGACGTGGTCGCCCCCCGGGCTTCGGGCCTCGAGCCAATAGCGGTAAGTTCGGCCGTGTACGACGTCGCCGTCCGTAAAGGAGTAAGGCGGGTTGCCGGCGATGGGTTTATCGGTTATTTTGGGGCGGCCCGGGCTGCCGACCGTTTCCCGGTACAGGTCGTAGGCCGCGGCGTGCGTTTCGAATGCGGGCTCCCATTTCAATACAATGACGCCGGGCTCCGGGGTCGCGACGAAGTTCTTCACGCTCAGGTCGCGAATGATGCGGTCCATTCCCATAAGGCACATGTACGACGTGACCCAGGTGTGGTCGTGGTCGTCTCCCAGCGCCTGACTCGGCGGGATGCCGCCGTCGCCGTCCGTATCCTGGGCGACGAGGTTGGCGGCGATGTCGTCGAATTTGGTCCAATACGCCGCGTCCCCCGTAACGTGGTAGCAGCCGTGGTGGGCAAGCATGAACCACGCGTTCCAGGCGTTGTCCCACGTGCCGACGCCCGGTTTCACCAACCGCTGCAGGTAAGGGCCGTATTCCGAGATCCAGGCCTTCTCCTCTCGGGGGTGCTCTTTAAAATAGGAATTATGCAAACCCCAGACGGTGGCGCCACCCGACATCGCCCAGGTGTAATAACCGATGCCCCGGGCGGGCGCGGCTTCCGCGAGCGTTTTAACTTTCGCCGCCAGCGACAGAGCTTTCGCCTTCAACGCGTCGTCGCCCACGTCGCGCCCGTACTCGTAGAGGTTGCCCGCGGCCCAGGCCGTACACAAATAATTGGCCAGGTACGACGTGGTCTCTATGTTGATGGGGTTGTCGGCGACGAAGCGCGCGCACGTGAGGCCGTAGTTTTTATGAGACGCGTCGCCCGTGGCGCGGCGGTACATCATCTCGGCGCGCATGCCCCAACCGCAGTTGTAGATGCGGTAATATCTGGAGGCCGGGTTCTCCCAACCCTCTTCTTCCCACGCCGGGTATTTGTTTATGTATACCCACGAGCGCGTCGTGGCCTCGTCGTATTCGCGTCTGCCCGTGAACTGGCGCCAACGCGACCATACCCAGACCGACTCCGACGTGTTGTCGGTCTGGACGATATAGGGGAGGTCTTCTCCCTCGCGGATGCCGCCGTAGTTCGGGTCGTTGGGGTCCTTGACCTGCCAGTATTCAATAAAGGCGCAGGCTTTGCCGAAGACCTCGTCGGCGTCGTAACTTTCCGCGCGCGCGTCCCAGCCGAGGCGCGGTACGAGCGGCGGGCCGAAGGGGCGGGCGAGTTCTTCGGCGGTCCAGAATTGCGTCCCGGCCGCGGGCGCCGCAGCCGCGACCGTTAAAGCCACTATTTTAATTAAACTGCGTCCTCGCATGGCGCCTTCCTCCGGGCAGGTTGGTTTTATCGTTTATTATTTTACGTACACGAAAGCGAACTTATCCTCGTCCCAGACGTATTCTTCCCTGAACGCGGTTTCGCCCTCCGCCGAGCGAACGGTCCCGTCCACGACGAAAGCCGGCGGAGCGGCGTCGACGAAAGTAAGCGTTGCCTCGTATTCATAGCCGGGGGCCGCGGCGCGGGCCTCTTCCGCCTTTACGCGCGCGACCTCCCGCATGCTCGAGCCGTCGTAGCGGTACAGCACTTCGTACGTAACGCGGCCCTCTTCATCCTCGACCGTTTCGCGGCACGACAGAACTTGGGGAGGGGCCTCGAATACGTATTCTATTCCGGGGAGCCACAGCGACGGCCGCCCGGCGGTTAGCATCTCGCCGCGGAATTCGTCGCCCGTTCGGAGGAAGTAGTACAACTCGTGCGGCCCTTCTTTCCAACGTACGAGGACCGCGACGTCCGGCCCCCCGGCGCCGTCGAGGTCGCCGGCTGCGAGCGTCATGTAGTCATACGCGCCGCGTTCGTCGAGGTAATCCAAGAAGTGGCGCCACTTGCTCCCCTCGCGGACGGCGGCGTAGCCGATTAGCGCGTCGGCCGCCTCCCCGCTCCACCAGTCGTCCAGGTTCGCGCAATTCATGTAATATTCGATTGCCCGGGCGTGGTCGCCGGAGGCCGCGGCGCAGTCACCCAATCTTAAATAATTGTAGTCCTCGAACGTGCCGTGGGGAGCCGCGGCGAGCGAATTTTGGTATAGGCGTCGCGCGGCCTTTACGTCGCCGAGATGGTAGTAGCAATCCGCCAGGTGCGTTAACGTTTGCGAGCGCTCCTCGGCGTCGGCCGTAAGTTTGACGTAGCGGCCCAGGTATTTCTTCAACTGGTTGAGGTCCTTCTTATTCAAACCGTTATCTTCTTCGTAGCTAATATTGTACAACGCCTCGCGCACGGCGTAGGCGTACGCCTCCCGCCAACGGGGGTGGCCGGGGCGGTTTTTCAAGAAGGCCATAAGCTCGTCGAACCTGCCCGCCGAGACGACCGCTTCCGCGGCGGCCGCAGATTCGGGATAACGTTCGACGAGCTTGCTGTGTTCGTCGCTGCCGTCGCGGTAATAAAGGCGGACCGCCTCCGGCGGGTCGTCCGCTAAGCGCTCGAGAAATTTAAGTCTTTTTCCTATTCCCGGAGCCGCCGAGGGCTCGAGGGCGGCGGCCTCCTCGAGGAAGGCGCGCGCCGCGGCGACGTCGCCCGCTTCGGCCAGGGCCGCGCGCGCGAGGATGAGTTTCGCGGTCAACGACTCCCTCGCCGCCAGAACGTCGTAATAGACGTTCGCATCTGCGGAGGCGAAGTTCCCGTCGTCGTCGACGGCGTAGAGCTCGGCGGTAACGTACGTCGTCGGTTCGTCCTTACCCGCGGCCTCGCGCGTTAACGCCCACAGCTCGAGGGTCCCGTCGCCTTCTACGTCGACGAAGGTGAGACCCGTTTCCCGTTCGACGCGGGCGCCGTATTCCCAGGCCGAGGAGTCGTCGCCGCCGTACCAGCGCGCGTAGTAATCCTCCCGCGAGCCCGTTTCCCCCTCGAAGGCTTTGACGAGCTTCCCGTCGGCGACGCGGTACAATATAAAATAATCGTACTCGGTGCCCATACCCGAGCCGTACGACGCCTCGGTGCAGGTGAAGACGTAGTACGTCCATGGCCCCATTTCCGCCTTGGCGACGGTCCCCTCGTCGCCGCCGATCTCGGGCATGTAGTTGAAGGGGCCGTCGAAGTCGGCGACGCGCCAACGCCCGCCCTCCCGGACGAACAACGCGAGGTAAACCTCCGCGTAGTAGCCATAGCCGACGCGAACGGCGCCAAGCGCCTGGTCCGGCGTTTCCCCCTCGACGAACGGGCTCGTCGTTACGCCCTCGGGTTCGCCGTACGGCGCGCCGATTTCTTTGAGGAACAACCGCTCCGCGGTAGCGGCGTCCGGAAAGCCGGCGTACACGGTCGCGCCCGCGGCCGCCGTTCCGACTACAATGGCAAAAAATAATTTTTCCATTAAAGCCGATTAATCCTCTTGGGGAATGCCGCCCGGCGCGGCGTCGCGAGTCGGGCTGACCGGGCCGCCTTCTTTTTCTTTTCCCTTTTCCTCCAATTTGCCGACGAAAGGCCGCCACGCGTACGGGTCGACGCCGAGGTGGCGCAGCGCGTCGGCGAGGGACGTGGTGGCTTTGGCGCGCGCCGTCGCCGTCGCGCGGTAGGCGGCGTAGCCGGCGTCTTCGTAGCGCTCGAGTTTAATCTCCTCGTTTTCGGGGTTCTCCATGACGCGCGCGGCGTACGCGGTGAGTTCCGGGATGTCTACGGGCTTCTGGAGGCAGAACTTGAAACCCTCGAGGTTGTAGGTCGTCTGAATTTCGCGCGCGATGGCCGCGGGCAGCATTTTCCGGGCCCGGTCGCTGACGCTGCCCGAGACGTCGTCGACGGCGCGGGCCTTCGTTGACTTGGGTGCGCTCACGTCGCGGAAGTACGCCTCGTAGGTCCGCTTCTCGTCGAGTGCGGCCTTGACCGCGGCCTTGGCGTCCGCCAGGTTGTCTTTGTCGTATTCGCGGACGAGGAAGACGAGGTTGACGGACCAGCGCAAGTCGTATCGGGTGAGCTGGGGTTCCGCGGCGCCCGTGTTGGCGGTGGGGGAGTCGTAGCGGGAAATGACCTTCGCCCCGGGGACGGCGCCCGGGCCGTAGGCGGTGCCGAGGGCCGCGACGGCCTCCCGCGAGATGACGGCGAGGCGTGACAGGTCTTCTTCGGCGGGCGGCCTATTCTTGGAGTCCAACCTTTTCTTTTCTTCGCGGTAAAGGTCCCGGAAGGCCAAATAGGATTCCTTGTGGCCTACGGCGAAGTATTTGGTGCGGGCGGCGAGGGCCCGGGCTTCGAGGGTCATCGCCGGCGGCGGGGCGCCCGCGAGCAGCGTCGCGAAGTCGTTGGCGCGGCCGTACTCGCCTTGTTTGAGGAGGTATCGCGCGCGCGCGGCGAGCCACTCCGCGTCCTCTTGCGCGAAGACGCCGCCGTCGAGGCGGAGCTGGCGCCCTTCGACCGTCAACGCGTACGCGGCGGCCGCTATCCCCATTAACACAATAACGCCGGCGACGGTGCTCGCTCGTACCACGACGACGCGATATTAGCACACGCCTTTGCCGGCGTCAATAAAAGCGGGCCGCTTGACAGCGCCCCGGCACGTTGTTATTATGCGGCGCGATGGCGGACAAGCCGCGGCGTTACAAGGTAGTTGTCTTCGTGCCGTGGGAGTCGCTCAGCGTCGTGCGCGGGGCGATGGCTCGAGCCGGCGCCGGCATTATCGGCGACTATACCCGCTGTTCGTTCGCGAACAAGGGCCGGGGGACCTTTCGCGGCGGCGAGGGTACGTCGCCGGCGGTGGGCGTGGCCGGCCGCGTCGAGGAGGTCGACGAGTGGCGCCTCGAAATGGTCGCGGCCGCCGACGTGATTGAGGGGGTTGTCGCCGCGATGAAGGCCGCTCACCCGTACGAGGAAGTGGCCTACGATGTCTACCGCCTCGAAGATTTTTAAAAATAATACGGCCGGGTAAATTTTAGCCCGGGCGAGTAAGGCAGGTAAACGGGCGTGAACGACGTGCCGGCCAAGAAACGCATAATAACGCTCACGAGCGACTTCGGCTTGGCCGACGGGTACGTGGCGAGTATGAAGGGGGTTCTCTTGAGCCTTTGCCCGGAGGCCCGGCTGGTCGACATTAGCCACGACGTGCCGCCGCACGAGATTCTCCCGACCGCCCTCATACTCGAGGCCACCGCCCGGTATTTCCCGCCGGATACGATTCACCTCGTCGTCGTCGACCCGGGCGTGGGCTCGAGGCGACGCGCGCTCGCGTTGTCCGCGGCGGGGCATTACTTCGTCGGCCCGGACAACGGCGTCTTCACGCCCTTTTTGCAGGAGGGCATATTGGCGGGCGCGGTCGCCGTGGAGGAGGAGCGGTTCCGGCTGAGGCCGTTCTCGAGCACCTTTCACGGCCGCGACCTCTTCGCACCCGCGGCGGCCCATATCGCCCGCGGCGCCGACTACCGGAGCTTGGGGCCCGCGCTCGAGGACCCGGTCAAGTTCCCGTGGCCCCGGGCGACGATGGAGGGCGACGAGCTCAGCGGCGTCGTCCTGCACGTGGACCACTTCGGCAACTGCATCACGTCTATAAAAGAGGAGGACCTCCCGGCGTGGGAGGCGTATTACGTGCGGTGCTGCGACGTGGACTTCGGCCCGCTCAAACGGCACTACGCGGAGGTAGTCGCCGGCGCGCCGCTCGCGCTCATCAACTCGATGGGCCGCCTCGAGCTCGCCATAGCTCAGGGGAACGCCGCCGTAGCGTTGGGCATAAAGGGCGGGGACGACGTGAGGGTAACTTCAAAAAAAGAAGCCGGGTAAAGTTTCACCGGCGGCCCGTTAGCCTGGCCCAGAGCGATTTCTTCTTTTCTGTTTTGGGGGGAAGGTCGGCGTCGTCGGCGTAGAGGCGGCGGTAGAGCTTGACGTGGCCCTGGCCCGAGCGCGCCTTCTCGACGAGCAATTTACCGTCCGGGCCGGCCTTCGCCGCCGCGGCCATTATCCAGACGCGGAACGACTTGCCCGGCTCGAGCTCAAGGTAGTCGGCCAGCATGTCGTGATATATAACGCGCTCCGCGCCGTCGGCGCCGATTTCGGCGACGAGGTGGCTCTTGTACGTGCGGCTGAAGTATTGGTGGCGGTCGAGCCAAAGTAGCGTCCGGCCGTCGGCTTCCGGCTGCCACCCTTCGACGCGAACGACGACGTCGGCCTCGCGCGTCGTGAGGTGGCCGACGCATTCGAAGTGCGGGTCCGTTTTGAAATCGTACAAATCCTTCACCTCTGCTCGAGTCGGGACGGTTTGACGTTATGCGCGTAGCGTTCGTTCAATTCCCGCCGACGTTCGGCGACGTTTCGCGAAACGTATCGCGAGCGCTGGAGCTGGCGGAAGGCGTCGAGGCTGAGCTTTACGTATTTCCGGAACTTTTCGCGAGCGGGTATCAGTTCCAGAGCCGCGACGAGCTGAAGACGTTCGCGGAACCGGTCGCGGGCGGCTTCACCGTAGATAGCCTCGTGACCTGGTGTCGTCCGCGGGCCGCCTTCGCTTGCGCCGGCGTCGCCGAAGCCGACGGCGACGCCCTTTACAACAGCGCGGTCCTGGTCGGCCCGGATGGCCTCCGCGGCGTCTACCGTAAGGCCCACCCCTTCCGCCGCGAAAAGGAGCTCTTCGACCAGCCGGACGAAGATTTGTTCGAGGTCTACGACATAGGGTACGCGCGCGTCGGGATGATGATATGTTTCGATTGGGTCTTCCCGGAGGTTATGCGCATCCTCGCGCTCCGGGGCGCGCAAATTATCCTTCATCCCGCCGCCCTCGTCTTACCCTATTGCCCGGCGGCGATGGTTACGCGCTGCCTCGAGAACCGCGTCTTCGCCGTTACCGCCGGGCGCACCGGCACGGAGGACCGGTGGGGCGAGGCGACGACGTTCGTCGGCTGCAGCCAGATCGTGAACCCGCGGGGCGAGGTACTCTTGCGCCTCGACGACGACGAGGCCGCGGTCGCGGTCGACATTAACCCGGCGGAAGCGGACGATAAGTTCGTCACCCCCGAGAACGACGTCTTCGCCGACCGCCACGTCGAACTCTACAGCGAACTGCTAAGGCCCAAGTAATTTTAAGCGAGACGGCCGGGCCCGCGCCGCGGGCCTTATTTTTTGCCGCCGGCGCGGGCCATCGCGATTAGTTCCGCGCAGCTCAGCACGTACGCGAAGCCGTAAGATAAATTCAAAAGAGAGCTCCGGTGAAAGTCGAGGGAGGGGGCCGCGGTTCCGTCCGCGGCGAAGAAGACGCGGAAGTCGCGCATGAAGGCGTCGCGGGCGGTGCTCTCGCAGCAGAGGTTGGCCATGACGCCCGTTATCGCGACGTCCTCCACGCGCGCCTCGCGGAGGCGGAGCTCGAGGTCCGTCGCGACGAACGCGTTATACCTTATTTTGGGAATGACGACGTCGCCCGGGTGGGGCGCAAGGCCGTCGAAGATCGCGGCCTCCCACGTCCCCTCCTTGGGCGACGAATCCTCCCACCATTCGGCCATCAGGCCGGCGTTGCCTCCCGCCGGGTCCTCCGCGTGCCGGGTGTAGAATACGGGCCGCCCGGCCTCGCGGAAGGCATGTGCCGCCGCGGCGACGTTGTCTACGACGGCGGCGCCGGCCGGCAAGTAATGCGGGCCGTCCGGGTGGATGAAGGCGTTCTGCATGTCGACGACGAGCAAGGCCGCGGCGGGCACGTTCAACGTCATCTTGTGGACGTTGTAGGGCGCGAGCTCCTCCAGGAGCCCCGGCGCCTCCGCGGTCGGGTCGTATTCGGTTTTTTCAACCATTTAATCCGCGCCCTCCATATCGGGGATGAGTTCGCCCGGCTTGAGGCGGCCGCCCTCGGTCTCTTTAGGCTCCGGGGGCGCCGCGGCCAGCGCGGCCTGGTAACCCCGCTCGACGTCTTCTTCGGCCTTCTCTTCCTCCTCGGCCGAGCGGTAAGTGTAAACCATTTTCGTCCACTCGAGGGGGTCGACGACCCACTTGAAGACGCGGATCTCCCAGTGGACGTGCGAGCCGGTGGCGAGGCCGCTGGAGCCCATATATCCTAAAATCTCGCCCTTCTCGAGCTCCTGGCCCGGCTCGACGGCAACGGCGGCGAGGTGGTTATAGATGGAGAAGACGCCGCGGCCGTGGTCGACGATGACGGTCTTGCCGCGCACGATTAGCTCCTCGGCGAGCATTACGACGCCGCGGTTGGCCGCGCGCACGGGCGTTCCTTCCTCGTTGGCGACGTCGACGCCGATGTGCCGCTCGCTGCTGCCGGTGCTGTAGGTTCGGTAGGTACCGAAGGGCGAGGTGATGCGGCCTTCCGCGGGCGTCGCGAAGGCGCCCGCCCAGAGCTGTTCGTCGCGGCGCCGCGTGATTATGCTCTGGATTTTGCGGTACTCGAGCATTTTCTTCTCCTCGAGCGCCGGGTCGAAGATCTTCTTTTTTTCGGGCGCGGCTATGATTACCTTTTCCTCGACGTAGCCGCCGTCTCGGACCGTCAGCGTTCCCTTTAGCTCGAGGGGCTCGTCGTAAGCGTCGTAGGCGGTTACGGCGACGGCGTATTCGCCGGGCGGGCACGAGGCCCGGACGCCAACGATGCTCGTAAAGCCCTCGCCGGTTTTGTAGAACGGGAATTTCTGTTCCCAGAATTCGCCCTCGAGGTCGTAGAGCTTCTTGTTCGCGTTGAGCTTCACGACGAGCACGCGGCCCTGGTCGACGCGGCCCGGCTCGAAGGTGAGCTCTACCAGGGTGGGGTGGTTTTCGACGTAGAACGTTACGTCGGC
This sequence comes from Candidatus Zixiibacteriota bacterium, assembly GCA_011773985.1. Classification (GTDB taxonomy): domain Bacteria; phylum RBG-13-66-14; class B26-G2; order WVWN01; family WVWN01; genus WVWN01. Next base: position 28,768 of record WVWN01000054.1, on the reverse strand, counting down.
GCGCGCGCGGTTGCCGCGGGCGTCGGCGGCGGCTACGGCCAGCTCGTGGCGTCCGTCTGCCAGGCGCGCCGTCTCGAGCGTGAAGCGGAACTTGAGGTTGCGCCTTTTGCCCAGCTCGAGCTCGGGCGTACAGTCGGCGCCGTCGAGCGCGACCGTGAACTCTTTCAATTCGGATTCGTCCGCGACGACGCCGGCGATTTCCATTACGCCCTCGTACTTGGCGCCTTCGGCCGGCGCCTCGAGGGTGATACGGGGGGCCGCCTTATCTTTATCGAAGATGCCCGCCCACGCGGCAAGGCCGAAGAAGGCCGCGGCCGCCGCGGCGAGAGCTGCGACGACAATTATCGCCAGCCGTCCCCCGCCGAGGCGGCGCCGCGGGATATATATCTCGCCGCGCGGCGTCGGAATACTTTTGCTCTTGCCCGCCATAGTCGCCTCGAGCGGGGAAGGATGACGTTCCCCGACGGTTGCTTTTCCGCGATTATATCAAACCGGTGGCCTTTTTTAAACGGCAAACGGCGCTGCTAAGACTTATTATAATTTGCTTGACACAAACGCGGATACGTGGTAAATTTTTTTGGGATTGAGGCGCTCGAAAGGAGGAAGGCGCCGTGCGCAAATTAATAATTTTGGCAATAATCGTCGCCGCGGTCGGCTGGGCCGAAGCGGCGACGTACTACGTCGACAGCGACGACGGCCGCGACGACCCGACGTGGAACGGCAGCCCGCTCGAGCCCTGGCAAACGATTACGTACGCCCTCTCGCGCGTGAGCGGCGAGAACACGTTCATGTGCCGGGGGACGTTTGAGGAAGAAATCACCGTGGAGGACGATGACGGCGGAAGTACGTTCGAACCAAACCCGGAAGCCAAGCTGGACGGGTCCATCGCGACGAACGAATGCCACAATCCCGTTCTTTTAGCCGGTTTTCGAGTCGAGGGCGAAGCCGGGGCGGGTACCCACTCCGGTCTTTGGGTGGGCCAGTGTAGTTTTACTAATCCCGGCGGTTCGGCGTTGAGTTTGAACGGTTGAACGCCTTCGCTATCGGTTTTCGATAGCGTTATCGCGAACTGCTACAAAGCGACTTCCGGTTTTCCGGAATTCGGCGGGATGTCCTTTCGCAATACCGACGTAACTGATTGCCGCGAGGGGATATCCGTACGCTTGGACGTCTCTTGGGGCGTTTCGGATTGCCGCCTCGAGCGCGTCGCCGGGACGGCTTTGTCGGTCTCCACCGCGACCGGTTCGGTTAAGAACTCTCGGTTTTATAATAACGGCAAGGGGATAGCGGTGAGCTGCGGGAGGACGCCGCCCGCTTATCCCAGGATTTACGATTGCGTTTTCCGCGGCAACGGCACGGCCGTCGCGGTTAATGTTTATACTTTATTGGGTTCCAGCGTGAAGGTCGAAAGAAACGACGTCAGCGATAACGCCGGCGCGGGATTGGAATTATTGGGGCCCCGCATCTTTTTAAAAGATAACGTCGTCCGCGACAACGGCGGCCACGGCGTTTACATTACCGAAGGGGCGCCGGACCTCGGGACGCCGACCGATCCCGGCGGCAACACCTTCGCCGGAAGCAAGTCCGGCTACGACGTGTACAACGCCTCGAGCGAGAATATCCCCGCCTACGGTGACACCTGGGACCCGCAGTCCGAAGCGGAGATGGAAGGCAAGACCTGGCAGGATGTCAACGTCACGCGCATCTACGACCATTGGGACGACCCGAACGTCGGGTACGTGATGTGGAGCGAGCCGATGTCGGGGGTCGCGCCGGCGTCGCTCGGGCAAATCAAGGCGTCGTTTAAAGACGCGCCGGCGCCGGTACAGTCGAAGGCGGGTCCGAGTAAGTCTAGTCGATAAACGAGTCTATGAAAAAAGTGCCGGCCCCTGGGCCGGCTTTTTTATACCGCTTAACAGCCTTAAATTATTCCAAATAATACCCGCCCACGCAGGCGAGCGCCCACCGCGCGTCGCCCGTCTCCAAATCCGTGACGACGTAGACGTCCAGGTAGCGGAAGAGCACGTCGCTGTCGAGAGGCGGGAGGCGCTCGAGCCGCGCGAAGACGACGGCCAGGCCGCGTTCGTAGTCTGCGGCCTCCAGCTCGAGCTCGGCCGCCGCGGCGTCGGCGACGATTTTATATTTTTTATTATAAGGCCGGTGCGCCTCGCCCGTAATTAAGTCGAGCTTTATCTTTTTTATGTCCTTGCGCAGCGCGGCGAGGTTACGCCGAACTTTTTCCTCGTCCAAAATGGGCCGCGCCAGCGTCTCCAATTTATCGGGGCGTAGTATGTAGGCGTACGCGTAGAGGTCGTCCGCGGCGACGAGGCCCCGCGCGCGGGCGAAGCCGCCCGGTTCCGCCGCGGCCGCGTCCGGCGGCAGTACGTCCAAGTAAAAATAACGTACGTGGAAAGGTTCGGCCGCGAGGACGTTTTTCTCTTCGAGCTGGGGTTCGTTTATGGAACAGAGGAGGATGGCGCCGCCGGCCAGGCCGCCTCGCCGCCAGCGGCCGGCAACCACCGCGAGCTCGCCCGGGTGATACGCGTCGTCGCCCTCGCCCTCGACGGTCGCGAAGGGCGTAGGCTTAGCCCAGAGGTACAGCGGTATTTTATCGCGCTTTGGTGCCCCGGCCGCATTTAAGGCGGCCGTCAAGGCCGCCAGCGCGAACGTGATCGCTAATAATTTTTTCTTAATTTTAACCTTGTTCACAGCAACATAGCCAAAAGCGCCTTTTGCGCGTGGAGGCGGTTTTCCGCCTCGTCCCATATCGCGCTTTGGGGGCCGCGGGCGACGTCTTCCGTTATTTCCTCGCCGTAGTGGGCGGGAAGGCAGTGCAGGACGATGGCGTGGGGCGCCGCGGCCGCGAGCATCTCCGCGTCCACGGTGAAACCCCGGAAGGCTTCCTTCTTGCGCGCCGCGACGTCCTCCTGCCCCATGCTCGCCCACACGTCGGTGTAGAGGACGTCCGCGCCGTTCGCCGCGGATAGGTCGTTCGTCGCCGCTACCTTGGCGCCCGACCGTCGCGCCAGCTTTCGCGCCCGCGAGATGATCTCCGCCGGCGGCTCGAAGCCGGCGGGCGTCACTACCGTCACGTTCAGGCCCACTACGGCGCCGCCCAACATAAGCGAGTTCGCGACGTTGTTGCCGTCGCCGACGTAGACGAGCGTAAGCCCTTCGAATTTGCCGAACCGCTCGTGGACCGTCATGAGGTCGGCGAGGACCTGGCAGGGGTGCAGCAGGTCCGAGAGGCCGTTGATCACGGGGACCGTGCCGTATTCGACGAGGCTTTCGACTATCTCGTGGCCGAAGACGCGCGCCGCGACGCCGTGGACGTACCGAGAGAGGACCGTCGCGACGTCGGCGATCGACTCGCGCTTGCCGACGCCCACCTCCTCCGGCCCCAGGTACAGCGCGTCGCCGCCCAGCTCGTGCATCGCGACGTCGAAGGAGACGCGCGTCCTCAGTGACGGCTTTTGAAACAGGAGGGCGAGCGTTTTTCCGACGTGGGTCTCGCGCCGCATCCCTGCGGCGCGTTCCCGCTTGAGCTCGGCCGCCGCCTCGAGGACGGCCGTTATTTCCTCGGCCGTGAAGTCCGCGAGCGTCAAGAAGGACCTGCCCTTGAGATCCGTCGTCATAGGTTATCGCTTCCTGGGTTGGTTTTTCGTGCTGCGGGGCGGCGTTTCTTCGGGCGCTACGGGCTTGAAAACGTATCGCTTGTTCTCGTCCGCTTCGACCCGGCCCACCGGGTGGTCCGTTTCGTGGGGTAAGAACAGGAGCCCCCGCCGCCGGGCGGTTCGCCGGAGGACCGTCTTCTTCGCCTCGAGGGTGGTCAGGGGGTGGAGGTCGTAGGCCGTGGCGTAGGCGGGCGGGAAGTAAGCCGCGGTCGGGATTACGTCGCCCGGGAAGTAGGCGACCTGGCGGCGCGAGGCGACGCGCACGACCTGGTGCGCGGTGGTGTGGCCGCCCGTGACGACCGTCGAGACGTTTTTATTTACGAAGTGGTCGCCGTCCAGGAGGCGGAGGCGCCCCGCTTCCCGGAGGGGTAGAAAGTCTTCCGGCTGGAACCCGCCGCGCGTCCGCTCGTTGGGGTGGGTGGCGTCGGCCCAGTCGCGGCGCTGTACGAGGTACGTGGCTTTGGGGAAGGTTATGCGTAGGACGCCTTCCTCGTCCGTCGTGGTCGCGCCGCCGGCGTGGTCGAAGTGAAGGTGAGTCAGGATGACGACGTCTACGTCGCGGGGCGCGAGGCCGATTTTGGCCAGCTCGTCGACCAGCGCGCCGTCCTTTTTAACCGCGTAGATGTCGCGCCATTTGGCGTTGAGCTTGTTGCCGAGGCCGGCGTCGACGAGGATATTTTGCCGCTTGGTTTGGATGAGGTAGCAGTTTACCGCGAGCGGGACGCGGCCTCGCCGGTCCGGCTTCGCGTGCCGCGACCATATCGGCTTGGGCACTATGCCGAAGATGGCCCCCGCGTCGGTCCAGTATACCGAGTCGCGCAACAGGTGAACTTTTACGTCGCCGACTTGATACGACATAACGTTACGCGCGCAGGCGGGCGGCGGTCCGATTGGCGAGGGTGCCGCAGGCCGCGTGCACCGAACTCCCTCGCGGCCGGCGGACCGTAAGGGCCATAGGTCCCTTCGCGACCTCGGCCAAAAACGCCGCGAGCCTTTCTTCGTTCGGCGCCTCGTACGGCGCGCCGGGCCAGTCGTTGAACGGAATTACGTTTATTTTGGACGGTACGCGCTGCGTGAAGGCGACGAGCGCGCGGGCGTGGCGCAGGTCATCGTTGACGCCCGCGCACGCGACGTATTCGAAGGTAAGGCGCCGCCGCGTCCGCCGCGCGTAGTAGCCGCAGGCGTCGGCCAGGTCGTCGAGGCCGTAGCGGGCCGCGCGCGGCATCAGCTCGTCGCGCGTTTTTTGTACCGCGCTGTTCAGCGAGACCGCGAGTTTTATCGCGGGCCCTTCGTCGGCCCATTTGACGATTTTGCGGGGCAAGCCGACGGTGGACGCCGTTATACGACGACCGCCGACGTCGAAGTGTCGCCGCAGCAGTTCGACCGCGCCGACGACGCTTGCGTAGTTCGCGAGCGGTTCTCCCTGGCCCATGAAGACGGCGTTGCGGACCCGCGCGTCCGGGTGGCGGTTCTGTATTATGGCGAATTGGATAAAGATCTCGTAGGCGCTCAGGTTTCGACGAAAAGGGAGCGACGCCGTAGCGCAGATGCGGCAGTCGAACGGGCAGCCCACCTGGCTCGAGACGCAGACGCCGTCGTGGTCGCCTCCCGGTATGTACACGGTTTCGACGTGCGCGCCGTCCTCCAGCTCGAGCAGGTACTTGACGGTGCCGTCGTCGTCGGCCGCGGCATCGACTACCGCGGGGCGCGGGATGTAGAACGTCCGGGCGAGCTTTTCGCGCAAAGCGGCCGACAGGTCCGTCATTTCGTCGAAGGCCGGCGCGGCCCGCGCGAAGAGCCACCGCTCGAGCTGACCCCCGCGGTAAGAAGGTTCCCCCAAAGTTTCTATAAACGTCGCTCGTTCCGCGGGGCTTAATGCCGTGACGTCCTTAAGGCCCGGTTTCAACGTAGCCCCGTTCTCAAGAGATTCCCGCCAACTCGCCTTTGTCCACTATGACGGTGCCGTCGGCCGCGACCATCGGCTCGAAGATCAACATGTCCTGGTGGAACGAGCACGAGTTCGTGCCGCCCATGAAGCGGTTTTCGCCGAGCGCGAGGTGAACGGTCCCGACCATCTTTTCGTCGGTCAGGATCGAACCGTAGGCGTCGACGACCGCGGGGTTGAGGCCGATGCCGAATTCCCCCAAACGCAGACAGTCGCCGTGCCCGGCTTCGACGAAGTCGTTGAAGATGTCGAACCCCGCCTTAGCCGCCACCGGTTTGGCGCCGCCGTTCTCGAATTCCAAGACGAGGTCGGCAACCTTTTCTCCCTGGATGAATACGCGGTCGAGGACTACGCGCCCTTTCACGGAATCCTCGAGCGGCGCGCAATATACCTCGCCCGCGGGGACGTTGGCGATGAGAGGGCCGTTTCCGTTGCCTGGGTACCCCAGGATGCCGTCGTCGACGAGGATTTTGCGGCCGGCGATGGAGAAGGTGAGGTCGGTTCCTTTCTTCGATTTTATGGATATATCGCTCGCGTCGCGCAGTTTATCGCGGACGGCGCGGCCTCGTTCTCTGAGCGTGGCCGGCGGGACCTCGACGGCGCGCCAGAAGAGCAGGTGGTATTTTTTGAAGTCTATGCCGTAGAAGCTCGCCTGCTCGGCGGTGGGGAAGTCGGTAACGATGACGCGGCGTGCTTTCGTGGCGTACATAGCGTCCATGACCGGCTTGGTCCTTTTTTGGACCAGCGTCGCGCGTTCGGGTATTACGCGGCGGCTGAGGTGGGGGTCGCGCCAGTTGGTGTTTATCTTGATGATGACGTCGGAGTTGTTTATAAGCTCGATCAAGTGGGGCGGCGCTTCGCCCAGGACGTCGGGCGGCGTCTCGTTTTCGACGTGGAGGCGGAACTCGTCGTTGGCGGCGACGATGAGCGGGTGGCCGCCGGCGCGCGCGGCTTCGGCGCCGATGGACTCGGCGTAGTTTTGCGCGTCGGCGCGCGCGCGGATGAGGACCGTCTCCCCGGCGCGGATGCGGACGTTTTCCTGCATCATGTGACGCGCGATGGTAGCGAAATCTGGTTCGTACATGGGTTCCTTTCTTTTAATGGTTTTAAATATTTCGTTGGCCGCCGGCCGCGCGGGCTCGGCCGTCGCGGGTTACGCCGGCGGGTGCTCCCTCGGGGTTAAGTTCGAACATATTATTTACTGAGCTCGAGAACTGTTATGTTGCCGTTGGAATAGAGGTCGATGGCCGCGGAGGCGGCGAGGCTTTCGCGGCATATCTCGGCGGCGGATAATTCCGTGTGTTTGAGCAAGACGCGCGCCGCGGCAAGGGCGTACGGGCCGCCGGAGCCCAGCGCGATTATGCCGTCGTCAGGCTCGAGGACGTCTCCCGCGCCGGTTATGACGTACGAATGTTCGGCGTCGACGGCGGCGATCAAGGCGTCGAGCTGGCGGAGCATTTTGTCCGTGCGCCAGGTTTTCGCGAGTTCGACCGCGGCTCGAGGCAGGTTGCGCGGGTAGGCTTTGAGTTTCTCCTCGAGGCGTTCGAAGAGGGCGAGCGCGTCCGCGGTCGCGCCGGCAAAGCCGCACAGGACTTTCCCGTCCAACAGCTCGCGGACCTTGACGGCGCCCGCCTTGAGGACCGTATCGCCGACGGTTACCTGGCCGTCCGCGCCCAGCGCTACGGCGCCGTAGCGCCTGACGGAGAGAACGGCGGTGCCGTGAAATTTTTCCATGTTATCCGGCGATTATAATAAAAAAGTAATCGGCCCGAAAGTATTATTTTTCGTCGCGGCCGAGCGGTTTTCCTTTTCGCGCGGCGTGGGGGTGGCAGCGGTCGTAAACGTCGCGCAGGCGACGGGTCGTCACGTGGGCGTAGATGGCGGTCGTCGCGACGTTTTCGTGGCCGAGGAGCTCGCGGATGGTCTCGAGGTCGGCGCCGGCGTCGAGCATGTGGGTCGCGAAAGTATGACGCCAGGTGTGGGGCTTGGCGCCGGGGCCGCCGGTCCGGGCGACGAGGCGGTGGACGCTCCGCTCGCTAAGCGCTTTGCCGCGTTGGCTTAGGAATAGCCTCTTTTCGGCCGGCGCCGGCTCGAGGGTGGCCCGCTTTTCAACGTATTTCGCGACCGCCGCGGCCGCCTTGGCGCCCGTCGGCACGACCCGCATCTTATCGCCCTTGCCGACGACGGTCGCGAGCCCTCTTTTTACGTCGACGTCGCCCACGTTCAAGGAGACGAGTTCGCCGACGCGGAGGCCGGCACCGTAGAGGAGCTCGAGGACGGCCCAGTCGCGGAGGGCACGTGCGGCCGCACGCGCGCGCGCCCGTTCGTTTTTAAACCTGGCGGCGGGCGGCAATTGCGCCTGCGCCGCGGCCCCGTCGAGCATCGCCGCGGCCTCTTCGACTTTAAAAAAAGTAGGCAGGCCGGGCGTGAACCTGGGGGTCCTCAGCGCCGCGGCCGGGTTATCTTTTATCAGCCCTTTTTGGCGCAAGTATTTATAGAAGCGGCGCAGGGCCGACAGTTTGCGGGCGAGCGACCGCGGCGAAACGCCCGCTTCGCGGAGGTAAACCAAAAAGTGCCGCAGGTCCAGCGCGGTGAACGTCGTTACGTCGCGCCCGGGGTCGTACCGCGCCGCGAACGCGTTGAGCTGACTCAGGTCGCTCGCGTAACTGCGGACCGTGTGCCGCGACGCCCGCTCGACGCCGGCGAGGTAGGCGAGGAAGGCGGCGATTTCTTCTCGGGCCATAATTTTACTTCTTAATCTTTTTACGTTTGGGCCAAAAGATGCGGCCCTCGGGAACGTTAAAAAGCTCGAACATCCGATATGCGTATCCGACGTCGAAGAGTTCCTCGCGGCGGTGGGCGTCGGAGCCGACGGCGAAGGTAGCGCCCATCTCGAGGGCGAGTTCGATCTGCCTCGGCCCGGGGACGGACCACCGGCCGCTGATCTCCACCGCGACGCCGCGCGCGGCCGCCGCGCCCCAAAGTTCGCGGCAGCGCCGCTCGTCCCATATCTCGTCGTATCGCTCGCTCAAGGGAGCCGGGAGGTACGTGGGGTGAGCTATTACGTCGAGGGGGTCGTTGGCGACGGCGGCGAGCGTCGTCTCCAGGTAGCGGTCCACGAACGCGTCCGCGTCCTCCGGGGCCTCCGAGCCCCAGAAGAAATATTTTTTATCGCCTAAGTCGACGGCGTGCAGGCCGCCCTCGAGGTAATCGAGCTCGGCCAGCCTTTCGTCGTCGACGGGTATGGTTTCGCCGATGCAATATTCCGCGCCGAGGAGGAGGCCGTGCCCGCGGATGTCGGCCACGTAGTCGTCGAAGGCGCCCGCCTCGAACATTTTGTGGTAAGGCGACAGGTGGTCGCAGATGCCTACGGTGACCTTGGCTCGCCGGGCGCGGCGCGCGACCTCGGCGACGGTCAATGGGCTGTCGGAGTGGACCGTGTGTACGTGCAGGTCTATTTTTTTCATACGCGTTAGGGGAGGAGGCCGCGGCTCGGGGCGGAGCTTTTTACCTCGTGCCGGGGTCGCCGTGGAGGGCTACGGGGTTGGCGAAGCCCGCGACCGATTTGTAGTCGCCCGGTTTGCCGGTGTTCCCCTTCAATTTCGCGACTTCGAAGTCGTAGGCGTCGGCGACCGAGACGGACGCGTCGGCGGCGTTGGCGGCGAGGGCCGCCGGCCGGCGGTACTCGTCGTTGGTCCAACGGAGCACGCCGTTGCCCGCGAGCGAGATGATTTTGCCCGCCTCCGCGTCCGCGGCGAAGCAGACGCCCGTGCCGGGGTTTACCGCGACCGCGGTGGGGGCCTTCAGCTCCCGCGATTCGACGACTTTTTCACTCGAGGGTTTCATCTTGACGATGCGGCCGTTCCCGGTGTCGGCGACCCAGAGGTAGCCGAAGCCGCTGTCGAAAGCGATGGCCCGGGGGTTTTTGAAGCCGTAATAACTGAGTAAGGGTTTCGCCGAGCGGTCGTAGCGGACGATGCGGCCGGCCCGCGCGTCCGCGACGTAGACGTCGCCCTGGCGCATGTCGACGGCAACGGCCACCGGTTCCTTCAGGCCGCCTATGGTGGCGCTGATGGTCCCGCGCTCCGTCAACTTGTAAACCTTACCGTCGGCCCGGTCCGCGACCCAAACCGCGTTCTCCTTGGGGAAATAGGCCAACGCCACCGGCTCGCCGAAGCCGTAGAGCGTTTTCTCGACGACGCCCCGCGCGGTCAGGCGAAAGACGCGGCCGCCCTCGGCGTCCGCCGCCCAGCAGTACCCCTTGTAGGAGTCGAAGAGGACCGCCACCGGCCGCCCCAGGTCGGGCGAGGTCGCGACGACGCCGGAGCAGGACCTGTTTATTTTTAAGACGCGGCCGCCGCCCTCGTCGGCGACCCAGGTCGTGCCGGGGTCGGACGTCTCCGGGCTAATGACCACAGGGGCACACGCCAACGTAACCCAGGCCCCGGCCACGGCCGCGTTTACGGCGCAACGTATCTTTTTCGCCGTCACGTCGTTTGAAAATAACATACTCCTCGGCTTATATCAACAAAGGACGGCCCGGTAACTTGACTTTCGCGCGCCCAACTAGGGCGCCGGCTGAGGGTGGCGCGTACCGGGGGCGGCGCGTCTAGCGCTTGCTTTTCCGCCGCGCCGGGTGTATATTTATATGGGTAAGACCGAGCGCCGCTTTGCTCAAATAAGCACGACGTCGGTTTTCGTACGGCGGTCGGACCCGAAAGGCCCGCGGCGTCCTTCGCTAGGTTAAATAAAAACTTTTATAGGAGTAAGGTTATGACACGTCCGTTGAGTTTCGCAGTCGCCGCGCTGGCTTTGTGCGCGGCCTGCGGCGAGGACGTAGAGGGGCCGGCTGTGCCCGAGGGCTCCTATTGGCCCGCGCGAGACAAAACTTTTTGGCGCGGCGAGGGTCGCTGGCACGACCTCTCCGGTAAAAGGCGCGGCGGCCCTATCGCCCTCGAGACGGTAATAGCCGGGACGACGTACGATGGCCAAGGCCGCCCGGTGAAAATATGGCGCACGAGGGAGACGGACGGCGATTATTACTTCCGCCTCGAGGAAGGCGAGGTCTGGGCCAACTGGGCCGAGAACGACCCCAGGGGGGAATACCACCTTTGGCTCAAGCTGCCGCCCGCCGACGGCCAAGAGTGGGAGGACGATAAGTACCGCGTCTTCGTTATGGGCCCGTTCGCGATGAGCGTGCCCTTCGGCGATTTCGGCGACGTATACCTGGCGCGCTACGATTACGTGGAAGACCCCGGGCATTACGAGAGCTGGTGGTACGCGCGGGGCGTCGGGTGTATAAGATACGAACATTACTTCCCGGGGGACAAATACGAGCTGGTTGAGCTGGTGGAATTTACGCCGGGAGGATAGAGACCGTAAAACCGATCTTAAGAGGGAGCGCTCGCCGGACGCTCGCCCGACCATCCGGTCGAATAAAACCTGAAGAAGTATTTACCTTCCATCGCCATTTCATTTTTGGCCGCGGCCGCGGCCGCGTTCGTGCTCTGGGCTTACCTGCGCGACGACGGTGGTCCGCCGCGGGAGAGTTATGGTCCCCCGGCGGTGGCGAAGATCTACGTCGTCCCCATCGGGGACGTTCCCGAGGGCGACGTTGCCTTCGCGAGCGGCGTCGTCGAGGCGTCGCTGGGCCGCGAGGTCGCCGTCGCCGAGCCCTTGCCGCTGCAGGAGGCGTACTACTACCCGGGCCGGGGCCAATACGGCGCCGCGAGTTTGCTAAGGTACCTGGAGGCGAACGCGCCCCCGGAGGCTTACCGCGTCGTCGGCATCACCGCGCAGGACATTTTCACGGGCAACCTGAACTTCTTATTCGGCATGGGCCGGTGCCCCGGCGGGTCCGCGGTGATCTCGACGTACCGGATGGGCTTCTATTGCGATAGCTCCGAGCGGCGGCTGGTCCGTTTTGCGAAGTTAGTTATCCACGAGTTGGGCCACACTTTCGGCCTTATGCACTGCCGCCAGCCGCGGTGCGCGATGAAGTTCGCAATCGGATACAAGACGTTGGACCTTACGACCGTCGCGTTGTGCGAGCGATGCGAGGGAAACCTCTGCCGGCTCGGCGGCGCGGACGCCGCGGCGCGCCGCGCGAACGTCGAGGCGGTAATAACGGCGCACGGCCTGTTGGAGGAGGCGGGGGGCGAGGACGGCCTCGAGCCGCCGGCCGCGCCCGCGGACCTGTCGCCCGAGGCCACCATAGGCGGCTGACGGCGAAATCGCCCTCGGCGCGCGATTACGCTTCGGCCGGCGTCGCCGCCTTCCATGTCGCAAAAATTTCTAGTACTGAATAAATATCTGGATAATCAGACGTTCCTCGTCCAGTTTGAATTTCGCGTCGTCGAAGGCGGGCCGAGTCAAAGTGCTCGGGACGTTATTGGAGACGCCGTACCCTTCCGTAGGAACCCTGAAGAAATTTAAATCCATCTCGCCGTTGGCGTTCTCGTCGTGGAGGACGGCGACGGCGTAGGTGCCGTACGGGATATCCGTGAAGACGGCGCGCGCCCCGTAATTTTTAATTTTGACGAATTCGACCTCGCGGGCTTTTTCCGTTTCGTAGGGAAAGCCCTCCTTCGCGTCGAATAGCGCGACGCGCGCGTTGCCGGCGTCGGTCCGGAAGTCATCCATGATTACGGTTATCTCGCCGCGCGACGCCGTGAGCTGTCCGGACGTCGTGGCGGCCGCGAGCAGGAGCGCGGCGCCGACGGAGGCAGTTTTTTTCATCTACGGTTCACCCCCTTTATTTTTATATTCCCGGCTGAGGTTTGGCCTTCTTTTTTTTATTAATTTTATGGAGCGGCTTTTTCTGGTATAATCAACTCGAAGCGAGGGTCGCGAAGGAGGTAGCGAGGTGCGGAGAATTCTAGCGACGGCTGCGGCGCTCGCGTTAGCGGCCGCGGCGTTCTCGAGCCAGGTTATCGTAGGCACGAAGGGGTTCAACTTGAACATCCCCTTTTGCGGTACTTGAGGGCTGGCGTACCGGGTCCAGTGTTTGGTCCTCAAGAGCGAACTGAATTTCAGCGCGGCCGTGACGCGCGTCGAGTACCAATCGTACGATACGTACGCCGCGGGCAATTTCTACGAGTTCGAGATGCGGCTGTGCCATACGGCCCTTCCCGAGCTGACGACTAATTTCGGCCGAAATTACGGCGGCAATACGCCGGTCCTCGTCGCCCGGGCGAGCCCGATAACGATAAACGGCGTCAAGGACCAGTGGTTCGGCGTGAAATTTACGACGCCCTTCGCGTACAACGGTCGCGACAACCTCATAGTCGAGCTGCGGTGGCGCAACCAAAAGCTCACGACGAAGATCGAGGTGTGGGGGTACACGGCCAGTTCAAACCGCCTCCTCATAAACAAAGGTTACGAACCTACCGAAGGGCAACGTTCGCCCAAGACGGACCGCCTGCGCATATCGTTCGGCGACGTGGCCTCGGCGCCGACGTCGTTGGGGCGGATCAAAGCTCTCCTCCGCTGAGGGCGCCTAGAACAGCTCGTAGGGGTCGACGTCGACGCGTACTCTCGCCGGCCCTTTGCGGCTCGCGAGCGCGGCGAGCTCGGCCCCCGCGTTTTCTATTTCCCTTAAATCCGTTTTAATCAATATCTGCCAGCGGCGTCTTCCCCGCGAGCGCGCGACGGGCGCGGGCACGGGCCCCAAGATGTCCGCCCGCGAGCCGAATATACCCTCGAGACGGGTCGCGACCTCGGATGCTTTCCTTTCGCCGCCGGCCTCTTCGCGCTCGGCGACGACGACGTTGACGAGGTGCGTGAAGGGCGGCAGGTTGAGGCGGCGGCGAAACGCGAGTTCTTGTTTCGCGAAGGCCTCGTAGTCGCCGGCCGCGGCGGCCGCCACGGCGTAGTGGTCGGGGTAGAAGGTTTGTATCAGGACGCGGCGGCGACGGCTCGAGGGCTCGAGCATGCGCCTTAAGGTCCGGAAGGTTTGCTCCGAGGCGCGGAAGTCGGGCAGGTTCATCGCGGTATCGGCGCTGGCGAGAGCGGCGAGGGCGACCTCGTCGTCGAGGGCGCGGAGCGCCATCTGCGTTCCCACGACGACGTCGTAGGCGCCGGCGGCGAAGTCTTCCCAGAATGACCGCGCGCGGGCCGGCGTCGGCAGCGCGTCCGAGTCGGCGCGGCCGACGCGCGCGCTCCCGAAGAGCAATTCGACCTCCGCGGCCAGCTTTTCCGTTCCGAAGCCGACGCCCGTAAGCTTTTCTTTTCCGCAGTAGGGGCAGCGCCGCGGCATAGGCTCGCGCCGCATACAGTAGTGGCAGCGGAGGACGCGTTCCTCCTTGTGATAGGTGAAGGCGACGTCGCAGCGGCCGCACGTCAGCGACCTGCCGCACGCGTCGCAGTAGATATGGGGTATATACCCGCGGCGGTTGACGACCACCAGCGCGCGCTTAGCCGCGGCGAGCGTTTCCTGCAGGCCGCGGACCAACGCCGCGGAGAGGATAACCGGCCCTTCCGCCGCGACGACTTTCGCCATGTCCACTATCGTCAACTCGGGTTTTCGGCCAGCCTCGGCGAGGGGCCTTATTGCGGCGTCGCCCGACGACACGCGGGCGTACGCCTCGAGGGAGGGCGCCGCCGCGGCCATTACGAGGGCCGCGCTCGCGGCCCGGGCGGCGGCCACGTCGCGCGCGTGGTAATAGGGCGGCATCTCCCACTGCTTGTACGCGCCGTCGGCCTCGTCCGTGATTACGACCGCGGCCTCGGGCGGCAGCGGCAGGAAAAGCGCGGACCGCGAACCGACCACGCGCGTCGCCGTGCGCCGCCGGCAACGTACGAAGGCGCGCCACCGCGCCCCGGGCGACATATCCGAATAGTAGGGTTCGAAGGAGTTTCCCCAGTAGTCCTCGCACCGCCGGCGAACGGCGGGGACGCGGTACATCTCCGGGACAAGTACGAGCACGCTCTGGGCGCCGGCATCCCGCGCGGCCGCGAGCGCCTCCTCCAGCCGGCGGCCGGCGTCGCCCCCCGTTACGAGCGTCGCGCCGGCTCGAGGCGGGGCGGCAGAAGGCCCGTTGGAGACGAGGCCGAGCGCGACTTGGCGGCGCCGCAGGAGGCGCCGGAGCGCGTCTCTTTTCTTCGGCTCGCGCAAGTACCGCTTGGCCGGTTGCGGCCCCTCCGCGAGCGCCGCGACGACGGCCTGTCCAACTTTGCCGAGCCTTTTGGCCGGGGTCGCGGCCGCGTATACGAGGAGGTCGTCGAGGGCCGGCGTCGTCGCGTACGGCTCCACGGCGATTATATTTTTATCATGAAGGCCGCGGACGGCTTCGCCGAGGCCGGCCGCCCTGGCGCCGAGCCACCCGGCCTCCCAAATTTCGCCCACGAGCCTACGTTCGTCTTCCCCCAGCCCCTCGAGCGCGGGGGAAGCGGCGAATTCGGCCGTCAATACGAGCACGTCGTCGCGTTTGAAGTCGAGCGATATCGGCAAGGCGAGCCTCGCCGCTTCGCCCGGCGAGGCCGCGTAGCGCCGGGAGACGCACTCGAGGAGTTCCCAAATAAAGGGTGGGAGAATAGGCTCGTAGTCGATTATCCTCGTTATTTTTTTAACCTTGACGGAGGGCGAAGGCCGGGGCGCCGGGCGACCCGCCAGCCCGACCGCGGCGCGCTTGCCTAATTCAACCTCGAGCCGGCAGCCGGGCGACGGCGCCGCTTCGCCGTCGACGGCGTACGTGAACGGGCCGAAGGGAGGCCGCGTGAAGTGAACGTCGACATATTTTTCGTCCTCCACGGGCGTATGATAACATAAAGCCGGACGGCTTGTCGGCAACCGTCCGGCGTTACCCCGTCGCGGGGGTTTTTAATCTTCGTCGGTCTTTATTTTACTGACGTCCGCGTCGAACGTGAAATCGCCATCCATATATTCTCGGAGCGCGATCGACGTGGCTTTCTCGTTCTCGAGGCGCTCCTCATATTTCGGGTACTCGTCGAGGATTTGGCGGGCCCTTCGCGCGATAGCGAGCACCGTAGCGTAGTCGTTAGGGGAGTCCACGAATACCTTCTCCACCGTTATTTGCTCGTCCGTTTCCATCCCGCGTAAACCTCCGCTGCCGATATGGGAACGTCGAAACGGCGTTTATCGTTCTTCAACTTCGCGTGCCGCCGGTTCGGCTGTTTCTTCTTCCGGCGTTTCCGCGCCCTCTTCTCCGCCGGCCTTCAAACCAGCCAAATCGGGAGGCCAGGTCAAATCCTCCTCGCCCATGTGCTCTATCATCCACGTCGCGGAAGTAGCGTAGTCGGAGCCGGGGTAAGCGGCGAGCAGGGCCCGGAATTTATCCTTGGCGGTCGCGTAGTCTTTGAGTTCCTCGGAATTCAAGAAGCCGGACATAAAGAGGGCCTTGTCGGCGTCGGCGTGGTTGGGGAAGCGCTCGGCGAACTTATCGTAGGCCTGGATCGCGACGAGGGGCGTGGCGGCTCCTTCGGCCTCGGCCATCAATTCTTCCGGTTTCATGTCGTCGTACGTCCGGGCCCAGCCGAAGCGCTCAACTTTGTATTTGCGTTCCAGTTCGGCGAAGGCCTGTTCGAAGTAATCGCGCCGCCGCTCGTCGAGGAGCTTCGAGAAGATGCGGCTCCGCACTTCGTCGAATTCCATCTGCCGGAATTCGCGCCGCCGGTCGATTTTGAAGATGTGGAAGCCGTCGTCGAGCTCGAACGGGCCGACGACGTCGTTTTCGGCCGCGGCGAAGAGCGCCTTCTCGATCTCCTCGTTCTGGCCTATCCCTTGGATGTAGCCGCCGGGCCTGATCCAACCGAGCAGGCCGCCGTTGTTCTTGGTGGGCAAATCGGTCGAGTGCAACTTGGCGAGCGCCTCGAAGTCCCCGCCGGCGCGGGCCTGCGTCAATATCTTGCGCGCCTCGGCGGCCGTCTCCACGACGATCTGGCGCGTGAGGACCCCCTCCTCGACGACGTACTCGTCGCGGTGAGCGTTGAAGTAGTCGACGACGTCGCTCTCCGGGAGAAGTATCCGCTCGCGTATGCGGCCCTTGACCTGCTCGAGCGGCGCGTACGTCTCCTCCGTCTTCTCGTCCACGAGGAAGATGTGGTAGCCGCGGTCGCTGGGCGTAACGGCCGAGGGCTTGCCCGGCTCGAGGTTGAATACGACGTCGCGGAAGTTCTCGCAGTTGCCGACCTGGAACGGCGTGTGGCCGTCCTTGACCTCGCCGATAAGGCCCCCCTGGTGCGAGGTATATTCGTCTTGGGATAACTCGGCCGCAACCGCGCCGAAGTCCTCGCCGGCCTCAAGCCGTTTGAGCGCTTCCTCGGCCGCGTCGGCGCTATCCACGAGTATGTGGCGCAGCGTGACGCGCGCCGGCTCGCGGAAGTCGCCCTTGTGTTCCTCGTAGTAGCGGGAGACCTCCTCGTCGGATATGCCGAGCGGTTCGGCAACATAGCGTTGGAAATACGTCGAGGCGAGGATGCGGGTTCGCGCATCCGCGAGGTCGCGCTTGACCCGCGGGTCCTTGTGGAGCTTGTGGCGCTCGGCCTCGTCCACGAGCAATTTATTTTTTATCCAGATGTCGAGGAGCATCTTGCGGCCTTCGGGCGCCTCGTACGAGCGGCGTTCCAGCGGGTTCATGAGCTCGAGCATCTCGTCCAGGTCGCCTTCGGTTATCTTCTCGCCGCCGACGATCGCCACGACGGCGTCAGGCGACCGCTCTTCGTCGTCGCCTTCGCCCATCTTGCCCGCGGCGATGGTCGCGAACGCGGCGAGCGCGAATACGAGGGGCCTTTTCCAATTCCTTCCGCGCGCCATATCGTCACCACCGCTAGACTAAAACGGTTTAATCTTTCTCCTCACCCTTCGAGTTACCGCCGCCGGCCTCGCCTTCGCTCCGGCCTTCTTTTTCCGCGGCCTTTTTATAGGACGCGTCGCGGTAGTCCGTGGCGTAGAAGCCGGGCCCTTTGAAGATGATGCCGGCGCCGGCGCCGATCAAGCGGCGACATTTCGCGCCGCATTCCGGGCACTTGGCCTTCGGTTTCGCGGTAATAGGTTCGAACCTTTCGAACCTGCACCCGCACGTGGGACATTCGTATTCGTACGTCGGCATAGTCGTTAGGTGAGGTTAACCCCAGGGGTCGGGGCGGGTGGACTCGGCCAGCTTCTCGGGAGGCACGAGCTTCTTGGATACGGCGACCCAGTAACGGTTGGGGATTAGAATTAGCGCCGCGGTAAGCAGCAACAGGACCGCGACGACGAGGCGATATATTAGCTTAGTTTCGTTTGCGCTCTGCAAGGCGGCGATACCCGAAATTCGATAATATTAATTTTAACATAAATAATCCGAACGCGCAATATCTACCTGTACGGACGCCGTCTCGCGTCCCAAAGGCCGAGCCGTAAGCCCTTTATTTTCAGGGTTTTGGCGTTACGCGCGCCGGTCGCAAGTCGCGCCCGTACGGCTTTTTTTATTTAAAGTAGCCTTACGCCGTCTAATATATTTTACGGCGTAGCCGGTACGGTTATAAGTTGGAATCTGAAATCGGGATTCCTTTAAGAGGAGAGAACGCGTGAAAATTTTGGGCGCGCCCGCGCCGGCCCTTCCCGCGAAAGTCAACGCGTCGTCCCGCGAGGGGGATTATGTTTTTTGGGAAGGCCGGCCTTTTGGTTTGGGGTTCCTGCTAAGCGCTAGCGGTAGAGCGCCCTCATCCGGCCGAGAGAGGTGGGCTCGAGGCCGATGCCCTCGAGCGTTATGCGCATATGGTGCCAGTAATTGACGAGCGAGAACGTGCCGTTGACGTCGTAGAGGCCGCGGGCGGTGCCGGCCGTCGCGTACGTGCTCGTCTGGCCCTGTTTATCGGCGTCCTTCCAATAGACCTCGATTATCAGGTTGCGCCGGCCGTCGTATTGGAAGCTGGTGTCGAAGGCCCAACCGAACCAGGCGCCGCGTTCCGCGTAAATACGTTGTTGGCTCCGGGCGTAGACTTCTACGGGCGTATTGCCGTCGTAGTTGGCCTTGAAGTCCTTGGTCAATTGGGCCAGCGACGTGTGGCACACAAGGAGTTTAAAATTGTGATACGTTCCCGCTTTGTTCTCGACCCCCGAGAGGTGGCACTGCCACTCCCACTTCGTTATCGTGCCCGCGGGGACGGCGTCGCTCGATAGAACCAGGTCCTGGTTCCTGACCCAAGCTTGGCCTCAACAACAGCGGAACGGGTACAGGGCCTGTTTTTCTTTTCCGCCGACGGTTACCGTACCGGCCCGCGCGGCCGCGGCGGCCAGAACAACGGCGCACGCAAATGCAATAAAAAATCTCTCAACGTACTACCTCCCCTTCCGTCGTGTTTGCCGGTAGCCTCCGCGCTTTTGCGTGGGACATAATCCGTTTATATTACCGGTACAACGATTTAACGCGGCCGAGCGAGGTCGGCTCGAGGGCGGTCCCGCTGATGGTAATGCGCATGTGGTGGAGGTAGTTCATAAGTTCGCCCTGGTTCGGGTAGCCGTGTTGCGGCTTGCCGTACCGTATCGACGAGTAGAGGCCGCGCGACATGATTTTGGTAATGTACGTGGGCGCCGCCCCCTCGCCGACGTCCTCCTCCCACCAGACCTCTATGACGAAGTTATCCTTGGCGTTGTATTCGAAGGGCGTGTCGAAGGCCCAGCCGAACCACGACTCCGCCTCGGGTTTGACGTAGTGCGAGCTCCGATAGAACACGCGGACCGGGGTGTTGCCGGCGTAGTTGGTTTGGAAGGTATTCGTAAGCGCGGTGAGGTTAGTGTGGCATAATTTTATCCGGAAATCTTTGTAAGTACCCTCCACTATGCTGCCGTTCGCGTGCCACTCCAACTTGGTGATTGAACCCGCGGGCACGGCGTCGCTCTGGAGAACCAGATCCTGGATCCTTACGGCGCTGTAGTTTCAACATCCGTAGAACGGGAACCCCTCCGCGGCTTGGGCCCCGCCGACGATAACCTGGACCGCGAAAGCGGGAGCGGCGGCCATAAGCCAAGGCGCGACAAACGTAAGTATCCTCATCTCGATACCCCTTTCGGGCGATGGGGCCGTAGCTTTAGGGATGTTTTTTTATAATTAAATTATAAAACGGACCGCGCCGCGAGTCAAGCCGGTTCGCGATAAAAAGCCGCCGGCCTCGCCGTCGGCTTCTCGTTAGTAAACCCTCGCCCCGAATCCTTTACGCCAGGCCGTATTCGCGCAGTATCTCCTCGTCTCCTAATATTTTGTCCGCGGGCCCGAGCGCGACCACCTTCCCCGCGGCGAGGACCGCGACCTCCGCGCACAGGCGCCCGACGAACGCGAGGTCGTGGCCCGCTATTATTTTAGTTCCGCTCAGGGAAGTTAGCAGCTCGCCCAGTTCGCGGCGGCCGCGGCCGTCGAGGTTCGCCGTCGGCTCGTCGAGCGCGAGTACGTCGGGCTTCAAGGCCAACGCCGCGGCGATGGAGGCCCGCCGCCGCTCGCCCAAAGACAGGTGGTGCGGCGAGCGCCTCTCGAGGCCTTCCAGGCCGGTGGCGGCCAGCGCGTCGCGGACGCGGGCCGCGACTTCTTCTTCGGCCAGGCCCAGGTTCCTCGGGCCGAAGGCGACGTCGTCTTCGAGGCGGGGCATGAAGAGCATGTCGTCCGGGTCCTGAAAGAGGAGGGCCACGCGCCGCCTGATTTTTTTGGCGGTCGCTTTCGTTACGGCCTCGCCGAATATTTCCACCGTGCCGTTTCCGCACAGGAGGCCGTTGAGGTGGAGCAGGAGCGTCGATTTGCCGGCGCCGTTGGCGCCCACGAGGCCGAAACTTGCGCCGGCCTCGACCGTTAAATTTACGCCCGCGAGGGCCGCGGTGCCGTCCGGGTAGGCGTAACTCAGGTCGCGTATTTTTACGGCCGTCGTCATAGCGCGTTCGCGTCGTACCCCCGGCTTAGCATCGCGGCCCAGACGCGCTCGGCCCGCTCGTAGCCGCGGACGAAGAGCGCGCCGACCGCGGGGCCCAGCGCGAGGAATTGCGCGAGCGGCCTGCGGCCGAAGTAACGTACCGCCCAGGCCCGTCGGAAACGCTCGAGCTCGTCGACGAATACGAACACGTAACGGTAGGTGAAGGAAAGTAAGGCCAACAGGAACGACGGTACGCGGAACCACGCCAAGCCCTTCATTAGGTTCCGGAAAGGCGTCGTCGCGAGCAGGAGGGCGACGAACGCCAACGACAGGTACGCCTTCGCGACGAGCGCGGCGTAGAGGCTGGCGCCGGCGTACGATATTTCGGCGTTGTGGCCCGCCAAGTCGAACGTCACGAAGGCCTCGCCTTCCGTCGTAAAGGGCAGGAAGATACCTACGACCAGCGCGAAAGGCAGTACTAAGGCGGCGCGGCGGAATACGTAAAAGAGGGGCAGCCGCGCCACGGCGACCGCGGCGACGAGGACGGCCGCGGCCGCGGCCGGGATATACCAGGGCGGCGACCGAAAGACGTTGAGGGCCAGAAGTATCGCCGCTAACGCGACTATTTTTACTCGGGCGTCCCGGCGATGGAGGAAGCCGTCGGCGTCGCTGAATTTATCGAGGAAGTCGTGCTTCATATTATTTACCGCGTTTGCGGAGCGCCGCGGCCAGCGCGAACGCGACGGCGAACGTCAAGAGCGTCCCCGCGGCGCCGGCCAAGGCCGTCGCGACGCGTTCGTCCGTGACGCCGGGGAATAGGTAGTCGGGTACGGGTGATTCGACTAGCGGCCCGGCCTTTTCTGTTTCCCAAAAATTTTTATCTTCCGCTACGCGCTCCAGGCCGTCGAGCCAGCTCGAGGCGAACGGCGAAATGAGGACGCCGAGGAACAGCGCGACTATCAGCGCGAGCCAGGTGAACGTCTTCATCGCGCCGTCCCCCCGCGAGCGAGCTCCAACAGGTCCGGCCTGCTCGCGCGGATCGCGCCGAGCGCGAGCGCCGTTATCAACCCCTCGCCGACGCCGATAAGGGCGTGCACCGCGGCCATCGCCGGGAGGACGACTGCGAGCGGTATTGTCCCGGACAGCGCGAGCTGGGCGGCGCAGGCCGCCGCGGCGGCCACCACCGCCAGCCAGCCGGCGACGAAGGCGCCGACGAACCTCCCGACGTCGGAACGGACTAAGCCGCGGGCTAGGCAGTAGGTCCCGTAGCCGACGAACGGCGCGACGACGGCCATATTGAAGACGTTGGCGCCCAGCACGAGGACGCCGCCGTCGCCGAACGCGAGCGCCTGGATGACGAGGACGAGCGTCATTACCAGGACCGCGGCCCAGGGGCCGAGTAGGATGGCGGCCAACGCGCCGC
>WVWN01000054.1:637-6836 GCA_011773985.1 Candidatus Zixiibacteriota bacterium | reverse complement strand
AAACCGGCGCCCACGACGTCGAGCGTGATAAAGGTTTTGGCGTCCAGGAAACCGTCGGGTATGTGCACGTATGCTCCTTTAGAATACGCCCGGGGCCGGCTTCGATAATGTGGTAATACTATTTATAAAATAGTGCTACTAGAATTTAATAAAAAAGCCACGCCGGGTCAAGGCAATTCTTTGCCCGCGGCCACGAGCGTGAGTTTGCCGTGTTTAACGCCGCGCGCGCCGATGAGGCGGTCCGCCAGTTTCCGGATTCGACGCGCGTTGCCCCTTACGACCAGGACCTCGAGGCAGTGGTGCCGGTCGAGGTGGACGTGAAGCGACGATATTACGAGTTGGGTCTTCTGATGTTGGATGCCGGTGAGTTTTTCCTGAAGGTCGCCGACGCGGTGGTCGTATACGAGCGTCACCGTTCCCACCGCGCGCCCGGCGCCCGCGCGCCACGCTTCCTCGGCAAGGTAATCGCGAATGAGGTCCCGTATCGCCTCCGAACGGGAGGCGTAACCTTTGCGGTCGATCAAGCCGTCGAAGGCGGCCAGCAGCTCTTCCGCTATCGAGACGCCGAAACGTTCAACTTTAGACATAAATCAAAAGCGGTCCAAGTTTACGAGGACGCGGGAAGCGGCGGCGAACGCCAAGAGGTTATAAACGAGCGACTGAGCGGCGATTAGGCCGAGGGCGACGGCCGGGAGCGCCGCGTTCCCGCTCGCGCGGCTCAGGTGCGGCAATTGCACGCCGGCGGTTTCAGGAACTAAGGAATCGGGAACAGCCATACCCTCTCCACTTCGGCTAAGGTCAGTCCGGAAAAATTATATAATAAGAAGACGATAAAAAGCGATATCGTCGTTGTGGCGTAGAGCGAACGGCGTAGGTGTTTTTGGGTGACGACCCGGAACATCTCGCGGAAGTACGGGACCGCGGCGCGACGTCGCAACCGAAAACGTCGCCGGCGTTCGGGCCGACGGAACTCAGCCGCGGGCGAGCAACGCGGCGCCGAGCGCGCCCACGAGTTGGGGCTCCGGGAGGACTTCTACGCGCCCGGGGAGCGCCGAGGACAGCGCCCGGGCGAAGCCGCGGTTTAACGCGACGCCCCCCGATAACGCGAACGGCGCGCCCCCTACGCGCCGGGCGAGCGAGGCTACGCGGTCCGCGACGGCGCCCAACACGCCGGCGCCGATTGCCGCCGGGTCGACGCCTTCGTGCAGCAAGCCCACTACTTCGGATTCCGCGAAGACCGTGCACATGTTGTTGACCTTCGCGGCGTCGGCGCGGCCCGGGTCTATTTCCGCAAGCTCGGCTAAGTCCATCTCGAGGGCTCGAGCCATTATCTCCAGAAAGCGGCCGGTCCCGGCGGCGCAACGGTCGTTCATCGCGAACTCGGCCACGCCGCCCCGTTCGTCGACGCGTACGGCTTTGACGTCTTGGCCTCCCACGTCCACGAGCGTGACGCCGCCGCCCACGTGCTCGAAGGCCCCGCGCGCGTGGCACATTATTTCCGTTACGGCGCGGTCGGCGAAAGGGACGCGCGCGCGGCCGTAGCCGGTCCCCACGACCGCGACGACTCTATCGACGTCGGCGCCGAGGTCGGCGAGGGTTTGTTCGAAAGCTTCGCGCGCCGCTTTCGCACCTGCGACGCCGGTCGGGAGGACCGCGCTCGCCGCGGCCCTCCCGTCGTCGTTTACGACCACGCACTTCGTCGCGATGGACCCAACGTCGACGCCGGCGTAATACGGCATTTACGAGCTCACCTGTTCTACCAACGCCTCGACGCGCGTTTTGAGCTGGCCCACGTCGCCCTCGGAATAATCGGTCTCGACGGCCACGAGCGGGACGTCGTGCTCGGCGGCAAATTTTTTTACGGAGCCTTGCTCGACCAAGTACGGCGTGCAGAACGATAGCGTCGCGTGTATTATACCTTGGGCGCCGGAACTTTTGTATAAGTATTCGATATCGTCGAGGCGGGCCTCGTTAGGCGTGAAGCACGCGCAGTTGATGTCCATGTAGTGGTCGACGAGCGCCTCCTTCATTTCGTCCAACGTTTTCGCGTCCTCGTTCACGGTATTTTTAAAGTAACGAAACCCGGTGCACATCTCTTCGGCCACCACGGCCGCGCCGGAAGTTTCGACGACGTGGTGAATCTTCCAGTTGGGTATCGCCATCGGCGTGCCCGAGACCATAAGGCGGGGCGTCCCGGCCGGGAATACCCCTTCGCCCGCGGCGACGCGTTTTTCGAGCTCGTCCGCTACCTCGTCGGCCTTCCGCGTGAACCGCTCGACGTCGTCGTAGAACGATATCTGCATGATGAGCAGGGCGTCCTTGCCGGAGATGGGGGCGGGGTCGTTCCACCGGAGCTCGTGGACGCGCCTTATCGCGCGCCGTTTGTCGTTGACCTTTTTGACGGCCGCGCGGAGGTTGTCTTCCGTGAGTCGATTGCCGGTTATTTCTTCCATCGCGGCGATGAAATTTTCCAGCTCGGTCCGCCAGAGCTCGCGGCCCGCCGGGCCTTTTTTATTCGGCACCTCCATCACGTAGACGGGGTGGATTTTCCCCAAGTGTTCGTAAACCTTCTTTTTGCCGTCGCAGGTCGTCTCGCCGACGACTACGTCCGCCGATTCGAAGTACGGGCAAATTTTGCCGAGCTTGAAGCCGTAGAAGGACTTGATGAGGGGGCAGAGGTTGCGCGGCAGCTCGGCCTCGGCGATGGGCACGGAGAAGTCCGCGCCGGCGCACAGGCCGACGGCGACGCCGTCGAGCGCGACGACGACCTCCTCCGGGACGAACAGGCAGAACGTACCTACTACGGCGCCGCCTTTCTCTTTGTGGTCCAAAAGTTCCTTAATCCGAAGGCCGTGGACTTCGGATATTACGAAGTCGAAGTATCGCATCGCTTCCGGGCGGTTTGGTTGGTCGGCGAACCACTCGAGGTATAGCGGCCCCAGCGCCGCCATTAGTTTGTCGTGATTCCCGAGCTCGAGGCCGAGTTCTTTCCACATCTGCGTCCAGTCTTCCGCCATTTCCGTTCCTCCTAATAAAAAAACCAGCATCCGTTGGTAAGGGAGGACGGCGCTGGGGCGGCAGGGCCGAACGCGGCGTCGGCACGAGAGTTACGCTAAGCTACGCCCACGCGTCGCCTCCTCGTCGTTATAAGTCTTAAGCCCGAGCCGGGCTTCGCGGCGCTTGTCGCGCGCGGCGCATCACGTCTTCCAGAACGCGTGGGCTTTCACGGCATCACCTCCTACTATTTGCCTAAGGCGATTATAAATCGCCCGGGGTTTATCGTCAATAAAAAAAAACCGGGAACGCGCCGCGGGTAGCGTTGGCGGAATTTTTTCCTTGACAGCGGAAAGCGCGTATGTTATTAAAGGTCAGAAGTTAACGGACACCGCGGATGTTCGATTTCACTGAACGGGAGGTAAAGCTATGAGATTGTCGCTCGTTGTTGGCTTGTGTGCGCTGGCGGCCGGCCTGGCGTACGCGGAGACATTTACGGTTGGCGGCCAAGGTACGCAGGCGCTTTATCCGTTCCGCGGGTGTTGAGGCGTCAATTCCGTACGGAGCCAGGATCTGGTTCTAAGCACGGACAAAGTCCCCGCGGGAGCTTTTACGAAGTGTGAATGGTACGCCAGTTCGTCTGTGAGCGCGGGTACGTACAACAATTTCAGCATCAAGATGTGCCATACGTCCGTAACGGCGTTGAAGAGGGATTTCAAAGGGAACTACGGCGGCAACACGCCCGTCGAGGTTTACAAGAAAAGCGCCCAGTACGTCAACGCTACGCCGTATAATTGGTTCGGCTTCGCGTTCTCGTCCGCCTTCGATTATAACGGGAAGGACAACTTCATCATCGAGGTTCAGTGGAACGGCGATTCCGGCGGCCACGCGTACAATCACTGGAGCCCGGCGACCGCGCGTTGCGTATATAGTGTTAACGGCGGGACGACCTACCTAAGCAACTACCTGCACTACATGCGTATATCGATCGGCGCCTTGGGGGTCAGGGCGACGTCGCTAGGCCGCGTCAAAGCGTTGTACAACTAGAACTCCCCTCAGGGTCTCGATAACTAAGCCGGCCGAAAGGCCGGCTTTTTCGCGGGACGGACCGGCCTGAGGGTACGTCGGCTTTGCCCGAAGGTTGAGGTTTTGGGTTGACAACGGGACGTTTAGGGTTTAAAATTATATTAGAAGAGAGTGTATTTTAGCTCGGTCGAATTCTCGCCCTTCGATTCAGGAGGTAATAAAGTGAGAGCGATGGTGGTAGTTTGCGTTTGCGCGTTGGCTGCCGGGGCCGCGTTCGCGGACCTTTACGTCGTCGGCAGCAAGAGCGGCCAGGCGTTGTATCCCTGGCGAGGTTGTTGAGGGGTCGATTCGGCGCGGAGCCAGGACCTGGTTCTGAGTACGGATACGATTCCGGGCGGCACCATCGAGAAATGGGAATGGCATTGCGAATCGTCCACGCCGGGTACTTATAACAACTTCTCCATTAAGTTGTGTCATACGAAGGTTACCAAGCTCGTGAATAACTTCGCGACGAACTTCGGCGGCAACACGCCGCTCGAGGTCTTCAGCAGGAGCTCGTACTACCTCAGCGGGACCCCCGGCACCTGGTTCGGTTTCGACTTCGATAAAAAGTTTGAGTACAACGGCCGGGATAACCTGATCGTCGACGTATCCTGGAACGGCGACAGCGGCGGGACCTGCTACACTTATTGGAGCCCGGCGACCGCGCGCTGTGTTTATAACTGGAACGGCGGAGCGGTTTACCTGGCTAACTACGTCCATTATATGCGGATAACGCTCGAGCCGAACGCCGTAGCGCCGACGTCGCTGGGGCGCGTTAAGGCCGTGTTTAAATAAGGCCGAAGACAAACCTTCGACGAAGCCGGCCTTCGGGCCGGCTTTTTTCGTGGGGCCTCGGTTGTTTACGGCGTTTGAGAAATGGGCGGAAACGCGCTATAATATTAGCGGAGATTAAAAGGGGGTAAAGGAATGGGTACAGATAACGTTATTATGACGGCCCTCGCCGCGTCGCTTGCGGCCGGGGCGCTTTGCTTCGCCTCGAAGGCCGACGTAACTACTACGGCCGAACCGCCGGCCTTCGCTGAACCGGCTCCCGCAGGCCCCGCGACCGCTACGCCGTTCACGGCCCCCCGCTATTTCAACCCTTATACGCCTCCCCAAGAAAACCCCACCAATCCCCCCGGCACCTGGGAGATATACCCGAGCCCGACGAGTAAAGACTTAAAAGCGGTTGATTTCGTAGACGCGAATAACGGATGGGCTAACGGCGCCGGTGTTATGCTTCGTTATAGAGGAGGTAGTTGGTCCGTAGAACCAGGGCACGATACGCGGGATTATCGCGATTTGGATATGGTTTCTTTGACTGAAGGTTGGGCGGTAGGCCGCGAAGGTTCTACGGATAAGTGGACGATATGGCGTTGGAACGGCTCGAGTTGGAACGAGTTTCAAATAGTTACGGGGGCTATATATTGTATCGACATGATCGACGCCTCGCACGGTTGGATTGGCGGCAAAAATTACTTCTTAAGATTCAACGGTACAACGTGGGAATGGGGAGGTAGTGCCCGGGATACTATGTACGACATACAAATGAATTCCGATACCGACGGTAGGGCACTAGGGTACCACTATATAATGCGGCGGCAGGGAAATAATTGGCTATTGGAGGCGAGTAACAATGACTGGAACTTAGGAAGTATTTACATGTTAGATAATTCCGAAGGCTGGGCCGCGGGCCAAAGCCTTAACCGCGAAATAGGCTTGATTTTGAAGTTCGAAAGCTTCACGTGGAAGGTATATAAAACTTACCCCGAAGTAAGAGGGATCGGGAGGTTTAGTTTCGTGGGGAAAGATTGGGGTTGGTCTAGCGGTTCGAGCGGTATAATACTATTTTACGACGGAAAGGATTGGGCCAAAGTACGTTCCCCTACTAGTAACAGCTTAGGCGTAACTTTTTGTTGGGATAAAAATTTCGGTTGGCTTATGGGCAGGTACGGGACGATACTAAAATATAAGGCAAATACGGGTATTAAACGTTCTTCTTTAGGGACGGTTAAGGCGATTTTCCATTAACTTTAACGCAAGGAGGCTTTTTGATGGCTAGCTACACTGAACCTATCGCGAAACAGTGGGTAATGGATGGATACGACGACTTCAAGGAAGGGATTTCCGAAGGGGC
>WVWN01000054.1:0-624 GCA_011773985.1 Candidatus Zixiibacteriota bacterium | reverse complement strand
ACGGAAAAGAACTGGAACCCGAGCTTCGAAGAAGAAGC
Source organism: Candidatus Zixiibacteriota bacterium (assembly GCA_011773985.1). Taxonomy (GTDB): domain Bacteria; phylum RBG-13-66-14; class B26-G2; order WVWN01; family WVWN01; genus WVWN01. The sequence goes on along the minus strand of WVWN01000054.1, from coordinate 586 downwards.
ACCGCCCCCGAACGAAGGAACGCCTCGTCATTGGTCCTTCGAATTCCCCTCCACGCGCTCGACGTACGAGCAGGAATCCGAGGAGGCCTACGAGGGCGTCGACTTCGTTAAGCTCGCCGANNAGGGACCCCGCTAATCCTAATAAACCTAGGGACTGGCGCTTCGAGGAACCCTCCACGCGCTCGACGTACGAGCAGGAATCCGAGGAAGCTTACGAGGGCGTCGACTTCGTCAAACTTGCCGACGAGGGCGAGGGGGGCAAAGGGGCCTGGGCCGTAGGCAAAATAATCCTCCACCCGGAGGGCGGCAGCCCCAAAAAACTCGAGTTAGGAGTGGACCCGGCCAAGTACTACACGATCCGCGTCCACGGGCGGCACGAGAACCCGGAAGAAATCAAGTATAAAAGCCTCGACGGATTGTTGTGGTACGACGACGACGGCCAACGTACCGAGGCCGACCTGACGCTCTTAGGCCGCTACCCGGAAGAACCTCCCGCCTGGGAACGTGCGGACCACCGCGTCCCGCCGGGCGAGGCCACCAAGCGTGAAATACAAAGGCTCCTGTTTAAATTCGGCGCCCCCTCTTT
>WVWN01000078.1:112195-150150 GCA_011773985.1 Candidatus Zixiibacteriota bacterium | reverse complement strand
AGCATCAAGTTCCGGTAACCGCCCGCTCCCAAAAGGGGACTCCAACTCCCGCGGGAATAACTCCACGAGTGCCCGATGAACGTCGGGTTCGCGTCTAGCGCGTACGGGTCGCAGTTGGGGTAGTTGTAAAATAACTCTACCGCGGCGACGAAGGCGTTGTTCGCGGCCGGGAGCGTCCAACGGACCGGGCAATTGACCCATCCGTAACCGGCCCTCGCCGGCTTTACGTACTCGGGGCCCCATATAAGCGACCCCGGCCGGCCGCCCGTAAAGGCGAAGATGCCGACGCGGAACCCGTCCCACTTCGCGTTGGGCCAGGCGGGCGTCGAGTATAACCTTACCCGGGTAATCGCCCGGAAGTCCGAGATCATAGTTATGTCGAAGTCGTTGCCTACCCAATAATCACGGCCCTGCATGGAACTCACGAAATAGGACCGCGTCCCGTTATCGTACTTAAGCTCCACCGCCACGTCGGCGTCGTCCGCAACCGCGGCGTCCGCGCCCCACGCGCCGGCCGCGAGCAGCGCCGCCAACCCTAGCCAAAGTGATAATTTACGCATACGTTAACCTCCCGCGTTTCTCGTTCGCGTTAACCCTCACGGCTAGGAAAGCCGGAGGTATCTACCTCCTACAATATACCATAAAAAATAAAATATTACCAATTAGTAAACGTTGAAATTATATTTTACAGAACCGCGCGCCGAGACGCCGTACAGCCTCGGCCTTGCGGCCAACGATTTCTCCCCCCGCTAGCGGTACAACAGCTTAACGCGGCCCACGCTCGTCAGCGTTAAGGCAACCGTCCCGTTGTCGACGACGACGCGTATCGTGACGTTGCGGTAGAGATCGTAGGGGGGAGGAAATTCCACCCTGCTCCATCGACGCTGGTAGTACTGCCACGAGTGGCGCGTAAGTACGGTATTGTTATCGACCGCGAAGGGGTCCGCGTCGAGACGGTTATAGAATCGCTCCTCGGCGGCTGCGAAAGCGTCCGTGGGACAGGTCCAACCGATGTTTATCTCGACCCAAACATGGCCGTGGAGGCCGCTCGGCTTGACGAAGTAACCCCGAGCCGATGTAGGCCACAACCTCGAGCCAGGGGCGTTCCCGCGGAAATCGAAAAAGGCCACGCGGAAACCATCCCACCCGCGATTGGGCCAATCGCCGCGGGCATAAAACCTCAACCTCCTTATCGCGCGGTAGCTTGAGAGAGTGGAGTTATCGAAATCGTCACCGACCCAGGAACCCGCGCCCGTAAACCAAACCCAGGTCCAACGCCGGGTCCCACTGTCCCGCTTCAGCTCCATCGTTGCGTCGCGTGCGGGGCCACCTGCCTGAAAAACAAAAGGCGCGCCGTCAACGACTACGTCCGCCGACCACGCGCCGAGGGCGCCGCCAATAGCCAACGCCATCAACGTCACGAACATTCTCATCGCTTTCCCTCTTTAAAACTTCTGACAAGACCCGCCGGCAAAATTGCCGCGAAATCCCGCGTTCGTATCGGGCTTTTCCTGAGATTCGTATTGAAATTCATAATATTACTTCGCGGGCGCCAAACCCTGATCTACGTTCGCTTTTCCGTTCGTCGCTGCATCAGCCCTTTTCCCTTTACTTCGCCTCATTAATTTAATAAAATTCGTTAATTATGAAGCCTGCTAAAACGGCGCCGGACCTCCATTTAGGCGTTGAGGAAGAGTTCGCGCTTCTATACGCCGACGGCTCGCTCGCCAACGAAGTCGAGGCGCTCCTCGGGCACGTGCCCGAGCGCTACAAGCCCGAGCGCATAAAGCAAGACCTCCACTACTGCATGGTCGAGGTAACGACGCCGATATGCGACTCGCCCGCCGAGGTCAAGCGCTCGCTGGCCGAGCTTCGCCGGGTCGTGGGCGGGGCCGCCGCGGCCTTGAACCTCCGCGTCATCTCGAGCGGCGTCCACCCCACCGCGCCCATGGAGGCGGGCCGCCTGGTCGAGACGCCGCGCTTCCGCCGCCTCATCGATGGCGGCGCACTCCGCGGCGACGGCGTCCACTTCGGCCTCCACCTTCACGTCTCGCTCGACGGCCCCGAGGCCCGGGTGGGCGTCGTCAACCGTCTCCGCTGGCACCTCCCGGACCTCGTCGCCCTCGCGGTGAACGCCCCCTTCTTCCGGGGCGAATACCACGGCGTCAAATCGGTCCGCCTCGAGTATTACGAGCCGGTCCCTACCGTCGGGCCGCCGCCTGTGCTCGAAAAGTTCGACGACTGGGCCGGCGTCTTGAAATCTTTCGAAAAACACGGCGTCGAGGGCGAGCGCGACCATTACGGCGACATACGCCATCGCTACAGCCTGCCGACGGTAGAAGTGCGCGTAATGGACACGCAACAGTCCGTAACCGATACGTTGGCCGCGGCCTCCTACGTCTGGGCCCTCATCCGGCACTACGTAACCACGCTGGACGACGAGTTCCTCCCGCCGATGACGGAGGCCGAGTTGCGCGCGAACCGCGAGGGCGCCTGGCGCCGCGGCCTCGACGGCACCTTCCGCCTCTACGGCGACACCCTAAGCCGGCCCGAGTACGTGGGCCACTCGCTGCACCACCTCCTCGAGCGCAATACCCCCGAAGCTCCCTACCTCGAGGGGCTCGCCGCGCGCGTGGCCGCCGGCTCTACCGGCGCGGACCGCCAACTAACTTTCCTGGGGAGCGACCGCGTCGACGGCCGTGCCTTGCTCGCTGAACTCGAGCGTAGATTCGCCGAAGGTATCTAATCGGCCTTGACGAAAGGCATGGGGGCTTTATTTTACTTTCGGACTCCACAACCACCTGCCCTACGTCCTCGGCCGCGGCGGCTGGCCCCACGGGACCGATTGGATTTACGAGGCGAAGGACCGGCCGTTCGCCGACTTGAAGGCCGGTTGGTTCCCGCCCCTTTAACGCAGCACCCTTACCCGTCCCACACGACCTTCCGTGCGTAAAAGGGTTATCAAACTCACGCTCGAATACGACGGGACCGGCTACGCCGGTTGGCAAATTCAGCCCGGCGTGGCGACGGTGCAGGGCGCGCTCGAGGAGGCGCTGGAGAAAATCTTAAAGGAGCCGACGCGCGTGCACGGCGCGGGGCGTACCGACGCCGGCGTGCACGCCGCGGGGCAAGTGGCCCACTTCGAAACGGCGGGCACCGTGACCGCCGAGGAGTTCGAGCGCGCGCTGAACGCGTTGCTTCCGGCCGACGTACGCGTCGTCGCCGCGGAAGAGGCGCCGCCCGGTTTCCACGCCCGTTACGCCGCGCGGAGCCGCACGTACCGCTACGCCGTGACCTTCGCCGACTCCGTATTCACGCGCCGCCACGCCCACTACGTCGCCGGGCCGCTGGACGTGGAGCCGATGCGCGAAACCGCCGCGGCCCTCGTCGGTAAACACGACTTCGCCGCCTTCGGCAACCTCTCCGAGGACTACGATACGACGGCCCGCGACGTGACCGAACTCAGGCTCGAGGAGACGCTCGGCGGCCTGGAGTTCTACGTGACCGCGAACGCCTTCCTCTACAAAATGGTACGGAACGTCGTCGCGGCGCTGCTCGCCGTTGGGCGGGGCGAGCTTACGTCCGCGGACGTGAAGCGCGTCTTGGAAGATAAGGACCGCGCCGCGCTGGGGCCGCCGGCGCCGCCGCGGGGCCTTACGCTGATGCGCGTAACCTACTCACGCATTTAATTTGACTTGGCAGGGGGGATATGATAAATATTAAACGTCCGGCGCCCGGGTGGCGGAATTTGGTAGACGCGCATGGTTGAGGGCCATGTGGGAGTAATCCTGTGCGGGTTCGAGTCCCGCTCCGGGCAAACGAAGAGCGGCCCATCGGGCCGCGAACCTTTTTGGGGGGGAAATCAATCTCTGCCCGCGGGAGGCATGGCCGACTCGGCCCTACCGGTCGCGACGAGGCGAATAATATTCATGTTGAGCAGGCCAAAGATAACGCGGCAAACTTCGAAGCAACTCAGGCCGGCCTCTTCCGCGACCGCGGCGACGTCGCGCCGGCCGTCCAGGAGGCTAAGCACGCGCCACTCCTGCGCCGTAAGCTTGATCGCGTCGCCAGACGCGCGGTTGGGATTGGTACCGTATACCTCGTGGTAGGAACGGATAGTGTCTTTTATCTGGCTCCACTCCTCGATCCGCCGCGCCCCCTCCAAAATTATATGTTCTACGCTCATCGATACGAGTATGTCCTCGTCGTCCAAATCCAGTTCCCGGAAGAACCTGAAGCGCCCCGCCCGCTCTCCTATGGCCGCGTAAATGGATTCCTTTATCTGGTGCTTGATCTTCTCCTCTAATATCATGCGGTCGACCGCACCCATCGCAACCAGAATCGTCCCCAAGCGAATGGGGTTCCCCTCGGCCCGCATCTTCTTCTGCGCCCGGAGCGCAAGTCCCAGCTGCTCTTCGGTTATCTCCCCGTCCTGCAGGAGTATCGTGCCTAGTTGTTCGCGCAGGTTCGAGGGCGTCGCGAACACCGCCTTGCCTTCTTTATAATAAACCCATATAGTCTCGCGCTCGCCTTCCACCGCCAGCGTCCCGGTTTTCCGGCCCTGGCCGATGATCTGCATTACCTCCGCCAACGAAAAATCTTTGATGTCGCCCTCGAAGGACATAGCGCAAGTCTATGTAACACTTTCTTCTAATAGTATAGCAGAAAATTAGACTCGCGACACGTGCTCGCGACAGGCGAAGCAATAAAAAAGGCCGTTGATTCGCCGCGTGCTTACCCGGCTCTGGCTCCCCTGCGCCGGCGGCCCCGACTCTTGAGCCAGGCGTTAATATCTTCAGGTAATGAACATACTACGCCGCCAACGCGCACTACGGGCAAACCTTCCCTTTCTCTTCTCTTGGCGGTAGCTACCGAACACTTCAGGAAGTCCGCGATCCGCGTCCAACCCATTAAAACCTTGTGCCTACGAGCTTTACGTTTTGCCTCCATGCAGCACACCCCCGTTTATCGAGACACCTTAAGTGAATACTATTATATGACCGCTTATTAATTCTAACAAATTCTACCCCCGGCGGCAACCTAAATAATTACGGGAGCCCGCTTTTATGTAATTTGTATCGCGGCCTAAGCCGCCGCGGACCCGCGAGCCTTCCGCGCCGCCTGCGCGAGTAACGCCTCCCCTCTGGCCAGCAATCGCGCCCCCGGCCCCAAATCAACTACCCGCTGCCCCTCGCGCTCGCGGGCAAAGACGAGGTACGCCCGCGCCACGGCTCGAGCCGTCGCGCGCGCCAACAGCGCCGCGTACGCCGCCATCTGGTCGCGGTATTCTCGCTCCGCCCGTCCCCCCGCCGACGCCGGCTCGTCCGTCTTGTAATCTACGATTACGAGGCCGTCGCCCGTTTCGAAAAGGAGGTCCACCTTTCCGCTGACGACGGCGTCACCCACCGCGACGGCCAAGGGCATCTCGCGGTAGAACGCCGCGCCAACCGCCTCCCGCACCGGCGCCGCCGCCAGGCAATCGCGCGACCAGGCCGCCACGGCGGCCGCGTCCTCGTCGCCTAAACCCTCGCGAGCGCAAGCGGCCGCGGCCAGCTCCTCCAACCCGGCCCCCGTCGCCACGTCCACCTCCTCCATCACCGCGTGCAACGCCGACCCCAGCTTCAGGGCAGAGGGGCGCGCCGGCAGCGCCACGTCTAATTCCAGCGGTGATTTCTCCTCGTCGAGCCGCGCTAACGCCGTAACCGTAATTACAGCCTCGGGCACGCCGGCCCGCTCGAGCTCTTCTGATAGCTTATCTTTCCACTCATCGTAGCCGGGCCGGAGGTCGGGAAAGCCGGCCTCCCCGGGCCCGCGGCTCGGAATCCGGCGCCGTTCTTCCTCCGGGTTTATTACGATAGTCTCGAGCGCGCACGACGCGCCGTCGAGGGAGGCGAGCGTCTCCGCGAGCGAACCGTCGCCCGCCGACGCCATCCGTGGCAGTATCAACAGGTCGCGCGCCCGCGTAACCGCGACGTAATCGAGGCGCTGCTCTTCCGCCTCACCGAAGCCCGCCTCTTTGTCCGCGGCCGCTTCGTAGCCAGGCGTCAACAGTTGCGTCCCGGCGCGCTCGCGCCCCACGCGAACGTGGACGAGGCCAGTCGCCCGGTCGACGAATACGGCGTCACCCTTACCCCGCCGCTCGCGCCGCGCCCAATCGGCGAACACGACGGCGTTGAACTCCAACCCCTTAGCGGCGTGTATCGTCATTATGCGGACGAAGTCGTCGCCCGCGTCGAGCGCCAACGACTCGTGCTCCGCTTCCTCGCGGCCCTCCATCTCGGCGAGCCATCGCGCGAACGCGCGTAAGCCTACCCCGCCCGTCGCGACGAACCTGCGGGCCAACGCCAAGACCTTGCGAACGTTCGCCACGGCGCGCGGGCCGTCCCCCCAGAACGCCGCCTTGTTTAAAAGGCGGGTCCGCGCGACCAGCTCGGCCAACGTCGCCGCGGGCGGCCTGTCGCCGCGGCCTTCGTGTAAGCGCGCGAGCAGCGCGAACGCGTCGCCCAGACCGGCCGGCGCGCCGGGGGGGACTGGGGCGCGGTAGTCGAAGGCCCCGCCCGCCAATTTGGACCGGAGCAATTCGTCCGCGTGGAACGAGAACAACGGCGACGTCAACGTCGCGACGAGCGCCAACTCGTCCGCGGGATTGTCGAGGGCCCGCCCCGCGGCGGCCACGGCCTTGACCTCGGGGCGCGCGTAAAAGGCCTGGCCGCCGAGCGTGTAGAACGGCACGCCCCACCGTTCCAAAGCCGCCTCCCAAACGCCCACGTTACGCCGCGTCCGCAGAAGCAAAGCGAAATCGCGGTACGCGATAGGCCGTACGGTACCTTCCTCTTTGTCGTAAACGTTGAACTCGCCGACATCGACCCCGCGCCCTATTAACGCGGCTACCGCTTCGGCCGCCTCGTACTCGCCCTCGAAGGCGCCGCCCGGCCCTTCCAACACCTTTGCCGCCGGCGCACCTCCTTGCCTGCGCGACGTATCGGACGACGGCCTGAGCTCGCCGTACGCGGGCTGATACGGCGGCTCGCCCTCGCCGAAGACAGCCCAGAAAACGCTGTTTACGAACGACACGAGCTTCGGTGCCGCGCGGAAGCTGCCGGTAAGGCGGAGTACCTCGCCGCCGTTGGCCTCGATCACCCGCCGCGCGGCGTCGTAAACCTCGATGTCGGCGCGCCGGAACCGATAGATGGACTGTTTGGGGTCGCCGACGACGAAGAGCTTCCCCGGCACGAGCGCGACGTCGCGCCAGTCGGTCGCGATCGCGCCGTCCTCGGCTAGGTAGAATATAAACTCCACCTGAAGCGGGTCCGTATCCTGAAACTCGTCTAACAGGATATGGCGGTAACGTCGTTGGAAATATTCGCGGGCGCCGTTCTCCTTTCGCGCGAGCAGGCGCGCCGCCCTGAGCAGGAGGTCGTGGAAATCCAACAGGCCAGCTTCCTCCTTGCGGCGCTCGAAGGCCGCGGCGGCGCCGCCGAGCCACGAGACCAGAGGCGGTAACGCCGTCCGCCGGAGGACGTCGCAAACCCGCGCCAAGGTCGCGGACACCGGCTTCAAATAGAGCTCGTTCAATTCGTCCTTCAGCTCGCGCGGGTGCCAATTATTTTTATTTCCGCCCAACTTCACCGTCGCCGAACAAACCTCGTCGAGGTCGCCGCGCTCGAGCGCCGGCAGCAGGTACTCGAGCGCCGCGAACGCGCGGTAACACGCGTCGCCCGGGTCCTTACATCGTTCACGCACGTCGTCGAAACGCGACAGCGCCGCGCGGACCGCGGCGCGGAGCTCGTCGAGGCCGACGACCCCGACCTCGTACGCGTTTAAGCGGACGATGTCGCGGTCGCGCACTATTTTGGACACGACCTTACCCAGGAAATCGACGCGCGGCGTACCGAAGTGGCCCCATAACGACGCCCAAGGCGCAGCCGCGTCCGGATGGTCGGCCTCGGCCCCAAGCCACTCCTCCCACACCTGCTCAAACAAAAGCGCTGCGGCCACCTCGTCGACGGCCTCGAAGGCCGGGTCCACGCCGGCCTCCACCGGGAGCTCCCTCAACAGCGAAGCCGCGAAGGAATGTATGGTGGAAACCTGGGCCTGGTCGAAGCGCTCGAGCGCGCGCGCCGCCTGTTCGTCGAGGGGGTTGTCCTCGAGCCAACCCTCGAGGCCGGCGCGGAGCCTCGCCGAAAGCTCCGCCGCGGCCTTCTCCGTGAACGTTATCGCTACGAGCCAGGCCGGGTCGTAGCCCGGCGTCAGCAGCGCCTGGAGCGCGCGGTCGCACAAAAGGCGCGTCTTCCCCGTGCCGGCGCTCGCCTCCACGAAGAAGGTCCGGCCGAGGTCGCGTGCCGCCCTACGGGCCTCGCCGTCGAAGAGCTCTTGCACCATCGCCTTCGCCTATTTTATTTTCCTTAACTCGCGCAACCGCGAAACCTCCGGAGCCGCCCACTTCGCTTCCGGTAAGTAACTACGCCCCGCGTCGCAGGCAATCCTAAAATCGCAATAACGACAAACGTCCTCGCCGCCGGCGACGAATATCCCGTCGCGTGCCAGCGCCAGCACCCCGCCCACCAGGCGCCGGACCGCCACGGCGTCCAAGCCCCTCTTCTCGCTCACGACGTATTTGTATTTCTCGCCGTCCTCGAGCGGGAAGCAGTAGCCGGCAAGGGACGAGCCGACCTCGGCGCCGAAAAGCTCGCAGTAGGCCATCAGGTACAGCGGCAGTTGGAGCTGGCGCCCGCCGGCGAGGTGCCCCACGTATCGGTCGCGCCGGCCGGCCTTATAATCCAAAATCCTGACGACGCCGCCCCGGACGTCCACGCGGTCGACTCGGCCGTGAATCTCGGCCGCCGGCCCGCCGTCTCCTTCGCCCGCGACATCGCCGAATTTTAACAAGAACGGCCTCTCCGTCGAATGGGCGTCGTCGCTCTCCGCCGGCCGCCGGCCGAAGCGGAGTTCGAAAAACGCGGGTCGCCAACCCTCGGCGTCGCTCGCGTCCTCGCGTACGAAGGCCGCCAGCTTGCACGATAGGAGCCGGCGTTCCATCTCGAAGGCCAACGGCCGCGGGAGTTCCCCCTCCTCCTTGAGCGCCGCCAGTGCCGCCTCCGTACGCCGCGCGACTTCCGCCTCGAGCCGTTCGCCGTCCGGGCCGCGCGCCACGCGCTCGCGGTAAACGTCGCGTAGGACGTCGTGGACCGCCTTCCCCAACACGATGGGCGACGGGGCCAGCTTCTCCCGGGGTTCTTCCCAACTCCTCAGCCCCAAAATTCTCTCGTAAAAAAACTTGCGCGGGCAGGCCGCCAATGACTCCAGGTCCGACGTACCTACGGGCACGACCTTCCCGCCGAACCGCCTCGCGAGAAAATCTTTCCCCGCGCCGGAAACGACTAAACCGTCGAAAGGCGTAAGGCCCGCGGCCCGCGCGGACGCGGCCGCGTCCCGGGCTGCGGCGCACCTCGCATCTAAGGCCGCCAGGTACGCCCCTACGCAGCTGTCACCCGCGTCCCGCGCGCGGCCCGCCCAATATTCGCCGTCGTCGAGAGCTTCCTCCGGTGACGGCGCCGCCGTCGCGCCGACGCGTCGAAACCACCCGTAAGCGGAGGCGGCGCGGTCGAAATCCTCCGCGCCGAACTTCGCGCCCGCGAGCACCCCCGCCACCTTGAGAAGGTAATAAGAGGGGAGCCGGTCCCGGCCCGCGGCGTCCCGGCGGTGATACGAGATACATAAGAACTCGCGCGCGGCGCCGAGGGCGAGGTGGAAGATGAGAGGCTCTTCCACGACGCGCGCCGAGCGGACGTCGAAGCGCCATCGGCCGTCGGCGCGGTCGTTGAGCTCCGCCCTCTCGCCGTCCAACAACACCGGGTCCTGCGAGGGGCGAATCGGGTAAACGCCCTCGGCGGCGCCCGTAATAAAGACAGCGCGGAAGGCAAGGTTCCGAGCTTTATCCAATTTTATCAGGCTAATGCCGCTGCGCTCAAACCTGCCCGCCGGCATCGTCTCCTCGCGCAACCGCTGGGTTAAGTTTTCGACGAAAACCCTAAACGGGACCGGCTTCGCGACGACGTCGTCGTACGCGGCGACGCCCCGCACAAGCGAGAGGACCGCTTCCCTCTCCTCGGAGGGTTCGAAATATTTCGCTACGACCTCCGCGAGTACGACCGCGAAATCGGCCCACCGCCCCTCGCCCGGGAACCGCTCGAGGTCCGCGAAAAGCACGTCCGAAAAAGCCGCCAGTCGGCGCACGTCCGCGGCGGCATGGCGACGCGGCCCCTCCGCCGTCGCGCGTTTGCACGCCGCGGCGTAACGCTCGAGCCGCTCGGCCCATTCCTCCCGGCCGTACACGATGCCCGCGGCCGCGGACACGTCGTCCGAAGCCGCCGCCTCGAGGCCGGCCGCCGGCCCGGAAATCTCGCCCGACGCTAGCGGCGCCGCCGCAGCGAAATCCACGAACTCGCCGCGAGCAAACGGGCGCGGCCCCGCCTTCGCGTGCCACGCTAGCTCGAGCAGGCGCCGCGTCGCTTCCCCCGCGCGCGTGGCCGCGAGCGGCCTGCCCTCCGCCACGTAGTAAGGGCTGTCACCCTCGCCCCTCCCGAGAACGCGTTCGAATACTTCCGTCAGCGCCGCGAGCATCTCCTCGCCGCGGTACAGGACCGCCATCTCGGCGAAACGGACGCCGTGCTCCCGGCTTAGCCTGAGCACCTCGCGGGCGACTTCACGCGCCTCGCCCTCTTCGTCGGCCGCCGAAATTACCCTAACGCCCTCGGCCGGGACCGCTTCGTCCCGTCGGTCGAACCAATGCCGGCATAACTCGCCGCGGGCGCCGACATCGGCCGCGGCAGCGGCCTCGACGCGGACCCCCGTCGCCTCGAGCCAGCGGACGGTGCCGCGGGCGAAGCGGAACTGCGGCCCTTCGCCGAAGGGCATATAGAATTTCAAACGAACGTGCTCGCTGAGAGCTCGCAACAGGCGCCGTTGGATTTCGTTAAAATCGTAAAAACCGAACGCTAACAACTCAGCGGTCCCGAACGCGTCGGCGAAAGTCGCGGCGCGCGCCGCCGCCCCGGCAAAAACGTCGTACTCGTCCCGGTAACGGCTGCCGTCGCGCCCCAGGAGCCTTCGATACTCGTCGTAAATCTTTCCGAAGAGGGTCAACTTATCCCCCAAGTTGAGGTCGACGTGCCACGAGCCGAGGCCGGCCTGGCGGACGTCCTCAGCCGCGGCCCAAAGGGTCTCGGCTAAGCCGGCCCTATCCTTCACGGGCCCGAAGTAGGAGGCCGCCTCCATTCGGGCGGCGAGGGCGGCGAAGATCACGCGTTCGCCGCCGGCGGGCAAAGCGCGGGCCGGGCCCGCGAGGCGCCGGGCGAGGTCCACGAACGTCAGGAAGCGTACGTTGGCGTAGCCGCCGGCCTCGCGCGCGAGTCGGCGCGAGAGCTGGAGGGCTACTAAATTCGAGCGCACGAGAACGACCACGGGCGCGAGCGGCCGGCCGACCTGGGCGCCCCGCACGTCGTCGAGCAAGCGCGCAGAAAGGGCCGCCTCGGACGCCGAAACGTTGAGTACGTGTCCTGCGGACAAAGTTTTTTCCCTTCCTGATTACATTACTACAACGGCGGAAAATGGCAAGGGATATTTACCGCGGCCCGCCGTACGGCAAAGTATAAACCAAAATGTATTTGACACGTTCTTATAAATCTGATAAATTTTACTGGAGTGTCATAGGAGGACTACTATGCTCAAAAAAGTCTCGACTATCGCCACGGTTGCCGTCCTCGGCGCGACCTTGTGTTACGGGGCCCCCTTCAAGGTCGGCGAAAAGCTGGTGTTCTCCGTGTCCTGGTCCGACATCGTAAAGGCCGGCACAGCGACATTGTCCGTCCCGGGCGTCAAGGTCTTCAACGGCCGTAAAGTCTACCACATCATATCCACCGCCTCCTCTGCACCCCAGCTCTCGGCCATCTTCTACACCCGCGACCGTATCGACACCTACCTCGACACCCAAAACTACACCATTTGGAAATCGGAGAAGCACCTCGTCGAGGGCGAATATAAAAACGACGAAGTGATATACTACAACCCCCCCCAACGCACGTCGACGCGCGGCGTCGCGACCATGCGCACCCTTCCTAACCCCCGCGACGCGCTGGGCGGCTTCTACTACGTCCGGACGCTCAATTTGGCCGTCGGTGGCCAAGTTAGGGTAAACTACGCTGACGGTAAAGTCACCAAACCCATCGTCGTAAAGGTCTTACGCAAGGAACAAGTAACGGTTCCCGCTGGGACCTTCGATACCATCGTCATCGAACCCGTCCTCAAGGAAACGGAGGGTATCTTTAAGCAAGAGGGCCGCATTTGGATATGGGTCACGGACGACGAGAAGAAGATGCCTGTCATCCTGAAGTCGAAGATCGTCATCGGCAATATTGAGGTCAAACTCGAGTCTTACACGTTGGGGTCGTAAACTCGTAACCGGCCATGACCGCGGACGAACTGGACGTCGCCAACGTTAAAACCTATCCGTTCGACGAGCGCGTTAGCGTCGTCAGGCTCGAGGACTTTCGACGGCCGACGGAAGACCCGGCGGCCGCGGTTCCACTCCTGTCGTCGCTACCCGACATCCTGGGCGCGCGCAACCTCCTCAAGCTGGCCCGGGCGATGGTGCGGGCGTCGCGGGAAGGGCGGGGCGTAATATTCGCGCTGGGAGGCCACGTTGCCAAGACGGGCGCGGGCCTGCACCTCATCCCCCTATTGCGCGAGGGCCTGGTTACGCACTTAGCCGTCAACGGCGCGTTCCTCATCCACGACTACGAGCTGGGGCGGTTCGGCGCCACGTCGGAGGACGTGGGCGCGGCGTTGCCGGAAGGCCGCTTTGGCCTAGCCGAGGAGACCGGCGCGGAGCTAAACGAGGTCGTAAGAGAGGCGGCGACGCGCGGCGAGGCCCCCGGCACGCTCGCCGGGGCCGCGGTCGCCGAGCGGGGCGCGTACGTAGACGCGAGCGTACTGGCCGGGGCCTATCAGGCGGGCGTCGGCGTAACGCTTCACGTCTCGCTGGGCGCCGACGTAATTCACCAGCACGCGGCGACGGACGGACGCGCCTGGGGGGAAGTAGGCCTAGTCGACTTCCGGCGGTTGGCGCTCGCCCTCAAATCGTTGGACGGCGGCGGCGTCTTCGCGAACGTGGGCTCCGCGGTGCTCTTGCCCGAGGTCTTCGTCAAAGCCCTCAACCTCGTCCGGCACCTGAAGCCGCCGGTCGAAAATTTCACCGCCGCCAACCTGGACATGATACAACACTACCGGCCCCTACAGAACGTGCTCGCCCGGCCTACGGCTACGGGGGGCGAGGCGCTAGCCGTAACCGGCCACCACGAGATAATCATACCTCTGCTTTCGGCGGCGGCGCGGGCGTTTGCTGCGGGAAAAGCCTGAGTTCGCTCCCGACCCCGAATTATTAAAAATCGATTCGATGTTACACGTACTCATAACCAAAAACCATTTTCTCAGGTGCCACGAGGCGGCGCTCTACGGCGTGCGGCCGTCGTCGGTAAATCAACTCGCGCAGGTGCGCGACGGCGACGCGGCGTACCTCTACCAACGGGTCGCGGGGGCGCTGTACGGCCCCTACTGCTGCCGGGGGCCGGTGCGGTACCTGGGGCCGACGGTGCCGGCGCCGGTGTGGGAAGCCGCGGCGCCCGGCTCGGCGCGGGAGAAGTTCCGGTTCGTGGTGCGGCTCGAGGCCGCGGGGGAGGTCTGCCGCTTCTCGATATCGCAATTCTACGAGGCGGCGCAGGAGGCGGCCGTCGAGCTCGTCCCCGCGGACTTCGTAAAACGCAGCGTCTATACCTTCCTACCCGGGGACGGCGTGCGCTTCGCCGACGCACTCGCGCGCGTGCCGCGACAGGTAGCGATGCCCTTCCTGCCGCAACCGCGGCCCTACCCCGTCAAAGGATGCGTACCGTTATGTGGTAAACACCTGGGATTTATATTAAAATACGAACGGCTCGACGAATCGCTGCTCGAGTTCGTCCTCGCGCGAGAGGAGACGGCGCTCGCGCGCGAGATGCAAGCCCGGCCGGCCTTCAACCAGTTGCGCATAGACGACCGGGGCAACCGTATCGACTTGGTTTACGCGTCCCGCGAGGCCCTATTCATAATCGAGCTCAAGCGGGGGTGCCGCGACGCCGAGGCGCGGCGGGACATAATTCGCTACGAGATATGGGCACGGGGGCGGCGGGAACGTTTAGCCGCCGCCCTCGGCCTCGGCGAAGTACGGCCGACGGTCGCGCCGGTGCTGGTCGCCGCGGGCGGCCCGCACCGACCGGCGGATTGCCGAATATACGACTGGCAGCTGTTAAAAAACCCGGTACGCCTCGCGTTCACGCGCGTCCAATAAGGCGGGCGACGACACAACGTGACGTTAATCGAGAAGGTTCACGGGCAATTCCGTGAGGCCGCGGAGCTGGCTACGCGGGCGCTCCCCGTTATCGACAGGTACCTCGTCCAGCTCGCCCAAGAGACGGCCTCCCGTGTTGTCGTCGGCGGCAAGGTCTTGCTTATGGGCAACGGCGGCTCCGCGGCGGACGCCCAGCACATCGCAAGCGAGTTCGTGGTTAAACTGAATTACGAACGCGCGGCCCTGCCGGCGATTGCGCTCACGACGGACCCGTCGGTCGTAACCGCCGCAGCCAACGACTACGGTTACGCCGAGATATTCGCCCGCCAGATCCAGGCCCTGTGCAACGTAAGCGACCTCGTCGTGGCGCTCTCGACGAGCGGAGAATCACCCAACATCGTACGGGCGCTCGAGACGGCGAGGGAACGCCGCATCGCAACCGCGGCCTTTCTCGGCGGCGACGGCGGCGAGGCCGCGCGGCACGCCGACATCGCCATAATCATCCCCTCCGACGACCCGCAACGCATTCAGGAACTGCACGCCATTATGGGACACGTCTGGGTCTCGCTCGTGGAAGAGCTCGTATTCCGGGAAAGCCGCTGAGTAACCGATGGCCGAAACGAAGGACCTGCTCAAGCTGCTCGAGCGCGCCTCGTCGGCGCGCGTGCTGATAGTGGGCGACGCCATCCTCGACCACTACGTCTTCGGCGACGCCGCTCGCCTGTCGCCCGAGGCGCCAGTCCCCGTCGTAAGGGTAGAACGGGACGTGCTGCGGCCGGGCGGCGCCGCCAACACCGCGGTCAACGTTCGGGCCCTGGGCGCCCCGGCGGAACTCGTAGCCGTGGCCGGCGACGACGAGAACGGCCGCGCCCTCGCCCGGCTGCTCGAGAAAGAGGGAGTCGGCGGCGACGGCTTGGTCGTCTCTACCGAACGGCCAACGACGTGGAAGGGCCGCGTCATAGCGCGGCATCAACAGCTCGTCCGCCTGGACCGCGAGGTGGACGGCGACATAAACGCCGAACTGGAAGACGAGCTATTGGGACACTTCGACGAAGGGCTCGCGCGCGCCGACGGCGTCATCCTCTCCGACTACGGCAAGGGTACGGTCACGGCGCGCGTCGCCGCAGAGGTAATCTTGCGGGCCGGCAAGGCTGGCAAGGTCGTGTGCGTCGACCCGAAGGAGGACCATTTTTCTTTATATAAAAACGTAACCTCCGTAACGCCCAACCACCACGAGGCCGCCGCGGCGACGGGCATCCGCGAGGCCGACGACCCGACGCTCGAGCGCACGGGCGCCGCCCTGCTCGACGCCCTCCGGTCCGATTCCGTGCTCATAACGTGGGGCGAGCGCGGCATGGTCCTGTTTTCCGCGGACGGCGCGACGGATCGCATCCCGACGCGGGCGCGGGAGGTCTTCGACGTCGCGGGCGCGGGCGACACGGTCGTCGCGACGTTCGCCGCAGCGCTAGCCGCGGGGGGGAGCCACCTCGCCGCGGCCCAGCTCGCCAACTTCGCCGCCTCCGTCGTCGTTGCCAAGGTAGGCACCGCCACCGCCTCGCCGGAAGAAATAAAAGAAGCCGTGGAGAGATATTACGAGGCGAACGCGTCGTGACCCACACGTCCAACTTCGCCGACCGCCTGGTCGAACGCATACTCAGGACCAAGAGCCGCGTATGCGTCGGCTGCGACCCGGACCCGGCGCTCTTCCCTCCCGAACTCGCGGAAGTGGAGGACGCGGTCGCGGCGACGGCCGCGTTCGGCTTCGAGTTGATGTCGGCGGTGGGCGACGTGGCAGCGGCCGTCAAGTTCCAGGCCGCGTTCTACGAGCGCTTCGGCCCGGCGGGGCTCGAGGTCCTGGCTCGGCACCTCGCCGCGGCGCGGGAGGCCGGCCTGATCGCGATCCTGGATTGTAAGCGAGGGGACGTGGGCCACACGATGCGGGCGTACTGCGAGGCGTACATAACGCCCGGCGCGCCGCTCGAGACGGACGCGGTCACGCTCGCACCTTACATCGGCGCCGACGGCCTCGCGCCCTTCAGCGTTTGCGCGGGCGAACACGGCAAGGGCTACTTCGTCGTTGTGAAGAGCTCCAATCCATCGACGGCCGACGTGCAAGACGTCCTGATGGAGGACGGGCGGCCCGTACACCACCGCGTCGCGGAGATGACGGCGGCGGTCGGGCGGCACCTCGTCGGCCAGAGCGGGTACTCGGCCGCGGGCGCCGTCGTCGGCGCGACCTACCCCGACGCCATAACGCGGCTGCGCGAGCTTATGCCGCAGCAGTTCTTCCTGATGCCGGGAGTGGGGGCGCAGGGCGGCGACGTTTCGCTCCTGGGGCGGGCTTTTGACACGCGGGGGCTCGGCGGCCTCGTCGCCTCAAGCCGGGGCGTGGCCTTCGCCTGGCGGGAGCGCGAAGGCGTGGATTGGCGGGAGGCGGCGCGGGAGGCGGCGCACGAACTCCGCCTCGCCGTCAACGCGATATTGCCCCTTTGGTGATAGAGAAGCTCCTGGGCGAGATATGCCACCAGCTACCGGCCCGCTCGCTCGCCGTAGCGGGCGTTACTATGCCGGTATGCGCGCGTTGCGCGGGGATCTACTTGGGCATCTTGCTGGCGTGTGCGTTTTACGCCGTACCCGGCAGGTACCGCGTATTTATGAGTTACCCCAGCCGCGGCGCGGCGGCGCTGGCGGCCGTCGCGGTTCTCCCGTGCGTCGCGGACTACGCGCTGGCGCGAATAGGAAGCCCGCTTGCCGTCGGCAACGGCGCCCGCTTCGTTATATCGCTCTTCGCCGGGTGGGGAGCGTGGGTCCTGCTGGCCGGGCTCGCGACGGGTCTGCGCTGGGGCTTCGTAGAAGAAAGGCGGCTGGGCTTCGGCGAGCTCGTCGGCTCGCTCGCGGCCCTGCTTGTGCCGGGCCTCCTCATTGCGACGCCGTACGCGCTGGCCGGGCGTATCCTCGCCGGCGGCATACTCGCCGGCGCGATTGCGACCTACGGCCTACTCAATTACCTCCCCCTCGCGCTACTCCTGCCCAAGCGGCGCTTCGGCCTGATTATCAGGGCAATAATAATGATAGGCCTGATATGGCTCGCCGTCGTAGAGATCAAGTGGGGGTACGTAACTTACGAAGCGCTCGAGAACGTTTTTACGTAAAGTTCGGTCTATAGCCGGGTAAAGGGAATCGAGGCCGCCCATCTTTTATTCGCCCCAGGCTCCGGCTTTGTTATAAAAAAGGTACCGTTCGCCCGCGCCTTATATTAAACGTCGCCGTCTGAGGATAAAATCATGAAGGGCAAACGCGTCGTCGTCTGTACGATATACGGCGCCGCCGCAGGTATCGTATGTTGGTTGGGCTCCTATTATGCCGGCGAGGTCCCCATGGAGTTCAACGTCGGCGTAATCCTGGCGATCGTATTAAACCGCGCGTTCATCGGCTTCGCAATAGGCATCTCGGCGTGGCGCGTACATTGGGCCCTCCACGGCGTCGTCATCGGCTTGCTCGGGTCATTGCCGGTATCCGTCTACCCCTTGTTTACGCCGGACGGTTTCCTCGGCTTTCTGATGTACGAGCTCTTCGGCGGCTTTTGGGGTTTCTTTATCGACTTGGGCGCGTTGGCGGCGGGCGCCCGGAAGGCGTGAACCACGTACCACGCAAACGGTACGAAGGAGAGAACGGAAAACGCCCCCGCGGGGCGACACCTTTAAACAACTCCTAACAGGAGGGCACGACTATGACGGGAAAACGGGTACTCGCATGCACTCTCTTCGGTATCATCGCCGGCATCTTGGATTTGCTTCTGATGCGGTACGTGGCCAGGGCCCCGGTTGACTTCATCACGGTCATTATCCTGGGTTTTATATTAAACCGGGCATTCATCGGCTTCACGTTGGGGATATCGGGCTGGCGGACGAACTGGGCCTTCCACGGCGTCGTCATCGGCCTCCTGGGGTCGCTGCCGCTGTCGGTATTCGCGTTCGGGGACCGCGAAGGCTTAACCGGCTTCCTGCTCATAGAACTCTTCGGCGGCATGTGGGGATTACTTATCGAGCTCGGCGCGCTGGCGGTGCGCGCCAGGAAGGTTTAGAGCCACATCCCACGCGTGGGGTACGAAGGAGAGAATGAGAACCGCCCCGCGGGGCGACACCTTTTAAATAATTTCTAACAGGAGGGCGCGACTATGACGGGAAAACGGGTACTCGCGTGCACGCTATTCGGCATCATCGCCGGCATCTTGTGTTGGCTCGGGATGCAGTACGGGGGCAAGGCGCCCCCCGAGGCGCGTACGATACCGTTTATGTTGGTTACTATATCGAATCGCGCATTCATCGGCTTCACGTTGGGCATCTCGGGGTGGCGGACGAACTGGGCTTTCCACGGCGTCGTCATCGGCCTCCTGGGGTCGCTGCCGCTGTCGGCATTCGCGCTCGGCGGTTCGAACGGCCTTACGGGCTTCCTGCTCTTCGAGCTCGCCGGCGGCATTTGGGGATTTCTTATCGAGCTCGGCGCGCTGGCCGTCGGCGCCAAGAAGAGGGGCTGAACCGCTGCGAATCGATCGCAAAAAAGCGGCAGGGCGTGCCCTGCCGCTACTTTATTAACAGCGCTTGATTTCCTAACTTTCCTCTTTCTGTCTTTGCGACGCCTCGACGACCTTCTTCGCAACGTCGGGGGGCGCCTCCTCGTAGTGGGAGAGGCGCACCGTGAACGAGCCCTTGCCGGCCGTCATGGAGCGCAGGTCCGAGGAGAAGCGGAAGATCTCGGCCTGCGGCACGAGCGCCTTTACCTCCTGGAATATGCCCGCCGGTTCCATCCCCATGACGCGGCCGCGCTTGCCGCTCAGGTCGCCGGTAACCGCCCCCATGTAATCCGGCGGGACACGCACCGTGACCTCCATTATAGGCTCGAGTATTGTAGGCGACGCGTCGCCGAAGGCCTTCTTGAAGCCGAGCGACCCCGCTATTTTAAACGCTAAATCCGACGAGTCCACGGTGTGGAACGAGCCGTCGTAGAGCGTAACGCGAAGGTCGACGACCGGATACCCGGCGAGGACGCCGCCCGCCATCGCCTCCACAACGCCTTTCTCCACCGACGGTACGAATTTCGAGGGAATAGCGCCGCCGAAGATCTTGTTGACGAACTCGAAGCCGGCGCCCCGCTCGAGCGGCTCGAGCTCGAGCCACACGTCGCCGAATTGGCCGCGGCCGCCCGTCTGCTTCTTGTAGCGCCCTTGCGCCTTGGCGCCCTTGCGGACCGTCTCACGGTAGGCGACGCGCGGGACCTTGGCGTCGACCGCGACGCCGAAGCGCGACCCCAACTTGGAGAACATCACTTGGAGGTGCTGCTCGCCCATCCCGGAGGCGACGAGCTCCTTGGTCTCGGTATTGCGTTCGACGTGGAACGTCGGGTCCTCCTCCGTCAACTTGCCCAGCGAGGAGGTAAGCTTATCCTCGTCGCCTTTAGAGCGGGGCGATATCGCGTACGGCATCACGGGCTCGGGGAGTACGAGCTCCGCGTATTGGACGGGATCGCCCGGCGCGGTGATGGTGTCGCCTGTCCGTAAAGGCTCGGCCTTCACGACGGCGCCAAGCTCACCCGCGGCGAGCTCCGAAACCGGCTTCTGGGTCTTGCCGTTGATTTCGACTAGCGTAGTGACCTTGAATTTGACGTCGGCGTTGACGTCCCGGACTTGCTCGTCGGCCTTAATTTTCCCGGAATATATCCGGACGTACGAGAGCTTGCCCGCGAAGGGGTCGTTGACGGTCTTGAATACGAAGCCGCTCAACGGCGCGGCCGCGGCCGCGGGCCGCTCGAGCTCCTTGGTGCCGCCGGGCTCCACGCCGACGCGCGCGGGAACGTCCGCGGGCGAGGGGAAACATTTCAGCACCGCCTCCAGTAAGGCCGCGCCGCCTACGCCGTCGTACGCGTCCGCGCAGAAAACCGGGACCACTTTCCCGTTCGCGATTCCCCGCAAAAGCCCGCGGGCAACGTCGTCGTCGGAGAGGCCGCCCGCGTCGAAATATTTCTCCATCAGCTCGTCTTCCTGCTCAGCCGCGGCTTCGACCAACGCGTTGTTCAATGATGCGAACTTATCGGCGAGGTCTGCCGGGACTTCGGCCTCGGTCGGTTCCCCCGTAAGGCCCCCTTCCCACAGGACCGCGACGCCGCGCGCCACGTCCAGGTAACCCTTGAACGCCGCCTCGGCGCCGACGGGATAAGTCATCACGACGAAGTTGACGCCCGCGAAAGCGTCGCGCAGTTGTCGCAAAGCGCCGCCGAAGTCCGCGCGCTCGCGGTCCATTTTGTTTACCACCGCCGCCCGGGCGACGCGGTTCGCCTCGGCCTCGCGCCACCCCCGCTCCGTGCCCACCTCCACGCCCGCGACCGCGTTGACCACGACGAGCGCCACGTCCGCGACGCGAATCCCCGCGATGAGGTCGAAGATGAAGTCCGCCGAACCCGGGACGTCCAACAAATTGATCCGATAGCCTTTATAGTCCGCGGCCAAAAGTGCCGCGCTCACGGAGAAACCCCGCTTGATTTCCTCTTCGTCGAAATCGGCCGCGGTGTTCCCCTCCTCTACGCGACCGCGCCTCTTAAGCGCCCCCGCTCGGAAAAGCAAATCCTCCGCCAACGCGGTCTTGCCCGCGTCGCCGTGCCCCACCAGCGCCACGTTGCGAATCTTTTCTATTTCGACTTTAGCCATCTAACGTTTCCTCCTAAAAAATCCGTCGCCCGCGCGATTCCCGCGACAAAAAACCGGCGCTGCTCGCCGCGGTCCTCACGGCCGGGTGCCGCACGTCTTAAAGCGGAATTTTAGAAGCCGCTCTCTCTTCGGGGGAGGTTGCGCGCCCTCTCGCGGCGTAGGCCGCGGCTACGAACGCCGCGAACAGCGGGTGGGGCGCTAAAGGCCGAGACTTTAGCTCGGGGTGGAATTGGACCGCGACGCTCCAAGGGTGGTCCGGCACCTCGACGACTTCCGCCAGCGAACCGTCCGGCGAGTTACCCGTGACCTCGAGGCCCGCCTCGGCCAAGACTTCGCGGTATTCGTTGTTCAGTTCGTAGCGGTGGCGGTGCCGTTCGTTGACCTCCAACGTCCCATATGCCCGGGCCGCGTGCGAGCCCTCCGCCAGCACGCACGGATAGGCGCCGAGGCGCATGGTCCCCCCCTTCCGCGTAACCTTCTTCTGCTCGTCCATCAAACAGATAACCGGGTGCGGACACTCGACGTCGAACTCTATAGAATAAGCGTCCTTCAGCCCCGCGGCCCGCGCAACTTCCACCACGAGAACCTGAAGGCCGAGGCAGATGCCGAAATAGGGGATGCCGTTCTCGCGCGCGTATCGCGCCGCCGCGATCTTGCCCTCGATGCCGCGCTCGCCGAAGCCGCCCGGTACGAGAATCCCGCCGACGTCGCGGAAGTGCTTCGCGGGCTCGACGTCCCCTTCCAGGTCCGCCGATTCCACCCAAACTATGTTCACGCGGACGTTGGCGGCGATGCCCCCGTGCGTGAGGGCCTCGATTATGCTCTTGTACGAATCCCGTAGGCCCGTATATTTACCCACGACCGCGACGCTCACCTCGCCCGAGGGCCTTTGCATCCTCCCGAGCATAGCTTCCCACGCGCTCAGGTCCCCCTCGCCGGCCTCGAGCCCCAACCGCTCGAGCAACAGGCGGTCGAGGTTCTGCTTACGGAATCTGACCGGAATGTCGTAAATGTTGTCGGTGTCGGCGGCCTCGACGACGGCCTCCGGCGCGACGTTCGTGAAAAGCGCGATCTTGGCTCGAGCCGAGGCGTCGAGAGGCCGGTCGGTCCGACATACGAGGACGTCGGGTTGAATACCGATGGCGCGCAATTCGCGGACCGAATGTTGCGTCGGCTTCGTCTTGAGTTCGGCCGCGCCCCTGATGTAAGGGACGAGCGTTAAATGAATAAAGGCGCAACGGCTTCGACCCACCTCGAGCGCGAACTGACGGATGGCCTCCAGGAAGGGGAGCCCCTCGATGTCGCCCACGGTCCCGCCGATCTCCACGATTACGACGTCTGCGCCCGAGGCATCGGCGAGCTTGTGGACGCGAGACTTTATCTCGTCCGTGATGTGGGGAATGACCTGGACCGTCCCCCCCAAATAGTCGCCGCGCCGTTCCTTCTCGATGACGGCGCTATAAACCATACCTGTGGTAGCGTTCGACAACTTCGACGTCGGCCGGTCCGTAAAGCGCTCGTAGTGCCCCAGGTCGAGGTCCGCTTCCGCGCCGTCGTCGGTTACGTAAACCTCGCCGTGTTGGTAAGGGCTCATCGTCCCCGGGTCGACGTTGATGTAGGGGTCGAATTTGAGCATCGCGACGTCGAGGTCGTGGGCGATCATAAGCCGCCCGAGCGACGCGGAGGCAATACCCTTCCCCAGCGACGAGACGACGCCGCCGGTTACGAATATATATCGCGTCTTTCTTTCTTCCTTCGAAGGCACGACAAAAATTAACCTAACCTCCAAAATATAACAAAAACCCGGACGCCCTGTCAAACCAAATCCCGGCGGCCGACGCTTTTTTCAATTGATAATGGCCGCGGAAAGGATAAAATATTCCCGAACCCGAGACGGCGAAATAGTAGATGATCAAAAACCTTATCTGTGTCGCTACCCTCTCCGCCTCGACGTCCCCGACCCTCCCGGCCTGGTCGCCCCCAGAGCACATATCGCCCGCCGAGGGCAATTGGCGCACCTGCTACAACTTCGCGACTGCGCTCGTCGCCGACGACGAAAAAAACCTCCACGCCGTGTTCTTCGAAGAGGGCGGCGCCAGCGCCTACTGGCGCCGCTACAACCGCTTCGGCCGCCGTTGGGAGGCGCCATACCGGCTCGACGAATCGGGAGGACGGGACGCCGCCATAACCGTCGACGCGACCGACCAGCTCCACGTCTTCTTCAAGGCGGGCAACGCCCTTTGCCACCGCGGCGGCGACGGCATGGGAAATTGGGGCCCACGCGAATACCTGGCTGTGTCCGGATGGCACTTAGGCCACCCGTCGCCGTTACCTCTACCCGACGGCGACGTCGCACTCGCGATGGTTGGGGAGAGGACGTCCGGCGGGCCAGCATATATCTGGTTTACCGTCTGGCGACACGACGGCCGGGGGTTCGAGCCGCCGGCCCGCGTTTCGGACACTAAAGGCCACTACGGCAGCTGGATGCCGACGATGGCCTATTTCCAGAAAAAAATCCGCGTCGTCTGGCGCGACGACAGTTCGGGAGAGTGCGAGCTCTACGAGCGCACGCGCGAAGGTTCGAGCTGGACCCCCACGCGCCGCCTTACGTACGACCCCGCCAAGACCTTCCACCCGCGCTTGGCCGCCGAGGGCGGCGTGCTTCGCCTATTCTTCATGGACCGCCGGCTCGGGCGGCCCGCAATCTGGGAGATGGTAGACGCAGGCGGCGGTTGGGGCCCCGAACACGTCCTCTACGACGGCGGCGGTATAGCCTACCACCCGAACGTGGCGTCGGCCCCCGACGGCCGGCTGCTGCTGTTCTGGGAGGACAACCGCGAGACGCCGGCCGAAGAGGTCTTTTATGGGACGCTATTCGGGAAAGCGTGGAGCGCCGCGGCCCGCGTATCGCAGTCGCCGCGGACGCATTCGGCCTGTCCGTCGGCCGCCGTCACGAACGACGGCGAAATCGCGGTCATATATACCGAGGGCCAAAAGGATGTTTGCGTCCAAAGGCTTCCGCTGAGCGAAGCGCCGGCGGGGGGCGTAAACTTCCGGGCCCGGGCCACGCCAGCCGGCGTGAAGCTATCGTGGGACGGCGAAAACGTCGACCGGTTCGGGCGTTTTAACCTATATCGCGCCCGTCTGCCCGGCGAAGATTGGTGGCGGCTAAACGCCGACGCCATCGTCGGGCGGCCGCCCTTTACGTACTACGACGAGCCGCGTTCGCCCGGACACTACGCGTACAAACTCGAGGGGCAAACGGGTACAGGCCAAGCGATGACCTGCGGGGCCGTACGCGTGACCGTTGGCGAGGGGAGGCCTTTCATCGCCGGTTTAAGCGTCTCGCCCAACCCGTGCCGGGAGAGCTGCAGCCTCGCGTGGCGGCAGGAAGGCCCGGCTGCCGCAACCGTCGCCGCTTACGACATAGCGGGCCGGCGCGTCGCCGCGAGCGGGATAGAGGCGGCCGCGGGCGCCAACACGTTCGAGCTCGACGCGAGCCGCTTGGCGCCCGGCTGTTACGTCGCGGCCGTGAATGCCGGCGGAGAGGAATCGCACACGTCGTTCGTGGTGACGCGTTGACCTTGAAAGGCCGCGCGTATTTTTGTAAAATTATGAATAATATGCTAAAGTTTTTCTTTTTACCGGCGCTCGCCGCGGCCGCGTTTACCTCCGCAGCGACGCCGAGCCAGAAACGTGCCGGCGTCACCGTAGGCGCCTACTACCGCGCATCGATTCCGGCGGCGGGCGAGGACGCCCGCGCCTCGTGGGCGGGAGGCGCCGCCCGCCTAAGGTACGAGTGGTCCGAAACCTTTGCGATCACCGCGGCCTTCAGCTACGACCGCCACGAATTCGGCAAGTTTACTCTGCCGAAGCATTTTACCGTACCGATGGAGCGGCAAATATTGTCTTTCCGCGGCGGCGTCATTTACAACATACCCCTTCGCTTCACATACCCGTACGCGGGCGGCGGCGCGGTCCTCGCGCGCGAGAGGACCTACTACCAGTATGGCTACGTCGGGCCGAAGGTACTCTACCACCCGGGGTTGTACGGCGAGGCGGGAACGTACGTGCCGTTAATAGGGCCGTTAGTCGTGGACGCCGGGCCGGATTTGGTGGTCTTGTTCGGCAAGCGCGCGGCCGCGTACAATTGGCATACTAAGGGATACGAGTACGACGGTGGCGCAGCGCTTTATTTCGGAATTAAAGCGGGGCTCGCCATATTCTTTTAACTCCAAAAAAGAGCCGTTGCAGGGTCGACTTAGAATTTTTGCTTATCAAAATCCCTTCGGCGAGTCGCCTGAACAAGGTTTATGCCTCAGGAAGAAAGTAAACTAGTAATACTCGAGGTCCTGTCAGACGACGAGAGCGCCGCGAAAGAGCTGGCGGAAAAGGCGGGCATTTCTGTCGCGGAACTCGTACTGCTCGCGTTACGCTACTGCTTGCGCGCCAAGGGCGGCGGGCCTTTCCGGGAGCTACTCGCCGAAGGGGGCGTCCCGCCGCGGCGCGGCCCTGACCTAGTCGAAGTCGAAACGGATACCCCGAAAAAGGACCCGGCTTAGCGGCCGGGTTTTTCGCTCGGGGCGCCGCAATTGACCGCGGCGGCGACGCGTGGTAAAATGGCTAACGCTTCCGGGCAACTCTACCGTTGAATTTTTTTAAGAGATACCGCTTTTGGGCGGCCGTGCTTGTCGTCCTCGCCGTAGGCCACAAGCTCTACGGCTTCGGTCGGCCGCTGTTGGGGCACCACGCGTGGCGCCAGGCCGACACTGCGGCCATCGCGCGCAACTTCCACGACGGCGACATGAACTTCTTCTACCCGGCCGTCGACTGGGGCGGCCCGGGCCCCAACTACTGCGAGACCGAGTTCCCGGTCTACTCGTATGCGGCCGCGGCCCTCTACCGCACCCTCGGCGTACGCGAGTGGCTCGGCCGCTTGCTCTCGCTCGCGGCCTACTTTCTCCAATTATTTTTAATTTACAAAATAGGCCGGCGATTAATAGGGCCGGCCGCGGCGCTGGCGGCGACCTTCCTCTTCGCCGTCTCGCCCGTCGCCGGTTTTATGGGCCGGGCGTTCATGCCCGAGAGCTGGGTCCTCGCCGTCTCGCTCGCCTCGGCGTACTTCTTCTTACGCTGGCTCGACGATGGCCGCGCGAGCGACTTCTTCGACGCCGCGGCCCTCCTGGCCGTCGCGGGCGCGCTCAAGCTCACCGCGTTCCACCTGTTGATATGGTTCGCCGCGCTGGCGCTGCGCTACCGGCGGCTTGAGCTGCGTTCGCCAGCGCCCTGGCTCGTCCTCGCCGGCGCGTTTATACCCGCCGCGGCCTGGTACTGGCACGCGCACCAAATTTATTTAAGGACGGGGCTTACGTTCGGTATCTGGGTCGCCGGCGACAAATGGGCCACGCTGTCGACGTTACTGTCGGGCGATTTCTACCGTAAGATGCTCGTCGAGAACCTGGCCGCGAACGTCCTGACGTGGCCCGGGCTACTGTTCGCGCTCGCGGGGGTCGCGCTGCTCGTCGCGAGGCGGACCGACTTCCGCTATAAAATATTGACGTGGCTCGGCGCCGCAGTTATATACCTGCTCGTGCTGGCGCGCGGCGCATATTATCACGATTATTATTCGCTGCCGCTCGTCGCGCCCGCCGCGCTCGCGGGAGGCTACGCGGCCGCGGAAGCCTTAAAATTATTACGCCGGAACGTACCGGGAAAAGTCGTTGCGGCCTTAACAGCGCTACTTCTGGCCGCGGCGGTCCCCTCCTTCACGGGCAAGTTCCGCCGGTTCGCGCGCGTGAGCGACGCGCCCGTACGGGCGGGGGCTTATCTTAATTCTATAGATAAGACGGCCGCGCCCATAATCACGTTCAACGACGGCGGGCCGCAGTGGCTCTACTATTGCGGCCGCAAGGGGTGGGTATTATCACCGAAGGGGCCGCTGGCGGAGGACGCCGCGATATTCGCGAGCTTCATAAAGAAGTACGAGGCCGGGGGCGCCCGGTACCTTGTGGTCGACATGCGCTACCACGGCGTGATGAGCAACGACGTCCAAAGGTACTTGGACGAGGCGCTCGAGCGGCTGACGATGGCCGAGGGCTTCGCCGTGTGGCGCCTCGAGCCTTGACCCCCTGGCCGCCTACGAGCCTGGGCCGCGTCAAGTCGATGTTCCGCTAATAACGGAAAAAACCTTCACGTTACGAACGCCCCTCTCACTCAAGAGGGGCGTTTTCTCACCGCCGACGCGGGGCCGATTTCGCTTGCAACAATATCGATCTTATGTTTTTATAAAGTAAATAAAAACGGACGGCTTTGATTATTCTTAAGGAGGTAGTATCGTGAAGAAATACGTGTTTTTAACGCTGGCGCTGGTCCTCGCCGCGTCCGGTGCCGTGGCTACCGGCGTGCACATAGTAGGCGGCACGCCCAACAGCGCCAATACTTATCCTTTCTACGGCGGTTTTTCCGCGTTCAGGTGGCAGACGATGTGGTTCCAGACCGAGTTAAGAGAAGCGGGCCCGGTAATCAAGATCGAATGGCAAATGCGGTCCGCTTCGGGCGGCCAAGGCGGCACTTACAGAAATTGCGACATACTGCTCTGCATCACTAGCCTTTGGGCCGTGACGTCGACCTTCGCCAACAACTACGCCGGCAACACTCCCGTCAACGTATTCAAAGGGACCTACGTCCTGCCTGCGAGTTCCGCTAACCAGTGGGTGACTATCGTCGAACCCAAGAACTTCACGTACAACAACACGGGTAACCTACTCATAGAGGTTTCTTGGCAAGGGGCTACCGCCGGCACAAACTTTTTCAAATACCGCTCGACCAGCACGCCACCTTCGCCGGGCCGCGTATGGAATACGAAGTCGAAGACCGCGACCACCGGCACGGTCAGCGCTCGATACCACCAATACGGCCGCATCACCATCGGCTACGTGGGCGTCGAGGCCACGAGCCTCGGCCGCGTCAAGTCGCTGTTCCGCTAGCAACCGGAACACGCCAAAATCTGAGAACGCCCCTCTCGCTCGAGAGGGGCTTTCTTTCGGCTCCTATTTTAAACGAAAAAACAAACGATATATACGCCCCCGGCCGGTTGCTGGTACGGGTTTAGGTTGTATTATTTAATTTTATATCTTAACCTAAGCGAGGAAAGCAGGGAGAACCGTCTCGCCCATCCGAAGGTTCACTGTAAGGAGTTATTACGATGAAGAAGTTCGCGTTATTAACGCCCGCGCTCGTACTCGCCGCGGCGGCCGCCGCGACGGCGGCCGTGCACATAGTCGGCGGCGGGACCCCTAACAGCAACAACACCTATCCTTTCTGGGGCAATTACCCGGCGTTCAGGTGGCAGACGATGTGGTTCCAGAGCGAGCTGGGCGAGGCCGGCCCGGTAACGAAGGTCGAATGGCAGATCTGGTCCAACAGCGCGGGCGGCTTGGGCGGTACGTTCCCTAACTGCAAGGTCCTGCTGTGCCACACGGGCATTAAGGCCATCACCGCGAACTTCAAAAACAACTACGGCGGCAACACGCCCGTCACCGTATTCAGCGGCACGTACGTCCTCCCGCCCAGCTCCGCCAACCAGTGGATGACGGTCGTCGCGCCGACGAACTTCACGTTCAACAACCGCGACAACCTCCTGATAGAGGTCTCGTGGACCGGCGGCAGCGGCGGCATCAACCCGTTCAAGTGCCGCAACAGCGGCCCGCCGCCCTTCCCGGGCCGGGTTTACAACTCCTCCTCGGCCACCGCGGAAACCGGGAACGTCAGCGCTAATATGCACCGATACGGCCGCATCACCATCGGCCCCTCGGGCGTCGCGCCGACGAGCCTGGGCCGCGTCAAGGCCCTCTACAAATAATTACCGAATTTTCTCGACCACGAAACGCCCCTCAAGCGAGGGGCGTTTTTGCATTACTTATTTTCGGCCCCCGTAGCTCCCCCGCGGATTTTAGTTGCACTATCATAAATTCTATGCTCTAATACAACGCAAAATACGTTTAGAATCGTTCCGTTAATTCTAAGGAGGTCGCATCGTGAAGAAATACGTGCTGTTAACGCTGGCGCTGGCCCTCGCCGGGTCAACGGTCGCGGTCGCCGGCGTCCACGAAGTCGGCGGCAGCAGGACCACGAAC
The DNA here is from genome assembly GCA_011773985.1 of Candidatus Zixiibacteriota bacterium. Taxonomy (GTDB): domain Bacteria; phylum RBG-13-66-14; class B26-G2; order WVWN01; family WVWN01; genus WVWN01. The sequence goes on along the minus strand of WVWN01000078.1, from coordinate 120,935 downwards.
AACACGATACCCTTCTGGGGAATATATGCGCAGATGCGGTGGCAGATCATCTGGAAACAATCGGAGATCAACGAACCGGGCGCGGTTACCAAGATCGAGTGGCAGAAATGGACGAATTCAGGAAAGGCTGCTACTTTTAATAATTGCAAAATACTACTGTGCCACACGTCGCTCTCCACGATCACAAGCAACTACGCGAATAACTACTCGGGTAAAACGCCCGTCGTGGTATTCAGCGGCACCTTTAAACTCCCCCCTTTGGCCCCGAACCAGTGGTGGACGGTGGTCGACCCGACCAACTTCACCTTTAACAATAAGGATAACCTACTCATAGAAGTGGTTTGGGTAGGCGCTTCGGGCTCAGCAAACGCCATGTGGCAATCGTTGTCGGGGCAATCGGGCTGGGTATTTAGCATCGAACCCAACCCCACCACGGGCAAAGTCATTGCCAACCGCGGCCAAATCGCCCGCATCACCATCGGCCCCTCGGGCGTCGCGCCCACGAGCCTGGGCCGCGTCAAGTCGATGTTCCGCTAGCAGGCGAAAAACCGCACACCCTAAGAACGCCCCTCGCGAGAGGGGCGTCTTTCCTTTAGTTCGGCCAACCCAAGGTTTTAAAGATTATCTAAAAAAATGAGTCTCGCCATCCCGGACGCGTTACTCCTTAAATAGTATACCCCCCGCCTAACATTTTATATCAGCTCGCACAAGGTATCCGGACCTGGGCGATAAAAATAAGGGACTTTTTCGCTCATATATGTTATAATAATTAGAATGATAATAATCCCTCTCACCCCGTATCCATAAGGAGGACCAAATGAAGAACGTGAAACTCTTAATGGTAGCGTCGTTGTGCTTAACAGCCGCGGCGGCTACCGTATGGGGCGACGAAGTACGAATCATCGGCAACCGGTCGTCAAGCAACGTCAGCCCATGGTGGGGCAGTAGCTTCAACGCGATGCGCTTCATGGTTCTGTGGACGAAAGCCGACCTCGGCTTCGTCCGGGGCGGCTACATCAACAAGATCGAGTGGGAGCGCTCGAGTACCGCCAGAGGTACGTTTAACAACGTCCGTATTTACTTCTGCCATTCGACCAGAACGGCACTCGACAGGACTTTCAACAACAACTACTCGGGCACGCCGGTTCAAGTCCTTAACGCCAGTAGCCTAACCGTTACCGGCACCACCGGGCAATGGTGGAATACGGGTATAACGCCGAACGAATTCAGTTACGACAATACCCGCAACTTGTTGATGGAGATCCGGTGGCGGGGCGACAGCGGTACCGCGTGCGCCTGCTACCGCGCCGACGGCACGCAGAAGCGCATGTGGGCCAACAGCGATACCGCTACTACCGGGAGCATCTTCAACCAACTCCAACGCTTACGTATGACCATCGCCAACGCCACGGGCGTTGCGCCCACGTCCCTGGGCCGCGTCAAGGCCCTCTACGAATAATAACCGAATTTTCTCTACCACGAAACGCCCCTCGAGCGAGGGGCGTTTTTCACCGTGGATGCGCGGCCGATTTCGTTTGCAATAATCTCGATTTTATGTTTGTATAAAGTAAATCAAAACGAACGGCGTCGGTTATTTTTAAGGAGGTAGTATCGTGAAGAGATGTGTGTTTTTAACGTTGACGTTTTTGATCGCGGCGTCTAACGCGGCGGCCACCGGCGTGCACATCGTCGGCGGCGGTACGCCCAACAGCAACAACACCTACCCTTTCTGGGGTATTTACCCCGCGTTCAGGTGGCAGACGATGTGGTTCCAGAGCGAGTTGGGCGAGGCCGGGCCGGTAATCAAAATCGAGTGGCAGACTTGGAACAACACCAACGGCGGCTCGTATAGCAACTGCGATATACTCCTCTGCCACACTAACGTCAAGGCCTTGACGTCTACCTTCGCCACAAACTACGGCGGCAATACCCCCGTCAACGTATTCAAAGGCACGTACACTCTGTCCGGATACCCCGTAAACACGTGGGTCACCATCGTCGAACCCAAGAATTTCAACTACAACAACAAAGACAACCTCCTCATGGAAGTCTCGTGGCAAGGCGGCTCCGGCCGTACGAACTCGATGAAGGTCCGCAACAGCGGCTCGCCGCCCTTCCCGGGCCGCATATGGAACACGTCGTCGAAGACCGCGACTACCGGTTCCGTTCAGGCCAGTTACCACCACTACGGCCGCATCACCATCGGTTACGTCGGCGTCGCCGCTACGAGCCTGGGCCGGGTCAAGTCGTTGTTCCGCTAATGACGCGAAAAAGTGCCAACGTACGAACGCCCCTCGAGCGAGGGGCGTTTTTCCTTCAACAACTTGGGCAAAATAAAAACCCCGCCGCGGGGGCCGGGGTTTTTGCAAAACTGGGCTAAAGCTATTGGTACAGGGCCTTCACGCGGCCTAAACTGGTGGGCTCACAAGCGACGTAGGCACCGAAGTTCAGGCGGGTGTAGTACGCGCGGCCGTCGCCGCGGCCCGTCGGCGCGTTCGGGTTGTTAACCGCCCAAATCCGGCGGTAACCCGACAACGGGTTGTTCGTGAAGATGGGTACGCTCACGCCGTTGTCGCCTTCCCAACGGATCTCGATGAGGAGGTGCCGTACGTTATCGTACGTGAAACGACGCGTCATTTTAAGGCCGAACCAGCCTCGGGCCCCCGGGATGGCAAAAGCGGCCCATTTAGCCACCTGGACCGGCGTTCCGTAGTAGTTAACGCCGAAAGTCGTGGAGAGGGACGCACGGTCGGTGTGGCAAAGGTGAACGACGTAGTTATTGTACCGGCCGTTGGCGCCGTGTATGTTGTAGAATTCCACCTCGTTGATGGCGCCGCCGTACCTTATACGCGACTGCTCGATGCTGGTCTGGAACCGCATTCCGCTGTAATATTCGCCCCAGAACGGACAGAGGTTAGAGGCGTGCGCGGAATAGCAGACAATCTGCTTGCCGGTCGCCAGCGCCGACGCTACGACCCCCAGCGTCAAGGCTACGACCAAAATACATATTCCCAATCGTCTCATTAGCTATTCCTCCTTTTGGTTAATCGGCTCAATAAAACTCTGCCCTGAACTCTTACCGTCCCAATCCCGTTTAATATAATATTACATTAAGCGTATCGTCAAGTCTTTTTAAGCGGTAACCCTCCCCGCTCGAGCCGATAACGGCCCGTTTTCTTCAAACCAAGCCTTGGACGAAAAAGAAGCGGCCTCGCCGGGCCGCCTTCTTTGTTTATACAAATCCGGGCTCTACATCCCGTACTTGTCTATAATCTCTTTCTTGCCCAGGCCCAGGATGCCGTATTTCTCGCCGATCTTCTTGAAGGCCGCGATCGCCTTGTCGATGTGCTCTTTCTCGTGGGCCGCGGAGAGCTGGACGCGGATGCGCGCCTGCCCCTTCGGCACCACCGGGAAGAAGAAGCCGATGACGTAGATGCCCTCCTCGTAGAGGTCGCGGGCGACGTCCTGCGCGAGCTGGGCGTTGTAGAGCATGATGGGGACGATGGGGTGGACGCCCGGGCGGATGTCGAAGCCGGCCGCGGTCATCTGCTCGCGGAAATACAGCGTGTTCTGCTCGAGCTTATCGCGGCGCTCGGTCGTCTCGGAGATTATGTCCATCACCTTGAGCGAGGCGGTGACGACGACGGGGGCGACGGTGTTGGAGAAAAGGTAGGGCCGCGCGCGCTGGCGGCATAGCTCGACGAGCTCGGCGCGGCCGCTGATGCAGCCGCCGGACGCGCCGCCCAACGCCTTGCCCATCGTCGTGGTTATAACGTCGACGCGGCCCACGACGCCGCAGTGCTCGTGCGTGCCGCGGCCGGTCTTGCCCATAAAGCCCGAGGCGTGTGAGTCGTCCACGAGCACCATCGCGTCGTACTTGTCGGCCAGCTCGCAGATCTCGTCCAGCGGCGCAATGTCGCCGTCCATGGAGAAGACGCCGTCCGTGGCGACCATGCGGAACCGCTTGTCGGCGAACTGCTGGAGCTTCTTCTCCAGGTGCTTCATGTCCATATGTTTGTAGGAATCGTATTGCGCGTCGCAGAGCTTGATGCCGTCGATGACTGAGGCGTGGACCAGCCGGTCGGCGATGACGACGTCCTCCGGCCCGAGCGTGACCTCGAAGACGGCGGCGTTGGCGTCCATACAGGAAGCGAATAAAAGCGTGTCCTCCGTACCTAAGAACGCGGTCAATTTGCGCTCGAGCTCGCGGTGGGCGTCCTGCGTCCCGCATATGAAGCGGACCGACGACATGCCGTAGCCCTTGGCCTTCAAGCCGTCGTGGGCGGCTTTCACGACGTCCGGGTGGCTGGAGAGGCCGAGGTAGTTGTTGGCGCACATGTTGATGACCTTCTTGACCGGCGCGCCCTCCGGGAACTCCACCTCGATGTCCGCGCCCTGGGGCGTTACGATGTAGCGTTCTTCTTTGAATAGGCCGTCGTTGCGAATCCCGACCAGCTCGTTTTGGTAGAACTCGCGGGCGGCGGTTCCGTAAACCATTTTATCCTCCTAACTCCGAAATCCCCGGCGCCTACTCGTTACGCGTCCGCGTACTCGCGGACCAGCGCGGCTATCGCGTTCACCGTATCGAAAGCTTCCGCCGTCGCCCTCTCGTCCGGGATCTTGATGCTGTATTCCGTCTCGAGGAAGAGCTTGAGCGAGACCATCGAGAACGAGTCGACGAGGCCGCCCGAGATGAGGGGGGTGTCGTCCTTGACCTCTATGTCTTCCCCTTCCTCAACGTACTCGTCGACGACGTATTCGCGGATCTTATCTTTGAGTTCGTCGGCCATACGCTTCTCCTTTAGCATAAATTACTATCAATCGTCTTCCAACGTAGACGTATCGCCTATCTCCTCGCCCGTCTCGCGGGCCTTGAGCAGGCGCCGCATTATCTTGCCGCTGCGCGTCTTGGGCATCGAGGCCATAAACTCGATCTCCCGCGGCATCGCGATGGGCGAAAGCTTCCTCCGCACGAAGTTTATGATGTTCAACTTCATCCTGTCGTTCGCCTCGTAGCCCGGTTTGAGCGCGATGAAGGCCTTGACGACCTCCAGGTTCACCGGGTCCGGCTTTCCCACCGCCGCCGACTCCGCGACCGCCGGGTGCTCGAGCAACGCGGATTCGACCTCGAACGGCCCGACGAGGTGCCCCCCCGTGTTGATGACGTCGTCGTCGCGCCCCACGAACCAGTAGTAGCCATCGTCGTCGACGGTAGCGCGGTCGCCGCAGATATACCAGCCGTTGACGAACTTACTCTTATAGACCTCCGGGTTCTTCCAGTACTGCCGGAACATCGCCGGCCACCCGGGCCGGAGCGCGATAAGGCCCACGGTCCCGGCCTTCACCGGCTCGAAGGTCTTGGTGTCGAGCACCGCGGCCTCCATCGCCGGGAACGGCTTGCCCATCGACCCGGGCTTTATCCTCATCCCCGGGTAGTTCGAGATGACGATGCAGCCCGTCTCGGTCTGCCAAAAGCTGTCGTGGAAGGGGAGGCCGTAAACCTCCTCCGACCAGATGACGGCCTCCGGGTTGAGCGGCTCGCCGACGCTGACGAGGTGCCGTAGCGAGCTGAGGTCGTAGCGCTTGACGACGTCGGCGCCCTCTTTCATAAGAAGCCTTATCGCCGTGGGCGCGGAATACCACACCGTCACCTTATACTTCTCGATGGCGGCGTACCACCGCTCGGGCATGAAGCCGAGCTCGAGGACGAGCTGCGTCGCGCCCAGCGCCCACGGCCCAATTATGCCGTAGGACGTCCCCGTCACCCAGCCGGGGTCGGCGGTGCACCAGTATACGTCATCGCCGCGGATGTCGAGGACCCACTTGGCGGTTATGTACTGCGCGATGAGGGAGCCGTGGACGTGGAGCGCGCCTTTGGGGGCCCCCGTGGTCCCGGAGGTATAGTGCAGGACCGACGGCGTCTCCTCGTCCGCCGGATAAATGTCGAACTCCTTCACCGGCGCCGCGGCGTAAACGTCGAAGTAGGTCTCGCCCTCGCGCGGCTCCGCGTCGCCGGCGTCGACGACGACGACGTGCTTTAAGGCCGGGAGCTTATCGCGGATGCGGCGGGCGCGGCCGGCCAACTTTTTCATCGTAAGTATGGCTGTCGTCTCGGCGTTCTCGAGGCGGGTGAAGAGGGAGTCCTCGCGGAAGGCCGAGAAGAGCGGCTGGGCAATCGCGCCGGCTTTGAGTATCCCCACGAACGAGAAGTAAAGGTCGGGTATCTTGTCCATGAATATGCAAACGCGCTCGCCGGGCTCGATGCCCAACTCGCGCAGGAGCCTAGCGTAGGCGTTGCTGTATAACCGCACCTCGTCGAAGGTATATCTCTCCGTGGCGTCGCCGGCGGCGTTCTCCCAGATGAGGGCGACTTTGTCGGCCAGGCCGCGTTCGCAGTTGCGCTCGGCTAGGAAGTAGGCGATGTTCTTGGTCGGCGCGTCGTCGTAGGCCAGCTCCTCGCGGGCTTGGCCCCAGTCGAAATCGTTGCGTCGTTCGTCGTAAGAGCCGATGTTGCTCATAGGCGTAGCGTGCTCCTTGAGCCATGGGGTTTTTTCGAAATGCGGCGATGCCATTCGCGGGGCGTTTCGGACGGACGCGTATTTTACAACGGCCGCGGCGCGAGGTCAAGAGCGATTTTGTAAACGGGACGGCAACGGTGGAATCTTCAATCCGGTAATTTCCACTCCAAGTTCTCGTTGAAAAATGGGAATTGGGATGTTATAAAGTTCGCGAGGAGGATCAGACCGATCAAACTTAAAAAGGGGTATCGTTATGAAAAAAGTCATGACCTTAACGACGACCGTAGTCGCGGCCGCGGCGCTGGCAGGCACCGCGTACGCATCCGGCAAAGTCGTCGTCGTAGGGGCGCGCGCCGCGGCTAACGTCGCCCCCTGGCGCGGCGCCTCGGGTAACGCCATGAGGTTCCAGTGCCTGTGGTTCCAACGCGACATCAACTACGCCGGTTACGTCAACGCCGTCGAATTCGAGAAATCCAACTCGGCCAGCGGGAGATTTCTCGGCGTCCTCGTATTGCTGTGCCACACGAAGAAAGTCGCGCTCGAGGCTACGTTTAACAACAATTACACCGGTTATACGCCCGTCGAAGTCCTACACATGCGGAGCTTCGGCTTGAACGGAACGGGTTGGTACGACCTCCGTATCAACCCCGATACCTTCAAATACAATAATAGCGATAACTTGCTGATGGAGATCCGGTGGAGCGGCGACGAAGGCCACGACGTGCCGTGCTGGCGCTCGAGCCAGCCCTACAGCCGCTGCTACGCGTACGACTACAACGCCTCCCAAGGGACCGTCTACAACAACGGCCAGCGCGTCCGGCTGACCATCGGGACGATGGCCGGCCTCGAGCCTACGAGCCTGGGCCGCGTCCGGGCCCTATTTCGCTAGCGCCGCTCTGCCACGCCCGAAAACGTCCCTCGGAGGCCGGGCGTTATTACTAACAAACGCCCTCGCGCCTCGGCCTAACCCGTATTTATTAATGTTACAGAATATATAGCTGTTGTGATACTCCTCTCTTCGTGTTAATAGGAACAACGACAAAATCTTCGGGACTACATTAACTGGAGGCCGTAGCGTGAAAAAGGTAGTATTTGCGATAACGGCGCTTGCGTTTACAACTACTTTAGGACCCAAAGTAACACACGCCGCGGCCGGAGATTCCGGGAAGGTAGTCGAAGTCGAGACTCGGTCCGACCCCAATCGCGTTCCGTGGAGAGGCGGCCTCGGCGACGGTATAAGGTTCCAGTGCCTTTGGCTCCAGAGTGCCATAAACTACGCCGGTTACGTCAACATGATCGAGTTCTATTACTATTCCGGCAGCTTTCCTGCGTCCTTCAACAACTGTAAGATCCTCTTATGCCACTCAACGAAAACCGTACTCGAGGCTACTTTTGCCAATAACTACACCGGCAATACGCCGGCCGAAGTTTTCAGCGGAACCCAAACCCTCAGCGGGTCCGGTTGGATAGACACCCATATCAAGCCGAACGTGTTTAATTACAATAACAGAGACAATTTGTTAATGGAGGTCGTCTGGAACGGCGATAACGGCCGCGACGTCTTCTGCTACCGGGCCAGCGGCGCGTCCCGCCGTTGCTACTCGTACACCTCTACCGCTACCAGGGGAATCGTTTACACGATGGAGGCGCAGTACATCCGCCTGACGCTCGGGACCATGCCGGCCGTCTACGTGACGAGCTTAGGGCGCGTCAAGACCCTCTTAAGGTGATAAACGCAACCCTACGCCTCAAAACGCCCCTCGCATGAGGGGCGTTTAACTTTGGCGGCGACCGGAGGCCGGCGGGAATATTACCCTTGCCTTCGCCACGAAGGCGTAGTATATTTGCGGCCCGAATAACGCGACGCAATACTCTTTAAACTCCCCCGAGAGAGGTCGTTTGCCATGGCGAAAGCCCCCGTCAAAAAGATCCTCGTCACCGGCTCGGTGGGCCAGATCGGCTCGGAGCTGGCGCTGGCGCTGCGCGAGCGCTACGGCGCCGACAACGTCGTCGCCACCGGCCGCAAGACCAAGCCCTCCAAACAGCTGGAGGAGTCCGGCCCCTTCGAGTTCATCGACGTCGCCAAGCGCGAGACGCTCGATTGGGTGTGCGACAAGTACGACGTCAACGCCGTCGTCCATATGGCCGCCATCCTCTCCGCCGTGGGCGAGCAGAACCCGATGCGCTGCTGGGACGTGAACATGAACGGGACGCTGAACGTG
>WVWN01000078.1:9252-112173 GCA_011773985.1 Candidatus Zixiibacteriota bacterium | reverse complement strand
GCCTTCGGCCCCGAGACCCCACGCGACAACACGCCTCAGGAGACGGTCCTCAAGCCGCGAACGATGTACGGCGTCACCAAGGTTGCGGGCGAGTTGGTGTGCGATTATTATTTCCATAAATACGGCCTGGACGTCCGCGGCCTGCGCTACCCCGGCATCATCTCCGCGGAGACGCCGCCCGGCGGCGGCACCACCGACTACGCCGTCGCGATATACTACGCCGCGGTCCGGGGCGAGCCGTACAGGTGCTTCGTGCGCGAGGACACGGTCCTGCCGATGATGTACATGCCGGACTGCCTCAAGGCCACGATGGACCTGATGGCCGCCGACCTCGAGGGGCTAAAACACCATTCGGACTTCAACGTCGGCTCGATGAGCTTCTCCGCGGGGGAGCTGGCCGCGGCCATAAAGAAGTACGTACCCGATTTCGTGGTGACGTACGAGCCGGACTTCCGCCAGGCCATCGCGGACTCTTGGCCGCGCTCGCTGGACGACGTCGCCGCGCGCGAGGAATGGGGCTGGGAGCCCNNTCGCGGACAGCTGGCCGCGCTCGCTGGACGACGCCGCGGCGCGCGAGGAGTGGGGCTGGAAGCCCGCTTACGACCTCGACGCCATGACGCGGGACATGCTCGGGAAGCTGCGCAAGAAGCACGAGGAGGGGACGCTGCCGGAGATAGAATAATGGTAATTTGCGTCAAATGCCCGCTCGCGCGGTTCCCGGGGCCGGAGGAGGAATGCTACGGGGCCGGCGGCCTTATTTGCCGCGTCGACGAGGCCAACGTCGGCAAGTACGACGCGTGCCGCTTCGGCTGGGACGAGGAGCGCGTCGCCGAAGAGGCGGAGTGTTTGAAGGAGGATTAAAACGACGGGAACTAATTTAAAAGCGCCCCCTGCGGGGGCGCTTTTTTTACCCGTGTGGTGGCGACCAGCCGGTCGCCCCAACGTCAATCGGTTAATTCGTCGTAGCGGGCCTGGTACTCGGCGATGAGGTAGTCGGGGTTCAGGCCTTCGTCGTAGCCGATCTGCTGCAGCATTTCGGTCAAGGTGATGCTGTCGCCTTTCCGGAAGAGCCCTTTGAGGAATTCGCCCGCGGCCGCGTCCTTGTACCACCTCGGGCCGAACTCCTCCATCATCTTCGCGCGGAGCTGAGCGGCGCCGTAATAAGCCGCCATATAGTACAGCGCGTAAAAGCCCTCGTCGACGCTGAGATACGTCGCCTCGGCGCGGAAGGGATACTTGGGGAAGAGGCGCTGCTTGTCCACCTCGGCGTCGTAGTACGCCAGCGGGTCCTCGAGCTCGCCGGCGTGGAGCGGCTCGTCGTAGTATACGTCGAAGGCAATGCTCCGGGCGCTGCCCATGTCGAGCAGCAGCTTGTAGCGCAGGAAGTCGTCGACGACGTCCGGGGGCATCCCGAGCTCCTCCAAGAGGAAGTCGCGGTCGTGGAACATTTGCTCGAAGAAGATCGCGTACGTCTCGGTGAGCTCGTTGGAGCCGAGCGTGCGGAACTCGAACGGAAGGTCCGCGTCGGTAAAGGCACCGTGGAGGGCGTGGCCGAACTCGTGGAACGCGGCCTCGTAGTCGTCCGCGCCCCCCACCGGCTTCAGGTTAACGCGTACGTCGGCGGGGACGGAGAAGGAGAACGTCGCCGCACGCGGCTCCTTCTCGGGGCGGTCGACGTCGTCGACGGTTACGTTGGACAGCTCGCGGATATCCGTCCCCAGGCCGGCGAAGAAGGAGTAGGTGAAGTCGAGGAATTTTTCTTCGGGGAAGTACTTGTCGAAGTCCTTTCCCCAATAGATGTTCTTCGACTGCCAGGGCGGCGTTTCCGCCGGGTCCTTCCCGTAAAGTTTGCGGCAGCGCGCGGCCACGAGCTCCTTGTATGTCGGGAACGTCTCGTCGCGGAACTTGCGCGCCTTAGCCGCCGGGACGCCCCGTTCATACCCCAATAATTCGTAAAAGAAGTCCGTATAGCTCTCGTAGCCCATCGCGCGCGCCGCCTCGTGGTGCACCGCGAGCCGCTTGAGCCGAAGCGGGTTCATCACGTGAACGGAGTAATTGCTGTTCGCGTAATAGAGGTTCATGTAAGGCTCTTCGTCGTCCGTGTCCCTCATTGTAACGTAAATGTCGCGGTACGGGATGGCCTCTTCGAAACCTCGCACCCATATGTGGTCGGCCGCGCGACGGTTCTCCATTTCGTCGTCGATGGCCGCCACCCTCTTGGCCTCGTACGTCGTCGCGAGGTCGCGGTAAAGGTAGTGCAGGCGGCGCTCTTCCCGCGGCGAGGGGGCGGCGTCCCTCTTCTCCTTAATAAACGCCAACAGCTCCGGGTCGTCGGAGAGGTAGGAATATTTTTCCAAAAGGCCGGCGATGTCGACGGCCTTGCCGTACACCGAATTATCCCATCCCGCCTGGGACCACTCGCGCCATAGCGTCTCGTCGTCGGCGCGGATTTTATCGAGGTCGTACTCTTCGGCCGCGACGGCCGAAACCGCGACGGCCGTCGCCGCGAGCGCGATACCAAACCAGCGCATATTTGCTCCTTTTGACGTATTAAAAACTAACGCTTATCAGAAATATTAACACAACCGCTTCCCCGCCGCCACTTTTTTCACGTTGCCGGCACGGAGCCGCGCCGCGCGCTCGACCCGGCGTGCGCCCCCCGGCCGGCATTAGGAGTTTGACCGCGAGGCCGGTTTATGTTATGATACGTTGATATCCACGAAGGGCGGCTTTAATCGTTTTATGTCTAGCAGGAGGATTCATATGAGGTGGGCACTTATCTGTTTAATAGCGTTCGCGCTGGCCGCTACGGCCTTCGCCGGCGAGAACACCGGTAAGATTATCAAAGAGAAGTTCGCCGGCCCGGGCGACGGCCGGCCCTTCGAAGCGGTCATAAACGACGACTTCGGCAACCCGCTCATGAACATTAAGTGTTCCGAGGTCGAGCGGGGCAAAAAAGACATCACCATATATTGGCTCGACCCGGAGCATATGCCTGACGCCGAAGCCGAGTTCCAGTTCACGTGGAGCGATAGGATCGAAGATTGCGTCGTCGAGAGCCACGTCGTTGGCCTCGCGCAACTCCGGAATTTCTTCGTAGAGGCGGGCGCGACCATCACGATGCGGGTCGTCTTCGTCGGCCACGTCGCGAACCGCATCGGACTCGGCGCCATAAAACCGGAGTATATCACGCCGGTCGCGAACACGCCCGGAGATTGGGACTCGGTCGTCAACAACAAGGGCCTAAAGGGCAAACGAGCAGGCGGCATCGTGAAACCGAAATACTTCGACTTGACGGAATACGGCGCGAAGGTGAAGGTAACGAACACCGAAAATTACGAGGCCACGTTTACGTATACCTACGAACCGGATACGGGTTTCCATATTTGGGACGGCCAACTCGACATCGGCCTCATCGCGTACCAGAAGTAAATCCGCGACGAGTGCACAACCTAAGGGGCCCGCGCGGGCCCTTTTTCACTCGCGTTTTTGGGTTTATTATTTTTTTGAAATTTGGTAAAATGTTACAAAATTAATTATGCTTACCGGGAGTAACGCCGAAAAGGGGGCATAGTTTCCGCGTTTCGGGCGTTGATTCTCGCGGCGTAACAGGCCACGGTACTAAGGTTTAAAGAGGGGTGGTAAGGCCCGCGTTACGGGCCGGGTTCGAACGACGCGCATACAACCGCGTAATCAAATAACCTAAGCCGAATGTCCCTATCTGTCGGTTTTGGTCGGCGAAATTCTTCTGCCATGGAAATATGCGCACAGGCGATGCCGGCCTATCGGGCCGGAAAACAGGTAGAGCCTCGTTGAAAAGGGCCTTAGTCTCAGCGGGCCTAACGGTGGCCCTCCTCGCCGCTCCCGAGGCCTTTGCCCCGTGGGTTTACGGCGGCAAGTGGGGTAAGTACGGGAAAAACAACGGGAATTTCTATGAGGTCGCGGGCGTTACCGTCGCAACCAACGGTAACGTTTATACCGTAGACTTCGACTTACACCGCATCCAATATTTTACATGGGACGGTTCCTTCCTCGGTAAATGGGGCAAAGAGGGCCCCGGCGAGGGCGAGTTCTACCACCCGGAACGCGCGGCCTTATCATCTAACGGCTATATCTACGTGGCCGACGCCGGTAACGACCGGATCCAGTATTTCACCGCGACGGGCTCGTACGTGGGCGGGTGGGGCGAAACCGGAAGCGAGGAAGGGGAATTCCGCTGGCCTTCCGGGATAGACATAGCCCCAAACCGCGACGTCTACGTGGGCGAATATAGAAACCACCGCGTCCAGTATTTCACGCCCACCGGCACCTTCGTCAATAAATGGGGCACGCAGGGGAGCGGAAAGGGCCAATTCGACGGCCCTGAGGGCGTGGCCGTCGCACGAAACGGGACCGTCTACGTGGTCGATAAATACAACCACCGCGTCCAATACTTTACCGCCGAAGGCTCCTACATCGGCATGTGGGGTTCGGAAGGTCCCGGCGAGGGCGAATTTAACGAACCCGCGGGCATATCGGCCGCCCCTAACGGCTACGTCTACGTCGCGGACAAGGGGAACAACCGCATACAATACTTCACCGCCGCCGGCTCTTTCATCGACACCATAGGGACCCCGGGCTCCCGCGCCGGCGAGTTAGACCGCCCGCGCGACATCGCGGTATCGCCGGACGGCGCCAGGTTCTACGTTGCCGATGCTGGCAACCACCGCATCCAATATTGGAGGTGGACGGACCCCGCCGTCGAGCCCGCCTCCCTCGGCCGCGTCAAGGTGTTATTTAAATAGTACCTGTCGAGGAGTTATTGAAGCTAAAGCACCACTAAGAATGAGACTTAAATGCCATAATGGATAAACGGTTAGAGGGCTAAAATTAGGATCATTAGAGGGATAAAAGGTAAAATACGTAGTTAACGCATCATTAATTTGGCGCCGGAGGCTCGCCGATGAAAACTATAACTAAGCAAACGGTCCTCTCAGAGCACTTAAACAGGCACGGAAGCTTATTCGGTGGCCAGATGATGGCTTGGATGGATTTGGCTGCCGCCATATGTGCCAATGAGATCATGAATATGAACTCCGTTACTATCGCAGTAGACAGGATAGAATTTTTAAAGGCCGTTTATTTAGGCGATGTCGTAACATTTGAAGTGGAAGAAAAAACGCGAGGCAGGACGTCGTTAACTTTGCACGTTGCAGTTTATAAGTCTAACGTGGACGAAAAGATGGTTGAAGTGGCACGTTCGAACTTCAAGTTCGTGGCCATAGGCGATAACGGAAGGCCGAGTAACGAGTGGAATGACCGCCTACATGTTCGAGCCTTGCCCTAATAAATGAGACGTAATATTACGTTTTTGTTGAAAATCTCTTATTTACAGACGAACTAACATTACTTTTTGAACAAACTTAGCGAGGCCAAATATACTTATTCCCAAACTCGGCGCGACTATGTGCTGATGGTTCGCCCAAGGTTAACAAGGAGCGCTGTTAGACCTCTTCCGTGGGTTAATGCTTATTCTTGGGGAACATACGGTAGGACTTAACGGTCGGCTGGGCCTCGAGAAGAGCGCTGCCCGTAAACGAAAGGACTCTTATTCGAAAAAGCCGTGTTTAAAAGGTATCAAATTTAGAATTATAAAAGGAGGTCGTTATCCATGCATAAGCGCGTAATAATACTAATGGTCCTCGCGCCGATAGCGAGTACTGCCTCCGCCGGGATGGGGGACCTAATCGCCTCGTTCCCAAACGCGGGTAGAAGCACCCATTTCGGCCTGGCCGCCGGCGCTAACTACCTCTATTCGCTCCACTACGACGTCGCCGCGAATTACCCCGTGATGGTCCTCAGAAGGTCGGACGGCGCCTTCGTGAAATCTTTTACCCTTCCCCTGCCCTACGGCCACAACATCTTCGTCCGCGGCGTAGGTTACGAGGGAAAAGGTTACCTTCGCCTAAACAACTACTCGAACCGTTACGTAGCCAAAATCACGACCGGGGGAGCCTACATAAGTTCGTGGGGCTGGAGCGGCGGCGCCAACCGCTACGGCCTTTGCATTAACGGCGATAAAACCAAGCCCCGCACCGCGACTCGTATATACCAGAGCTATCTCTCGGGAATCTGGTGGCGATCGACCACTAACGGGAGTTTGATATCCTCTTTCCGATCGCCGTTTACCAACTACGCCTTGGACCTCGCCTGGGACTATATACACAATCTCATCTGGTATGCGAACTACACCAGTCTTTGGGTCTTCGGCATGACCCCGAGCGGCTCTATCAAAGAGTCATGGCGTTTGAAAACCGGCGTCAGCGCCCCGTACGGCATCGCCTTTTTCGGCGGACGCCTCTACGTCAGCACTTCCGCCGGAAACCCCGACGAGTACATTTGGGTCTACGATTGCTTGTACACTAGCATCGCGCCGGCTTCGCTGGGAAGGGTCAAGGCCCTTTACCGGTAGGGGGCGAAGTTCACGCGAAAAGCCGTACCGGAAGGACCGTGTTTACACGTGCCCGTAAACGCGCGGCGTCGCGGCCCGTATGAGAAAGCGGCTAGGGGAAAGACTCACGCGCGCCTTGACCTCGGCGCCGATTTTGGCAAGCCGTGACGACGCCTTAGTCGATCCCATTTAAATAAAATGGCGTAAGCGTTCCGTGCCCTCGCCAATTAAATTCATCCCTGTCTCTATCCCAACGCGCGCGGCGCTATTCTTTAAAAAATACTTGACAAATATTCTCAACTTATCTTATGAATAACGCGAACTAATATGAATCGCTCCCGCGCCGTGGGACCTGACGCGGTACGACTATAGTTGGGGCGATGGCGTTCGGGGCAAGGTAAGCGGGGGGTTAACAAGTTCCTTGACGCGCGGAACGGCCGAAATATTCCTTAAGGAGTTTAACAGACGAACGGCCTGACGAAGCTCGGCTCCAAGAGACGTTAAACCCTCCCGACGAATGTCAAAGAGACCGGTCGCGTAGCCGTTTTGCAACCGGCGACGTTCTTTAACACTCCCAAACGCTAAAGAACGGACCGGTTTGGCATCCGGCCGCGGAAACGAAAGGAGCAGAGCCGATGGCCGACGGACGGGTCATCACCGACGAAGAGCTCCGCAAAATCCGGGCCGAAACCCAGCTCACTTTCGGTAAGGAATACTTGCGGGCAGGCCGTTACGAGGAAGCACTCGCCGCGTTTGAAGAAGCAACCAAAATCGACGCCGGAGAAACACGCGCCCTTATGGGGCGGAGTCTGGCGCTAACCCGCCTGGGCCGTTACGACGAAGCGCTAGCCGTCGCCAACGATATATTCCGCCTGGCGCCGAATAGCCCCCACGGGTACAACGCCCAAGCCGTCGTTTACCAGGCTACGGGCCGCTTGGTGGAAGCCCAAGCCGCCTTCGAAAGATCAATAGCCTTCGGGCCCAATCTCGCCGGAAACCATTATAACTTCGCCTGTTTTTGGGCCGCCCGGGCAGACGCGGAACGTTGTCGCGAATACCTTACGAGGGCGCTCGAGCTTGAGCCCAGGTTAAACGTCATCGCCGCTACCGACGTCGACCTCGAACAGTATCGCAGCCAAGATTGGTTTCTGGAGTTGGTCGCCTTCAAATAACGGGCGGCGGCTTAGGCCGCGATTTACCACGAACGAACTCAAGGGATTACGGCGGCCCCTTTCTCTTCCCGACGGGTCGCCGTCTCGAGCTGGCCCGCCAAAGCCGTGTTTAAATAAATACCAACCAGCCTTAGAACAACGAGGGGCCGCAGGGCCCCTTTTTCGTTGACAAGCATATGCTTTCGAGTTACCATCAAAAAGCTTGCGAATATGAAACCTTCCCTCGACGAGCAGATAAGGCGCGAATTTATCAAATTCGTCCGCATCCCGATGGCGCCGGGCGAAATTGTCATCGGCCACAAGGAAGACGGTACGCCCATAACGCGGCCCTTCGACCTCGTCTCCGAAGACAAGTCGGTGGTGGCTTCCGTTCAAACTTCCTGCCTACACCTCAAATCGCGCCCCGGCCAAAAAGCTTACGGAAGCCTGTACCGCGTGCTCGGCGCCATCCTCTACCTGCACCTCTGCACGAAATGCAATGAGCGCTATTTGATAATGAGTGACCGCGACATGTACGAGGAAATCACCGAGGATTTCAGCCATATCTTCAAAAACATAAACATGCTCTACTGGGACGATATAAAAGAGAAACCGTGATTCCCCCGCCGCCCCGCCGAGTCCGAGTTCCGGACCCCGGCGCGACCCGACATCATATATATATCCCATAAACAAGGACGCCGAGGTCTATCTCTATGCCTGGTTTAATCTGCCTGGATAACGCGGCGTCTCCAATCTGTCCGCCATTAGGGAAAGCGGAAAACGTACGAACGAACCGGCACGCCGGCTTATAACCGGGAGGAACGCGCCATGCTCCGCCACGTCGGCAATACGCCGCTCATCGAGCTCCCCCCGCTCGACGACGAACCCGCGGCGACGATCTTCGCCAAGCTCGAGCTCTTCAATCCCTCGGGCTCGGTCAAGGACCGGATCGGTAAATATATAGTAGAGAAGGCCGAAAGGCGCGGGGAGCTCAAGGCCGGCATGGTCATCGTCGAGGTTACGAGCGGCAATACGGGCATCGCCTTCGCGATGGTCGCCGCGGCCAAAGGCTACAAAATGCGCGTGCTCATGCCCGAGCACATGAGCGAGGAACGACGCCTTATAATGGCGGCGTTGGGCGCCGAGGTAATTCTCACGCCCGAGGCCGAGGGCTTCATCGGCGCCCTTAGGACGAGCGAGGAGATGGCCGCCGAGGACGCCAACGTCTACCTCCCGCGCCAGTTCGAAAACCCGTACAATACCGAGGCTCACAAGCTCTTCACGGGCACCGAGATAATCCATCAAACGGGAGGGATGATTGACTCTTTCGTCGCTGGCGTCGGGACCGGCGGCACGATCATGGGCGTGGCGGAGGCTTTCCGCGAGGCCCACGTTCCCGCGCACATCATCGCCGTCGAACCCGCGGAGGCCGCGGTAATGTCGGGCGGCGAACCCGGCAAACACAAAATCCAGGGTTTGGGCGACGGCTTTGTCCCCAACCTCATAAACACGGCCCTCATCGACGCCATTGAGACCACGACCTCGGACGACGCCCTCGAAATGGCCCGCGAGCTGACGGCCCGCCTGGGCCTCCTCGTCGGGATCTCCTCCGGGGCGAACGTCATCGCCGCACAAAGGGAGGCCAAACGGCTCGGCCCGGGCAAGAGGGTCGTCACGGTCTTGCCCGACCGCGGCGAGAGGTACTTCTCCACGGAGCTTTACAGGATGGCGTTCTGTATATAATTAAGGGCGGCGTATTCCATTAGGAGATACGGGATACCGAACGCCGCCGCGATGACAACGTCGCCTTTTAGGGCCCCCGTAAAAGTATATGGATAAATAGACTAAGAACGCGCCTCCGCGGTCGATACGGAGCCGCGGCCGGACCGCTATCCGTTTCCCCAAAATAATCGCCGTAGGATAATTACGTGACCGAAATAGTTTATCTCGACAACGCCTCCACGACGTTCCCGAAGCCGGCGGAAGTCCACGACTTCATGTACGAATTCTACCGCAACTACGGCGTCAACCCGGGGCGAGGGAATAACTCGGCTTAGTGTGAAAAGGGGTAAAGGGAGCGAAGGCCGCGGCGGCTCGAGCCGCCGGCGCACCAGTATGCTACCCAGGTTGGCCCGGTGGGCCGGCGTGGGGGTTTTTGTTTTCTCCGCCGCGTACGGTGATACGTACGTTTATTGGTATAAGTGGGGAACGCGGGGGCCGGGTAACGGCCAATTCGAAGGTCCTTACGATGTTACCGTGGCGCCGAACGGCAGGGTTTACGTAGTGGACTGGGGGAATAACCGCGTCCAGTACTTTGCGTTGACCGGCGAATACTTAGGCCAGTGGGGCACGCTGGGGAGCGGCGACGGCCAGTTCAACGAGCCGGTAGGAATTGCCGCCGGGCCCGACTCGACGATATACGTCACCGAAAAGGTGAATAACCGCGTACAGTACTTTACGGCCGACGGCTCGTTTTTGGGGAAATGGGGAAAGAGTGGGGCCGGCGACGGCGAGTTCAAATATCCGTTCAGTATCGCAATATCGCCCGATTACGGCGTTTACGTAGCCGATTCTTTTAATTATCGTATCCAGCGATTCTCGAAGGACGGCAGCTTTCTCAATAAATGGGGAACGTACGGCGGCGGCGACGGCCAATTCAGGTTCCCGGAAGGCGTCGCAACCGCGCCGAGCGGAAACGTCTACGTCATAGACTATATGAGGTGCGACGTCCAATATTTTACGCGGGCCGGGAGTTTTTTAGGGAAGTTCGGCCGCAAGGGGCCGGGGCCTTGCGAGTTCTCGGGGCCTACGGGGGTACACGTAGCGTCCAATAACGAGGGGTCTGACGACTTCGAGTACGTAGGGTTCATATTTTGCTCGAAAAAGCAAGGCTACGAATTCACTGACGGCCGCAGAAATATAATAGTCCCGATGTACTGGCGGTCCGGTATAATTTATCCGGAAGATATCGTGACGCGCGACGAAGTAGACGCGAATATAGACGATTACCGGTTGCCTATTGAATGGGAAATCGTAGAGGAGTGGGCGGAGTTTTGGAAACGAAAATTCGGCGAGTACGGTTTAGAATAAAATCGGCGGCCCCCGGCCGCCGTCTCCTATCCGGCGAAACCGCCCTGCCGAGGCTAAATCTTCTTCTCGTAAATCCTATACCTCTTGTACGGCCGCGCACCCATCATCGCCGCGGCGCGCTTCGTGAGCTCGTTGTCCTCGAGCACCCACGAGCATTCGGCTTTCTCGTAGCCCAACGCGAGCGTGGCCCGGAGGTTTGACGTTATGAGCACCGCGTCGACGCCGCGCTTGCGGTACTCCGGGCAGATGCCGAACAACATAAGACGGCAGCTCCTTATCTTGCGCTTACCCTTTAAGAATTTGAAGAGGCTCACCGGACCCAAGCTCCCGCCCATCTTTATCAGGACCTCGTTGTAATTGGGGACCGTAAAGATGAAACCCGCAGGGTCGCCGTCGACCGTAACTATGGGAACCAGCTCCGGGACTACGAGCGACTTGAGCCGCTTCGCCGTACTCTCGAACTCCTCACGCGTCGCCGGCACGAAGCCCCAGTTGTCCTCCCAGGCCCGATTGTAAATCTCGCGGACGAGCTGGACCTCGCGCGCGAAATCGGCGACGTTGACGTGGCGGACGGCGAGGCCGGGGTTGCGCGCCTGCGTGCGGGCCGCGAGGCGCTCGAGGCGCTCGAGCCGCGCGGGCGATACCGACGCCAAAAACGCAAACAAGTCCCGCGCCTTCCGAAAGCCGTACCCCTCCGCGAGCGCCGCGTAGTACGGCGGGTTGTGGGTCATCATAATGAAGGGGGGCCGGTCGAACCCCTCCACCAGGAACGCGCACTCCTCGTTGGTCGACGGGTTCATCGGGCCACGCATGGCCGTTAATTCTTTGGAACGGAGCCAGGCCCCCGCGGCATCCCAGAGCGCGGCCGCGACGTCCCCGTCGTTCTCGGCCTCGAAGAAGCCGAAGTAACCGCACGGCTCGCCCGCGAATTCTACGTACTCGTAGTCCTTTATCGCGGCCACGCGACCCACGACGCCGCCTTCCCGCCGGGCGATAAAAAGCGCCCGCTCGGCGTGGTGCCAGAACGGATTCCGGCGGCCGAAGGTAAACCGCACGTCGCGCTTGAGCGGCGGGACCCAATTGGCGTCGTCGCGATATAAACGGTACGGGAAATCTACAAAATCCGCCAGGGCCCTTTTCGACGTAACCTCGTCGACCGTGATCACGCCAGGGACCACCCCCCGATGATGCCCATCTCGCGGCCGGCCTTCTCGAACGCCTCGACAACCCTCTCGACGTGCTCGTCGGTATGGGTCGCCATACAACTAAGGCGGATGAGCGCGCGGTTCTCCGGGACCGCGGGCGTCATTATGGGCGTCGTGAATATCCCGGCGTCGAAGAGCTTCCGCCACATCGTCCGCGCCGTGAGGTCGTCGCCTACGATGACCGGGATAATGGGCGTCGTGCTCTCGCCGGTATCGTAGCCGAGGCCCTGCAGGCCGCGGCGCATCTTCTCGGCTACCTCTTTCAGGCGCTCGCGCCGCTCGGGCTCGTTCTCGATGATGTCCAGCGCCGCGGTGACGGAGGCCACGTTGGCCGGCGGCAGGCTGGCGGAGAATATCATCGAACGCGCGAAATGTTTGAGATAGTGACACACGGTCTCGGAGGAAGCGACGAAGCCGCCGACGCAGGCGAAGGACTTGCTGAACGTGCCGATGATTATGTCTACGGCATCCTCAAGGCCGAAATGGTCGGCTACGCCCGCGCCGCGCGAGCCGAGTACGCCGATGCCGTGGGCGTCGTCTACCAGGACGCGGGCCCCGTACTTCTTCGCCAGCTCGACGATGGCGGGCAAATTGCAAACGTCGCCCTCCATGCTGAAAACGCCGTCCACGGCGATAATGGCGCCGCCGCCGTCGGCGGGGGACTGGAGAACGCGCTCCAGGTCGTGCATGTCGTTATGGCGGAAACGCTTCATATGGCCGAAGCTCAACCGGCAACCGTCGATGATGCTGGCGTGGTCGTACTTGTCGGTCACGATGACGTCGCGTTTACCGGCCAAGGCGGATATCGCGCCCAAGTTCGTTTGCATACCGGTGGAAAAGACGAGCGCCGCTTCCTTACGACAGAACTTCGCTAGCCGGCGCTCCAGCTCGATATGTACGGTGAGCGTACCGTTCAAGAACCTCGAGCCAACGCAACCGACGCCGAACTCCTGCGTCGCTTTGATCGCCGCCTCTTTAAGCTTGGGGTGGGAGGTCAAACCCAGATAATTGTTCGACCCCACCATGATCATCCGGCGCCCCTCGACCATAACCTCGGGGTCCTGCCCCGACTCGATGACGTGAAAGTAAGGATAGACCCCGGCGGCCATCGCGGCTTTCGCCGCCGTAAATTTCTCGCACTTCTCGAAAATATCGGGCCGACCAGATCGTAACTCGGTCATATTCTCACAACCACCCTTGTTCGCGGTACCACGCCGTCGTCAACTTCGCGCCCTCGGCGAATCCCACGCGGGGCGCAAAATTTAACTCGTCTCTCGCCTTGCTTACGTCGCACACCCAGAGCTCCTCGCACATAATGCGGGCACGCTCGCGGTTAAGGGTGGCAACCTTCCCCGACAACGTCGCGGCCAGTTCCGCCACCGTCGCCGCGCCGAAGAGTACCACCTTGGGTATGCGGACCGGGAAGGTTCTAACCCCCAAAGCCGCCGCGGCCTGCCTCGATATCCCGCGCCAATCCCATACCTCGTCGTGAGCTATGAAGTATACTTCGCCCCGGGCCTTCTCCACTCGGCCCGCCAGGAGCAACGCGTCCACCAGGTCGCTTATGTAGCAAAGGCTCACGTACCGCTCGTCCCACCCTAACGTCGGCTCGATACCTCTTTTTATAAATTTGAAAAACAAATACATCTCCGTATCGCGCGGGCCGTAGATGGCCGAAGGCCGAAGGATCACGAAAGGTATCTGGGCGGCGCGTTTTCCCAAAGCGCGCTCGCCCTCGAGTTTGCTTCGGCCGTAATGGCTAACGGGGTCGCACGCCTCCGTTTCGCGAAGCGCGTCCCCCGCGCGACAGGGGCCCGCGGCGGCCTGGCTTGAGACGTATACGAAGAGCGGCGGCGTCTCCCGCCCGAGGCAGGCGTCCGCAAGGTTCGCGGTCCCTTCCGCGTTGACCCTGTATAACATATCGGCCTTGCGCGCCTTGGTCACGCCCGCGCTATGATAGACCACGTCCACGCCCGCCACGGCGCGGGCCAAAGACCCCCCATCGTCGAGGGCCCCTGCGACCTCTTCGTAATCCAGGCCCTCGAGCCAACGGCGGTTACTCGTCGGTCGTAATAGACAGCGTACCTCATCGCCCCGCTCGAGAAGCGCCTCGACGAGATGGCTGCCGATAAAACCGTTTGCCCCTGTCACCAAAACCTTCAAAGTAGGCCATCCGAAACTCAAAATTAATGCTAACAAAAATTATCCGCGAAAACAAGAACCCGGATAGAGTTCGCCTTTTTAGTTGCGAACGCGGCAAATTATAGGTTATTATAAGATATGATCAAGGGTTACGCGGCGGCGCGACGGCCGTCCAATGCGCTCCTCTTGCGCTATTAGGGCTTTGTGCCTATACCGCGATAGTCGCTGACGGCGGCCCTAAAGGGCCGCCCGCGGTCAGCCCGGCCGTGGGCTACCGCGCCGACCCGTTCGCAGTTACGGAAAATATTAACGGCTACCTTTAAAAAACTCGGCGGGAAATTCGGCCCGCGACGAGCTGCAACAGGCGGTCGGCGAAATAGCCCACCAATTCACAAAAATCTCGGCCGAAGCGGGCCCGCTCCGGGGCAAGACGGGCGACGCGGCGTGCGGCGCCTTAGCCGCGCAGTCCGAGGACGGCGTCATCGTCGCCCGGAATCTCGCCGGTGCCCTTGCCGCCGACCCGGCCAAACGTCCGGACACGACGCCGAAGTCCCCTTCGGACCGGGCCCGTGGTGGGACGTGCCGTCATAGCGCGAACTGGGCGCCGGGTGCGAATGACGTTAACACGGCCGGAGCCGCCGCGGTTAAGTACGTAAACATCCCAGCGTAGTGACCTTACCATCGGGCGAAAGGGAGGCGCTTGGGACGTTCTAACGCCGAACGGGAGGAGCTAAAACGCTTCCGCGCCGAAGTGCATTTCGAACGCGGCCGGGCGCTCTTCCGAAACCGCAAGTTCGCCGAAGCGCTCGCCGCATTCGACGAATCCCTCCGCCAAGACGAGAGTTTCCTACGTGCGGAAATCGCTCGCGCGTACGCGTTGAAACGGCTAGGACGCCCCAACGAAGCCTTAGCCTCCGCGGCGCGCGCCATCGCGGGCGACGCGCATGCCGGGCTCGCCTACGCGGCCCGCGCCTCGATATTTCAAGACCTGGGACGGCGGGCGGAGGCCGAAGCCGACTTCGGCCGGGCGATCGCTCTCTCGCCGGACGAACCGCGCATCTACTATAACTTCGCCTGCTTCTGGGCCGTCGAGGGCGACGAAGAGAAGTGCCGCCGATACCTAAGCCGCGCGCTCGAGCTCGACCCTCAATCCAAGGCCACGGCCACCGTCGACGAGGACTTCGTTCCCTTTCGCGAAAAACCGTGGTTCCAAAAATTGGTGGCTCTCAAATGAAAGGGGAAGCGGAAAAACCCAAAGACACGGCCCACCTTCGCGCCCAGGTCCACTTCCAGCGCGGCCGCCAACTATTCAACGCCAACCGTTTCGAAGAAGCCTTGGCTGCTTTTGAGGAGGCCATCGCCGCGGACCCAGAATACCCGCGCATTCATACCGCGAAGGCGAACGCCCTAACGATGCTCGGCCGCGCCGAGGAAGCCGTCGCCGTCTGCGAAGAGGTCATAAGAAAAAAACCTGACTTCGCGTTGGCCTACACCGCGAAAGGCTCGGCCCTCCACCGCGCGGGCCGCTCCGGGGAGGCGCTCGAAAATCACCGACGCGGTGTCGAACTCGCGCCCGAGGAGCACTTGACCCACTACAATTTCGCCTGCTACTGGGCGTTGGAAGGTAACGAAAAAGAGTGCGAGGCGCATCTCCGCCGCGCGCTCGAGCTCGACCCCAAAGCCAAACCGAAAGCCGCGACTGACGCCGATTTCGCCTCGGTCCGGGGAAAAGAATGGTTCCAGGACTTGGTGGCGTTTTAGGCCGGTTAACGGCGGGTTCGCCCGCGCCGAGAGCGGCACCGGAACCTGGGACCGCGCCCTGGGCCGGCTAGACGAACCAGGGAACGAAATCCGGCAAAGCCGTCTTAACCGCGATTTTGGCTTTAGGCGCGCTGCCTCGCCTAGCGGTCGCGTTCCTGTCCTAAAAAATCCTCATCCAACATATTATCCCCGACGATTCGTATTACTATTTCCAGATCGCGACGAACATAGGCCCCGGCCTCGGCCCTACGTTGGACGGAATTAACCTGACCAACGGCTTCCACCCGTTATAGGCGTACCTGACTACGCCGGTGTTCTGGCTCAAAGGGGTGGACCCCGACCTTCCGATAAGGATAGTCATAATATCTAACGGTCTGCTCGACGTGGTAACCACCCATATTATCTATCGCGTCGGCCTTTTACTTTCGGACTCGCGGGGCGGCGCGTTACTCGGCGCGGCTTGTTACGCCGCCGCGCCCACGGTCATCGCGCGCGCCGTGTGCGGCCTCGAGGTAGCCTTGGGCCTAACGCTGGTCGCACTCGTGACCTGGCAACTCACTCGCGTATTAGAACAGGACCGTTGGCGTCTCGGCGATATCGCGCTGCTGGGAGCTCTACGTGCTTTAACGAATCTCGCGCGGAGCGACACGATCTACTATACGCTCGCCGTCGGCATAGTAGCCTTCTACTATTTATACCGGCGACGCAAAATACGACTCTTCGCACCGTTCGTTATAACGGGCGTAGTACTGGCGGCGCCGTGGTTAATTTGGAACTTAGTCGAATTCGGCACTGCCGTCCAGGTGAGCGCGGTGGCAGTACCTTACGTACGGAACCCGCCGGAAGCGGGTTGGCCAATCTCGGACCTCGTGAGCCGTTTTAGCGCCGTCATCCGGCGTTTCGGCGGCTTAACCCATTATTCACCTTTCGCCGGTATGACCCTCGTTCCCGTCAGCCTAGCGTGGGGCCTCATAGCCGCAGGCCCGCGCGAACGGCGCGGGCGCCTATTATTGGGCCGGGGACGTCGACCGAACTCGGGCCGACGGTAAAACCGAACCCAAGGCGAAGGTAACCGCTCGGCCGTGAAATAAAACGGAAAACGCCCCTCGGCCGAGGGGCGTTTTGAGTTTCTTAGGGCGCGTCATTATCTGAAAAGAGCCCTGACCCTGCCCAGACTATTAGGCTCGACCGCCGGGCTACCGATCGTGATCCTGGCCACCTGGCCCTGGTTCGCCAAAACCGTACCGGTTACGGCCGTAGCGCTGAACGCCCTAACCCGTCCGGGTTGGTCCGCATCTGCTATCCAGAAGCGGTCCTCCGCGGCACCGCTCGCGCCGGTCCAGACCACCTCCATCAACAAATTGTTCGTATTGTTGAAAGTGAAAGCCTTCGGCGCAACCACCATGACCCAGTCGTTCTCCTTAAGGCCCGCGGGTACCACAAACTTGCCGCTGAAGACTTCGACCGGCGACTTTCCGCCGTAATTACTTTTAAAATTGGCCGCGATTTTATTGACCGTGGTATGGCACAAGCGTATCTTGCAGCCCGTAAACGTGGACGGCGGCGTCCCCACGTACTGTTTAAAACTGAACTCGATCTTGACGACGCGACCCTTTTCGCCTATCTCAGATTGTAGCCACATACATTGAAATCGCATCGCCGGCTTCTCCGACCAGAATGGGATTTTGTGCCCCTTAGCAGGCGGGCCGCCTACCTCGTGTTCGTTCCCCGTCGCGACCGCGACCGCCGCCGCGGTTATGACGAGCGCCGACAACAACATCAGCACGTTTCTCATCGTGATACCTCCTTATCTTAACCCCTGCGAATGTCGAGGGCGTGACGCCAACTACCTTCTTTATATATTATCGTACGAAAAATATCAAGCTAAATCTTAACGGCCCGCGGCCTTTACTTAAGGCCATTTTAACCCTATAATAGCGAAAAATAAACGAGGTAAACCCACCGTGGACGTTTACGACGCGATTACCGGGCGCCGTTCTGTTCGGAAATACCGCCCAGATACAGTACCCGAAGACGCCCTGCAACGGATCCTAAACGCGGGACGGCTCGCTCCCTCGGGGCACAACCGCCAACCCTGGCGCTTCGTCGTCGTCCGCGACGGCAGCCGCCGGCGGGCATTGGCCGCGGCCGCGGCACCCCACAACCACTTCATAGCCCAGGCACCGGTTACCCTCGCTTTCCTCGGTTACCTCGCGTTCGAGGGCGCGCCCGCGCCAGACGCGCGGACCCGCGGCAGTTGGACCTGGGACATGTACGTTCGTTACAATGTCGCCATCGCCGCAGCCTATGTCACGCTCGCCGCCACCGCCGAAGGCCTCGGGACTTGCTGGATAAACAACTACGACGAGGAGGCGGTCCGCGCCGTGCTGTCGGTCCCCGACGGCTACGCCCTGGTATGCCTGATGACGCTGGGTTATCCCGCGGAAGATCCGGCGGCGCGGCCGCGTGCCTCTCTCGCCTCCCTCCGATTTGACGAAATAGTAAAACCCGCGGGCGATGAACAATAAGGTCGTTATCGCACGTTGCCCTTCGTACGACGACGCGGACGTCGCCGTCGCGCTCGAGGAAGCCTTCCGCCAGCTCGGGGGCTTCCGCAAACTACTCGAACCCGGCCGGCGCGTCGTCCTCAAGGTAAACCTGCTCAGGGGCGCCCGGCCGGAACAAACCGTGACTACTCATCCCTCGGTCGTCAAGGCCGTGGCGCGAGCGACCCGGGCCGCGGGCGCAACTCCCCTCCTAGCCGACAGCCCGGGCTCGGGCCTCCCCTATACCAAAAGGACCCTTGAGAAGTGTTACCGCCGGTCCGGCTACCTCAACCTCGCGGACGAAGTAGGCCTCGAGCTGAATTACGACACGTCGTCGCAAACGGTACGCGTCGAGGACGCGCGGGTAGCGAAAAGGTTTAACGTGATAACGCCGGTCCTCGAGGCGGACGCGGTAATTAATCTGTGTAAACTCAAAACCCACGCCTTCACTATTTTGACCGGGGCGGTCAAAAACCTGTTCGGCGTCC
Organism: Candidatus Zixiibacteriota bacterium; assembly: GCA_011773985.1. Classification (GTDB taxonomy): domain Bacteria; phylum RBG-13-66-14; class B26-G2; order WVWN01; family WVWN01; genus WVWN01. The sequence continues at coordinate 93,360 of WVWN01000078.1, read as the reverse complement.
TCCCGGGTTTCGACAAACCCGGTTACCACGCGCGGATGCGGACGGTGGACAACTTCGCCGACGTCCTCCTCGACGTCGCTTTCTTCGTTAAACCGGTTCTCAACGTTATGGAGGCGGTGTTGGCAATGGAGGGCAACGGCCCCGGCCTTGGCGACGCGAGAAAGGTGGGCCTTATAATGGCCAGCCCCTCCGCCCTCGCGTTGGACGTCGCCGCGGGCGCGATAACGGGCCTCGCGCCGGAACGGCACCCGGTGGTACGGGTGGCCGCGCGCCGAGACGAAAAACCCAATCGTCCGGAAGACTTGAACGTCGTCGGGCCGACTCTCGAGACTCTTTTAATTAAAGATTGGAAGTGGCCGCCGACGATTATCGAGGAAGGCGGCTTCGCGAACGCCGGGCCCTTCCAACGTTTTATGACGAACCTCCTTCGCGACGGCCTCTCGGTCCAGCCGCGCGTGCGACGCGAGCGCTGCACCGGCTGCGCGCTGTGCCGCGAGAGCTGCCCCGTCGGCGCGATAAGCGTTATAAACGACAAATCGTACGTCGACGAGAAGCTCTGCATCCGGTGCTACTGCTGCCACGAGGCCTGCGCCTACGACGCCGTCGAGCTGCGCCGCTCGCTGCTGCACCGGCTGGTGGGCGCGGTATTAACCTAAAAGGAGACGTGTAAGGCCTGCCACTTCGCCTCCTCTCCAAAAAACCCCAAACGCCTCGGCCGTAACCGCCCGGCGCAATCGCCGTTGCCGGAACCCGGAAAAAGTGTTAAAATTTAAAAAGAAAAATGCCGGACCTTACGGCCCGGCGCTTGGAGCAGATCGGATTCGAACCGACGACCTCATCCGTGCGAGGGATGCGCTCTTCCAGCTGAGCTACTGCCCCGATTAATTTTTAATTAATTATAAGCGAAAACCCCTCGCCTGTCAAGGAGTCAACGCTGGAAGTCGAATTACTTACGGTCACGCCGGACGCCGAGCGGCTAATCGAGGCCGCGGGGCGCACCTGCTACGACACCGGCGGCCGCGCCGCCGCCGACTCCGCGGCCAAGTTCATCCGCATGCTAATACGCCGCGGCCACCTCTCGGTCCTCGAGCACGCCTCCGCGACCTTCCGCGTCAAGGGCGTCTCGCGCGCCCTCACCCACCAGCTCGTACGCCACCGCCTCGCCTCCTACTCGCAGCGTAGCCAACGGTACGTGAAGGAAGACGGCCTCGCGTACGTCACGCCCCCGGCGATAGCGGCCAACACGGAAGTGCTGGACGTCTTTCGCAAAGCCTTAGAAGAAGCCCGCGGAGCGTACGACAAACTTCTCGAGGCCGGCGTCGCCCCCGAGGACGCGCGCTTCGTCCTGCCGAACGCCACCGCCACCGAGGTCGTCGTGACCGCCAACTTCCGCGAGTGGCGCCACATCATCGCGCTCCGCGGGCACGCCGCCGCCCAGTGGGAGATACGCCAGCTCGCCATCGCAATTTTGAAAGAACTCAAGAAAAAAGCGCCCGCGACCTTTGCAGATCTCGAGATAAACGAGGCGGAACAAACAATAACCCAAGTCGAAGAAAAGGGGGGTGGGAATTATTCTTAAATTAAAATGTATCATCGCCGTGGCCGCTCTCGCGGTATTAGCGGCGTCGGCTGCCGCCGAGATATCGGAGGCGGACGCGCAATATTACGCCGACTTCGGCGGCGCGGCCAAAAGAATCGGTAAACAGCTCGACAAGCTGGGCGACTTGTTCGCCAAAGCGTCGTCGGGCAAAGATTACTCGCGCGATTGCGAAGATCGCGCCGCGGAGCTCGCCGACGCCTATCACTTCCTGGAGCAACGGGTGCCGCCGGCGGAGGCCATAAACGCCCAAAAAGACCTTATGGCCAGCGCGGAATTCGGCGCCCAGGCCGCGCTCGAGCTGGCCTCCCACTTCGACGCGGAATTTACCCACAAAGATAAAGTAACGCGAGCCCTCGACCTCTACGAACAAGCTGTTTCCAAATACGCCGACGCGCTCGAGGCGGTGGCGGCAAATATCTAACGGGCCGAAAAACCGTCCGCCATAACTGTCACCCGCCCGTGGCTGAAGCTTTCGAGGTAGCCAACTTAACATTCACCTATCAAGGCCGGCCCCGGCCGGCTCTTTCCCACTTCAACCTCGTGCTCGACGAAGGCCGTACGCTGGGCGTCTTGGGCCACTCCGGCGCCGGGAAATCCACGCTACTCGCGGCGCTCGCAGCAGTCGTGCCCGCGGTAAAGAGGGGTACGCTGAGCGGCGCCGTCCGCGTACTCGGCGAATCGCTCGCCGGCTTAAAACCGCGCGACGTCGCCGGGACGGTGGCCTTCGTCTTCGAGGACTTCGACGCCGCGCTCGTTGCGACGACGGTCGAAGACGAAGTCGCCTTCGGGCCGCGGTATTTGGGCGTACCCGCGCCCGAAATACCCGCCCGCGTAGAAGGCGCGCTCGCCGCCTGCGGCCTCGACGCCCTTCGCGGCCGGCGCGTCGAGAGCCTTTCCGGCGGCCAAAAACAACGGCTCGCCGTCGCGGCAGCGCTCGCGGCCGACGCCCAACTTCTATTGTTCGACGAGGCCACGACCGACCTCGACCCGGCTGGCAAAGCCGCCCTAAAAAGGATCGTAGGCGAGCTCGGGGAGCGTGGCCGGACCGCGGTCGCGGCCGACAACGACGCCACGCAGGCGCTCGGGCTGGACGAAGTGGCGCTGCTCGGCCAAGGCGAACTCGTCGCATACGGCGCACCCCACGAAACACTGGCTGACGCGGAGCTCACCGCGCGTGCGGGCGTCGCGCCGTTACCCTACTTGGACTTCTTCGAACGACGCGGCTCCGATTATCGCTTGCGCCCCTCAGTTAAAATAAAAAAACGGGCGTACGAAAATGAGGCCGCATACGCCGTCCCGGGCCCGCCAACCGTCGTGGCCGACGCACTAACTTTTACGTACCCTGGCGGCGTAACCGCGCTCGCCGACTTCGACCTCACTATATACGAGGGCGACTTTATCGCGCTTGTCGGCGAGAACGGCGGCGGCAAAACGACGTTCGCCAAGGCCGTCGCGGGCCTCCTCGAGCCCTCGGCGGGCACGGTGCGCATCCGGGGACGCGCGCCGCGCTCTCTGCCGGCGAAACGCCGCGCGCAAACCGTCGGCTACCTGTTCCAGAACCCGGACCATCAGATATTTCGCGCCACCGTTCGCGAGGAAATCGCCTTCGGCCCGCGACAGCTCGGCCTGCCCGCGGAAGAGATAGGCCGCCGCGTCGCCGGGGCGATGGCCGCCGTAGGCCTTATAGGCCTCGAAGAAGAGGACCCGTTCGCCATGCCCAAGGGGGACCGCCAGCGCGTCGCGCTGGCCTCGGTCCTCGCGATGGAACCCGAACTCCTCGTGATGGACGAACCCACCACCGGCCTAGACCGGGCCGAAGTCGCCTCGCTAATGGAGGCGGTGGTAGCGCTCAACCGTCGCGGCACCACGGTAATTTTTATAACCCACGCTATGGACGTCGCCGCGCGCTACGCGCGCCGCGTCGCCGTCGTGGCCGGCGGCCGCGTTCTCGCGGAGGGCAAGCCCCGGCGTATACTCGCCGACGCCGAACTCCTGTCCCGCGCCGGGCTCGAGCCGCCCCTGGCCGCACGCCTCGCGCGCGAACTGGGCCTCGACGCCGTTACGGGCGAAGAACTTGCGTGCGCGTTGCAGAACGACGGCGTTCAAAATCGGCCATGAAAGAACCGCTCCTGAAAAACCTACACCCCGCGGCGCGTTTAACGCTGCTCGCGGTCGTATTGGCGTTACTGACGACGTTCAACCATCCCGCGTACGTGGCCGCCTTGGCCGCAGCCGTCACCTTTGCCGTGGTATTCTTCTGCCGCGCGGGAAGGGCCCTTCGCCGTATGGCGCCCCTCGCCGCGGCGTTCGTCCTCCTAAGCGTCGTGATGTGGCCGCCCTTCATCGACGCAGGGCGGGTTGTAGCGCGATTCTCCATTTATCGCGCAACGGACCTCGGCGTCCTGTACGGCCTGGCCGTAGGTTTACGCATTGTCGGGATGCTCTTCGCGGGGCTCGCGTTCCTCGCCGTGACCACGCCCGAGGAGTTCGGCCGCGCGCTACAATCGTTCCGTCTCCCGCCCGGCGCCACCGTCACGCTCACGCTGGCCTTCCGCCTTCTCCCCGTGATGTTCGAGACGAGCGCCCGGGCGCTCGAGGCTCAACGCGCCCGCGGCCTCGAGTTCGGCTCGAACTTCCTGTCGCAAGCACGGCGCGCGTTGCCGCTGGTCGTGCCGGTTTTTCTCTATAGCCTGCGCTCGGCCGACCAGCTCGCGACCTCGCTCGAGCTCAGGGGGTATCGGGCAACGCGCCGGCCCACGCCTTATGGCACGGAACCGCCGACGCGGTGGGATTGGGCCGTACCGGCGGCGTTGATAGCGTGCGCGGCCGCAGCCTTGGGCCTAAGATTAAGCGGCCACGGCGCCGTTTTGCCCGGACGCTTATAGTCGAGAATTTAGGTTGACAGCGGCGCGGGTATCGGCTACTATTACGCGCCCCCGGAGCAGGGGGCTTTCTGGCATATGCCCGAATTACCGAAATACTTGAAATGCGTGACGGGGGCGCTTGCCGTAACCTGCGGCGCCGGTTCCGCCGCGGGCCTATACATACCGGGGCCGTACGACACCGAAGAGGAGTTCGACGCCGAATACGCAATGGACTTGGTCCAGCTCTCGTACGACCGCGATTGGGAGCGCGTCTGGGCCGAAAACGACATCGGCGTCCGCCTCGCCATGGGCAGCCTTAACGTACGGCAATGGTTCCTTAGCCAAGACGTCAAGTTCGCCGCGCCCTTCACGGACTGGTTTCGCTTCCTCTACCGCTACGACCGCTACGACGGCCTCGAGCCGTTGTGGGAAGAGCGTCAACTAAATGAATTCGAGCTCGAGTTTCGCCTTTGGCGTTGGTTCAAGTTGGGCTTGCGTACGCAGCCGACGTTCTGGAAGCGTTACAGCGACGCCGGCGCAACCGTCAAATTCGACTACGGCCGCGACCGTTTCCTCGAAGTCGGGTACACGGCCATCGACTTCGACAACAACTACTCCTTCAGACGTTCCAAGTACGACGAGGGTTACGAAGAGATGTTCGCGCAAAGCCCCCGGCGCTACGAAGTGGCCGCAGCCTGGTCCTTCCCCCTCGGTTTCAGCGTCACGGGCGAGGGTTTTTGGAGAACGCCGTCGACGAAATACTACACCTATTTTTACGGCCAACGGCCCAACTGGGCGCGGCGCTACGCGGAACGGTACGGCGCCGCTACGTTAATCAAGAAGCTGCCCGCTAACCTGGAGGCGTACTACCGCGGCGCGGCCAGCGAATGGGAAGAGACACGGCGACTTACGGAACCGCCCCTGGGCGCGGTTCCCCTGGAGGAAGATTACGACGGACGCCTGACGCTCGGCTCCCACGGCTGCGGCGCGTACTACCAACGGCCGGGACGGCACCGCTTCCGCGGCGGCCTCGAGCGCCGCCGCCAAACCCGGCGCTTCAACTTTACCTATCAGCCGCGGGAAAGTTATCTTTACGAAAAAACGGAATTGATCTATCACCTCCTTTGGCGCCTCCGGACTTGGCGCGAGCTCTACCTCGAGACCGGCTACATGGGCGAATTTATAAACATCGAAAAAATTAATCTCGATACCGGCTCCCGCGAAACTTTGGACCGGGAAAAAACGCAGAACCGCATACCAATTTCGTTGGAATACAAATTCGGCGAGAACTACGCTTTTAAAATGGCCTCGGGCGTCGACCTGGATAGCCGCGACTGGGGGCAGTACTTAATTTACGATAAGGCGTACGCTTTCGTGACCGCCTGTTTCTGAGTAACGTGGCCGCCAACGGCGCGACTAATCAGGGGTAAAACAATGGGCGACGAGCTGCTTGTCGGCGACGTAATTATCGAAATCGAAAAAGGTGACATTACCCGCTGGCAGGGCGACGCGATCGTGAACGCCGCCAACACCTCGCTCGTTATGGGCGCGGGCGTCGCCGGGGCCATAGCAAAGCGAGCCGGAACGACGGTTCAGCGCGAGGCGCTCGAGAAAGCGCCCGTCGGCCTGGGGAAAGTTGCGCGCACCCGGGCGGGCCTATTGCCGGCAAAGTTCGTCATCCACGCCGCCGTAATGGCAGAAGACCGCAAGACCGACGCCGGGGTTATAGGGCGGGCGACGAAGGCCGCGCTGGCGAACGCCGAGTCCGTCGGCCTGAAATCCATCGCATTTCCGGCGCTGGGGACCGGCGTTGGCCGGGTACCCTACGGCGTGGCGGCCGAAGCTATGCTTCGGGCGACGCTCGAGCACCTTAGCGAGCGCGAAAAGGCACGGCTCAAACGCGTCGTTTTCGTATTGTACGACGACGATGCTTTCGAAAGTTTCCGCAGCGCATTGGAATCGTTCCAGGAAAAATCATAAAGGAGTAACGTATGATGGACGCTCGAAGCGCAACCACCGCGGTTTTGATCCTCGCGGCCGCAACGGCCGGTTCCGCCGCAGACGTCGACGTATACGGCCGCATCTACGGCGCAATCACGGACGACTTCGGAGACGGTTCCGTAGGGCCGGAGTTGACGCCGGAGCCCCCTCCGACCGAGAGTCCCTCGAGTACTATCGTTAGGGATGGCGACCCCGTTTACGACTTCCGTCTCGAGGCCGACGTAGGCATACGCGCGACCTTCGACGACAACGTGGCCGCGAACCTCCTCTTCACCTTCGACGACCGAAAACAGTCGAAGTTCTATCGCTACGCGCTCTTTGAGAGCGAGGCAGGCGTATATCACCTAGCCGAACACGCGGAAACCAAATATGTCTACGGCTCCCTCGAGCAAGTGAACGTCGAATTGAAGGACCTCTGGCGCGGTACCGACGTCACGCTCGGCGGCTTCGACATCCGCTACGGCCACGGCGGGTACTACAACAATCTCGTCAACCGCATCGACCCGGTTTCTTTCGTGGCCTACCTCGACCCCTTCGGCATACGCGCCGGCCGCGAATTCGGGTCGGTTACCGCTTCGCTCGACGTTGGCGCCGGCCTCGAGCACCAGGCCATAGCCGCGGCGAGCTGCCGGGCCGGCGGTTTCGGGTTATTCTTCGCGTCGGAAGGGATGAAGTACGACCTGAAATCGTTGTGGGATACGCACTACGCGCCGGCGCTTCCCAAGTTCTGGCGAAATTTATATTGGCGCGAGAAGACGCTCGCGCCGGAACCGCGAGGCACTTTGGGCAACCTTGGGGATTCGATACACGCGGGCGTAGAAACCTCCCGGGAATTCTCGATTATGGACTTCTACGGCGTAGTAGCGTATCATCGGTTCGCAGACGACGAAAGCTTGCGAAATCCTACGGGCGGCATGCTCTTCCAGGTTTACCCCGACTTCGGCTTACGTTTGATCGGGCCGCGCTTGTGGTTCCGCGGCGCCGTCCTGTACGAAGTGTGGCGCGCCAACTACGAGAGTACGTTCGGCGACGACGTAGACACTAACGACTACCTCCTCCTCTTCGGCGAGCCCGAATTTTTCTTTACGGAAAAACTGTTCTTCGGCGTAGGAGGCCGCTACATCAACCCCGGCCGCCGGGTCCCCGACGACCCGGTCACCAGGGTCCGGGAGAACAAATCCTTGAGCGTCGCGGCCCTCCCCCACCTATCCTACGCTCCGAAGGAAGGCGTCAAAATAGACATTACTTATACGCGGGGGTTGTGGGACCCAAGCTACGACCTGCGCACGACGGAATTCGAGGAGCATCGCGCGAACGAATTAAAGCTGGAAATCGAGGCGTCCTTTTAGTATAATCTGGCTTATACGTGGGAAGATCTAAACATATAACAAATATGACAATTTTAAGCGCGGTGGGCTTGGCGGTCGCCGCGCCATTCGCCACGGCCGCCGAGCCGCAATACATCCAGGGCTGGCCCGTCAACGTCGGCCCGTGCCACGACTCGTCGCCCGCGGTCGCCGACGTTGACGGCGACGGCCGTCGCGAAATCGCGATCGCCACTTGGGACGGAAAACTCTACTTGCTCGACGCCAACGGGAGGCCGCTTTCGGGCTTTCCCGCCTCGACTGGCGCACAGCACGGCGAGTGTTCCTCGCCCGCCCTCGCGGACCTCGACGGCGATAGAAAATTGGAGGTGCTATTCGCCTCCGGCGACGGCAAACTTTACGCCTTCGGCCACGACGGGATACCCGTGCCGGGGTGGCCGAAGGAACTCGGCGCCGCGGGCTCGGGCGGGGTCGCGGTCCAGGACTTTACGAACTACCGCGGCCTGGAAGTATTCGCCACCGCTGGCGCCGCCCTCTACGGCTTCCACGGTAACGGAACGGCCATCGGCGGTTGGCCCGCTACGCTCGAAGAGCCTTCACACGGCTTCCCCGCGGTGGGCGACCTCGACGGCGACCAACAGCCGGAAGTCGTGGTAGCCTCAGATCGTAAAATTTACGCCTTCAATACGTCGGGGGCGGAAGCCACCGGTTGGCCCGTCGCGCTCGACGGACAGGTCGCCGGGGCGCCCGTACTGGCCGACGTAGACGGCGACGGGCGAACCGAGGTCCTGGCGGGTACTACCACGGGCCTGGCTTACGTAGTCGACGCCGACGGCACCTTCCGCCCGGGGTGGCCGCAATCATTTGGGGCTAAACCCATAACCGTTCCCGCGGCCGTGGGCGACGTAGACGGCCGGGGCAAACTGGCGTTGGTTTTCGTGGGCGGGGCCAGATATATCGAAGGGGCGACGATCGGCGTCTTCGACGCCGATGGCATATCAAGGCCAGGTTTCCCGAAACAATTAAGGCAAACCGTAGCCGCGGCCCCCCTGATGGTCGACGCAGACGGCGACGGCCTCCCCGAAATATTACTCGTGACGTACGACGGTACGCTTTTATCCTATGAAAAAAACGGGGCTCCGACCGGCGGGTTCCCCGTCAAACTGTCGGGCACCGGCATTACCTCCACGCCCGCGGCAACGGACGTGGACGAAGACGGCTTCCTGGATGTCGTCGTGGGCGCCCAAAATGGATGCCTCGAGGCGATCCGCACCGAGGCGGCGTACGAGCCGTCCGCCAACCCCTGGCCCATGTTCGGCGGCAACCACTGGCGTACGGGTAAATACCTGGCGCCGGCCGCCGACCGCCAACCTTTCACCCTGGCCGTACAGGGCGGCGCCATTATTATCCGGTGGAAAGCCGAACCTACCCCGGAGCGATCGGGCTGGGCTATCTTTAAAGGAATAAGGGATCACGTGAGCGGAAGTACCATCTATTACGAAATAGCGTACGTCGAAGAACAACCGACGGCCTCCTACAGCTACCGCGACGATAAGGTAAACGACGGCACGATCTACTATTACAAACTCGAGGAGCGCCTTTCCTCGGGGCGCGTCCGGACCTACGGCCCGAAAGCGGTCCGGGCTGTGGGCGGCGCGGCCAAACCCAGGAGTGCCATAACCCGGTGCTACCCCAACCCGTTCGTAACCCAAGTCAATATCGCGTACGAAGTGGCGCCCGTTAACGGCGACGCGCCCGCGACCTCGATCGCCGTTTACGATATATCGGGCAAACTAATCCGCTACCTCGTCAACGAGGCCAAAACGCCCGGAAAATACGTCGCGGAGTGGGACGGAACCGACGCCGGGGGCGCGCCGGTAGCGAGCGGCGTATACGTCGCGTGCCTTCGCGTCGGCAAAACCGCCCCCCCGTCAACGAGGACCGTAGTCCTTGTGCGCTGAAGCTGTTCGGAACAGGTAAATGAAAGGGGCCCGCCAGGGCCCCGATTTTTTACGACTCAAGCACACGGCCGTTACTTCAACCTGTACTTTTCCTCCCAATCGGCGATCGTTTCCTCGATCTCGGCGCGCCGGGGGGAATCCGGCTCGAGCTCGACGTAACGACGGTAGTGGTAAATAGCCTTCTCGACGTCTTCGAAGATTTTATAAACCGACGCCAGGTTATAGTGGCAGGCTGCGAAGTCGGGGTCTACGGACAACGATTTCTCGTAGGATTGGATAGCGGCGCGGAGAAGGGATTTCCACTGCGGGCTATCCTTACCTATGAGCCAAAGCGTGTTTCCCAGCGCGTAATAGCCGTCTTTACTCGTAGGCCAGATCGCGATAAACGTCTCGTAAGCCTCGCGCGCTTTCTCGTAATCTTGGGCCGCGAAGTACACGGCGCCCCGCGCTTCGTATACCGGCGCGTACGAAGGGTCTATGGCCAGCGCCTCGTCGAGCAAAGCTACTGCCGCGTCGGCGTTCTCCGGCTCGAGCGCGCGCGATATTAAAGCCAAGCCGTAAGGGGCCGACGGATAATAGTCCGCCAACTCACGAACTTTCTCGTACGAGGCTTTCGCGTCTTCGTAATTTTTCTCCCCGCGGTACGCTTTAGCCAAACGCAAATGGGCCCCCGCGAAATTCGCGTCCTTTTCCGTCGCGCTTAAGAAAAAGCTGATCTGTTCGCCGGTATAGGGACTGGCCGCGCCCTTGGCGAACCACTTGAACGCCTCCATATTCGCAATCGGCGGTCGCGGGATAAGAATCGCTTCTTCGCCCGCGCCCGTCGCCTCGAGTACGAACTTCGCCGCCTCGTTCACGAGAGAAAATACATCGCCGGTCCCGCCGCTAAATTCCTCGTACTCCCCTTTAGGGATAACGGCCAAGCGTTCCATTATCTGACCAACCATCTCGTCCATCGCGAAGCGGATTTCCGCCGCGCGGGCTTCCTTCTCATCCCAGCTTAGCGCCGCATCCGCTAAAACAACCTCCAGTTCCTCGACGAGAGCATGGAATCCTTCCTCGAGCCTGGGATCTATCTCTATGGTTTTCGGAGGTCGGATTTTAAACTGCTCTTTGGCAAGTTCCGCCATGCGTAAAGCCTTTTCCGTCAACTCGGCTTCGATCGCCGCCGCACGGACCTCTTTCTCCTCCGCGCTTAGGCCGGGGGCGCCCACGACTTCCCTCAGCTCCCCGACCATTTTTTCCAGCTCCGCCTCGAGCCGGTCCATCTCGGCCTTATATTCCTCCGGGCCCTCGACCTCCGGGACCGCCGCCACTTCGGCGCCTATTTCCCAGACCTTCACCGTTAAGGAGAGGTCCTTTTTTTCCTTGGTAAAAGAACCGCCCACGACGTACCTCGCGCCTTCGCGCTCGGCAACCTCCGCGACAACCTCGAACGGCGTATCCGCCGCGAGTCCCACGTTGCGGCGCTTCTTGAGCGATAGCGCGAGGTCCGTCCGGGACACGAGATTTGCCGCGGCCCCGCGCTCAAGCGCGAGCTCCAATAGGCCGGGAATACCGTCGGCGAGCCACGGCATCGGCGCCTCTACGTCGAACGGGGCACCGGGGAGCGGTGGGAGTTCCTCCCCGACAGGCGAATCGTCCGCGAAAGGTATAAAGGTCACCGCCGGCCGGGCCAACTCCGACCCTTCCTGGGCCGCAGCATATGCCGCCCCGACGAAAAGGATAACCAACATCATATTAATCGTACGCATCTTTCCTCCTGCGTCGCCGTATCCCGCGTTGACCGCCCCTCGGAAAGTATAACAAACACCTCCCTAAAATCAAGGTTTCCCAAAAATAAAACCGCCCCGACCGAAGTCGGGGTCCGCCCATCGCCCGTCATAATACCGGGGGTTACGTCGCCTTTATCCTCTCCGTATCCTTGGACGGCGGTACCCATCCCGTCTGCTCGAGCTGGCCGAACTCGCAATACGGGTCGCCGTCGTACTTCTTGCCGTATTCGTCCACTTCCGCCTCGAACTTCGCGGCGTAGGCGTCCAGGTCTTCCGCAAGCTCCGTGACGAGCCCAACGTTTTCGGGATACGAGGGCCGGGCGTGGCCCAATTTGACGCAATCGCGGAGCACCGACGGGTTGTCGATGATGGCGCAAGGCCGCCGCAGGTCCTTGCTAAACGGTTGGCGGTTTCTAAACTGGCGGAAAAAGTCGCTGCGGAGGCACTCCACTAACGGCTTGTCGCGTACGTTGTCCACCGTGAATTGGGCGAAGACGCACGGCTCGACGTCGCCGTGGACGTTGACGTGGAAGTAGCGTTTCCCGCCCATGATGCAGCCGTCGACGTGAGGGCCGTCGTTCCAGAAGTCCGCGGCGAAAACGTTACGCGTCTCGCGGATGCGGCGGATGCGCGCCCCCAGCGTGTACCGCTGCGCCGGCGTCGGTATGAGCGACGTATCCGGTTCGCGGCCTATGGGAATATATATGAAGTACCATCCCAGCGTGCACCCTTTCCGTTCCACGAAATCTACGAACTCCGGGCTCGTTATGGCGTCGAGGTTGTAGCGGGTGCAGGTGGCGCTGAAGCCGAAGCAAACGCCTTCCTTCCTCATGTGATCGAACGCCTCGGAACACTTCTCGAAGACGCCCTCGCCGCGCCTTTTATCCGTTTCCTCTTTAAGGCCCTCGAGGCTTATGCAAGGCACCAGATTCCCGGCCTCGGCGATGCGCTTCGCCATCCTCTCGTCTATCAGCGTGCCGTTGGTGTACATCAAGAACGCTGCGTCCGAATGTTTCTCGATGAGGTCCATCATGTCGGGGTGGAAGAGCGGCTCGCCGCCGGAGATGACGATGAAGTAGATGCCGATTTCTTTGGCCTCGGTGAAGATGCGGTCGATTAGCTCGGCCTCCATTTCGTACTTCTTGGGGTACTGCGCCGCGTAGCAGCCGGTGCAGGTTATATTGCAACGCATCGTCGGCGAGATGACGAGCAGCGTCGGCGGGTAGAAACCGATCTTCTCTTCGATCTTATGGCGTTTGTCGGCGCCGACGAGGGCTTCCTTGACGACGAGGTTGGTGAGAAGGCGCCGGCGCACGTTGGGGTTAAACTCCTTCATGAAACGCCGCGCGATCTCCATCAACGGGTGGTTGATTTCGAGGCGGTACTTGAAACCCTGGATGGCGTCCACCCACAGTGGATCGCTGGTTATCTTCTCGCCGAGCTTTATAATCCGCTTTAAATTTTTGTCCGGGTCGCCCTTGGACACAAGATTCGCCATCCGGTTAATCGTCTGCTCGAGCGCGAACTCCCGGACTTTTTCTTTAAAGCCCATGGTTCCTCCTGAAACGTATAAAACCTTCCGTGCGCGCGCAGGCGCGCCGTATTAGTCGTTTACGGGGTTAGTATATATAAATCTCCTGCCGAAATCAACGACAAACGCCTTAAGGGGGTATTAAAATAAAAGCCCGCCGACCACTATGGCTAGAGTGGATAATTTGCGTTACGGTAAAAACACCGTTATAATATACAACGTAAGGGGAAAAAACGAGGAGGTTTAAAAGGTGGTTAGGACATTTACCCTACAGGTACTAGCCGCTTCCTTGTGACCGCAGCCGCAACGTGGGGGACCTTCGGCAGCATAATATCCTCCTTCCCGGCGCCTTGCACCGGCCCCACAGGTTTGGGCTGGGACGGCGCGTACTTATGGTGCCTTAACTACGAACCCGACACCCTATACCGGCTCGAGCCGCGCAACGGAAGCGTCGTATTCTCTTTCACTATCGGCAAATACCCTCCTTATTACGAGCCCGCGGGCCTGACTTGTCGAGACGCGTACGTCGTCTCAGGCGACACATGCCTAACGCTTTTTATACCCGGACGACGACGGGCAGTTACGTAACCATGGTCACCCCCGCCGACTATTTTTGGGCGTTGACCTGGGACGGCCAATACTTCTGGGTTGCGAAAACGGCTTCGAGTACCCCTATCTACTTTACAAGTATGATATTTACGGGGACTCGGTCGCCTCCTTCCGGGTCCCTTTCATGATAACCTGCCTCGGCTACGACGCCGGCTACCTTTACGCGGGCGGGTACGGTACGGGCTACTTGCACAAGATGACGAAGCGGGGTTCGATCGTCGCTTCGGCGCCCTCGCCCGGGCTATCCGGTTGCGCCTGCGGCGGCGGGTATATCCGGGTGGTATCCGGCCGAACCGAACACGTATACAAACTGGCGTTCGGTGAAACGGCCGTTACACCTGCCTCGTTAGGAAAGGTGAAAGCCCTTTTCGAATAACGAGGGTTCTCTTCGCCGGAAAATGGAAAGCCGGCATTTAACCCCGGGGTCCTTCTTTCTGCGCCTCGCCCTTTCTCCGCGTTCTATCGCGGAGCCACGAGACCAATGCCGGCACGGCCAATAACACCGCGACTACCAATATCGCCCACAGCGGCGGCTCGAAGAACTCGCCCGCCGCGGCCAGAACCGCGTATCGTACGGTTCGGCCGGTAAACGTCGCCGCGACGTATTTTACGCGCGGGTACTTAGCCGCGATCGCGACCAACCGCACCAGGTCCCACGTAAACAGCACGACGTTAACGGCTACGAGCGCCAAAAACGCGACCCGCGAAAAGGCTCTGATGCTGGCCTGAGAATGTTCGCTCTCCTTAATCTTACGCAGTAGCTTAGTCTTGAAGACGCTCGAGAAGATTTCGTAGTCGAGGAGGTTGGCGAGGGACGTCGCCGCGGCGCCCAAAAGGGCCACCGCAAGCCAGGGGTATTCCCGCCCTGCGTATATAATCACGGGCGTCGCCGGCAGCGGTATGGTGTTCGAGGCCAAGGACATATACGCGAAGAAACGGGCGAGGGCCCGCGCCGTCGGCGGCAAGAGGAAGCTCGCGCCGAAGAGCGCGCCCAGGAATACCGCCAGCGCCAAAAGGTATTTATTGCGGATGATTTCCGATAGAAGGCGCACTGTACGATATTATCACAACGCCATTGCCCCGCAAATGAAAAAGCCGGCGCACGGCTCGGGGCCGCTGCCGGCTCCGCGGTAAAAGTAACCTATTTAACCTCGACGCCGGTAGCCATCAGCCGTGGTTCCTCGGTCTTTTTATCGACCGCGACCTTACCTTCGGCCGTCGCGAGGTGGTATTTGGCGCCTCGCGCTACTTTGAAATCGCCGACCACCTTCACGTAGAGTAAAACGCCGTAACCATTATCCAATTGGAAGCCGCGGCCGTCGTCGTCGACGGTAGCTACCTGGCCCTCTACCGCAACCGTCTTACCGTCGAAGAGCCCCGGGTCGTCACGTATTTCGTCGATGGCTGTTTTCTCCCCAGTGGTCATCGGCTTCCCGAACTTTCCTGAAGGGCCGCAACTCAACGCCACGAGGGCGACGGCGGCGCCGATTAACGACAAGCCGACCAAAAACGCTCTCCTCTTCAAATCTTTACCCCCTTCGGTCTACGGCTTCGGCGAGCGGGTGTTGCCGCCGAAACTCGTAAAGGGTTACGGCCGCCGCGGCGGCCACGTTTAGCGAAGATACGTCACTCGCGAGCGTGATGGCCACGACCGCGTCACACTCGCGCCGCGCGGCAAGGCTCAGACCGGTGCCCTCGCCGCCGAAGACGAATGCCGCGCCTTCGTCGAAGTCGAGCTCTCCCATCTGCGCTTCGCCGTCCGCTTCCAAACCGTAACGCCAGATACCGGCGTCCTTCACTTGCCCCAGAAATCCGCCGACGTTGCTAACGGGTAGCGTCGGTACGTATTCCAAACCGCCCTCCGCCACCTTCGCCACCGCGGGCGTAATCCCCACCTGGCGACGGGGCGGGAAGAAAACGCCGCCCGCCCCCAACGCCGCAGCCGCCCGCACCACGGCGCCCAGGTTGCGGGGATCCTCCACGTGGTCGAGCACGACTAGCGGCCGCCCCGCGCGCGCCGCGGCCGCAAGCTCTTCCCACGTAGGCGTCGGTATCCTCGCGACGTAAGCCGCGACGCCCTGGTGGAAATCTCCCCCCACTAACTTCGTCAAGTCCCGGCTCGAGGCCACGTTCAACCTCGCGCCCGCCTCGCCCGCGAGCCGCCGGATTTCGTCGACGGGCACGCCCCCGGCACTCCGGTCCAAAACGACCGTTGCCACCTCACGCCTCCTTGCCTCGAGCGCCGCCCTCACGCTGTTGCGCCCGGCGATAATCTCGAAGGGCAGCCTTCCCCGGCGGCCCGGGCGAGGCACTACCTCGGCACCTCCGCCCCGCGGCCGTGCTCCCAGAGCCATTCCACCGCGGCCGCCCGCCGCGCCGGGTCGCCCCCGCGCTTGAGGTACTTCAGATAATAATCGCCCGCCGTTTTCTCCTCACCCAGGTAATTATAGGCTTCCGCCAAACCGTAATAAGCGTCGACCTGGTCCGCGTCCAACTCGAACGCCTTCTCGTAAGACGCTACCGCACCTCCCGCGTCACCCTCGCGGAGTTGGACGTTGCCGAGGTTGACGTAAGCCGACGCGAAGTTCGGGTTAAGCGCCAGCGCTTTCTGTGCCGCCCTTCGCGCGTCGGCAAGCTTGCCCAACCGCAGGTAAGCCATGGAAAGGTTATTCCACCCTTTGTAATGATTCGGGTCCGCCGCCACCGCGTTCGACAGCGTCTTGACGGCCATATCCACGTCGCCCACGCGCAGGTACGCGAGGCCGAGGCTCACTTTGGAATCTGTCGAGGGGTTGCGCGCGACGATGCGCTGGTACCGCGCGATCGCCCCCTCGTAATCCCCTTGTAGGATAAGTATGTGCGCGATCCACTCGTGGGCTTCGACGAGGTTGGGGTCTTCTGCGAGGCTCTCTTCGAACGCGTTCAAGGCCGCCTTATATTCGCCGGCGTTTGCCTTCTCGACGCCGTCGTTGAAAAAAGCCGCGGCCTCGGGCGTGGTCTGCGTCGCCCCGGCCGCGGCCGCCGTAGCCACCAACCAGTATGCGAAGAATCTCCTCATATAAATCTCACCGGCCTCGGCCGAAACTGCGTCGGCCGGCTAAACGAAAAGACCAGGTAACAACCGTATCTTCCTGGCCCGCTTACTCCCCCCCCTCTTTATCTTGAACCATTCCAACCCAAAATATTATATTATAGTTCCCATCTAAAAACCACTAAAAACGAGGTTCGATTATTATGAAGCGCGCAAACTGGCTAGCTTATTTGGCGTTCGCCTTGGTCGCTTTATCGGCCTTGATTTACGCGGTTCACTTCTTGGTTTTCCGGGACGTGCACCATATTTTTATCTACCTCGTGGGCGACGTCGCATTCGTACCGATAGAGGTCTTGCTCGTTACGTTGATCATCCACCGCCTGCTGAGCCTTCGCGAGAAACGCTCCCTTCTAAATAAACTGAACATGGTCATCGGCGCCTTCTTCAGCGAAGTAGGTACCGACCTCTTGAAAAGCTTTATCGCCCTCGACGAAGACTTCGACGAAGTTCGCCAAAACCTGCTCCTAAACAACGAATGGACGCGCCGCGACTTCCTCCACGCGGGTAAACGTATGGCCGAATACGATTACAGCATAGAGGTCAAACCCGAAGCACTCGACGACCTTCGCGACTTCCTCCTGGCCAAAAGGGAATTCCTCCTCCGTCTCCTGGAAAACCCCAACCTACTCGAGCACGAGTCCTTTACGAACCTCCTGTGGGCCGTTACCCACCTCACCGAAGAGCTAGCCCAACGCGACACGGTGTACGGTTTAGCGGCCGCCGATTACGAACATCTCGCGGGCGACGTCCAAAGAGCGTACGTCCGAACCATCGCCGAATGGCTCAAATACATGGAGCACCTCCAACGCACCTACCCATACCTCTTCTCGCTCGCCCTCCGGACCAACCCCTTCGACCCGGACGCGTCGCCGGAACTTAAATAGCGCAGCGTTTAATCCCTGTGACGCTTCGCCGCCCGCACGGCGTTCGCCCCGCGCAACTTACGTTCCCGGTGACCTCTTTCTTATAACTATTCTGTACCCCTCCTCGACTTTCTCCAACGAGACCAACTCGTGACCCGTAACGCGGCACCAGTTCGGAAAATCGTTCTCCACGCCCGGGTCGTCCGCCAAAACCGTAACCGTCTCGCCCTCGGCAACCTTCCTTACCTCCTCCGCGGCCCGGGCGATAGGCACGGGGCAGTAAAGGCCGATACAATCCACTATTTTGTTCCCCATAAACGACCCCCTTTCGCGGCCGAATGTCCCGCCGTAACCCCGGCCTATATGAAGAGCTGTACGTCGCTCTCCAACGCCTCGGCCAAAAAAGACGCGACGCCGGCGAATTCCTTTACCTCGGGCCTGAGGTTATCTCTCGGGATGCCCAGCGCGTCCAACGACGTCGTGCACGCGACGAACTTGACGCCCAAGCCCGAGCCGAGCTCGATAAGCTCGTCGAGGTTCGCCATGCGCGCGTCGCGCATGAGGTGCGCCATAAAACGCCGCCCGAGCCCCCCAAACGAGAAACGGCTCGGGTTCATGTACTTGCCGCCGCCCGGGTTGAGGCGCGCGAAAGCCCGACGTAGCGCCCGCGCGCCGAAAAGGCCCACGCGCTTCGGCTCCTCTTCCGGCTTGGGCCGCGGCGCGACGCCGTCTCTCCTGATCGCGTTCAGACCGAAGAACGTACAGAAGACGGTCACGGCCATCCCCATCGACGCGCCGCCCACGGCGATATTCATACACGCTAACGCGCGGTCCAATTCCCCCGCGCACAATACCAACGCCATCTTCTTGTTTTCGCCCATATCACCCCTGCCTTAATATGCAATCGTTACGGCTTAACGCCGCCGGGTTAATTATAACATAGCCGTACATAAGCATAAACGTCGTATATAATTCGCCCGCCCGCCGCTTCCCGACACGCCCCCGCGTGAGAATGCCGGCCGCGAGGCCGGCGTCACAACCGAGAACCTCGACTATTTACCACGGCACGCTCCCCCTCCTTGACGCCGCGCCCTTGCCGTTCAGTCCCAATCGAGCCAATCGTCCTCGCGCTTTTCGCGCTTACGTTTCTCGCGGTCCTTCAGCCGCCTGCGCAACGTTCTCCCGCCGGGACGCGCCGCCGGGACTTCTTCCCTGAGCGCCTGCCAATCTATCGCTATTTCCGGAAAACGCCGCTCGACTTCCGCGATGACGCCATCGTCGATCGTCGGCTCGCGACCCAAGTAATAGAGGACGCGCTGCCGCACGTAACTTTTATCGCCGGCCTTGCAGCGTTCGTTCTCGACCAGATACGCGTACGGCCCTTTAAAGCGTATGAAAGCCACGCGCCGTCAGAAACCGCCCGCGCCCAGGCCGAACTTGAACGCGGGATAGGCCGATTTGAAATCGCCGATGTCGGGTACGACATATTCGACGCCAAGGCCTATGCCGAATTTCTCGGATGCCGCCAGGTTGAAGCCGGTCGAGGCCGCGAAGCCCCACGTATCGGATTCCCCGCTAAGTACGCCGTCCCACCATTTCCGGGCGTACACAACGCCTAAGCCCGCGTAGGGGTCGAAAATTTTCGACAGCACGAAGTGGTACGTGACGCGCGGGATAACCGGCACGTAATTGTAGGTCGTACCGCTAATCTTATAACGCGAGTAGCCGACCTCGAGCGAGGGCACGACGTGTTTGTTCACCCAGTAATAACCGTGCGCCGAGAACAACGGCGTGTACGACGAACCTTCCTCCGGCGGCTTGTACAACGCCACGCCGAGACCTATACCCAAGCGCCCGGCCCAAGCCGCCGACGCGACCGCCGCGCAAAGTAAAATTAGAAAAATAACTCTCGTCATTACGTTTCCTCCTACGTTTTGCAACGTCAACGGCGCCGGGAGGGCCGTCCGCTAATACGACGCGAATAAATTGTCCAGGCCCGGGTCGCCTTCGTCCGCGCCCTCTTCTATTAATTTAAACGCCGCCGGCAGCGCCTCGAGGACGTCGCTCGCCACGAGCGACCGCTCGCCCGACGCCTCCGCGGCGACGTCCGCGGCTAAGCCGTGAACGTACGCGCCCGCCCGCGCCGCGGCCGCCGGCGAACAACCGCCCGCGAGCAGCGCGGCGACGGCGCCCGTCAGGACGTCGCCCGTGCCGCCGCTGGCCAGGCCCGGGTTGCCCGTGGGATTCAACCACGTCTCCTCGCCCGGCGCCGCGACTACGCTCAGGTAACCTTTCAAGACGACCGCCATCCCGGCCCGCTCGGCCAGTTCCCGCGCCCACCGGAGCCGGTCCCGTTGCACGTCGTCGACGCTTACGCCGAACAGCGTGGCCATCTCGCCGGGGTGAGGCGTCAGTACGCCCTTCAGCCGCCGCCGCGTAAAGCCCTTCAGGCCGAAGAGATATAAACCGTCCGCGTCCACGACGACGGGCAATTTTACGCGTTCCGCCACTTCCGCGAGCAAGGCCCCGGTAGCGGCCGCACGGCCGAGCCCCGGGCCTATTGCGACGGCGTCCGCCGCGGCGAATTTCCCGACGACCGCCGCCGCGCCGTCGGCCGCGAGCGCGCCGTCGTCCGTTTGCGGCAGGGGATGCGATAAGGATTCCAACGCCGCGGCGCTGAATATAACGTCGAGCTCGGCCGGCAGGCCCACTTCCACCAGCCCCGCTCCCGAGCGCATACACGCCTGGCCCGCGAGAACCGCGGCGCCGCCCATGCCGCGCGAGCCGGCGAGGATGTAAACCCGGCCCGCGGCGCCCTTGTGCAAATTTCGGGGGCGGGGCGGCAGCAGCGCCGCCACCTCGCCTACGGCGGGCACCCGCGCCACGTAGCCCGGCTTCTCGCCCGAGGGCTCGAACGATAACTCTTCGAGGGCGCACCTCGGAAACCCGATATCAGCGACGTGTATTTCGCCGGCGTACGCGCGCGCCGGGTAATGCAGGATTCCCAATTTGGGCAAACCGAACGTTACCGTGGCGTCCGCGGCCACGGCCACGTCCGGGACGGCGCCCGTCGCGGCGTCAACGCCCGAGGGTACGTCCACCGCGACAACCGGCGAGCCGGCGCCGCCCAGTATTTCCGCCGCCTCCCGGAAAGCGCCCGAGAGGCCGCCGCGGCCGCCGGTCCCCAACATGGCGTCGAGGACGGCGCCCGCTTGCGCAACATCCCGGACGAACCTCCGGCGTCCGTACCCCTCTACCCGGCCGCCGCACTTCACGAACAGCTCGTAATTTAAAAGGGCGTCTCCCTTTAGTCGCTCCGGCGGCGCGAGCAAGTGCACGGCGACGTCGAGGCCGCCATCCCTCAAATACCTCGCGGCTACGAAGCCGTCGCCGCCGTTGTTCCCGGTACCGGCCGCGACCACAACCAGTTCGCCTTCCGTTAGCTCTGCGGCGACTTTGGCCACCGCGGCCCCCGCCCGGTCCATCAAGACCGACGACGGTACGCCCAACTCCCGGATGGCGCGGCGGTCTACTTCTCTCATCTGCTCCGGCGTTAGCACTTTCACGCCCCGATTATAAGCCTTCGTTTTTGTTACGTCAAGAATATCTTGCCGTATAACCGCCGGTTGTGGTATTTTTAACCTAAGAGGCGTCGACGGTGTTCGAAATAGAAGTTAAACATAGGGGCGGCACGTATCGCGTTCACGGCGAGCGCGGCGCCCTCGCGCGCGCTGGCAAAATCTTCCGCCGCGCGGCCCCCGACGCGGGCCGGGCTTTGATCGTGACGGACGAGCATATCCGACCGCTCTACCTCAAGGCACTCGCACCGGCTCTCGCCGAAGCCGACTTCGACGTGAGATCGGCGACGGTAGCCCCGGGGGACGAAGCGAAACGCGTCGAGTACCTCGCAGGCCTCTACGGCGAATTCGCGGCCGCGGCCTTTACCCGCTCGGACCTCGTAGTCGCTTTTGGCGGCCGAAGCGTGAGCGAGGTCGCCGGCTTCGCCGCGGCCACTTTCAAACGCGGCGTGCGCTGGGGTGTCGTACCAACGACGCTCCTCGCCCAAATCGAATCTTGCCTGGGCGGCGAAGTGGGAGTGGATTTCGACGGCGTTAAAAACCAGGTCGGGACCATCTACCAACCGGCCGCCGTAATTGTCGACGGCGAGCTGTTGACAACCTTACCCGCCAAGTACCTCGCCGCCGGCCTTGCGGAAGCGGTCAAGTACGCCGTGCTCGAGGGCGAGGAGCTCTTCTCGTTCCTGGAGAATAACGCGGCGGGCCTACTCCGGGCGGCGCCCGCGCTCGACGACGTCATCGAACGCGGCCTGTCTTATAAAGCCGCGGTCCTAAGCGCGGACGGAGGGGACCGCGGCGAAAGATACCTCCTAAAATTCGGGCATACCTTCGGGCGCGCCTTCGAAAGCGCGAGCCGCTTCGCCCTCAACAGGGGGGAGGCGTTGGCTATCGGGATGGTGTACACCGCCCTCCTCGCCGAGCTGCGGGGGGAAATCGATACCGAGACGGTGATACGCTTGGCGGCCCTCCTCAGGCGGTTCAACCTCCCCACGTTTCTTCCCGCCATGAATTTGACCAAAACCCTCGAGGCGCTGGTCGCGGACAAAAAGGCGCCCGGCGCCGAAATCTACGTGGCCTTGCCGCGCGGCATAGGACGGGTCATCATCGAACCCGTACCAATTCGCGCCGCGGCCGAACTCTTACCGCAAATACACCACCTGGCCCGAAGTATGACGTAAGGCCGGGGGCCGCTCGGCCGAACTCGCGCCGAATCTACTTCAAAATGATAACGCCAAACCGGCTCGAAAACTACAAGCCAACCCTCAGCTTAATATTTCCCACGTTCAACGAAGAAGCGAACATCGCGACGTCGGTGGAACGCGCGCGGGAAGTATTGCGTAGGCACTTCGACGATTTCGAGATCGTCATCGTGGACGACGGCTCGAGCGACCGAACCCCCGAGCTTGCCGATGAATTGGCGGTGAAATACGCTGAGGTGAGCGTGATCCACCACGACCGCAATTACAAACTCGGGATAACCCTCCGTACCGGTTTCGACGCCGCGACCAAAGAGCTAGTCTTCTACACCGACGCGGACCTGCCCATCGACTTCCGCGACATCCCCCGCGGCGTGGAATTAATGGTGCGCGACGGCGCCGACGGCGTAACCGGCTACCGGACGGACCGGGGCGAAAGTTGGTGGCGCACGATCTACTCCGTTGTGTACAATCGACTCGTAAACGCCGTGTTCGGCCTCGCCGTCCGCGACGTAAACTTTTCCTATAAGTTATTCACGAAAAAGGCTATCCGGAAGTTCAACCTAACGTCCGAGGGGTCCTTCATCGACGCCGAGCTCTTGGCGCGGGCGAAGCTGGCCGGGATGCGGGTAGTGGAGATGGCGGTCCGCTACTTCCCCCGGCGCGCGGGCCGCTCGACGCTCGCCAAGCCGGGCATCATCCTAAAAATATTGGCCGAGATGAGCCGGTTCTGGTGGGAGGAGTGGCGGAACCGCGAACGCCGTTAAACCGGCTATATCAACCGAAACCCGCCCCAAGCGGGGAATTGACGAGATACGCCGTGTCGAGGCTATGAATTTAAGATAGCCAAATAAAGCCTTGTTGACCAAATAATCGGGTTGTGATAAAATTTAATGAGAAGGAAAATAATGCTACGCGAATTTAACGCGGGACGGAAGTGATGGCTTTTCGTATTTTTGACGCGCTCTTCGTCGTGGTCCTCCTCTTGGCGGCCGTCGTAGCGCTAGCGGCGTTTTACCTCGTCGAACCTTACCCGGTGCTAATAGTGGCCGCGTTCGCCGCGGGTGCCACGGCGTTTTTATACTTGACGGTCCGCGTCAAGCTAGGCGGCATCGTGGCAACGGTGGAGCGGCGGCTGGCCGCCCAGGAGGAACAGGCGGTAAAACACCGCGGGGCCTTGGATAAATCGTTCGCGGACATAGAACGTTTAACCCGCACCATGCGCGAGCAGGTAACCGCGGCCAACAAAAAGAGCTCCCGCGAAAACGAGGCGTTGCGAGAAAACGTTAACAGCGTTATATCCAAATTCAACGCGCAACTCGAGACGATGGCGGCTACACTGAACGAGTCTAAACAGGTATTCGATAAAAAGGCGGCCGTGCTTCACGAGCGAGTGAAGGTCTTGGAGAACAGCCGCGAAGAGATCGAAAAGTTACTGCGGCACCTAAAAGAGGAGTTCGACGCGTTCGTCTCCGACGAGCAACACTTCCGCGAAGTCATAGACGCCAGCCTCGCGGAGCGTGTGTCCTACTTGGAAGACTTCATCCGCGAGAAACGTAAAAGCCTTCAAATTTAAAGAGGGATGGCGGAAGAAGCGAAAAGCGACGAAATCCGGGCCACGGTCCTCTTCGTGGACATCATAAACTCCACCGGGATCTCGGGGGTGCAGGACGCCGCTACCTATAACCGGATGCTTACCGAATACCAGTCGCTGATGTTCGACGTCATCGTAGACCACGTCCTGCGATATCGCTACACCCCGCGCGAAAGCATGTCCGGCCGCGGCGTAGACATCCGGACGGGCGAAAACTACGAATGGGATATCGAGGGCGACGAAGTCCGGGTATTTTTCTACTGCGAAAATACGGACTACGACGTCCGCTCGGCGTTGCAACTCGCCCTAAAGATGAAACTGGTCTGGCTCACGTCGGACTTCAACCACGCCGCGTTCGAGGACAAGGGCCTGGTCTTCGATGTCGGCATAGGTATACACACGGGCAAAGTAATTCGCGAAACCAAAGACTGGCGCTTACGCAGCCGCGACACCATCCCCCGTATCGACGGTTTCGCCATAAATATCGGCAAAAAAGTCGAGGGTTTCTCGCGGGCGGGACAGATCTACAAGTTGTTCTTAAGCGGGAACGTGCGTTCGATACTCGAGCAGCACAAGAACTTCGCGATCAAGTTCTCCTCCGATAGGCAACAAAAGCTGAAGGACTCGGCAATAACCATAGCTATTTTCGAAGTTGTGTCGTTCCTCGACCACGAAGTCTTCGTCTTCCTCCCGGAAGCGCTTAAAAAACGAACCATCGACCGCGTGCTGGAACTCGTCCAAACCGCGCACCTACGGCGCGACCTTTTTTGGCTATACTTGCTGGTCATGAGGTTCTGGTTGATGGACGTAACGGGTAAGGACGAATCGCGCGACGCCGCGGATCGGATAATCCGTTTGGGGTCCGCCATCATGAACTTCGCCCTGCAATTCAGTAAACCGGAACAAAACTACCTGCGCGACTACCTTTCGTCGGTCAACAACATGGTCGCGCTCGCTTACACCGCCCGCGGGCTGGAGTCCGACGAGATCTTCGCGAGGAAGATTTTCAATACCACCTTAAGTAAGATCGACCGCCAAAATATACCGGCGCGCCTGCACCTCGCGCGGTACCTGCTCGAAGCCGGCGATTTCAAAGCCGCCACCAAACACTGCGCGGACATACTGATGCTCGACCCGGGTAACCCGACCGCAAAAGCGATTCTCAACAAAGCCGCGGAGGAAGCGGCGCGACAAGGCGGCCCGTCGGGAGGGTAGTCTCGGCGATGAGTAGGTTAGTTCACGGTTTAGCAACGGTTTCGATCCTCGCCGCCCTAAGCGGCCTCGCCCTGGGCGAAAGCGGCCCCCTGCCCAAGGGCGTCATAAAACCTAAAAAGGACGGGACCGTGCCCACCGCGGTGTGGCTCGCGGAGTGCGCAACTCTCTTCGAAGAATTCGTAAAAGCGCGCCAAGATCTGGACGAGCTGGTCGAAGCGGGGGGCTTTGCCGCCGACCCCGCGGGGTTGGAAAACGCCATCAACCGGCAAACCGTACCCGCGGCCAAAGCCACGGTCGACTTCTGTACAGCCTACGTTCCCGATACGAAGTGGGGCGAGCAACTCCGGCTCGAAATTATCGACGCCACCGTAAGCTCCCTCGCCGCGGATGCCCACATCGTCGACGTATTGGAGGGAAAGGCCGAGTCGAAAGCGCCCATCGTCGACGTGCTCACCGAACAAAAAGAAATACGCAACGACCTCATAGCCGAAGTCCACCGCCGAATCTTGAACGCCCCCAAAAAGTATCGCCTTAAGCCAGAAGAATTAACGCCTTCGCGGGAATATTACTTCCAAGATTTTCGCCAACGCGGCCGTCCCTAAATGCGACACAAACCGGACGTCCGTACTCTCGCCCGGCCCTCGGCGGCCGGATTTTTGAAACCGCCTACTAACGGAAAAACCTTTATCGCGTGGGGCCGTTATGATATAAATTTCTAATAGGGCATTTTGGGTCCCCCAGCCTATAAAAACCATGCCCACCATAACCAACGTACGACCCTTCGGTTCCCTTACGGACGACGATTACCGCGCGATGGGTTTCCGCGGCGGCCTCGAAATCCACCAACAACTCCTGACCACTTCGAAGCTCTTCTGCCGTTGCCCGGCGGGCATTTATTCCTACGATTACGACGCCGAAATACTTCGCCACATGCGGCCCACTTTGTCCGAAATGGGCGAGTACGACGGCACCGCCCTCATGGAGTTTAAGACCCGTAAAAACATCATCTACCGGACCAAGCAGGAGACGTGCTGCACGTACGAGATGGACGATACGCCGCCCTTCGATATGGACGAGGAATCGATCGACATTGGCTTGAAAATCGCGCTGTTGTTGAATTGCAACATCGTCTCCGAGATGCACATCATCCGCAAACAATACTTGGACGGGTCCATCCCCACCGGGTTCCAACGGACCGCGATCGTCGGCGTCGAGGGTTATGTCCCCTTCCGGGGAAGGCGCATCGGCATAAAACAGCTCGCCGTCGAGGAGGATTCCTGCCGCGAGGTGGGCGACGAAGGGCACTACCGGATATATCTTACCGACCGCCTGGGGATGCCGCTCGTCGAGACGGTAACGCACCCGGATATGGAGACGCCGGCCGAAATCGCCGAGGTCGGGCAGCTCTTACGGCGGCTCACCCGTTCCACCGGCCTCGTCCGCACCGGCATCGGCGCCGCGCGCGAGGACGTAAACGTATCCGTCGCGGGCGGTACCCGCGCGGAGATCAAGGGCGTCCCCCGCTTAAAAGCCATACCCCGCCTCGTCCACAACGAGGCCATGCGCCAACGAGCGCTCCTCGACATTCACGCGGAACTCAAACGCCGGGGGATAACGGAGAGCTCGTTTCGCGCCGTCGTGGTAGACGTATCCGCGGCGGCAACGGGCGACAGGCAAAATCTGCCCGCCGCGGCCGCGAAAGAAGGCGGCCACGCGTACGCGGTGGCGCTCCGCGGTTTTCGCGGCATCCTCGGCGCGCGTACCCAGGAGACCAAAAGCTTCGTCGACGAAATTTCGGATCGCGTACGCGTAGTCGCGTGCCTCGATCGCCTGCCAAACGTCTTCGACGACGAAACCTCCTCGCGCCAACTCGGCGACGAGACGTGGCGCCGCCTCCGCCGTAAACTCAAGGCGCGGGACCGCGACGTCGTCGTCCTGGTTTGGGGCCCGGCCGAGGACGCGCGCCTGGGCGCCGACGAGATCGTCCTCCGCGCCCACGAGGCGACGATAGGAGTACCGTCGGAGACGCGCCAGGCCCTAGCCGACGGCACGACGGGCTTCGAACGAATCCTGCCCGGGCCGGACCGCATGTACCCCGATACGGACCGGCCGCCGATTAAAATTCCCGAAGAGCGGGTCGCGGCGTTGGCGAGCGAACTCCCCGAGCCTATATGGACCCGCGAAGGCCGCTACCGCGAGTGGGGTGTCCCGGAGGATTGCGTCGCGCCCCTCGCCGCGTCCCGCTGGGCCGAAACGTTCGAAAAAGTCGTCGAAGAACACGGCGTCGAGCCGAAGTTCGCAGCGACGACGTTAACGCACAAGATGAAAGGATGGCGCCGCCGCGGCTGGGCGGTAGACGACCTCGCCCCAAGCGACGTCGAAAGGACGTTCAGCCTTTACGGCCGGGGAAAGATTTCGCGGGAGGCCTTAACCGCGGCGCTCGAGGCGTATCTGTCCCACGGCGCGCCGCTGCGCAGCATCCTCAACGACCTGACGCACCGCGGCAAGGTAACAGCACGGCTTCCCGAAATAGCGAAGAAAGTGGAACGTAAGATCAAGGTGCGCCGGTTCCCCAACGGCCCCGCGGCGATGAAACGCTACGCCATGGGCGAGCTCATGGCCGAGTTGCGGGGGCTCGTCCCCGGCGCCGAACTCGCCGAAATCGTCACCGAGAAATTCCTGCCCAAGGCGAAAGAACGATAACCTGGAGAGGAAGGGAAGATGGAATCGCTTGCGAGGGCGGCGGCGTACGTCGTCGCGGCCGGGAAGGCCCATCATTACCTCGAGCTCAGCTTAGCCGGCGGCGCAGTACCGCGAGCGAAGGCCGACCTCGCCGCCGAAGTAACCGCGGTCCAAAATGACGACGGTTCGTTCGTAGGCACCGGCGCTAAAAGCGAACTAGGCAGCGTCCCGGTAACGGCCCGGCGCGTGGAATTGCTCGCGCGGGCGGAGGCGGCGGAAGCCGCGAAGAAAGGGGCGAGCTGGCTTGCCGCGATGCAGCGACCCGACGGCGGCTTCTCCGAGAATCCCGCGTTAGCCGCCAACCTCAAACCCGAGTGGGAATGGTTTTCCGCGCGAAATTCGGTAACGTGGATAACGGGCGACGCGATAGTGGCGCTTTCGGCGGTGGGCGGCTTCAACGAAAATACAAATCGCGCGCGCTCCCTTCTATTGCGCACGCGGAACAAGGACGGGGGCTGGCCGGGCCAAATTGCCAAAGACTACCCCGACCGAACCGATTTGTGGGCGATTCCCGCCGTGGTCTCAGGCCTACTCGCCGCGGGCGTAGCTCCCAATCACGACGTCTTCGCCGGCCTGCCGGGGGCATTCGCACGGCAGAAAGGCCGGTGGCGTAATCCCGTCGAAAACCCGCTGCCGGCCCTCCTCGCCCTCGGCCGGCGCGCGCCCGACGCCGACGTTCAAGAATGCCTTAAACTCTTAGCGGAAACACAAAACGACGACGGCGGCTGGCCTTACGTCGCCCGCGACGAATCGCACCCCGACCCCACGACGGCGCTCTTCGTCCTACTCACGAAATATCGGTTATCGCCCCCGCCTTAGAACCCCGTACCAGCCGCGTTAACTTAGATACTCCCGCTCCCAGACGTCGTCGGCGAGGGTGCGGAAGTCGTCGCCGTAAGCGGCGAGGCCCCGCGCGTATTCTTCGTCCGCGAGCGCCGCGGCGGCCGAATCGTCGATGGGCTTCGCCCCGCTAAGCTCGATAGCCTCCCTCAGGACTCGGTAGTGGTCGCGGTTCACGCACGGCGCGATCCAATCGCCGCTCCTCCCGCAGCCGTGGTCGTACCCGTATTCGTTCTGCCATCGCCGGATATCCGCGAACAAACCCGACTCGAGAACCTCGTTGAGGTCGCCGCCCCGCGCGAATATATCGCGCACGTTCCCGGCCGTGTACGGCACGAACACGCAGGGCGTGGCGTTGCCGTGCCAGTCTATATGGAGGTATCCGAACGGCCGCCCGGCGGCCATGCAACCGTTCGTAACCGGCCCGGAGTTCCAGAAATCGACCGCGAGCAACCGTTCGTCCCTTATCATCTCAACCAAGCGGCGGTACATCCTCAGCCGTTGTTCCGGCGTCACCATCAACTCCAGCGCAGGCGCCCGGCCGATCGGCATATACTGGAAAATCCAACCGTATATCGCCCCCTGCTCCCGGAAAAAGAAATCGGAGAACTCACGCCCCATAACGACTTCCGCGTTGTCGCGGATGACCGTAACCGAAATTCCGAAAGGCACGCCGGCGCCGCGCAGCTCCTCGAAGGCCGCCAAAATTTTATCGAAAACGCCCCGGCCGCGGCGGCGGTCCGTTTCGGCTGCGAACCCCTCGAGTGAAATGGCAGGCGTTATATTCCCGAGCTCCTCAAGCCGCCGCGCAACGTCGGCCCCGATTAAGGTGCCGTTGGTGAACAGAATAAAGAACTCGTCCGGGAAATCCGCGGCGAGGTCGAATATGCCCTTCCCGCCATCGTTCCATAAAAAAGGCTCGCCCCCGGAAATCACCGTGAAGAAGGAACCCCACAAGCGGCGCTTTTGCGAGAGCACCTCGGCCACGACGTCGTACTCGAGCTGCGCCACTGCGCCCGGGCGCGACGCCGCATAACAACCCTGGCAATTCAAATTACAACGTTGCGTCGGGCTTATAGTTACGAAGAACGGCGGCCACCGGCCGGTCTTCTCCTTTACGCGGCGAGGACTTTCGTTTAAAAGAACGTTCTCGACGAAAACCTTGAACAGGCGGTTTACTACGTGTTTGGAAAACGCTCCCCGCCTCAAGCCGCGGTCTACGCTATGGAGGATGGCCACCATCATATAGTATTTATCGCGTTGGATTCCCGGGGACCGGCCGATAGTATCTTCCTCCACCACCTTCTTATACAACAACTTCTCGATGAACGGGACCGCCGCGGCGCGGACCCGCCGGTTCATTACGAAAGCTCGGAAGAGGTCGCAGAACGATTCCCGCTCGTAAAATCTACGGAGTACCGACAATACGATACACCTCGCCGCTTCGCAAAACCTTCAGCCTCTCCGATATTATAAAAAAATTAACATTACAGCTCAATATTAATTTATAATTCCGCGATGGCTCGCCCGCCCCGAAATAAAAATACGGTACGGAAAAAGGCTCCAAAGGCCCCGGCACAAGATCTCCACAAAGGTTACCGCGGTGCCGCCCTCGAATGCCTAAAAAAATTCGGCGTCAAAGTCTGGAGCGATGTCCTCATCGACTCGAGCCGGGGCCGCTTCGAGGGACGGGTTCTCCCCCGCGCCGAGTCCGGCGACGACCAGCACATAGTCATCAAGATCGCCTCCGGTTATAATGTCGGCGTGGCCGTCGACGCTATAACCGATATAAAAGAGACCGGGTACGCCGTCGCCCACTACAAGATACCGGAAAAGGAATTCCCCTTCAAGGAAGGCCGGCCGTTCGTCAAACTCCTGGGAACCGGCGGCACCATCGCCTCCCGCCTCGACTACCGCACCGGCGCCGTCATTCCGGCCTTCACGCCCGGCGAGTTGTACGGCGCGGTCCCGGAACTCGCCGACATCTGTAATCTAGAAACCGAGAAGCTCTTTGGCGTCTTCTCTGAAAATATGGGGGCCCAAGAGTACGTAGTGCTCGCGAAGGCCATCGCCCGCGAGATCGAAAAGGGCGTCGACGGCATCGTCGTGGGCCACGGCACCGATACCATGCACCACACCGCCGCGGTCCTCTCGTTTATGGTCCAGAAATCGCCCGTCCCCGTCGTCCTCGTCGGGAGCCAGCGCTCCAGCGACCGCCCCTCCTCCGACGCCGCGCTCAACCTCATCCACGCCGCTAAAGCCGCGGCGGAATCGGATATAGCCGAGGTTATGGTGTGTATGTTCGGGCCCACCTCGGACCTGTACGGCCTCCTCCACCGCGGCACCCGCGTCCGCAAGATGCACTCCTCCTACCGCTCAACGTTCCGCACAATCGGCGACGTCCCGCTCGCGACCGTAAACCGCGAGCGTATCGCGCCCCTGCGCGACGATTACGCCCGGCGCCGCCCCGGCGACCGCAAATGCGTACTCAACACCGCCTTCGAGGAGCGCGTGGCGTTGATATATTATTACCCGAATATGTATCCGGACATCCTCGACGCGCTCGTCGACCTGGGCTATCGCGGCATCGTCATTGCCGGGACGGGCCTCGGCCACGTCAACAAGCCGTGCTACCCGGCACTCAAGCGCGCCCAGGAGGCCCGCGTCGCTGTGTATATGACGGTCCAAACGCTATGGGGTTACGTCCACATGGATGTCTACGAGACCGGCCGCGACATGCAACGCCTCGGCGTCATCCCCGCCCAGAACATGCTGCCGGAGGTCGCGTACGTTAAGCTTTGTTGGGCCCTCGGTCGGACCGACGACCTTGACGAGGTCAGGAGGATAATGCTCACCCCCGTCGCCGGCGAGATTACCGACCGCGAGCCCACCAACGGCTACCTAATCCTCCAAGGGGGCCTTCCAGAGGTCGAGGAGTTCATCAGCGGCCACTGGAAGTGATACCCCATTTCCTCCCGTCGAAAGCCGGCTCGGAGCCAGCCCCCCTTCACATTTAAAACATCGACAACTCACGTCCCCCGATCGGCCATAGCGGCGGCGATAAGCCCTCCGGCCGTGGCGCTTTTCCCGTAAGTACTCGGCCGACCTCAAAATCGTTGTTCTCGGCCTCGGCCCGAGGATTCGATAGCGACTACAACTCCAGCGCCCTTGGCGGCTTAATTAACAAAGCAAACCCTTGACAGCGCCGCTTGGTAAATTTAACTCGGATAATTATTGCGGTGTTAACAGGAGGCCAGGAATGAAGGCCGTAATAATCGGCGCCGGCCGCATGGCCGAGGCCGTTCTATACGACTTCGTCACCCACCGAACTTTCGACGCGATAACCGTCGCCGACGAACGCGTCGCGCGAGCCCAGAGACTTTGCGCTAAGCGTGGCGGCCGCTTAGCTCGAGCCGCGGCCATCGACGCCGTCGACGAAGCGGCCACCCGAGAACTCATCGCCGGACACGACGTATGCGTCGCCGCGACGCCGTACCGACATAATCCTACGCTCGCGCGCGCCGCCGTAGCTGCCGGCTCCCATTTCGTCGACATGGGCGGCAATACCGACGTCGTTCGCGCGGAGCTCGCGCTCGACGACGAGGCCCGGGCGGCGGGCGTAACGATAATTCCCGATATGGGCCTTGCGCCGGGGATTACGAACGTTCTTGCGGCAAGGTTGATATCATCCTTCGACGAGGTTTGGGAAGTACACATACGCATCGGCGGCCTGCCGCGCGAGCCGCAGCCGCCACTCAACTACGCCCTCCTATTTTCGGTACAAGGTTTGATTAACGAATACGCCGAGCCGTGCCTCATATTGAAAGACGGCGACGTCGCGACCGTACCGCCGCTCACCGGCGTCGAGGAGTTCGATTTCCCGCCCGTAGGGCGCGTAGAAGCGTTCCATACCTCCGGCGGCGCCTCCACCCTCCCGTATACGTACCGCGGGCGCGTGCGGGAATTGGATTACAAAACCATCAGGTACCCGGGCCACTGCGCCGCAGTGAAACTCCTCTTCGACCTCGGCCTCGCGAGCGGCGAAGCAATCTCGGCGGGCGGCGTGCGACGCAGACCCCACGAGGTGCTCGCCGAACGGCTCGCCTCCGCCCTGCCCGAGGGCAACGACGACGTCGTCCTCGTCCTTTGCCGGGCCGCAGGAAAGGCCCGCGGCGAGAATAGGGTCGCCACGTACGAGCTCGTCGACTACGCCGACGCCGCGAGCGCCTTAACGGCGATGCAACGGACGACCGGCTTCCCGGTCGCCGTCGCCGCGGCTATGTTGGCTCAAGGGGTAATAAAAAAAGCCGGCGCTTACCCGCCAGAAGTAGCGCTCGAGCCGGAGCCATTCGTCGCGGCGTTGGAGGCCAGGGGCCTTAAATTCACGAAAGCGGTTTCGTGAGCACTTCGCCTCAGCTGGCGAGTTTCGCGCCGTACGCGAGTAGGCCCCCCGCAGAGTAAATATCCTTTTGGACGCGCGAGAACGGCCGCGCCGGTACCGCTTTGCCCTTCGTTACGTTCGCCACCTTGCCCGTCTCCAGGTTCATCCTCAAAACGTCGCCCGGCGCCAGCTCGAGCTCGGCCAGTCGCGGGCATTCCATAAGCGGCCAGCCGGCATTGGTCGCGTTCCGCTTGTAGATAGCGCCGAAGGATAAGCCGACGACGCCGGCGACGCCCAGCGCGCGGAAGCAATCCACCGCATGCTGACGGCTCGAGCCCGCGCCGAAGTTCGCGCCCACCGCGAGTATGTCGCCCGGCTTCGCTTTCTTCGGGAAATCCTCCCAGCCCGCGAGGTTGCCGAAAGCGTATTGGCCCATCTCGTCAACGTCGGTAACGGCGAGGTGGGCGTTGTGATAGATTTGGTCCGTGTCTACGTCGTTCAGAAAAGTCCCTAACGCTCCTACAATGGGCCAAACCGGGCCTTCGAGTACAAAAGGCCTCGCCGCCATCAGGCTACCTCCCGCGGGTCCGTAATGCGTCCCATAATAGCCGACGCCGCGGCCGTCGCGGGCGAACATAAGTACGTTTCGCCGGCGCCCTGTTTGCCGGGGAAGTTGCGATTGGAGGTCGAGACCTGGACTTCACCTTTGCCAGTCATACCTATCTGGCCCTGAGCGCAGCCGCCGCAGCCGGCGTTGGATACTACGAACCCGGCGCTGAAGAGCTCCGCGGCCAGGCCCTCAGCCAACATCGCGCCGTATACGCGGCGCGTCGCCGGGACGGCGTACGCCACGACGCCGTCCGCCGCCGGCCGCCCAGACATCACGCGCGCCGTGGCCCGGAAATCTTCCAGGCGGCCGTTGGTACACGAGCCGAAGAAGGCCGAGCCGATCTCCCTCCCTGCGACATCGCTGGCGCTTTTCACGTTAGCCGGGGACGGCGGACACGCCACCAGCGGCTCGAGGCCGTCGACGTCGAGCTCGTACGTCGCCTCGTACGACGCGTCCTCGTCGGCGTAAACCCCTTCCACCTCGGCGCCGGCGGCGCCGCCGCACCACTCGAGTACCTCGTCGCTCGGCGGCATAAAGATTCCGACCGCGCCCATCTCCGTCGCCATTGACGCCACCGTAATCCTTTCCTCGAGAGAAAGGCGTTCGGCGGCCGGGCCGTACAATTCCACCGCCTTGCCCAGCAACCGGCTCGAGCCGAACTCGCGCAACAGCGCGAGCGCCAGGTCCTTCGCCGTCGTGGGCCATTTGAATTTACCGTTTAATACTACTTTGACCGACGGCGGAACTTCGAGCCAGGTCCAGCCTGCGCGGAAGGCAAAAGCAACATCTGCGTCGCCCATGCCCTGGCCGAGGCAGCCGATCGCGCCGACCACATTCATATGGCTGTCGGTGTTGACGACGGTCTGGCCCGGGCGGGCGAGCCCTTCCTCCATCAAGACGTGCGAGCCGATGCCGGCGTCGACGTCGAAAACTTTGACGCCCTGTCGCGCCGCGAACTCGCGGCACAGCTGCTGGTTATTGGCGTAGGGGATGTTGTTCGCGGGGACGACGCAGTCGAAGGTGAAGAACGTCTTGCCGGCTTCGGCCACCTTTTGGCCTGGGTAGTGCTTCTCGAAATTTTTCACGACGCTCGCGCCGCCGAAGTCCCGCGCCGCGCGGACGTCAAGCTCGAGCCAGACCGTCGCGCCGGCGTAGACGTCGTCCGCGGAGTGGGCCGCGATTATCTTTTCTACGATCGTGGCCACGGTTCACCGCCGGAAAGGTTCCTTTATTTCCTCTTAAGTTTCTCCGTGCCCACGTTAGTGGCCCCGGCGCCGGTCCACGTCCCGTCGAGCGAGCCGTCCGCCTTGACCTCGTAAACGACGACGCCGTAGGAACCGGAGGAGGTGTAGCCGACGCAGAAGAGGTCGTCCTTCACGATGCCGACGCCCTCGTAGCCGAGCTCGCCGTCGAAGAACCATTGGACCGCGTAGACGTCGCCCGACTTCGTTATCGCAACGTCGCAGGTGTACGAGCCCTGGCCGCCCGGGTTGGTACCACTACCCTGGTACTCGCCGACGACGTCGCCGAAGGCCGCCGCGGCGAGGGCGCACGTTGAAACCAGAAGTACCACAGTTCTCATCGCGTACCTCGCTCTATTGATCCTCCATTATAAAGGATGACCTCAACGCCACTCGACCTCGGGGGCGTCCCGGCCTATAGCGCGGCGGTATTTATATTTCGGATAACCGAGGGCCAACGAAGCGAAGACGCCGCTTTCCTCCGGCAAACCCAACGCCTCCCGGATTTCCTCGTTGCGGGCCGCGGCCGCGGTGAGCCAACCGACGAAGCACGTCCCGAGGCCCATCGCCGCCGCCATCATCACGAGCTGGGCCGCGGCGTAGTAAGCCGTCTCCCGCGGCATGACCGTCGCCACCGGCGCGTGGAGGACGAGGACCGCCGGCGCGTCGTGGAAGAGGTCGTCGCGGCCAGCGTCGTGCGCCTCGACCAGCCGCTTCATATCATCCACCAACGCGTACGCCCCCAACCTATCCTCCTTTACCGCCAACGCGCCGTAGATCGTGCGGAGGATGGGGTTCTCGAGGCGGCGGGCCGACGCCCGGTACCACTCTACGGTCGCGTCGCGTACCTTTTTGATAACCTTCTCGTTCACGAGCGCCAGCACGCGGACCGGCCGGAGGTTATGAGCGCTGGGGTACGACGAGAGCGCCCGGCAGACAAGCTCCTCCACCACCTCGCGCGGAACGGCCTTATCTTTGAATACGCGCACCGAGCGACGCGCGCGCAAGAGCGTCTCCAGCGCCGCCGCGGTAGGCACCTTGCGCGCGCCGAGGGCCTTTACCCTGCCCTCCGGGTACGCCTCGTGCTCGACGGCGTCCTCCGGGCAGAGCGCGACGCAGTGGCCGCAGCTTATGCACCGCTCCGGGTACGCCGCGACGGCGAACTCGTCCAGCTCGTAGACGTCCTGCGGGCACGCCTCGACACAGACGTTGCACGCGGTACACTTGGCCTTGTCGACCTGGATGGCCGGCGGCCCGAGCGCCGGGAGGTTCTTTGGTTTCATAATTCTAGCCTAAAGATATCATTAAAGAACGGGATTAAATTACGACGAAGCACCTGACGGGTTAAATTTCAAACCCGCGCGGCGACTGCCTCCGCCATCTCGAGCGTGGAGTTTTTGCCGCCCATATCGTACGTGCGGACCTTCCCTTCCGCGATGACGGCGGCGACGGCGTTTTCCAAAGCCGCAGCCTTATCCTCCTCGCCCAGGTACTCGAGCATCATCCTCGTTGCGAGCAGCATCGCCGTCGGGTTGACTTTGTATTGGCCCGCGTACTTGGGCGCCGAGCCGTGCGTGGGCTCGAAGACGGCGTAGTCGTCGCCGATGTTACCGGCGCAAGCGAAGCCCAGGCCGCCGACGAGCTGCGCCGCCTCGTCCGAGATGATGTCGCCGAACATGTTCTCCGCCACCAGGATGTCGTAGTCCTGCGGGTTCTTGACAAGCCACATCGCCATCGCGTCTATATTGGTCTCCCACAGCTCGACGCCCGGGTAGTCCTGGGCGACCTCGCGGGCGGTGCGGACCATAAGGCCGCCGGTCTCGCGCAGTACGTTAGGCTTCTCCACCACCGTTACGGACTTACGCCCCTTCTTTCCCGCGTACTCGAACGCGGCGCGGACTATACGCTCGCACGCGCGCTTCGTCATTATGCGCGTCGAGATGGCGAGCTCGCCAAGGGGGACGCCCGCGAACGCGGCCATCTTCTTGTGGTTGGCCATTAGGCAATCGTACACCGCCGCCGGCACGGGAGACCACTCCACGCCCGCGTAAAGGCCCTCGGTGTTCTCGCGGAAGACGACGAGGTCGACGTCGTCGCGGTAGTTGAGGGGGTTGCCGGCGTAAGCCTTGCACGGCCGCATATTTACGTAAAGGTCAAACTCTTGCCGCAGGCGGACGATGGGCGAGTAATAGACGAAACCCTTGCCCTGGAGCTCGGGCGTGAGCTCGCGTGCGGCCTCGTCCTTGGGTTTGGAGGTGATGGCGCCGAAGAGCGCGCAATCGGTCCTGCGCATAAGGTCCTTCGTGCGCTCGGGCAGCGGGTTGCCCTCCCGGCACCAGAACTCCCAACCGACGTCGCCGGGGACGTATTCGGCGTCGAGCGCGAGGCGCTCCAGGACTAAGCGCGCCCCCTCTGTAACGTCGCGGCCTATGCCGTCGCCCGGCAGCCACGCTATGCGATATTTGTTTATAGGACCTCGCTTCGCGACTTGCCTTAAATTATAATTATATATTAAACTAAAATAGGCCGGTTCTCAATAATTTTCAAATCCGGCGAGGTTATCGATATGGCCGAAGCCGCCATGATCGCCGCATTGCGTGCGTCGCCGCTCTTCAAAGATTTCGCCTCCGCCGACGTGGGCCGCGTCGCCGAACGCTGCGTCTTCCGCGAGCTCGAGAAGGGAGAGGCGCTTTTCCGCGAGGGCGACGACGCCGCGGCTTTCTACGTCATCGCGTCGGGGCAGGTTAAGGTCTTCAAAGAATCGATCGACGGCCGCGAGTTAATTATAAAAATCATGAGGGAAGGGGACCTGGTCGGCGAGGCCGCGGCGCTGGCGGGCGTCCCGTACCCCGCCACCGCGCAGGCCCTCGACGACGCCGCCGCGGTCGAGGTGCCGCGCCGCGAGTTCGTCGCGCTCGTAAAAAACGAACCGAACTTGGCGCTGAACATTGTAGCCGCCCTGTCGGTACGTCTTAACCAGATTAGCGCGGTCCTCGAGAAGCTTACCCTTAAAGACGTGCCGGCGCGGCTCGCCTCCTACCTTCTGGAACACGCGCGGGCCGACGCGGAAGGAGGCGAATACGTCGCTTTGGACGTGACCAAAACGTCGCTCGCCGCGGCGTTGGGGACCATCCCCGAGACGCTGAGCCGCGCGCTGCGTCGCTTCGCCGACGCGGGCCTAGTCGCATCCGAGGGCCAGCGGCTAATTATCTTGGACAAACCCTCGCTCCGCCTTATAGCCGGTAGCCAAGACGACTAGCCGGGGGCCCCGCCAAAAAAACTAAGAGCCTTGACGTAAGTCAAGGTTTTTTTGTCCGCAAATTATTATACTTAGCTTGAAGAAAAAAGAATAATCTAACGCTAAATAGGAGGCCCGAAATGGCTAAGGTTACGCGCAAAATCGTTAAGATCGACGAAGGACTGTGCGACGGCTGTGGCTTGTGCGTCCCGTCGTGCGCCGAAGGGGCCATTCGAATCGTCGACGGCAAGGCGCGCCTTGTAAGCGAAACTTATTGCGACGGCTTGGGCGCCTGCCTGGGGGAGTGCCCGCAAGACGCCATAACCATCGAGGAGCGCTCCGCGGAAGAGTTCGACGCCGGCGCGGTGGAAGAACACCTGAAAGAACTCGGCCGTGAAGGGGGCGTGCACCGCCACGGGCACGCCGCCGAGCGAACGCCGGCCGCAAGCCATGGCGCCGGCAGCCACACCCTCAGCTGCCCGGGCGCGCGGACTATGGATTTTAGGGCGGGGGACGACGAAGAATGCGTCGAGGCCGAGGCAACCTTCGACGGGAAGTTGAAATCGGAACTCCGCCAGTGGCCCGTTAAGCTATACCTCGCAAGCCCCAACGCCCCGTACTTCGCCGACGCCGAGTTGTTGATCGCCGCCGATTGCGCGCCTTTGGCCTACGCCGCCTTCCACCCCGACTTCCTCCGCGGCAAAGCTGTGGTCATCGGTTGTCCCAAATTCGACGACGCCGCGTTATACCGCGACAAGCTAGCGGCGATCCTACGTACGAACGACGTACGCAAAGTCACGGTTTTACATATGGAAGTGCCCTGTTGCTTCGGCTTAGTGCAGGTGGCGAAAGACGCGCTCAAGGCGTCCGGCAAGGACATACCTTTCGAGGACGTTATCGTAACCGTACGCGGTGAAGCTGCCGTTGACGCGCACGCTTAAGTCTTCTCGCTTAAGGCAAAAAGCCCGCCGTTACGGCGGGCTTAATAGTCGTTAGGGTGGGAGTTACTTAATTGAAGAGCGCCTTGACCCGCCCCAACGACGAAGGCGAAACGCTGGAGCCGGATAACTTTACCGTTGCGGCGTTGTGTACTTCGCGTCCGGTGTTGGGACCTTGCACCCAGGCGGTCAAGCCGAGGTCGGCGCGCTTCCACGAACCTTGAAGCGTAAACGTATGCTCGAAATTCTGCGTCTGGCCTTTGCTGGCGATGGTGAGGCTGGTCGTCGCTAGGTCGCGTTCCATGACGCGGACCGGCGTGGTCCCGTACGTACCACCCACTACGACTTTATCCTCCCACAGGCCGACGTAGATGGTATGGCCGGCGGGGAGGTTCTCCTCGAGCGCCACGCGAACTTTGGCGTACGCAGTACTGGACCCCAGCTTACGCTCCGGAATCGTTACCGTCAAAGGCGCGGAGATGACGCGCCGGGTATTATAATCGGCAACGTAGTTGCTGTAATTCCCGGAACCGATGCGGTTGAGGACGCCGTCTGTGAAGTGGTTGGGTACGTACGTTTGACCGTAGTAAGTGGAGAAGCGTTGGCTCACGTGGGGGGAAACGTAGAACATCCACTGGATCGGGCATAAGACCGTGCGGGGATAACTATCTATCAGCCGGCTAAAGTCGCTTTCCGCGGCCGGACACGAACCTCAACCGGTCCAACCGAAGTGCTCGACGAGCACGCCGCGCGTCGCCGCCCACGAGGACGCCGCGAGTACCGCCATCGCGATTAAGAACACTTTTTTCAACACGACCACTCCTCTCTTCGAAATCACTTTGCTTTTAGGGCGAGTTTAATCGTAACGCGAATTTAAAACTGGCTCTCTTTAATTATAATACCATACCCCACCCAAAAAAGCAACACCAGCCGCATTCGATAAAATACCTTACGTCACGGCCATTCTTTCATTCGGGGAAAGTTACCCCTCGCCCGAAAACGCCTCGACGAACTTCTCCAACGCATCCCTCTTGGCGGCGGCGTCCTCCGTCGGGTCGTAGTACGCCACGAGGACGAGCGGCCCGTTGGTCGCGACGGCGAATTCCCGCAGGATATCCATCGCCAGCAGTTCGCCGTTGCGCTCGGCGCCGTACTCCCGCGCGCGGCCGTCGTCCGCGAATGCGTACGCCTCGAGGATGACTTCGGCGCCGGTACTGCTGTAGACGGCGTGCCACACACATCCCTCCGGGAATTCGCGTATGAGGTCGTTGCGGTTCTCGATGCGGATGCCGGACGATTTAAGTAACGTCTCCGCGCGCGCCGCTTCCGGGAATATCAACCGCACGGGCCGGCCCGCCTCCGGGGCGCCGGCCGCGTCCCCAACCCTCTGGCACGCCGCCGCTACGACGGCACACACAGCGAGTGTGATCGCGTAACGCTTCATTTCGCTCCCAACTCCTTTTTGACCCACGGCACCAGGCCACCCGCCTCGAGAATGCCGACAACCTCCGCCGGTAGCCGCGCGAACTCGTAACTCGAGCCGTCCGCCGCCGTCAATTCGCCCGCCTCGAAATCGATGCTTATCTCGTCGCCGGCGTTTATACGTGCTATGGCTTCGGGCGCGGTTACGGTCGGCAGGCCGCCGTTGATGGCGTTGCGGAAGAAGATGCGCGCGAACGATGCCGCGACCACCGCGGCCACGCCCGCGTACTTCAGGCACAGCGCGGCCTGCTCGCGGCTCGAGCCGCAGCCGAAGTTTTTGCCGGCTACGACGATATCCCCTGGCCTAACGTTCTTCGCGAACGTCGGGTCCAAGTCCTCGAGAGCGTGGGAGGCGATTTCGCCCGGGTCCGTTATCGTATACGTGTAACGCCCCGGGAAGATGACGTCGGTGTTGACGTCGTCGCCGTACTTCCAAACCTTACCTCTTATCATCTCGCTTACCCCGCGACGATAGCCACGTCGCCAGCATTATGGCGGCGAGCGCGACGACGAGCAAAATAGCCAGGACCAACAAGATGATTACGATTATAAACACTAACGACTCCATACGCTCACGCCCTCACCGTCCGGGGGTCGGTAATCCTTCCGCATAAAGCCGAAGCCGCCGCGGTCGCCGGCGAGCATAAATAAATCTCGGCTTCCGTCGAGCCCATGCGGCCGCGGAAGTTGCGGTTCGCGGTCGAGAGGCAAACCTCGCCCGCGGCCAGGATTCCCTCGTGGGCGCCGAGGCACGGCCCGCAACCCGGGTTCATAATTACGCAACCCGCCTCGGCCAACGTCGCCAGCGCGCCGATCCCCAGGGCCTCGAGGTAAACCGCCCGGCTCGCCGGAAAGACGAGGACGCGCACGCCCGGTGCCACCTGCCGGTTCCGCAGGATATTCGCCCCCACCACTAAATCGTCGACGCGGCCGTTGGTGCAGGTCCCGACGACGACCTGGTCCACGCGCGTACCCACCAACTCCGTTACGTGGACGACGTTGTCTACGCGGTGGGGGGCCGCTACTTGGGGCTCGAGGCCGGCGACGTCGTACGAGAGCGTTCGCTCGTACGCGGC
Source organism: Candidatus Zixiibacteriota bacterium (assembly GCA_011773985.1). Taxonomy (GTDB): domain Bacteria; phylum RBG-13-66-14; class B26-G2; order WVWN01; family WVWN01; genus WVWN01. The sequence goes on along the minus strand of WVWN01000078.1, from coordinate 51,609 downwards.
GCCGTCGTCCGGGAAGACCTCGTCGTACTCACGACGCGCGCGGCCGTCGAGGAAGGCCCGCGTCTTTTCGTCCGGGGCGGCGTACGCGTTCTTGGCGCCTATCTCCGCGGCCATATTGCAGAGCGTCATCCGCCCCGACAGCGACGCCGCCGCCACCGTCGGCCCGGCGAACTCCACCGACTTGTACAGCGCGCCGTCGGCGCCCTGGTCGCCTATTATGTATAAAATCAAATCTTTAGGGTAAACGTCCGCGCCGAACTGGCCCGCTACCTCAATCCTTAGCGACGCCGGGCACATAAGCCATAATTTACCGGTAGCGTAGAGCGCCGCCATCTCGGTCCGACCTATGCCCGCGGCGAACGCACCGAAAGCGCCGTACGACGTCGTGTGGCTGTCGGCGCCCAGAATAAGTTCGCCCGGCAGCGCGAACCCCTGTTCTGCGAAGACCTGGTGGCACACCCCCTCGCCGACGTCGAAGAAGTTCTCGATATCGTTCTCTTCCACAAACTCACGGATCTCTAGATGGTTCTTGGCATATTTTTCCGAGGCCGCCGGGACGCAGTGGTCCAAGACGATGACGGCCTTAGCCGGGTCCACAATCCGTTTCAGGCCGAATTCCGCGAAGGTCTTCGCGATGGCCGCGGCGTTGTCGTGGGAGAGGAGACGGTCGGGCTCGAGCACGACTATTTCACCGGCGGCCACCGGCCGGCCCGTCTTACGCGAAAATATCTTTTCGGCGAACGTTTGCGCGTTGCCACTCTTCACAATTTAAACGGCTCAAAGTTGATGAAGTCGGCGTGGTGAATTATTATCGCCTCCGGCGTCGCCCGGGCGCCCTCGCCCTCGCGGGCGTGCGTCGCGACGACGTGGGTTACTTCCGGGGGAAGGCCGAACCCGTAGCAGAGCGCGGCACCAGACAACGGGTGCCGGAGCATCCGGCCCAGCTCCGACTTGACGAATTTGCCGCCCTCCTCGCGATACTCCAAGAGCTTGCCGACGTCGTGAAGAAGGCCCGCGGCGACCAGGTGGTCGCGGTTTATATTCACCCGGGAACCGTATACTGCCGCCATCGCCTCCGCCGCGGCGACGGCACACCGCGTGACGGCGCGCGTGTGCTCGACGTACGTGGCGGGCGGCGGATCTATTAAAAGCGTGGACGGGAGGCGTGCCATATCTTCCGGTTGCCAGCCGCCGCGCTCGAGCGCTGCCTTGTACACCGCGACTACTTTATCGCGTAGCGCCCCCTCCTCGATATCTGCCAACTCGGGCAACAACTCTTTAATTCTATCTTCCATATTGAACCTCGAGCTAAGTCAAATGTCTCTCGCCCGGGCCGTCGTACGCCCACGCCGACGGCTCAATGCGCCGCATGGGCCGCTCGCGCGTCTGCTCCTCGACGACGTGCGCAAGCCACCCGGGCATTCGCGCCAGAATGAAAAACGCGTTGGCAGTATGCGGCTCGAAACCCAAGTCGAAAAGGCACGCGCCGATGGCGCCGTCGACGTTCAATGGCAGCCCCTTACCCGCAAGGTTCCGAAGCGCGGTTTCGAAAGCCCGGGCCATCGGGATACCTTCGGCCGCTAGGCCCAGCTCCTCCGCCAACGCGAATAGCCGCGCCGCCCGCGGGTCGTCGTCGTGGAGGCGGTGGCCGAAACCCTCTACGCGACGCCCACCTTCGCCGTAACGTCCGATTGTCGCCGCCGCAGCCTCCTCACGCGAGACGTCTTTCTCCTTCATATGGGCCACTGCCTCGGCGAGAGCCGCCATACACCCCTCCACCGCGCCGCCGTGGAAGCGGTTGACGGCGAGGACGCCCGAGGCGAGCGCCGCGTTCACCGGCGCGCCCGTGGAGGCCGCCGTACGTGCGGCCAACGTGGACGGCGGCGTTACGCCGTGATCCACCGACGACACCAAGACCGCATCGAGGAGCTTCCCCTCGGCCTCGGACGGCAGCTCGCCGCGCAGCGTGAGCCACACGACCTCGGCGAAGCTCTTGCGGCCCATCAGCTCTCCGATGGGGTAGCCGCTGAGGCGTATTTTGTTGGGCCCAACGTCCGTTATGCTTGTGAACCACTTATCGGCCATACGCCGCTCCTACGTAATATGAAACCGGCGAATATTCACCCCCGCTCGGGCGAGTAGACGACGCGGCCTTCGCGCATCGCGTGCTTAACGAGGGTGCTCTCTTCCTTGGCGCGGTTGAACTCCGGGAGCGTGTATACCACTATCTCGAGGGGCTCGCGGCCCTTGAGCTTTTCGCGGAAATACTTCTGGCGCTCTTTGAAGGGGAGATCGCTCGCGGCGACGACGATCAGATTTAACTTCGAATTGGCTCGAGCCGTCCCCCGGGCGACGGCGCCGTGCACGACGACGAACTTAGCCCCCAACATCACGAGGCGCGGAATAAGGAAGTTGATTTCGGCCTCGAGCTCGCGCTGCCGCGTTATCTTGGGCGCCTCGGCCGTCATCCACCTCTTGCCCGGCGGTTACTTACGGGCCGTTGATTTCGTTTAAAAAGGCCTCCACCCGGGCGCGGATTTCGTCGCGGGCGCGGCGGTACGCGTCGAGGTCCAGGCCGAACGCGTCTTTTACAGGCCAGTGGAAACGTTTGGCCGCATCCGGGAAGTACGGACACAACTCCCGTACATTATCGCATAGTGTAATTACGTAGTCAAACTCTTCGCCGAGGAACTCGTCGACGGCCTTGGCGCGCTGATGCGAAATATCCACGCCGGCTTCGGCCATGACCTTCACCGTAAGGGGCGCGACGCCGACGGGGTATACGCCCGCCGAGTATGCCTCGACGAGGCCCGCGCCCAAGTGGTTCGCCCAACCCTCGGCCATCTGCGAGCGGCAGGAGTTGCCGGTGCAAACGAAGAGGACCTTTATCTTCCGTTCTCCCTCTTTCATAACATCATTTGCCGGGGCCGGGTCGGAATCGCAAAAACCACAGCCGCACGTCCGCCGCCACCGCGCGCATCATGTGACGGAAGGGCACCGCCCGAGGTTCTTTTACTAAATACATAGGAACGTGCGAAACGAGGCGAAAAGCCGTGGTTATGAGGAACGCTACCTTCATATTCAGAAGCTGCCACCCGGCGAGCGAGACGTAGCGCGGCAGCATCGCCACGAACTGACCGGAGCCGACGGTCGCGACTAGGCCGCACGCGCCGGCAACGACGGCGTACAGGGCGACATAGCTATCCCGTTTGGCTTCCGGGCTTAGGCGGATGATAAAGTTTATCGTCGCGACCATAGCCCCACCCCACATCGCGCCCGACGTGACGGCCTCCAGCCAAACCCACCAGTAAAGGTCCGGCCGCATGAAAACGTAAACGAACGAGTTCGCCGTCGCCAAGAATATCAGCCCTCGGAAGACCGGCTTGTTGCCGAAGCGGTCTAACAGACGGCCCCACAAAGCCGCGGTCGCCGCCATCGCGATTATCAAAAGCGAGTTGTAGATCTGAACCGCGGTTAGGGACATGCGTAACACTTCGAGGTAGAACGGTTGCCAAAACGGCGCGCCGAATGACGCCGCGAACCACCACCATCCGAAGAAATATATCAGGTGACGAAAGCGGCGGTCGCGGAGCGGCTCGGCCAACGAGCGGAGCGAAAAGCGTACGGCAGGGGCCGGCCGGTCGCGTTGTCGCAACAACAGGAGAGTGGATGCGAGGCCCGCGGCGCCGGCAAAGGCGAATATTATAAAGTAGGCGTACCGTTCTCCCCCCGCGCCCCACAGGCCGCCAGCGATGCCGAACAGGCGGCGAAAAAACCCCGTCAGGCCCGTTTCACGCCCCGGCACGGAGAGGTCCTTAAAAACGCTGGCCGCGAAAGCGACGACGAGCCCAAGCGCCATCATCAGTTGCGTCCGCTTACCGAGAAAGCGGCCGCGGATGCGCTCCGGGACGATGGCGCCGATCCAACTCGTCCACACGCTCATCATGGCGCCGGTTAAAACCTGCGAGGCCAGGAAACAAGCGATAAAGAGGGCGAGCGCCGCATCCGGCTCGAGCCAAAGCACTACCGCCGGGATGAGGAAAATTATGCCGCGCGCGCCCGCGCTGGCCGCGACGACAAGCCGCCGCCGCGAGCCGCCGAAAAGGGGCAGCAGCACCGGCCCCAGCGCTTGCGAAAACGCCACCACCGGCCCCGCGGCGAAGATCAGGCCGAAAGACCGGCTGCCGGCCCCCAGGCTCAACGCCAGCGCCGTGACGAACGCCGACCAGGCCCCGGCGAGGTTTAAGAACATCTGGCCGAAGAGGCCCTCGCACACAGATGCCCGCATGTCGGGACGGGGCCGTAGTTTGGCGAACGCCGGCGACGCCGGCTTACTGGTCAAACCGCCTCCTCGCTCTTCGTCGCTCATACCTCGCCCAAGTCTTTTAAAACTCCCAACGTACGTTCCGCGACCTTATCGTAATCGTCTACAACGACAGCGCCCGCCTCGCGCAAAGCCTTCACTTTGCCCTCGTACGTCCCGCGGCCGGCCTCGACGATCGCGCCGGCGTGCGAGAAACGCGTCCCCTCCCTCGCGGCCTTGCCGCCTATGAACGCCACCACCGGCTTAGTAACTACGCCTTCGGCGACAAGCTCCGCCACCTTTTCCTCCTGGCTGCTCCCTATCTCACCGAACAACACGACGGCCTTGGTATCGGCGTCCTCCTGGAATAACCGAACGACGTCCTGGTGGGGCGTGCCGACGACGGCGTCGCCGCCGACGTGGACGAGCGTGGTCGCACCGACGCCGGCCCGGCCGAGGTAGTAGGCCAGCGACGCCGTAATCCCGCCCGAGCGAGAAGATATCCCTACCGGCCCGGGTTTGAACCATTCCCGCGCCGATTCCGCGCTCCCGCCGACCATCCCCAGTACCGCCTCGCCGACCGACAACACCCCCAGCGTGTTCGGGCCGACGTATCGGGCGCCGGCCTCCCGCGCCGCGGCATCTATCGCGAGCACGTCCCATATGGGCACGCGGTCCGGGACGAGCACCGCGAGCTTTACGCCGGCGTCGAACGCCTCGAGCGCCGCCTCCTTCACCGCGGGCCCCGGCACGAAGACAACCGACGCGTAAATCTCGCCCACCGCCTCGACCGCGGCGCCCACGGTGTCGAAGACCGGGACGCCCTCGACCTCCTCGCCGCCGTGGCCGGGCGAAACGCCGGCGACGACGTTGGTGCCGTAGCCCTTCATTAGGCGCGTCCGCGCGCGCCCCTCGCGGCCGGTGATGCCGGCGACGATGACTTTATCCCCGGAATTTATCAATATCGACATATCACGCCGTCTTAGTCAAATACTCCCCCAAACCCGGGATGGGTAGCGTTATTTTGCCGCCGCCGTTGCCGCGGGCGTGGCACTCGACCTCGCACGCCAGGCATTCGGTGCAGCGCCCCCGCGCCGCCTCCTCCTCGCTGACGTTGAGGACCGGCCGGCCGCCGTCGAGCTCGAGTATCCCCGGCACGCACTCATTAACGCACACCTTGGTTTGGCAACCGTCGCACCTCGCGTAATCGTAGGAGACGGTACCGCCGGTAACGGTCTTAAAAGAATAGGAGGAATCGCGCGGCGTCTCTGGCGGCTTCTCGCGGGCAGCGTCGTAGTCGTAGCCGTCCACGAGCTCGCGCAGCCGCCGGGCGCAATATCGGGCCGAGGTGTCCTTGCCGTAGCACTCGAGCGGCGCCGGAAGGTCCTTCGTATATTCGGTCAATATTTGAATCGCCCGTTCTTCCCGGTTGCCGCCCAGGCGCTCGACGCAGGGGACATTAAGCCAAACTTCGCGGAAAGCCTTCACCAGGCCGCGCGCGGAGTGGAACTGCTCCTGACTCGCGACGCCCGAGCCCGAGCCGAAGTATCCCACCAGGCCCTTTTGAGCGAGAATTATGCGCGCCGCGCGGTAGACCTTGCTCGCCGGCGGATTGCCGGAGGTGTCGCAGAAGTTCGCGATATTGAACCCTTCCGCGAGCGCCGCGTCCATCGACATCATCGAGCCGCCGCCGCCCGCGCCGTGGAAGCCGATATAGCGGCCTTCGCGGCCAAAACCTTCCTCGAGCTGCACGAAATAGAACGTGCCGCGGTAGTCGTCCTTCTCGGCGTTATACGCGATGAGGTCGAGCTCCGTCGGCGGCCGGTCGAACTCGCGCGCGACCGCGACGGCCAGCTCCGGGTGCCGGAAGACGGCGTAGTCGTCCGCCGTTATACGGCAGTCCGCGGCCACCACCTCGCCCCCGGCCGTAATTACCAACGGGTTTATCTCCACGGCACGTGCCTCGGCGTCCCGGGCGACCCGCCAAAGTTTCGTCAACGCGTCCGCGACGCCGACCAGCTCCCGGCCTTTAAGGCCCGCGCGCCGCGCCAGCTCGCGCGCCTCGTAGCCGTACAGGCCGCGCGCCGACTCGACGTCTCTTTTGACCAACGCCTCCGGGTGCGCCGCGGCGATCTCTTCGACGCCCGAGCCGCCGACGGAAGAGAAGATGACGAGCGGTTTGCGAGCGTCGTTGTCGACGACGACCGCGACGTACATCTCGCGCGCGATGTCGAGTCTCTCCTCCACCAGGACGACGTCGCAACGTTGGCCCTTTATCGTGCGGCCGAACATCTCGCGGCCCGCGACCCGCTCCGCAGCCATGGCGTTATCGGCGAATTGGATGCCGCCGGCCGCGGCCCGCGCCGTAACGAAGACCTGGGCCTTGAGCACGACCGGGGCGCCGATTTCGTAGGCGACGGCCGCGACCTCGGCCGGGGAGTACGCCGGCCGCCCGCGCGGGACCTTTACGCCCGCCCGTCGCAATAGCGCTTTGCCCTGGTATTCGTAAAGTCGCGCCACAGCTCGTCGGGTATTTTTAAGATTGGAGCCGTTTCATTCCCACCGGGGTGGGACGTTAGGCGGGCATTATAAGATTTCAACGCTTAAGGCCGCAATAAAAATTCCGCTATGCCCCCCCGCGATAAAATCGCCCCTAAAGTAGTTTCGCAATACAACGTCGGTTTTCTTTTGACAAATATCGATATATAATGTTATATTCGCAACCGTCGGCGATGCGGCTCGATAAATTCCTGGTGGTCGCGCGGCTGGTGAAACAGCGCACGCGAGCCAAAGAGATTTGCGACGCAGGGCACGTCAAGGTCGACGGCAAAAGCGTGAAACCGGCCCACGACGTCCGCATAGGCGAAACCGTCGAAGTGACGTTACCGAATCGGCGGCTCGTCGTAAGGGTGGAAGAAGTCCCGACGGCCAAATCGGTCCCCAAGGCCCAGGCCCCCGCGCTATACGAAGTCTTGGCGGACGAACGGACGGATATATTAAAGTGACGGACGAGACGCGAAAACTGTTGGCCGAAACTACGGCGTTGAAAAAGGCCGCCGGAGAAGCCGCGGCGTCCGTCGCCGACGAAAAAGAGCTGGAGCGGTGGCGCGTAAAATTCCTCGGCCGGAAATCGGCGCTGAGCCGGCTCAGCAAAAGCCTTTCCTCGCTCCCGGAAGCGGAAAAGCCCGCGGCGGGCCGAGCGCTCAACGAGTTACGCGCTGAACTCGAGGGCCGCTACGGGCGAATACAGCGGCAGTTCGCCGAAAAAAAGGCTGAGGCCGGCAAAGGCCGCATCGATTATACGCTCCCGGGTATCACGCCGGCGATAGGTTCGCTCCACCCCATTACCAAGACCTATTACGAGATAGCCGCGTTCTTCACGGCCTTGGGCTTCTCTATAGCGGACGGCCCGGAAGTCGAAGATGAATTCCATAACTTCGGCGCGCTAAACTTCCCGCCCGACCACCCGAGCCGCGATGCTCAGGATACGTTATATATAAACGACGAGTGGCTCCTTCGCACCCACACGTCGCCCGTCCAGGTACGCGTGATGTTATCGCAGGAACCGCCCCTGCGCGTAATCGTCCCGGGCCGCTGCTACCGAGCCGACGCGGTGGACGCCTCCCACTACCCCGTATTCCACCAAGTAGAGGGCCTGCTCGTTGACGACAACGTATCCTTGGGCGACCTCAAGGGAACGCTCGCCGCCTTCGCCGAATACGTCTTCGGCCCGGGAACGAAAATGCGCTTTCGCCCGCACTTCTTCCCCTTTACCGAGCCCTCCGCGGAGGTCGACGTATCGTGCGCCGTCTGCGACGGCGTGGGGTGCCCGACCTGCGGCGGCAAAGGCTGGCTCGAAATCGCGGGCGCCGGCATGGTCCATCCGAGCGTCTTCCGCAACGTCGGCTACGACCCGGAACGTTGGGTCGGCTACGCGTTCGGCATGGGCGTCGAACGAATCGCCATGCTGAAATACGGCGTCAACGACATCCGCCTTTTCTACGAGAACGACTTCGCGTTTCTACAACAATTTTAAATCGATGAAATACAGCCTAAAATGGCTCCGCGATTATTGCCCCGCAACCGTCCCCGCCGACAGGTTGGCCGAGCAACTGACGATGGTCGGCCTCGAGGTGGAATTGCTCTCGCGCGTCGACGACGACGTAATCTTCGACGTCGACGTGGTCCCGGTGCGCAGCGACTGCTTATCCATGATAGGGCTTGCGCGCGAAATCTCTTCCCTCACGCTTGCGCCGCTCACGCTCCCGCCCGTCTACATAAAGGAAGTAAACATACCCAAGGAACTTTCCGTCGAAGTGGACCTCGTCGACCAGGATTTGTGCCCCCGTTACTCGGCGCGAATCGTAACCAACCTAGACGTGGGAACGTCGCTGCCATGGCTCGCCCAACGGCTGGAGGCGGTCGGCGTTCGCTCACTAAATAACGTCGTCGACATCACGAACTTCGTCAACTTGGAAATGGGCCAGCCGCTCCACGCGTTCGATCTGGCCAAACTCCGGGGGCGCAAACTCGTCATTCGGCGCGCCGGAGCGGGAGAAAAGCTCGTCCTCATTAACGACGAGGAACTAACGCTATCGTCGGAAGACCTCGTCATAGCCGACGCAGAGGGGCCGGTAGCGCTCGCGGGCGTCATGGGCGGCCGAGACAGCGAGGTGTCTTCTTCCACCCAAGCCGTCGTTATCGAGAGTGCCTACTTCGACCCGGCCAACGTTCGCCGGACGGCGCGGCGCTACGGCCTATCTACCGAATCCTCGTACAGGTTCGAACGGGGCACGGACCCGACCGCAACCCTGGAGGCGGCGAACCGGGCCGCGGCCCTCTTAGCCGAGCTCGCCGGGGGAACGGTGCTGGCCCCGCCTGCGGACAAGGGCCAAACCGAATGGCCGCGGCCGGCGGTTGTCCTAAGGCCCGCGCGCGCCAATATGCTTATGGGCACGAGCCTAACAGGCGAGGATATGGCCGTCCTTCTCAGGCGCCTCTACTTCGACGTCGGCCTCGACCGTATGGAAAACCTCGTCATATCCGCGCCCCCCTATCGGCGCGACGTAAATTCCGAGATTGACGTAGTCGAAGAGATCGCCCGCGCCTACGGCTACGATAACGTCGAAGCTACGCTACCCGGCGGACGCCTCCCGCCTCCCGCCCGCGCCCCGCGCGAGGAACTCGAGCGGAAAATGCGCGAGGTCCTCACGGCGGCCGGCTTCACCGAGGTATACACGCCGACCTTTACGAACCCGGAGCAACTCGCCGCCTGCGGCCTGGACCCCTGCGAAGCCGTCGCCGTCGCCAACCCGACCGTAAGCCAGTTTTCGCACCTTCGCGTGGCGCTCTGGCCCAACCTGGCCGACGTGGCGATGCGCAACGGCCGCCTCGGCGCGCCGTCGGTACTGATTTTCGAAATCGGCAACGTCTTCACGGCGGACAAAGGCGGTACCGTAGCCGAGCATCTCCACCTCGGCCTCCTCGCCGCGGGCGAAGCCGAACCCCGCCACTGGTCGCGGCGGCCCGGGGAGGCAAATTTCTTCTTCGTCAAGGGCACCCTTGAAGCGCTCGGCCGAGTCCTCGGCGCGAGTACGGAATGGGAAGGGACGAACTTCCGCGTCGGCCCGGCGACAGGTGCCTACCGCCAAGCCGCCGTCGAGCCGTTCGGCGCCGCCCACGTAACCGAACTCGACGTAAGCCCGCTACGCGCGCTCACCGCGACCGCGCGCCGCTACCGCCCTATTTCCCGCTTCCCCTCGGTCGTCCGCGACCTGGCGTTGGTCCTCGACGAGGACAAGGCCGGCGCGGACATCGTCGCGGCCATCCGCGAATCGAACGACCTCGTACGCGACGTCGCCGTCTTCGACGTCTTCGCCGGCGAGAGCATCCCCGCGCGGCGAAAAAGCCTGGGCGTTCGGATTCGCTACCAGGCCGACGACCGGACGTTGACCGACGAAGAGGTCAACGACGCCCGGGAAGAGACGATAAAAATGCTCGCGGCAAAATTCGGCGCGACTTTGCGCAGTCAACATCAAAACTAAGGAGCGAGGGCCATGGACAACCTTGCCAGCCTCGAAGAAAAAGTGATGCTCCTGGTCCAGACAATCCGCAAGCACAAGGAAGAGAAGGACCGCTTGGAGGAGGAAATCGCGCAAAAAGTAAAAGAATTGGACGCCGCCGAGCAGGAGAAGGATAAACTCGTGAGGAAAATCAACGAGTATCGACAGCTCGCGACCGAAAACGAAGCACTGCGTAAAAAACAGGAAGAGGCCCGCGCGCGCGTGGAACAAATACTCGCCAAGTTGGAAACATTCGAAAAAGAGATGGGAAGAAGCGAAAGCGGCCAAGCCGAACTTATGTCCTAGGACGATAGGTTCAGCGGCCGGGGCGCCCGCCGTAACTATCGGGGGTCGATATGGCTCAAGGCAAACAAACTACCAAAGTGACCATCTTCGGCGTCGAATATTCGATTACGAGCGACCGCAACCCCGACGAGGTCCGACGCATCGCGAAGTTCGTAGACGATAAAATGTGGGAAATATCGGAGAACAACAACCTCATCTCCACGGAGAAGGTCGCGATACTGACCGCTTTGAACATAGCCGAAGATTACTTCCGGAACCTCGAGCAAAGGAAACGCGAACAGGAACGCGTCGAGCGGAAAACGTCGAGCATCATCAAGTTGATCGACGAATCGCGTTTCTAATGCCGCGCCGGGCGTAAGGGTTAATTCATGCCGGCGCGTTATACGTTGGGTATCGACATCGGCGGGACCACCACTTCGCTCGCAGTAGTCGATGCCCAAAACCACGTCGCCCGGGAAAAACGGTTTCCCACAAATCCCGAAGCCGGCTTCGAAGGCGTTTTGCGGCGGATAATCGAAGCCGCCGCGCCGGCCTTAGAACGTTACCCGTGCGCCGCCATAGGCGTAGCCGTCGCGGCCCACGTCGACTTGCGAACGGGCATCCTAGTAACCTCTCCCAACCTGGGCTTCGAAAACGTCCCGCTGGGAGCCATATTACAGGAAGAATTTAGCGTGCCCGCGGTGGTAGAGAACGACGTCAACGCCGCGGCCTTCGGCGAATACTTGGCCACCCCCATGGCACGCGAGCCGCTATGCGCGGTATTCGTCGGGACGGGCGTGGGGGGCGGCTTGATTGTTGACGGCGACATTTTCCACGGCGCCGACGGCTTCGCCGCGGAGATAGGCCACGTACCGGTCGTCGCCCAAGCTGGCGAACGTTGTGGTTGCGGCCAGCGGGGTTGCGTCGAGGCCTACGCGGGAGGCCCGGCTATCGTCCGGCGCGCCTCGGCGCGTTGCCGCGGGAAGGCCACCTTCGACGACGTTGATGCGGTCGTGCGGGCCGCCGAAGCGGGCGACCGCGGGTCCGCCGACGTTTTGGAGGAGGCGGCCGCGTACCTGGGCGTAGCGCTCGCGGCCGCGGTGAACCTCCTGAATCCGGGCACGTTGGTCATCGGAGGAGGGGTCGCGCGCGCCTGGCCGGCGTTAAGCGAACGCGCGCTCGAGCGGATGAAGCGGTCGGCACTGCCGGCGTCGCTCGCCCACCTCGCGATACGCGGCGCTCTCCTCGGCGAACGAGCGGGCGTGATAGGCGCCGCGGCGCTGGCGCGAAAAAGCCCGGCGTCAGGACCACCGGGGAGCCGCCGGACCCCATAACGACGGCCGTGACCCGAAATGCGTAAAACTTTAATCAGAGTAACCGCGCTTACGTTAATCGCCTCCGCGGCCGGGGCCTATACTTACTTCGGTAAAAACAAAGTCCAGTATTACGAACACGAGTGGCGCGTCATCAAAGGCGACCACGTCGACTTATATTTTTACGAGGCCGAGCGCGAATTGGCCCAACGCGCCGTCGTATTGGCGGAAGAGGCGTGGGGCCGCCTCTCGCTACGCCTGGCCTATATGCCCCAAAAAAGGGTCCCCCTTATAATCTACGGTTCCCATAGCGAGTTCCAGGAAACGAACGTACTCCCGTACATTTTACCCGAGGGCGTAGCCGGCTTCACCGAGCTCCTCAAACACCGCGTCGTCATCCCTTTTGACGGTTCTTACCCGCGGTTCCGCCAAGTCATAAACCACGAGCTGACTCACTTTTTCATGTACCAAAAACTGCGGGACGTATACGCGCGCCACAACCGTTACGACTACGGGCAGCCGCCTTTCTGGTTCGTCGAAGGAATCGCCGACTACATGTCGACGGATTGGGACAGCACCTCGGACATGTTCCTCGCGGACGCACTTTACACGGGCGCGCTGGTACCGCTCTCGAAATCGCGCTCCATCGCCGGGACGTTCCTCGCATATAAAGAGGGGGAGTCGGCCCTCCACTACCTCGCCGATAACTACGGCGAAGATAAAATCATAGACTTGATCGACCGGGCGTGGCTGAGCCGCGACTACGACGACGTCCTGGACCTCGTCCTTCCCGTCCCGTTTAAAGAATTCGACGAGGAGTGGCAACGTTGGGTGCGTAAGCGCTATTGGCCCAGATACGCGACGCACGCGGAGCTTTCCGCGATAGGGGAGATGATATCCGAAGGCCGGGGCTTGAGGAGCGGCCTCGCCTGGCTCGACGAGCGCCGACTAGTTTATCTTTCGGAGGAAGAAGGCCGGGCCAGCCTGTACTTGGTGACTCTCGACGCGGACGACCGCGTCGCCGAAAAAAAGAAGCTCGTAGAAGGTGAAGAATCGGCGTCCTATTCCGTAATTCACGTATACCGGGAACGCGTCGCCACGCACGGCGGGCGTTTCGTAGCCTTCACGGCACGCGCCCGCGCGCGCGACCGCCTCCACGTTTACGACGTGGAACAAGGTAAGGTCGTAGAGAGCTACGAGTTCGAAGATTTAATAATCCTTGGGTCGCCGGCGTTCTCCCCGGACGGGGGACAAATCGTTTTTCGGGGCCTCGCGCGTAACGGCCAAGCCGACCTCTACGTCGTAGCGCGCGCGACGGGGGAAAAACGATCGCTGACCGACGACCTGGCGGACGATATATATCCTTGCTGGACGGAGGCGGGCATAGTCTTCGCCGCCGAGCCCGACGCGGCCTCCCACAAAGATTACTACAACCTCTACCGCGCCGACCCGACCACGGGCGAAATCGAAAGGCTGACCGCGGGGCCCTGGCGCGACCTCTACCCGTGCGCCGGCGAGGACGGTTCAATCTACTTCGCTTCGGACCGAGATGGTCGCTACGACGCTTACCGCCTGGAAAAAACGGGCGAATTAACGCGGTGGACAGAATCCTTGACCGGCGTAACGGAAGTAGTGCCGAGGCCGGGCGGTAAACCGGGCGAAGTGTCGCTCATCGGCCTCTCCCGCCAGAGCTTCAACATATACTTGGCAGGCCTCGAGCCGCAAATTGAGCACGCAAAGGCGGAAGAAGAACGAACCGTTGCCGCCAAGCCGCCTTCGACGCTGCCCATTAAAGCCTTCCCGGTCCGCGGCTACAAAACCGACTTCGCCCTCGATTACTTCGCGGGTGCGGTTGCCTACGGGCCCGAGTTCGGCTCCGAGACTGGCATCGTTCTCTCCTTCACCGATATCCTAAACGACCAAAACATCCTCATCCAATTCGGCAACGACGCGAATACGTTGGACGAGTTTCTGGAACGGACGAGCGTCGGCGTGGATTATTACAGCCTGCGCCGCCGCGTCGGCTACGGTTTCGGCGGCTTCCGCCACGTCCGAGACGGGTTCGACTATCGTCGCGGCACTTCGGGACGGTATTATTCCGAGACACGCGCCGGGGGCAGCGCGACCCTCACCTACCCGCTCGACCGCTTTCACCGCGTCGGCGGGAGCCTCTACCTTTACGAACTTAAGCGTACTTGGGAGGTGGGCACGCCGCCCGAGTACGGGACCAAGGTTTCGCCCTACCTCTCGGCGGCGCGCGATACTTCGCTCTGGTACCGGGATGGGCCCATCGACGGCCAACGGTTCCACCTGACCGTGGGCTTAACCGAGGACATAAGGCGCCGCCGTACCGATTACACGTACGTCCTCGGCGACCTCCGATATTACCTGCGCACGACCCGTGCGCAATGTTTCGCGCTCCGGACGGTTATGGTCGGGACGTTCGGCCCGGACGCGAGGCCCGTATACGCTGGCGGCAGCCTTTCGATGCGAGGCTATAAGTGGTTCGACTTCCGGGGCCGGCGGTTCGCGATGTTCAATGCCGAATACCGCTTCCCCATACTCGAGCCTTTTCCCCTCCGTACCGCGGTTGGAACGGCGACTATGCCGCCGTTGCGGGGCGCGTTGTTCTTCGACGCCGGCGAGGCGTGGGACCGGAAATTGGGGCGCGTGCGCGGGGGCTTCGGCCTCGGCCTACGGGCCGTCCTGTGGAGGGTTCTCACGCTGCGCACGGACCATACCGTGCTCACGGATTTCAAGTCGTTGGGGCCCTTCGTCCCCATCAGGTTCTTCGTCGGCTGGAGTTATTGACGCTTGACGGCGGAAGGCCAGTCTGTTATTATAATATTGAATTTTAACAAAGGAGTGTGAAATGAGGTTAAAGTTTTGTATCGCGTTATGCTTGGCCGCGGGCCCCGCCTTCGGCCTGGTCAACGTCAAAGCGGGTTACACCTCCACGCTGGGCAAACTGGGCGAACGGTACCACGGCGGCTTCGGCGCCATGATGGAACTCGAGGTCGGCCTCCCCGGTCCCTTGGCCGTCGTCCCCATGGGCGGCTATACGCAGCTTGGCAAGGACGACCAATTCACGAGTTTCCTCAAAAGTTACGTTAAAAAATACTTACCGCCCCACGTACCGTATCCGAAGGAGCTGGAAGAGCTCGGTAAAATCAGCTCGAGCATGTATTACTTCGGCGGCGGCCTGCGCTTTTACGCCGTTAAAAACTTAATCGTGAAGGTCCACGCGGAAGGAGGCCTCGGTTACTATTATCGCGACATGGAGGCCCAAGGCATCCCCTTCTCGGTTATCGCCAAACTGGTGCCGCAGCTCAGAGAGTTCGAGGACGCGGTCGAGCCGGCAAAGGGCGCCGGCATCCACGCCGACTTCGGCCTGGAGCTTCTGCCGGTGTTGCCCGTGGCACCGCAGGTTGGCGTGCGTTACGTCCACGCCTTCGGCATTGGCCGCACGAAAGTAGACGACTTTATGGCCAAATATATTGAGGGCTTCAAGGCGCCCGAGAGCAAGGACGTGGACCTCTTCCTGTTCTACGCGGGCGTGGGAATCTTTTAAAAGGAATTTATAAAAATACCCGGCCACGGCGGCCGGGTTTTTTTTAGCTGCTCCGTTTATTTACGCAAAACCTTTGCCAGCGCGCGGAGGAAGGCGTCGTTCTCTTCGGCCTTACCGACCGAGACGCGCAGCGCGTTCGGCAAGCCCCAGCCGGCCATAGGGCGGACGACGACGCCCAACTTCATCAAGGCCTCGAAGACGGGCCGGGCCTCTCGTTCTAAATCTACGAGGACGAAGTTGGCCTCGGAGGGTACGTACTTCACGCCGAGTTTATCGAGTCCGCGGTAGAACTGCTCGCGGCCTGCCGCGACCATCTCGCGGCTGCGGGCGAGGTGTTCGTCGTCGGCCAGCGCTGCAACGCCGGCGACTTGCGCGAGGCGATTGGCGTTGAAGGGTTGGCGGATGCGGTGCATCGCGGCCACAAGCTCGGCGTCCGCGGCGCCCCAGCCCAACCGCAGGCCCGCGAGGCCGTAGTTCTTCGAGAAGCTCCGCATCGCCATTACCGGCCGCCCCGCTTTGACGTAGTCGAGGCCGCCGGGGTAATCCTTGGCTGTCACGAAGTCGTAGTACGCCTCGTCCAGAACGACGAGGACCGTGTCCGGCATGCGCTCGAGGAAGGCGTCAACCTCGGCTCGAGTCACGATAGTGCCGGTGGGGTTATTCGGATTGGCGATCAATACGACCTTGGTGCGCTCGTCCACGGCGTCGGCCATCGCCGGCAAGTCGAATTTATAATTTCGAAGGGGTGTCGCGCGGAACTCGGCATCCATCATCATGGCCGCGATCTTATACATTATGAAAGACGGGTGCGCGGAAACGACGTTGTCGCCCGGGCCGGCGAAGGTCTTGACGACGAGCTCGACGAGGTCGTTGGCGCCGTTCCCCAATATTATTTGGTCGAAGGCGAGGGCGAACTTCTGGGCGAGGGCATTTACGAGGTAGTAACCGGAAGCTTCGGGGTAGCGATAGACTTCGCCGAGAGCTTCGCGCATCGCCTCGAGGGCCTTGGGGGAAGGGCCAAGGCTATTTTCGTTGGAAGCGAGCTTAATGACGTTCTTGAGGCCAAGTTCGCGCTGCACCTCGGCTACGGGTTTACCGGGTTGATAAGGATGAACCCGGTTGATTATATCGCGCGGTTTGACGTTCACCGTTGTTTCCTCCTGGCGGTCGACCAAGAGCGGATTATCGGTCGCTTACGAACTCTTCGGCCTCGGCGATTCCCGGCTCGAGCTCCAAAGCGCGGCCCGCCGCGGCCGAGGCCGCGCCGCGTTCGCCCAAGTTATAATAAGCTTTTGCGCGGAGGACGAGCGCTTTTGCCATGCGGGCCGGGTCCTCAACCGCCTCGAGCTCCGCGAGCGCCTCGCGGTAACGGCCGGTTTCGATAAGGGCGTCGGCCAGTAGGATGTGGTAATTGGCTACGCCCGGGGCCGCGTCCCGCGCCTGCTCGAAATAGCCTATGGCGGCCGAAGCCTCGCCGTGTTTCCGGTAATAGTAACCCAATGCCGCGTTCGCCTCGGGCGACGCTGGCTCGAGGGCCACGGCCTCGCGCAACAACGCGAAGCCTTTGTCCGTCTCTCCCGCAGCGAGCGCAATCTCTCCGAGTCTCACGCGCAGCGTGGCGTTGGCCGGGTCTTTCCGCAGCGCCGCTTCCAAGACGCGCCGCCGGCTTCGGACGTCCCGCCTCTGTTTGAAATAATCGTCGTAGCCGAGCGTTACGGGCGAGCCTAAACCTTCGCGGGCAATTCCTTCTTCATAAACCCTTTCAGCCCCGGCGTACCGCCCAAGTTCCCGGTAACAACCGGCCAACGCCAGCCGGGCCCACGTCGAATCCGCGTCGACAGCGACCGCCCGTACCAACAAAGGTAGAGCTTCCTCAGGCCGTCCGAGACGGCACAACGCCTCGCCCCACGCGACGTACGGTTCGAGATCGAAGGGGTTTAGCTTGCGCGCCAACCCGTAATACTCCGCGGCGCCTTCGACGTCGCCGGCCGCGAGCAACACGGCGCCGTAGCGCGACGCCCATAACGACCCCCGCGGAATACGCTCCCGCGCCCTCCCCAGAGCGGCCAAGCCGCCCCCCAAATCGCCCCCTTCGGCGTAAATCCGCGCCGCCGTTAAATACGTGACTAAGTCACCGGGGTATTCTCTCTCCACGGCTTCGAGTAACTTAAGACCCTCGACTCGGTCGCCGTGGCGCGCCGTAATTTCCGCCCGCGCACGCCACAACGGCAACTCGTGCGCCACGCGGCTGTTCGCCAAAAGTCCAATCGCTTTCCCGGGCAAAAACCGCCCCTCGTAATAATCCGCCAGCACTAACGTAAGGCCTACGTCGTCGGGGTAACGCTCCACGCCCTCGCGAAGGATGACGAGCGCCTTTTTATACTCGCCGTAAAATTCCTCGGCGCGCGCGTCCGCGACGTACGCGGCGGGCGACGCCTCCCGGACGTAGGGCAACCCGGGCCGCTCCGTGTCGCCCCCGACCAGCGTCGCGAGTGCGCGGCATTTCAGGATGCCCCTTACCGCGCGCAGGAGACGTTCGTCGCGGACATCCACCTCGCCGGCGAGTAGCAACTGCAACGCGCGTTTATAATAACGGCGTGCTTGCCGTTCGTCGCCGCCCCCGAGCAAGGTGTCGCCGAGCGCGAGGTCCCACTCTGGCTGCTCGTCGGCCGAGTAATAATATTTTAGCCGATCTATTTTGGCTTCACGCGGCTCGCCCGCGCCGGCCACGCTCCGCCGCAGCTCCTCCGCCCTCTCCTTGAATTCCGCGGTTATATCGGGCAACGCCAACAACTCCCCGAGCCGGTTCGCCAACAGCGCCATCCCCAAAAGCGACTGTATCTCCCACCGGTGCCGTTCGAGGTCGAGGTGGCGGGAGGCGAAGAGTGCGAGGCCGACGTCGGCGTCGTCGGCGCCGATAACGGGCACCGCTCCCAACTCAGCGAAGATCGCGTTACCCCGCAACCGCGTCTCCGCATAACCCTCGCCGAGCCGGTAAGCCGCAGCGCCCGCGATCCTACCGTCCGCCCCGTTCAAACTGAATGTCTTTCGGAACTCGGCGGCGTAAATGTCCTCGAGGCAAAGGTCCCGCTCGAGCGACGGCGGGACGTTGCCGACTACCCGCGATAGCGACCGCGACTCGTAACCCCGAACCGCCAAGAGCGAGAACGCGACTTTTTCCGCCAGTCCCCCTCCGCCGGCGTCGTCAATATAACGTAAATAAGTATTACGCGAACCTTCGGGCCCGCACACCACAAACGCCGCGCGCCGGCATAACCAGGGGTCGATCAAAACGCCCTCCGTAAGCAGCCGTCGCGCCGACGACGTATCGCTCCGCGACGCCAAAAAAAGCGCGTACGACGTTTGGTGGTTTCCGCCGATCAGACCGGCGGGGTCCGCTTCCACGGCTCGAGCCAGATAATGGCCCGCACGCTCGTTTGCGCCGAAGACCCACGAAAGCAAACCCAGTTTCTCCAGGTACGCCGCGTTGCCGCGGGCGCGCCTTGCCGCGGCACGATATGAGGCCAAAGCGCGCTCGAGGTCGCCGCGCGCGTCGCCGAGGTGGTACGCGGCAAGGCGCTCGTGCGGCTCCGGGTCCCACGGCGCCCAGAACGCCGCGCGCGTAAAGCATCGGCTCGAGCTTCCGAAATCCCCCGCCTTGCGTAACCTTTCCCCTCGGGCTATGTCCTGGCGCGAGGAAACGTGTAAAAGCCCTAACGCCGCTGCGACCGCTACCATAACTACGAAAACCGCCGTAAGCCATTTAGGCGACGTGGCCGCCAAACCGCGGCGCCGCAAGCCCCCTTCGTACATGGCAAAGCCGACGAAGACTACGATCGGTATGGGGGAAAGAAGTGCGAGGCCGAGTGCAACAGTTAATATCGCCCCGGCCCCCGCCAAGCTCGCGTTTATCATCCCGAAGAATACCCGGTCGCTTTCGACCTTCACGAGGTTAGCGCCAGCCCAAGCCGCGGTTTGGATCACGATGAAAAACGCGACCACGCCCAAAAGCCCCATCATCCCGAACACCTCGGCGAAAATGCTGTGGCTATGGCCGGCGAGGAACTCGGGGAAGGCCACCAACTCATCAGGCGATAATGCGCCCGCCTGGGCGACCCAAGCCAGATTGGAGCCGAGGCCGACGCCCGTCAAAAGATGGTCGCGCAAAGCCTCGAAAGCAACTTTAAACGTAACGAGGTGAGTGGTATAGGCCAACGGATTCAAAAAACGGGCGGCCCCACCGGGAATAACCAACACCACCAAAAGGACCAGAACTACGAACAATAAGACCGCGCCCGAGGCGAGTAATTTTAAATTCATCCGGCGCTCGGCCCCCCGAAACGCGACCACAAACCACAAAACTACGAGAAGCCCCAAAATCCCCGACTTCGAGAGCGTCAAGGCCGGCACGGCTACCGAGAACGCGATCTGGGTCCACAGAAGCCACCGTGGCGCCGCAGGCTTCGGCGATTTCACGCTTATCAGCAATAACGGCAACGCCGCGACGAAGTAAGTACTTATGGCGTTCCGCGACACGCCCATCGTCCAGAACAAATCTTCCCGCGGCACGGTGGGCGGTATCCACCGCCATACCGTGGCGAACTTGGCCGCGAGCGCGACCTCGAACGCGACCTCGCTCAGCAGCAAAGCCCAAACGACGGCCGCGGGTAGGGCCAATACGTCTGCGGCCTCTATCTCGCGCGCGAAGATAATAAAGATAAGAAAACCGTTCGCGAGGAAAAATACGGTCCGGAAACTGCCGCCCCAATCTTGGGACCAGAACGAACTGACGAGAGCCGCGAGAATAAAGATAATCAGCGCCGCGCCTACGTACGATAGGCGCGGTTTACCCCCGGCCAAGGATTCGGTCTGAAAAAAGAAGACCGCGGCGCAAAACCCGAAAAATATGCCGTAGCCGCCCGCGGCGAGGTTAAATAGTTGGCCGTTAACCGCGGCAAGTACCAACAGCGCGAAAAAACCCCACGGCATAAGGCACCGGCCGCTAAGCCAATTAAACGCGCCCACGACCACGATCAAAAGGAAGATCACGAAGTAGAACGAAGGCCAGTTGGGGAGCGCTACGAAAGTGTTGGCGACGGGGAGAGCGTCCATCGCCCGGGCGGCGATAGAGGCCGCGGCGACCAAACCTGAGACAAAAAAAGCCGCCTCGCGCGGCCTTAAAATCCCCGGTGGTATTAAGCCCTTAGCCGACCGCCAATTTTGTATGGCGACGACGGCTAGTACCGCGGCGAATACGACCGCGGCCCAACCGTAAAGGCCGAGAACGCGGCTCGACCCGGCGGCCGTAAAGTCCAATACGAAAACGCATAACGAGAAAATTAAAGCGAATAATATCGCGAGCGGCCGCCTGAACACGCCCCTCCTCGACTCCGCCTTTCGGACCGCACGCCGGCGAAATACTTAAGGCCGGGCCCGGGCTCTTTGTAATCGGTAGTTGACCGCGGCGAGCGTAACGCCGAGGACCAGCGACACGATAAGGACTATCAGGACGATACTTATGGGCCCCGGCCCCTCGGGTTTGGTCGGCTTCAACGGAGGCACGACAACCGTGGTCGGCTGAGAAAAGATAGCGCTTCGCGTCTTAACGTACGTATCTATATAGACTTGTTGGAAGAGGGCCAAGCTGGAAATGGCGTACGGGTTCTCTTCGTAGGGTATCGACCGCGAGAAAAGAGAATACACTTGGGCGCCACCTTTATATTCGGTCTCACTGTCGGGTGGGTATACGGCCAGGCCCGGCGCCAAGGCCGAGGGCTCGAGCGCCCCCGGCTGCGCGGTGATGCCGGCCATAACTCGCTCGAGGTCGCCGAGATAACTCTCGAACATCTTGTGGGTTTCCTCGTAAACGCTCTGGTCGGCCTCCTCCAAAAGGTCGGCCAAGTTGTCGGCGAGCGCAAAACAGTCGTCCGGCGACTCGGCCTCGACCGTAATCTTCAATTCCCGCGTAAGGCCTTTGGTCGGCGTCATTATAAGCTCCGCCTCGATCATATCTTCGAGCTCGAAAACGTCGTATTTTCTATTGAGGCGGCCTGAGAGTTTATCTAAAAACCAATGCGACTTACAACTTTCTTCGGTTATCATCGGGCTATGAATCCAGTGGTCGCCCACTATCCCCACCGAGACGACGAAGTCGGTCTTAAACTCCCTGGGCTTGAGGAACCCGTAGATCAAACCCAACGCCAGCCCCAGAAGCAGCGTCGCCGCCACGACCCAAGCTTGGCTCCTCAGGATTCGCCAGAAATCCGAAAACATTAAGTTTCGTTCGTCGGGCAAACGATTAACCTCAATAGGCGGCTCGCCGGGCCGCTCCGGGCCAGCGCGCTCAGGCGTCGTTTCTACCGGCGCCGGTATCGGCTCTACCGGCGTCGGCGTCGGTTCTACCGGGGGTTCCTTTTTTTTTTCGTCATCGACGGGAACCCGCGCGACCTTTTCCTCACGCGGGAGCCGGTCGAAGAAAAACGCGATTATTACACCCAACAACAACGAAATCGCGAAGGCCAACAGGATTAGCCGCCGGCGGTGCGGGCCCGAAGGCTCAACCGGGAGTACCGGTTCTACGGTTATACGCGTCGGGTGAGTGTAAATTTCCATTAGTAGTTTCTGACGCAGTTCCAGATCCACTTCCTCGAGATGGAGGATGTAACTTTCTTTTTCTTCGACGTAACTGGCCAAATACGATAATTCCACCTGGTCAACCCGGCCCGTGCCCGCCAACCGCGATATTTCGGCGTAGCCTTCGTTGATCTGGGTGCGTATCTTATTTATATTCTCCTTGAGTTCTTCGAGGTAATTATAATTTATCTCCCAAGATGACTTAAAAACCTCGTCGTGCTCCGCAGTGGCCTTCTCCAGAATCCCTTTAGCGAGATTGGTACTTTTCTCGGGGCTGTCGGAGCGCACCGTTACCTTGACCCCTCGCGTCGTGGGGCGGTCCCTGCTCTCGGCGAAAATCGATTCTACCTCCACCATGTTCTCAAGCTCGGTAGGTTTTTCCTTCATTCCCAATTTACGACCCACCGCTCCCAAGAAATATTTACTACTCATCCGGTCCACGACCGTGGGAGGTGCCTCGAGAGGGTACTCCATCACGCGGCCTATCTCAAGGGTCCCGTCGACTTCGTAGGTATCCCTCAACGTAAGCGCGAAAATCACCGCGGCCGCGGTGACGACGAGCGGGACCCCTATTACGACCTTGTATTGCCGCCGTAAGGTAAGTATGATGTCCGAGACCGTAAAATCCTGCTTGCCGTTAGCCATTTTTATTCCCGCGCCCGAGGGCACTCGGCGCTATCGGGCCAAAACGCCGTTATTTTTAGGACGAAACTACCATAGTAGTACATCGGTGTCAATAATATTTTAATAAAAAGGCCGCCCCCGGGCGGCCTTATCTTCCTCAGCTTAAACCTTTTCTACGCACCCGCGGAGAAGAACACGAACGGGTACACGACGGTAACGTCGCCCGCGTCTATGCGCGGGAAACGCCACGTCATTATACGGGTGCACACCTCTTGCTCCATCGCCGGGTTCGCCATAGTAGACGAGACTTTGGAACAAGCCGTCACCGCGCCGGAAGCCGCGATCGTAAACCGGACGACGATCTTACCTTCCATAGTCGGGTTGGTCTTGAGGTACTTCTTATATATGTACTCTATGCCCGATTTGCGCTGATTTACGATATTCGCTATGACCGCGCTTGAGCGTAGGCTGTTGGTAGCCGCGACTCCGGTGATACCGGGCGTCCTGACGTTAACGCGGGCTTTCCTCATCCGGGTCGTGCCCACCTTTTTCGTCAGGCCGGCCAACCCGGCGAGGCCGGAACCGCCACCGAGGCCGCCCCCGAGACCGCCCGGGCCGAAGCCGGGGCCCTTCCCCCGACCGACCGTTCCCACGCCGCCCGTACTAAGGCCGGCTATGTTGGCGGCAACCACGTCCAAGTCGCCGCCCGCGCCCATCAGGTCGGCAACAGTGCCGTCGGCGCCCATAGCCGTAATAAGGCCTACGACGCCGACCGAGGCGTAATCCTCGCCTCCCTGGCCGCCGCCCTCGCCGGGGCCGCCCGGACCGCCGCCGGTGCCGGTCCCGGTCCCGACGACGGCCGATATTACCTCTTCCGGTTCCGCGAGCGGCTCCAAGGGAATTTCGACCGTCTTGTCCACGACCAGTTTGGCGACACGGCTCAATACCTCCGCCGGGCGCACCTCTTCCGGTTCGGGGACCTCCACGAAGTTCACCGCGACGACGATCAAGATGTTGACGAGGAACATCGTCGCGAGCGTCTTCAAGTAATTACGGTCGTCGATACGAGCTAAATCGCGGCGAGCTTCTTTACGCCACGCGGGTATCGCGACGCTTTCGCGGCCCTCGGCCCCTCTACCAACTCCTTCCAACTCCTCGAGCTCTTTCTCCAGGCGGGCTTCTTCGACCTGTTCCCGGATCTGCTTCAGGAAGTATGGGCTTAAAAACGAAACCTCGCCTGCCCGGGCCCAGCGCCTTTCGCCCTCCAGCCAGACGAAATCCATGGCGTTGAACCGCCGCTCGTTTATAAGGCGGACGACTTCGTTCAAATCCATCGGGCCGACGGTGTCCGAGCCGATACGAACGTGATAGCTAGCCTCGTTCTCCCCCAGGACCGGCGCTAAGAATTCCAATTCCTTCGCCCGGACCCAGGTACCTTTCTCGGGCGCCCATACGTAATCCTCGGCCCCTAACCTGCCGTCCCGTATCCACCGGGAAACTTCCTCCGGCACAAGCGGCCCGTAATTCTTGCCGTCGACGTGTATATAAAGGTTTCCGGCCATTTCTCCAAGTGGCCCACCCCATCGCAGGGCTACTTGTGTGCCACCTCGCTTTTGCCTTATCTCGGGCCGCCGGGCGGCGGCTTAAACGCGCGTCGCGCCACCGCCGCCCGGCGCTTAATTTACACCTCCGAGGCCACGAAGACGAACGGGTAAACGACCGTCACGCTTCCCGACTTAACCTCCGGGAACTTCCAGCCCCGGACCCTGACCAAAATCGCGCCCGACAGTACCGGGGAACTCAACGTGTCTTGGATGATGCTCACGCTACCTACCGAGCCGCTTGCCAAGATCGTGAAACGTATCGTTATCTTGCCGCTCCCGAGGTTGGGGTTCTTCTTCAAGGCGGAATTATAGGCGTTCTGGATACCGGTCAGGTGCCGGCGGATCACGCTCGCGATGACCTGGGGAGACCGTTGCGCGTCGGCCGTGCCCGGGCCGGCGAGCGAAGATATCGCCCCCGAGACCGACACCGTTTTCTTCCTCAGCTTACCGCCGTACGGGCCGCGGCCGCCGTAGCCGCCTCCTAAGCCGGAGAGCAGGTCGACGCCGCCGCCCAGTCCCGTGCCGTCCCCGCTACCGGGGCCCAACGCGCCGCCTACGCCGCCGCCGCCGTACGTGCCGCGGAGGCCACCCAAGCGAGCCGCGATGCCGTCCAGGTCGCCGCTGGATCCGCCCGCGCCCAAGAGGTCGGCGAGGTACTTACCCGACCCGGTACCGCCCAGCGTCGTGATAGCCGCGACGACGCCGGTCGCGGGAATGCCGGCGCCGATGTTGCCGGCGCCGCGCCCGCCGCCGCCCGGGCCGACGCCGACGCCTTCGCCCTCACCTTCTTCGAGGGTGCTGACGCCCACAGCCTCCGGAACCTCGAGCTTCGTTACGCGGGAGACAAGGTCCTCTACGCGGAACTCCCTTTCCTCTATGCGGGCATATTGGGAGCCGACCATAAAAGCTACGAATACGGCCCCGACTACGGCCAAGACGCGGTAATACCGTATGTTGTCCGGGTCGATCCAAACGCCTACGGCCGCGTAACCCGGGCCCCGCTTCGGTATGGTTATTTCCTTCACGGGAAGCGGCGGCCTATATGCGAACTCGAACGTCAGGCCGTCGGCTTGGACGAAGCCGGAGCGGCCCCGTTGTATCGGAACGACGTAACGGCCGCCCTCGCGTTTCAAAAGGCCCAGCGTTTTGAGATGCGCAAAAGAGAGCATCTCGCCGTCGCCGCCGATCTCGCCGCGGTAATTTTCGGCCAACAAAATCTCCGCCTCGCCGTTCTTGGCGGTGCGGAATAACACCGCGGACTTTTTATCACCGGCCGTAATAACATGGTCGGTGCGGGCCCCACCTATTGTCAGCCTATCCTCGAGGTCAAGCTCCTTCAGGACCTTGCCGTCGCGGATAACGCGGAGCCCCAACACTTCCTTGCGGGATTTGGTTATCGCCATTTCTCGTGCTCACCTCCTTTCGTCCGGGAATCTGCTCAGCGGTTCTTGAGAACCGCCAACGAAATCTCGCCGTACTCGGCTCGCCCGACGGTATACATCACGCGCTTGAGCAACTCGAAGGTAATGAACTTGTCGCCTTGAATAATAACCTCACCGCGGAACTCCTTGCTCTCGTCCAATCTCGCTATGTGACGTTTCAACTCGGCTAGCCGCACCATCTCCTGGTAGAGGTTGTCGACAACGAGGTCGGGGTCCTTCAAGGCCTCGTCCGTATCGGCGACCTTCTTGCCCTCGACGACGATGGACTTGTTCGTTACAGCGACGATAACGGACTGGGTGGGTTTGTTCTCCACGCGTGCTTCGGGCAACGTCAGGTCCGGCGCGATCGACATAATGTCGCCCTCGGCCGAGAAGTTCTGGAAGAGGAATATACACAAGATAATAAACGTGTCGATCAGCGAGATCAACATAAGGCGGACTTCCCTCTTGCGCCCTTCCTCGGCCCGCTCCTTCATCCTCACGTTCAGCCGGCCGAGCGTTCCTTTCTCTTGGATCTTTGACGCCTGCTTGGCAGCCATATCTCACCACCTTTCCTCATAGGCGGAACTTACTGCGTTATCTGGCCCGAGAGCGCGATGTCCGGGAAGCCTTGTACAACGCAGACGTCCATCGCTTGAATTATGTTGTCGTAAATTATTTCCGGCTCGGAGATGATTATGATGGACTCCTGACGGGGGTACCTGTCCTTAACTTTCTTGAGCTCATCTTCGAGCGCCACCCAGTCGAATTCCAAGTCGAGTTTGCCTGGCTTTTTGGTCTTAGGAATTAAAGGCCAAATCGCACCCGCGCCGCCGATGCGCAACCCCTCGTCCGTAATAATCAGCGAAAGGTTGATCTCGCCGCCCTGAGGCGTCAACACGCCCGCCGCGCTGACCCCCGTGGCCGTCGGGAGCGATATCTCGATAACCGCGGTTTGGAGGAGCGACGCCGACATCAACAGAAAGGAACAGCAAACGACTAACATGTCGATGAACGGCACAAGCTCCGGGTCCTCCCAAACCTCGCGGCGCTTTATTCGTTTCTTTGGGGCAAAAGCCAAAGGCCATCACCTCCTTACGGTGCGGCCGGCCAAGGCTACACCTTACCTTCGTATTCCGCCAGGGCGTTGATAATGGGCACCATGCTGGCGTCAATGTCGTTGTTGATGCGGGTCACGCGACCCTGGAGCACACCGTACACGATAAGGGAAGGTATAGCGACGATAAGGCCGAAGGCGGTGCAGTTCATCGCCTCGGAAATGCCCTCGGAAAGCATCGTGGCCTTCTCCGCCGCGGAGGCGCCGCCCAACGCGGCGAAGGTCTTGATCAGGCCGGTAATCGTCCCCAATAGGCCCAGAAGAACGGCGACGTTCCCGAGCATGGCCAGGTACGGCGTTCGCTTATCGAGGCGGGGCAACTCCGAAAGGCTGGCCTCGTCCACCGCATCCTGGATGTCGCGCATACTGCCGCCGGCGGCGGATAAAGCGGCGCGCGTGATACGGTACAGCGCCGCGTCGGAGCGGTTGGCCAGCGCTTTGGCCTGCTCGATCCTCCCCTGTTTAATCATGTTAAGAACTTCCCGCGTGAACCGGTCCGCGTTTACGTTCGACTTTATGAACACAAACCAGACGCGCTCGATGATGATCGAGATCGCGAATATACCCGTCAACAGGATAGGGTGCATACCCCAACCGCCCGCGCGGTAGTGTTCCGCTAAAAAATTGAAAGCTTCCATACCTCACGTGCTCCTTTCGTCAAGCTTACCCAGAAAATGTCGCTGCGCCTCGAGCCTTAGACCTCGCGCGGCCTGCTACGACTACTTCGCGGCCCGCGCCCGGCCCCGGTCAATTAGAACTAAGACAACCGCCGTCGCGGCCGCGGCGCCCGCGCTTATGCCGTAAACTTTTACCTGGGCCCACTCTTCGTTATAAGCTTGATAGCCGGCCACAGCGCCGGCCGTAGACGCCGTGGCCACCGCCATCCAAAGTAACGGGTTCTTTACGTAGTCGAACCTCGTCTCCTTAAACGCCTTCTCGAACTCTTCCTTGTCAATCGGCCTCAGGATGTCGTCCCAGAAGTCCCGCGCGAAACGTACGCTCTTAAACTCGGGCTGCTGACGTTTTATAAACAACGCTACCGGCCTCTCGAGCCGTCCCTCGATGACGACTTCCCTGAAGATGTACTCCCCCGTTTCCGTACGCTTGGCCTCGACGCCCGCCTCCTCCTTGATTTCGGCGCCGCCTCCCCCCGTCGTTTCACCTTCCTGGCCGAAAGCCGGCGCCCAGCCGACCGCGAACGCCCCTATAATTATAACGTTAATGACCTTTGTGGGCAAGCTCTTAGCCATATTTTCCCACTCCTCGGGCAATTTACCGGCAAGGCCGCGCGGCCCCGCCCTTATCTCCCGGCGCGCGCCAAACCGCGGTCGATTATGACCAAAGCCGCCGCGGTACGTACTTGAAGCACTTACCCCTTTATATTATAACCCGAAAAACGCTCGTTGACAAGCTCCTTCTCGTAACTTTAGAAGCCCAGCGCGAATCCAACTTTGCTCGGGCGTACGCCTACCTCGGCCTTAGAAATCCTCGAGGAGCGGCTCCTCCTCGGGTTGCGCTTCGCCGCCGAACTCCTCCGGCGTCCCGAGCGACTCGAAGTCTATTTCGCCGCTCGCCTCGCTCTCATAACCTTCCTCCGCTCCCTCGCCGCCGGGTACGGGTAGGGCTTCGCCCTCACCGGAAGGTGGGGCCTCTTCTACGGGCATAGGCTCGCCGAACTCGGCCTCCTCGGTCGGCGCCGGCGACGGTTCGCCCTCCTCGAAAGGCGGAACCTCCTCTACGGGCGTCGGCTCGCCGTACTCGGCCTCTTCCCCCGGAACCGGCAGCGCCTCACCCTCCCCGGGCGGCGGCCACTCCTCGGCCGGCATCTCGCCCGGCTCGGGCTGAATGCCGCCGAACTCCTCGCCGGGCAAGCCGGTCTCCTCGAAGGCCGGTTCGGGCGAGGGGAAACCGCCCTCCGGTACGAGCGCGAAGCGGAGGCCGAACGAATCGTCGCGGGCCCGCGTTACCTCGACGCACACGACGTTATCGCCGAGGTGGAGGGCGGCGGAAACGTCGTAGGTATCCGGTTTAACCCACGGGTCCTCGGCGTACGCGTCTGTCTGGCCTACGAGCGTCCCGTTAACGTAAAGTTTGTAGGGGCCGCGGGCCTGGATAACGGCTTCGTACATGCCCGGGTCGTACGTGAAGGAGAAGCTCTTGCGGAAGTAGACGGTGTCGTCGAGCGTGCCGCCCCAGATCGTCCCCACGTCGCCCGGGACTTGGGCCATAACCTTCTCCTGGTCTTTAAGGCGCCAACTGCTCGTGCTCGCCGTCCCCCACGTCGAATCGTCGTATTTGACGTCCTGCCAGCCTTCCTCGTAGACGTTTGACACGAGCCAGCTCGTATCGCTCTTAAAGCCCTGGATGCCGATGTCCTCGTATTTGACGACCTCGTACGGCCGGATAAGTAAGAGTTGGTCGTAAGCCTTACGCGACCACGCCGAGTCAACGCCCTCGTTCTCTGCGACGGTAACGGCCTCCGTGTACTCTAAGACCGCCTTCTCTTCCAGCGGCTCCGCCTGCTCCTCGAGCCCCGAGGTATATTCGTAATAAGCCTCCTCCAGAAGCGGTTTCCGCGGGTCCTCGCCCGGTAGGGACTCCCAATACTCGGGCTGGAGTTCGTCCGGGATTTCGGCGTTACGCAGGGCGTCGCGAAAAGAGATATATACGTCGGCCATGCGACAGTGGGCGGCGACGGACCACTTGGGCCTGCCCAACTCCGCGACGTGCGTATAGCCGGCGATAAGCTCCTGAGACTGTTTGACCTTTTTCTGGAGATTAGCCTCCATCACTTTCTGCGGCATCACGAACTCGATCTTCTCGTAGTCGTCGAACTTGGCATCCGTTACCTTGAACTCGGACTCGGCGACGTAC
Source organism: Candidatus Zixiibacteriota bacterium (assembly GCA_011773985.1). GTDB lineage: Bacteria > RBG-13-66-14 > B26-G2 > WVWN01 > WVWN01 > WVWN01. Next base: position 21,802 of record WVWN01000078.1, on the reverse strand, counting down.
TTCTCGGTCCCGGCCATGTCGAAGCCTTGGCTGATGGAGTATTTGTAAATTTCGACGACCTCTTTGTGGTTGGCGAGGGCGTCGCCGTCACGCCCCAGCTTTTCCTCGGCGCGAGCCCGGCGGAACGTGGCCTCCAGTCGCGGCCGGGCCTCTTCCGGGTATTCCTCCGTGAAGCGCGCGAACGTATTGGCGGCGCGCGTCCAATCCCTCAGCTGTTCGTACATCAGAGCCGCGCGGAACAGCGATTCTTGACCCAGGGGGGTAGCTTTGTACTCCGGGTTTTCGGCGATCTCCATGTAAACCGCGGCCGCGCTCCCCCAATCCTCTTTGCGTTCGTAACACTCCGCGGCCTTCCCGTACGCCATCTTGACGTCTTTGGCTTGCGGGTACGTCTTCACGTATTCCTTGTAAACGCGGGCCGCGTTATCCCAGTCGCGGATCTTATAGTACGTGTCCGCGGCCTTACCGAGGCTCATTTGGCCCACCTCGGTCCCTTTATGGTCCGTAGCGTTACCTTCGTACGCCTGGGCCTCCGCCTGCTTGGCGGCAAAGGCCGAGGCCTCGATGGGCGGAAGCGGCGGATAGAGAACGATGAAGTCCTCGTATTCGGCCTCCGCGACGAGGAGTTCCGGTTCGATTGCCGGCGTCTCGATTTCCTCGATGGCGATGCCCGCACCCTTCATCTCCGCGGCCTTAAGGCCGGTCAAACCGGCAAGGCTCTTGGCACGGCCGAGCGTTTCTTTTACTTTCCGGTTGTTGGCCTCCCGTTCCGTCTTGGCGTACCAATCCTTCGCCAATGCGTATTTTTGCTCCGCGACTTCGTAGGAGCCCGCTTTTTCGTAGAATTCAGCCTCTTGGAAATACGACTTGGCGACGTTCTCGGCGGCGTTTACGTAGAGTTGGTCGTGTTCGCCCTGCTTTTTTGGGTCGGGGGCATCGGGGTAATCGCTAACCAGCTTCCCGTACGCCTCGCGTGCCCTTTCGTAATCCTCGACGTAGAAGTATATCTCCCCGACTTTGGAGAGGACGGTCGGCACTTCCTTGCTCTGGGGGTACTTGTCGACGAAGGCGTTACAAGCGCGTACGAGGTTGGCCTCATTCAGCGTCAACGGCTTCACGGGTATTTCAACGGGGCCGTAGGTCACGAGGCCGTTAGTAGCCCCCGTCGGGACCGCGGAACCCGGCTCGGGCGAAGGTTTTTCTCCCTCCTCGCCCGCCGTGTCCTTATGGAAGATTTCGTCGTAAGAAACTATCGCGTCGAAAAGGGCCTGTTCTCGCGTGAACTTCTCGTCCCATTTATCTATCTTATAACGGTCCCGGTCGACGTAGCCGAGAGCCGTCTTCTGATACTGGTCGCCCGCGTTCGCGAAATCTTCCACCGCGAAATACGATTCGGCTAAGTAAAAATTAACGTGATACGCCTTTTCGTTCGTGGGGAAAGAGGCCAGATATTGATTGTAGCGGTTAATGGCTTCGGCGTAGAACTCCTTTGCTTCGGCTTCGTCTTTAGTTTTACTCTTCCGTTCCGCCAGCATGTTCGTGTAAACGGCGACCTCGTAGAGGGCGTTTTCCCAACGTTGGAGCGCCTTATGACGCACGTCCAGGTCGTCCTGGTTCTCGTACCACGCCGACCCGGCGCCGTAGTTGTCGACGATGCGCACGCGCGTTTTATGAGCGTTGTCGTAATCCTCCTCGCGGAGATAACACTCAACCAGCGAGTCGAGGACTTCCGGCGCCTTATCGTAGTCAGGGTAATACTCGAGTACCGTCTCGTAGGCAGTCGCCGCGGCCTTCAGCTTATCCTGTTTATATAGGTAGACGTCGCCCAATTCGTGCAGAACTTCGGGCGAATAATCGCGCTCGCTTTCCCCGCGGAACTCCTCGCCGTAGTGCCCTATCGCTTTGGCGATAGCGGTTTCGTCGCTGGGGTCGCTCGACCATTCCGTCAGGGAGATGGCGGCGAACTCCATCGCCTCTTGGGTCAATACCGACTTCTTTTCCGAGGTCTCGATGAGCCCGGTGAAGGCGTCGATGGCCTTCTGGTACTCGATCGAGGAGACGCCGATATCGCCCTGGTTGTAAAAAGCCCACCCCATCTTGTACAAAGCCTTGTCGTAGAAGTCGGGGTTGGTGTCGGGGACGAGTGCGTAATATTTAACGGCCTTATCGAACTGGTAGTCGTCGAAGTAATATTCGCCGATACGGAAATAGGCTTCCGGCACGAACCTGGATTCCGGGTATAACTGCGTGAGGTTATAAAAGGTCCGCGCGGCCTCTTCCTCTTCGAACTGGGCCTTCAGGCAATAACCGAGGCCGTAGTAAGCGACGTCGGCGTAAGGGAAACCCTTATACTTGAGAACGATCTGCTGGTAGGCGCCGATGGTCTTTTCGTAGTGAGGTTGGGGCTCGGGCTCGGTGTAAACCTGCCCCGCTTCCGTGGCGCCTTCCAGGCGCGCCTGATAATCGTCGAGGGCTTTGACGTGTTCTTCTTCGGAACGCTCGAGGAAAAGTTCGCCCAACGCAATTAGAACGTCGGGGGTGTACGGGCTTATGGGATATTTGCCCAAAAACTCCTCGTACTTACGGATGGCCTCGTTCCGCTTCTGCCGCTCCTGCTTGGCGAGTTTACCCGTCTTATCCAGGCGCTCGGATTCGAGCGTGTCGAGCTCCTCCTGGCGTTCGGCGATCCTCTCCTGGAGCTCCTCGATAGCCGCGTCTTCCTTGGCGAGCGTATCCTCGCGCGTAATGACGATTTCCTTGGGCTTGCAGCCTGCCGCGGCCAAAATACAAATCGCGGCCGCCGCGAACGTGCCGCTATACTTGTTAAGCTTCATATTTACCACCCTGTTTCAAGCCCGCCGGACGGCGAAACCTTTTAACCGGCGCGCGGCCATTAGGGTATTTCCTCTCCGGGCTCCTCCTCGCTTTCGCCGCCGGGCACGGGCAGCTCCTCCGTCGCGCCCTCGCCGCCTTCACCTTCGGTCCCCTCGGCGGCGCCGCCCTCGACCTCTTCGGTCGGCTCTTCGCCCAGCGCTTCTTCAGGCGCCATCTCGACGGGGGTTTCTTCCGGCGGGACCTCCGGCTCTCCTTCCCCCGGCGCGGGCGGCGTCACGGTCGGCGGCGGTACGTACGTGGGCCGGTAAGTACCGGTCTCGCCGGGTTGGGCCGTGGCCTGCCCAGGTATGACGTTGTACTTCTGAATCTCGCGGCGGTAGATTTGCTCCGGCGTCTCGAGCTGTTCGTCCTTCTGGCCGATTATGATCTGTTCTTTACGGAGCTCGTGGATGTGGACCTCTTTCTCGAACCTCTGCTTCTCCTCCCGCACGACCTCCAACTTCTCCACCATTATTTCGTCATACGAAAGGAGCTCGCGCTCGACCTCTTGGGCCTCGCGGAAGGAGATGGTCGCGAGGCCGTAGTCGGCGCCGAGGATGACGTTGCCGCCGGTAATGGAGCGACCCGTGAACCAAAGCTCGAGGTCGTTCAGGTCCTCGGTCAGGCGGTTGACCTCTTGTTGCTCGAGCCTGATCCGCGCCTGAACGTCGGAGCGGCCCTTCTCTTTCGCAATCTTGTTGAGCTCCTGGAGGGCGGTGCTGACGCGCTTGACGTTCTCAACTTCGGCTATGATGCCCTCCAAGATTTTAGCCACCTGCGGGTCACCCGCGAACTCCGCGGCGAGCGAGAAGTTGTTGACGACGTACTCGTAGGTATCGATCGCTTTGTCGTATTTCCCCTGACCCAAATAGCAGTGAGCCAAAGTCAGCCAGGCCTCGGCGTATACCTCCGACCCTTCCATATGGTCGGTTATGCGTTTCATCAAGCTCGCCGCCCGCCGGAAATGGCCGTTGGCCTTACCCTCGTCTTCCTCCGCTTCGGCCCGTTTGACCTCGACCCATCCCAGGCCGAAGACGGCGTTATCGTAGTTCGTGGAGTCCCGGGCCGAGACGCCTTTGAATTCGTCCTCGGCTTCGTCGTAACGCCCCGCCTGGTAGTGCAGTTGCCCGAGCGTAACGTGGGCTTTGCCCGCGAGCGTACGGCCGAGCGGCGACTTGTGTTTTATGCGGAAAATGTTCTCGAGCTGGGCGATGGCCCTTTCGATGCCGCCCGCGAGGTCCTTGTCCCTCATACCCTCGCGGAGATAGCATAGCGCGAGCGAGTACTGGCCGAACCCGTAATAGTCGCTCTCGGCCGGTATGTCCTTGAAGGTCCTTTTGGCGTCATCGAAATCATTTATGCTGTAGAAGGCGAGGCCGGCGAAATAGCGGGCGCCGTCGATGTCGGGCGAGTTGGGGTAATTCTTAACGAGCTGTTCGTAATACCCTACCGCTGCGTTATAACGCTCCATCTTCAAGCTGGAAAGCTCGAGGCGGTAGAGCGAGCGAGGTACGTACTGCGTCCTGGGGAAATTTTTTAAGATGCGGTTAAACGCCGACGCGGCATCCGTATACATGCCGGCCTGGTAATATGCCTCCCCCATCATAAAGGTCGCCCGGTCGACCTTGGAGAAGGAAGGATAGAGGAGGACGACCTCCTTGAACTTTACCGCGGCGTCGTAATAATGCTCGGCTTTGAAAAGGCGGTACGCGCGGTCGTACGCGGTGGAGGCCAGCGCCTCGAACTCCTTGAACTTTTTGCCTTTGCGGAGCTCCTCCGCGTATTCGCCCGTGAACTCGTCCGCGGGCCAACTCCGAACGACGGAAGTGACAGTCGCGACGGCCAATACCGCGAAAGGTATGAATACCCTTCTAAGCATATATTCTACGAATGTCGCCGCGGCCTCCGCTACGCCGGGACCGCGCGTTCGAGCAAAAACGGTTACGGACCCATTAATTCTTCGCGGATCTCTTCCACCCGTTGCTCTAAAATCTCCCGCCTTTGGCGAGCCTGCTTGAGCCTTTCCTCGGCGCGCTTCAGGCGCGAACGTAGCGCGCGCAACCTTTCCGTCTCGGCCCTGCGATACAACGGCCCTACGTAAAACTGAACCGCAATGCCGCCCTTGGGCGTATCGTACTCGTCCTCGTACGGGAACCCGTTCGGGTGCGCCGGCGTCGGGAGGGTGTACGTGGTATGACCGCCCCACCACGCCTCCTCCAACTCCGAGACATAGGGCGTTACGACAAGCCCCCACGGCAGCTTGAAACGGGCGCCGATGTTGAGGTCGCGACCGTCGATCTCACCGATTACGGAAATCCGCTCGTCGAGGAAGTGGTACGCCACCGAACCGAACATACCCTGCCAGGGTTCGGAATGGGGCCACTTGGGGTTCGTTCCCTGGAAACGCGCGGCCCCAACGCCCACGTTGACCGTTATGGGAACGCGGATGATGTTCCGTACGTTCTTACTGGCTACAATATAATAAGCGTTGCTCTGCCTATCCGTGTCCGAATACCAACACGCCTTCGCGCCGTAGGGGCCGATGTCGTGGTCCCCGCCCAAATTAAACGCTCCCGCGGCGATTGCCGGCCACCTTGAGCTCTCCTTCTTTATCAGAACCTTGACGTCGCCAGCGTACGTCTCCGGATCGTACTCGCGAATGCCGACCTCGAGCCGTCCAAAGAGGCCAAATTGGAAGAAGGCGTCGAGTTCCCGTAAGTTCTTTTGGAACGGTACGCCCTCGTGGGTATAAAATTGCTTCGTCCTGCTCGTTATGACGTAACTCGAGACGCCGACGTTGAACTGTGTATTCTCCATTACGTACGCGTTCGGAGTATCGAGGACGCCGTTCTGAATATCAACGCCGGCGCGCGCCGCCGCGCCCAGCAATAACAACGCCGCGAAGGTTAAAATATACGCCCATTTCGCAGGAGCCTTATTTAAACCACGCATCCGCCAGACCTTCCCTTATTAAAATTAAAGGTGTTCCTCAAAACCACACCTCTAACATTATAGTCGTTAAAACGTCAAGTGTCAAGCCCTAAAACCCCTATTTAACTAAAAATTTTCGGCCGCCGACGAGTCACTCCTCTTGGGCGCGCTCGACGGACGCACCGAGGCTCATGAGTTTGTCTTCCATACGCTCGTAACCGCGATCTATATGGTAAATCCGACGGACATTTGTCTCCCCTTCCGCGGCCAGGCCAGCCAATACCAAGGCCGCGCCCGCGCGCAGGTCCGACGCCATAACGTACGCGCCGTACAAACGGTGAACGCCGTTAACTACCGCCGTGGGCGGCGTAACCTCGACGTGCGCGCCCAACCGACCGAGCTCGGGGGCGTGGTTGAAGCGGTCGGGGTAAATACCTTCCACGATGACGCTCCGCCCCGAGGCCAAGCTCAAAAGCGCCGTCATTTGCGGTTGCAAATCCGTCGGGAAGCCGGGGAACGGCGCGGTCCTAATCTCCAACGGCGCGACCGGTAGGCTACCCCGTACGCGAATGCCGTCGCCGCCCGCCTCGACCGTCACACCCGCCGCCGCTAACCTTTCGTCGAACAAACTTAAGTAACCCGCGTCCGCACCCTCAACCGCAACGTCACCGCCGGTTATGGCGCCCGCAATCAAATACGTGGCCGCTTCGATCTGATCGTTCATAACCTCGTACTCGCACGGTTTCAAGTGTTCCACGCCCGCGACGGTTATTTCGCTCGAGCCGCCGCCGTCTACTTGAGCACCCATCGCGCGAAGCATGTTCACGAGGTCCGCAACCTCCGGCTCGCGCGCGGCGTTCTCGATCACGGTAACGCCTTCCGCCAACGCCGCCGCCATCATCAAGTTGGCGGTCGCTCCTCTACTCGGGCCCGCGGGGCCGGTCATATTAACGCGCTTGCCCTTCAACGCCGGCGCCTGGGCCACTATGTACCCTCCCCTCAAATCCACCTTCGCCCCGAGCTCCTTAACGGCCTTTATGTGCAGGTCGACCGGCCGCGGGCCGAACGCGCATCCCCCGGGGAGCGACACCTCCGCCCTCCGGAAACGAGCTAACAGGGGCCCCAAAACCGCTATCGACGCCCGCATACGCCTCACGACGTCGTAAGGCGCCACGTACCTTTCGACCGAGGTAGTGTCTATGGCCAACTCGTGCGGACCTTCCCACTCCGCCGTCGCTCCCAAAGAACGCAGGACGTCCGCCATCGTCTCGATATCGGCGAGCCGCGGGACGTTCCTCAACGTCGTTACGCCCTCGGCCAAGAGCGCCGCGGCCATCATAGGCAAGCAAGCATTCTTAGACCCTTGAGCCGCGACCACGCCGGATAGGCGGCGCCCACCGCGAATCACGAACTTATCCATAATTTTACCTCGTCATATCCAGCGGGGGTCGGAATAGCCCAAGAGGCCCCGGAAGAAAGGCCGGTTTATCGCCAAATCCTTCAGGCGTTTCCGCCAATTATCTTTCGACGGCTCGAGCCAAACCGCCCGGCGGTAATAAGCAATCGCGGAATTCTTGTCGCCTTTCTGCGAGTAGATATCGGCAAGTTTCGTGTATGGCCAACCCTCGTCGGGATGCCGCCGCACGTAGCCCCCGGCCAGGCGTAACGCCCGTTCGTACTCGCCGCGCGCGGCGTATAGGTCCGCGAGGACAAACGTCTCCGCCTTCTCTAAGCCCTCCCTGGATACGGCCGCCTCGAAATAATACTTTGCGGCGTCGTTCAACTCGGCCCGCACCGCATGCCGGCCTAAGGCGTTCATCAAAATCGCCGGCGCCACGCCCACCACGTCGCGCGGCAGCCGTTCAAATAGCTTGCCCGGCGTTTCATATAAGGCGTTGTAATACAAAATATCCAGGCTCTCAAAACGGAACCGCACGGTCGAGGCGAAACGTTCCGTTAGCTCGTTGTTGAATTCGGCGTCCGTGCTGACGACGAAGACGCGCGGCCACGTCTCCAAAGATTCTATGATGCGCCGGCGCGGCCTCGCCAACGCGTCGGGGCCCCCTTGCGTCTTCGTGTAAAAATGGTAACAGTCCCAATTCCGAAAGGGCCAAACCATAACCTTAGCTTGCCAGTTTCGGTTCCGGTTCACGAACGCGACCGCCCCCCGGAAATCCTGGACCGGCGTCGTGAATCCAACGCGCAAGGCGACGACGTCGTCCGCGACCGCTTTGACAATCCCCGCCGACAACACGACGGTGAGGGCGGCCGCGGGGAAACTGCGCCGCGCCGCCCCGGCCAGCACTTTGCCCATCGCGACGAAGCCGAACGCCGCCACCGCCATAAACGCCGGGAACGCGAAGTAGCAGAAGCGCGGGTTCCAATACTGCGTCGTAAACCGAATTATCGCTACCGGGAGAAAGATCGGCAAAGCCGTCAAAAAAAACGCCGTAGCGCCGCCGAACTTACCCACCCGCCGCCAAATAGAGGCTATGCCCGCGACCCACGCCGCGAGGAAGAGGACGTTGGCCGCCGCGCGGTTCCACCCCACGGACGCGAACGCGCCGAAAACCAAATTCGGCGTCACCGCCATTTCGCCCCCCGGAAAACGTTCACGGTCGTTTAAGGCTTTCCCGAAAATGGGCCACGCCGCGGCCGCCGCGGCCGCGATCGCCGCGACGAGCAAAACGAAAATTATCGCGTAACTTCGGCTCGAGCTCGCTCTTCGCGGCCTGAGCCCCGGCAGCCACCCCAATAGGCCGACAAAAAAATGGGCCGTCAGCACTACGGTCGTAAAATAATGAGTATACAAAGCGAGGCCGGCTAAGACGGCGTATAGCGGAAACCAAAGATATTTCCGGCGGTTCTGAAACGCGAAGAGGAAACAGGCCGAGGCGGCACCCGCAAAGAACATGGCCATGGCGTAAGGCCTAGCGTTATGCGCGAAGAATACGAACGTAGGCGAAAAGGCCGCGAGCGCGCCGGCCAATAAGCCGACGCGCAAGTCGCCCCACGCCGCGGCAAGCGCGACGACAAAAATTAACGCCAGGGCCGACGCTAAAGCCGCGGGCAAACGCAACGACCACTCGGAAAGGCCGAACTCCTTACGCGACCAGTGCTCCGCAAGCGCCATCGCCGGCGGATGGGAGTCCATTTTACGGGCGGACACGACCTCGGCCGCGGTGCGTTGGTCCGCCACCCGCGCGCCCGTAATCTCGTCGAACCAAAGGCTGTGCGCGCCGAGGCGATAGAAAGCGGTCGCCACGCCCGCCGCCACTACGAACGCGAGTACTACGCGCGTACCGCTCAAACGCAATCGCCGGGCCGAACTTACCATTCAGCCTGTATATTAAGGCAGGCGACTATCGCTGTCAAGTGGGAGGCTATACTCCGGCTTGACGGGACGGCCGGTAATGTTGTAGAATAACTCAAGAGGTGGCGACATGGCGGACTTTGAAGATATTAAGAAGACTATTAAAGACGGCGTCACCTACGCCGCGGAAAGGGCGGAGAAGCTGTCGCGCGCCGCGGCGCTACGCCTCCGCATATTCGCGCTAAGGCGCCGCATCGAACGCCTTTTTGCGGAACTCGGCGAAACCGTCTATATCCTTGCCGGCGAGGGTGCCGACGTCCGGACCAACGCCGGCGTTAAGAAAAAAATAAAAAATATCGCCGCCCTCGAGCGCGAAGTCGAAAAAATATTCGCACAACTCGAGAAGCTTTCCCGCCGAAAGAGGGCCGCACGACGCCAAACCGCGACGAAAAAGAAAACGAAGACGAGGACGGCCGCGCCGAAGCGGCGCAAAACCGGCCGTTAAAATTGATGTTAAAAAAACTTCCCTGGACGTTCTGCGTAGCGCTCGCGACGGCGCCCGCGGTGGGCGCCGAGGAGCTGGCTCCTTTCGACGCGTACGTAATCGGCGAGACCGACGTGCTGAACGTCCGCGTCGCGGGAGAAGCCGACCTCAGCGGCAATTACACGGTCCGCTTCGACGGCAAGATCGTATTCCCCTACGTGGGCGAAATCCAAGCCGCCGGCGTCCCGCTCCCGGCCTTCAACCGCACACTGCGCGACGGGCTCTCGGCCTATTACAAAAACCCGCAGGTGACGGTCGAAATAAAAGAGTACAACTCCTGCGTAGTTTATCTTTTAGGCGAGGTCGAGAAGCCGGGCGTCTACGACTTCCGCGGGCGAACGACGCTACTCGAGATGGTCGCCGAGGCGGGCGGTTTCAAAAGGAGCGCCGCGCGCGCCAGCACCATGGTCGTCCGCTCCTTCCTGGAAGAACCCCGCGTGATGCGTATAGATATGGAGAAAGTTATAGACGACGGCGTCATTACGCTTAACATCCCCCTCGACAAAGGCGACGTCGTCGTCGTGCCCCGTACGTTTATCGCCAACCTGAACGAATTCCTCTCGGATATATCGCCCTCACTGACGGCGTACCTCCGCGTCAACTCGGTATACCGGACGACTTGGGAAAGGCGTTGACGGCTCGCTTCCAAAGCGCCAAGCTCCGCGAAGTGACGGCCGACGCCGGCGCCGTCGTGGTCCTGACGGGTGCCGGCGTTTCCGCGGAGTCGGGCGTCCCCACCTTCCGCGGCGAGGACGGCCTTTGGCGCAACTTCCGCGCCGAGGAGCTCGCGACGCCGGGCGCCTTCGCGCGCGACCCGAAGCTCGTCTGGGAGTGGTACCAGTGGCGCCGGGAGATCGTAGCCGCGTGCAAGCCCAACGCCGCGCACGAGTTTATCGCCCGCCTCGAGCGCGAGCACGGCGGCGACTTCCTCCTCGTAACGCAGAACGTCGACGGCCTGCACCGCCTCGCCGGCTCGAGCAAGTTGGTCGAGGTCCACGGCGACATCTGGCGAGTACGGTGCACGTCCTGCGGCTCGAGCCGCGAGGACCGGACGCTGCCCTTCCCCGAGCTGCCGCCCAAATGCGACGGCTGCGGCGGCCTGTTACGGCCCGCGGTCGTATGGTTCGGCGAGGCGCTGCCGGAGGAGGCGATAGGCCGGGCTTTCGCCGCGGCGCAGAGCTGCGGCCTTATGTTGGTAGTGGGCACCTCCGCGGTCGTCTACCCGGTGGCGCACCTGCCGCAGCTCGCGAAGGGCGCCGGCGCGTACGTCATCGAAGTTAATCCCGGGGAGACGCCGCTCACGCCCTTCGCCGACGAGAGCTGGCGCGGCAAGGCGGGCGAGGTGCTGGGGGGCGTCTTGTGACCCGGGCCGCCTACTAAGCGGCCACTAACCCGGGACTATCGACGGACCTACGAAAAAGGCCGGCGCTATACGCCGGCCTTGTTGCGTACACGGTCCTTTAGCGGAACAACGCCTTTACCCTGCCGAGAGACGCCGGCGCTACGGCCTCGGTCCAGTTGCCCAAGTCTATTTGATAAACGACGTTATCGCGGTGGCCTTGCATGGCCAGCGCCCACAGCGTCGTACCGTAAAAGGCGGGGTACGCTGGCCCCGCCGTGCCGCCGTAAATCCACCCGGCCTTTTGGTCGAACGTCGCGACCAACGACCCGCCCGGGTCGTAGACGCCACAAGTCCCGTACCCCCCAAAGGTTATTAAATATTCGCCGGCAACGCGCGCGAAGCGGTCCGTGGCGGCCAATTTCGAGCCGTAATTCGAAACGAAGGAGCTAACCAGACTACCGCCGGTGCTGAAGCGGTAGACGACGTAATCGTAATCGCTCCACTCGGGCGCGACGCCGACGAAGTAATACGGGCTCCCGGGGCGGTGGGCGTAGCCGAGCGTCTCTTTAAGGTCGACGTGGTCCCACCGGACGGGCGACCCGCCCGCTTTCCGGTAAGTTACCACTCCCGCTTCTGCGGCGAGGGTTATGTACGAGGACCCGAGGTAGCTGTGGTCGGGGTCCTCGGGAACGAAACGGCAATTCTGGAAATTCGAAGCCCCGACATAGCTCCCCGTCGGCGTATATTTCATGGCTAAGTGACCCGGCGACCCCATTCCGTGAATAACGTAAACGTAGTCCGCGTCGCGGTAGGCACCAAACGGAGGACCCCCTGGCTCCTTTACTTTGAAAGAACTTATCACGGACCCCGGTCCGGCCCAGGAAGACAAAGCCGCGAACGCAAAGGCCCCCGCAATTATGAAGACTCCCTTCTTCGTAAGCATGGCGAACCTCCCTTTCGACTTTTATATAATAGCTCAATTGCGCGTCGACATCAACCCGGTTAAAAATAACGATTCGGCAGCCTGCCGTAACCGGACATAATACCTCTCTATAACGAGTAGATACGCGCCATAATATCGCACGAAAAAAGGCCGGGAGGAAACCCGGCCCTTTGTTTTTCATATAAACGCGCTACGAGCCCTGTATCTTCACGTTGCGAAAGCGGGCGGGCGCGGTGCCGTGGCCCACGTGCATCGATTGCCCGGGCTGGCCCTTGCCGCAGTTCGGCGTCCCCCACATGTACCACTCGCTTTCGCTACCTATCGCGTCGCAATTTCCCCAGAAGACGGGCGTCTTGCCCGTGTACGTGGCGTTTTTGACGACGGCGCCCAGCTTACCGGCCTTGACGAGTTGGCCCCACTCCGTCGTGAACTGGAAGTTGGTGCGTTTGTCGTCGATGGACCAGGAGCGGTTGGTATTGACGTAGAGGCCGTCGTCGGTGCCGGCGAGCATCTCCTCGAGCGACGAATCGCCGGGCAGAAGGTTTATATTCGTCATGCGGATGATGGGGATATTGTTCCACGACTCCGCGCGGGCCGTGCCGC